>CAYXVF010000039.1:0-1464 GCA_964468125.1 uncultured Bdellovibrionales bacterium | reverse complement strand
TAAAGGAGAGGCAAATCGAAGGCAAATCGAGCATCCGCCTTGTTGAGCTGAATGGCTTGAAGCCTGAGAATGGTTACGCTCGCCAAGAATGTCGGCAATTGCGGCGGGGCGACGAGGATATGCTAGGAGCCCACGCAATAGGAGTGACTGCCGTGAGCTCGAGCCGAGCGACGTTTTTCTCGAATGTGGCGTGTGAAGCGCGAGCGCCAGGATGCAAGGGTAGAGCGCTCAACCACGGTCTCCAAACCCGACTTGCTCTCTACGCTTATGCCGCCTGAAGTAGCCGTCGACCATGCCGTGGGGAGACCGGAGGAAGATACATACCCGTCGGGAACATGGCCTCTCGGTTGCCGGCGCGGTAGGCTAGTGAGGCGGCGTCGTACTCCGCTTGGGCGCGGTGGTATCGCTCGAGATACGCTTTGGTCTCAGGATGCTCCGGATTCGACCATGCGATCATCGGCTTTCGGTCCTCAAACCACGGTGGTCGCGGCGCCTCGAACTGGGCCTTGCGCGGAAGCTTCAAGACCGCATCGACGCCGAGCGCAGGCTTCCCATTTCGTGCTTCTTTGCCCTTCTTGATGATGCGCTCGCGGATTTTGCTGACACGTCGGCGATACTCCTCCTCTCCTAGATCCTCGAACACGGGAAGGCGTGTGAGCGTGATGACGACCTCCTCGGTGTGTTCGGCCTTCGACACCGGTCTTCGCTTCACGGGTGCTTTTCTCGCCTCAGCTCGCTTCGCCTCGCCGTAGCTAGTTGCGTTCAGCCAACCGCCCCGGCAGACCTCTCCAAAGAACACTTCCCGTGCGCAGTGCACGCCCGGCCACTGCTCCGGCCTCTCGACGAGCCCTTCCTTCACTCCTTGGCTCAGGATGTATTCGAGGCAGCGTAGCTGGTCCTCGTCCGTGATGAGGGCCGTCGCCGCATAGCGTTCTTCCCATAGTCGTCCAAAGCAAGCGTCGCCGATCAGTGGCTTGAGGCGATAGGAAATCTGCTGTTTGAGCTGCCCCATGAACTCCGGAATACCCGGGCCGCGCAGTGCTAGGTGGAAGTGATTAGAAAGAAACGCGTGCGCGAAGAGCTTGAGCTCGGGGAAGCGCTTCTGCACGTGCCCCAAGACACCGGCGACCATCGCGTTGATCTCATCGCTCGGGACGAGAAGGGCCATGCCGAGGACGACCCGGGAGAGCACGTGATAGATCTTGTCGTCCTCGAAGTAGCGGGCGTGGTGGCGGCTCGTGAAGACTTTAGCGCCCTTGCCGTGGATCGACTCGAGCATACGCTTGGGATTGAGATTCGCATTCATGCCCAAACACGACAGCAGGAAGCGGGCCAACGACCGAACCCCGCTCAAAGCTGTTCTGGCTCTGCCTGGTTCTTTTGAAACGGGATCGCTGGCCAAAAAAAAAGCGGAAAGAAGATGCAGCCGAAGCGCATGCTCGATCTGCAGCGATCTGCAGCAGC
>CAYXVF010000038.1:0-50915 GCA_964468125.1 uncultured Bdellovibrionales bacterium | reverse complement strand
GGGCTTCTTTCGCCGCGCGTTCGAAGACGACAAGCCTTGGACTCCCTATGCACCCGATGCTGCGTTTGTGGTCATGGTGCTGCGTCGAGCGGCGTACACGCTAATCACGCTCTATCGCCACGTGACACTCAAAGCCGAGCGTTTCCTCGGCATGAGCTGGCGCGAGTTTCTCCGCTGGCTTTCGGATGCACTCATCCGAGCCGATGCAGCCATGCTTGCGCCCAGAGGCCAACGCAATAGAAGGGCAGCATCCGCCACCCTCTGACCCCGCGCCTTCATCAACGAGCTCGGTCGATGCTCCGATGGCGATGCGGTGACCGGAGCGCTCATCGCCCTCGGCAAACAGCTCGGGCTCAGACTCGTCGCCGAAGGGGTCGAGAACAAGGCCCAGCTCGAGTTCATCACGAGCCGCGAGTGCGACAGGGTTCAGGGCTTTCATTTCTCCGAAGCCGTTTCGGCGGAGCGTGTGTCCGAATTGATCGGTTGGGAGCGAGTGCTCCAGAGCGAAGCGAGCTGAGGGGCCTCAATGACACGAGCAGAAGTGACCCAGGAGGACATTCAGTCGCTCATCATGGAATCGCACGATCTCTTCTGCATCGCGGGGAGCGACGGTTACATGCGCTGGGTCTCGCCCGGCTGGCACCGGACGCTCGGTTGGGACGCGGAGGAGATCTGCGCGAGTCCGTTCATCAAGCTCGTTCATCCGGACGACATCGAGCGAACGGTTCAGCAGTTCAAGCGAATGGAGGAGGGCCACCCCACCATTCAGTTTGAGAATCGTTTCAAGACGTGCACCGGCGGATGGGTCTGGCTGAAGTGGAATGCGATCGCCAAGAGCAACGGGGTGATCTACTGCACCGGAAGCGATCCCGTTGTATCATCCAGACGAACGGGAGTCGGTGGGCGAGCACATCAACCGGGAGATCGCGGAAAAGAGCGACTTCGCCTTCGAGCTCCGGTTGATTCGGAGCGACGGTGCTACGCGTGTGGTCGAAGCACGCGGTCGCGTCGAGTTCGACCGCGCCGACGTGGTGGTGGGGATCTTCGGCGTGTTCATGGACGTTACGGACCGGGTGACCCAACAGCGGGAGCTCGAACGGAAGCGCGGAAAGCTCGAGCAATTCGTGAACGTCGCCTCCCACGACCTACGGGAACCGCTGAGAATGGTCTCCTCCTACATCGAGATCATTCAGCAACGCTACGGGGACGCCTTTGACGAACGAGGCAAGCGCTTTCTGGGATACGTGCTCGACGGCGCGAAGCGGATGAAGACTCTCGTGGACGACGTCCTCGAGTTCTCCCGCTCGACCCTTTGAACGCCTCCACGGGCGCGACCGATACGACGGCAACGGCATCGGACTCGCCATCGTCCGGGATGCGGTGGAGGCGCTGGGGGGTGTGATCGACGTCGAGTCCGAGCCCGGGGCGGGATCGCTCTTCAGGGTGCGTGTTTCTCGATGATGCGCGCGATCCCGGGGACCGCGCTCTCGACGTGGCCCACGGCTTTTGGCCTGAGCTTCTGGTAGGCCTTCTTGAGCGTTTGATTGTCGGCGCGTGCGGCCCGTTCATCGGTGACGCCGAGCAGGGCATTGGCGACCTCGGTCTTGCGGCCGCTCAGGAAACCGTCAAACGACCCGCCGCCGTTGTCCTTCCAGTCCTGGTAGAAGGGCTCGAGCTTTTCGACGAAGGGGTCGAGAAGTCGATCCGCGGCTTCGCGAATGATGCCCGGCTTGACCGCCTTCACGACTGTATAGGCGCCCTTGACCGCCACGCCGGAGAGGCCGCCCTTGGCCCTCACCTCGTCGTCGATCAGACGAACGCAGTCGTCGACCACCGCCGGTCGCTTGTTCGCTGCCGAAATGACCTCTTTGAGTGCCATACCTTCCCCTCGTACGAGTCGACGTCGCTGTAGCGGTTTGTCGACAGCCTTTCAACCTCGATTGCGTGGCTCCGGTGCACCGTCTATATCTCATGTGAAATGCTGACTTTGAGCGCGCTGCAGGACAATCCGAAGCTCCTCGCGGGACTGGCCGGGATCGATTTCCTGTGTCCGGTTCCCGCAGGCAGTGATGAGGAGGTGGTCCGAGACACCTCAAAGGACCAGCAGTCTGAGGACGCGCCGCCGGCGACGATGGTCTTCATGCACGAGACCATCGCCATGATGAAGGCGGAGCGCACCGAGCAGATCGAGAAGCTGCGTGGCGTCATCGCCAAAGACGGAGAGATTCTGCCGCTCAAGAAGAAGCCCGAGAGTCTCTGGGAGCACATCACGCTCGGCCGAGCCTCCTCGGCAGACCTCGTGGTGGCGGATCCTGCCGTGTCGAGCGTGCACGCGCACTTCGCCCGGGACGTAGATCAGCACCCGGTCTCCGTTCAGGACGTCGGCAGCTCCAATGGCACCTTCATCAACCGGGTTCAGCTCCAGCCGCATCAGCTCACGAAGCTTCGCAGCGGCGACTGCATTCGCTTTGGCCAGTCGATTTTCTACTACGTCTCCGGCCCGCTCTTGAAAGAGCTGGCCACCGCGGCGTGACATCGTTCCCATTGCGGTCGGCGCTGGTGAGTGCTAGTGCCCATTGCTAGCGGTCCGAGACGGGCGAAGCGCCGTCCGTCGCGGCCTGCGCAGGGCAATGGGAATAGCATTCACGCCACATTGGCTGCCGCGAGGTGCAAACCTTGCGACGGAACGCGTAGCCGTCGGTCGACGGAGGCCCTACTCGTCTATCCCAAACGCTGAAAGAAACCCGATGGATCGGACTTCGTTGGTCGCCTTCCTGTGCGCGGCTTTCCTCTTCGCCGCGTCCTCTGCCTCGGCTGCGCCCGAGCCTACCTACGACCCGGATCCCTTCGGAGACGCGGATTTCGGCGTCGGCGACCGGCAGCCGCTCGTGCAGGGGGTCGCCCACGACTCCGAGAGACGCTTCGAGGTCGGGGCGATGCTGTCGAGCTCGGTGATCGACAAATACAACTCGCACCTGGGCCTGGCCCTCGACCTCACCTATCACCCGCTCCGGACTCTCGGCTTTGGTGTCTTCTTCGCGTTCCAAAACGGCTCGACCACAAACATCGTGGGCGAGGTTTTCAACGAAAAGCTCCGGGAGTGCAGTGCCAACGGACAGGTGGGCGCGGATTGCAATCTCAGCCCCAGTCTGCCGGACTTTGAGCAGCTCACCGGCAGCCTCGACGCGCGCGTCATTTGGACTCCGCTCTACGGCAAGATCAACGTCGTTTCGGAGGTGGACGCGAATCTCGAATTCTACGGGTTTCTCGGCGCCGGCGTCCACGGGCAACGGACCCCCGAGCCGGTGGTCGATGCGTCGCAGCAGCTCGGTTGGCGCGTAGAAAACGAGGGTTTCGGCGAGGGGGGGCTGTTCTCGGAGGCTCAGTTTCACGGAACCGGTGGCCTCGGGCTGAAGGTGTTCCTCGGCGATTGGGTGGCCCTTCGCGCCGAGCTGATGACCTACGGCTGGCTCACGGACTTCACATTTCAGACCGGCAACCAGAGCTTCATGACCTACCGATACTTCCTCAACACTGGCCTGAGCCTGACGCTCTGACGAGATGACTATGAGACACTCTTTGTCAGTGATCTGTGTGGCGGTGGCGACCGGCTGGGGCGGAAACGCTTTGGCTCAGGATGCGAAACCCGTCGCTCCCGAAGCTGCCAGTGAGACCGGGATTTCAGACGAGGAGCGCAAGGCGCTTTCGGACGAGATGGTGCAGGAGGCCGAGCGGCGCCTCGCCCGCGCCGAGGATGAGTCGGTCTACGTGGTGCAGCGCCGCGCCTACTCCAAGCGCGGTAAGTTCGAGCTGACGCCGATGATCTTCCAGCGCCTGAACTTCAAGTTTTCCAGCTACACCGGGCTCGCCCTCTCCGCAGGCTACCATTTCAAGGAAAACCTGGCGGTGGAGGTGGTGAGCAGCGTGCCGGTGCCGGGGCTTTTCTTCTCGAGCTATTCCAATCTGGTGACCGAGCTCTTCGATGAGGAAAACCTCCAGCCGGAGGCGGTCGACCTCAAACAGCTCTCCTACTTCATCGGCGCGAGCCTCAATTTTTCTGCCCTCTACGGCAAGTTCAACATCTACGGAGAGCTGATCGACTACGACTTCTACGCGCTTGCGGGTTTCGGTCTGACGCAGACGAGGGAGCGCTGCGCGCCGGCGCAGGACGGCGACGCGTGTGATCCCTTCCAGGACCGAAACGACATCGGAACGCGGCCGCCTGAGGATTCCGCCGATGAGTATCGAATCTCCGGACACCTCGGAGGCGGGCTGCGCTTGTTCTTCCGCGATTGGATCGGGCTGCGGGTCGAGCTGCGTGACATCGTCTACGCGGACCGCGCGGTGGAGGCGAACATCGTCACCACCGACATCACCAACAACCTCTTCGTCTTCGCCGGGGCGAGCTTCCTCCTCTAGGAGTCGATGATGCTACGCAAGCTGCTGCTGATTGCCGTCTTGACGTTCAGTGTCGCCCCCTCGGCTAGCGCCCAGTCGTTGGACAATGGTCTCGAGCTGTTCGACGACGAGGAGTTCGAGGATGCGGCACTCACCTTCTACGACGTGGCCGCCCGCGACCCGGACGCGAACAAGCGCAACGAAGCGCTCGTCTATCTCGCGCTCACCCTGCAGCGCATGGGTCTCTGGGCGCCGGCGAGTTTTTACTTTCAGGTGATCCTCGAAGACGGACCCTCGAATCGTCGCTTTCTCAATGCCGTGGAGCAGCTCCTGGAGATCCAAGAGACCTACCGCGACCATGTCTTTGTGGCAGATCTGCTCGACAAGAACTTCGACAGTCGGGCCTTTGCCAACCTGCCAAAAGGGTCGCGCATCGATCAGATCAATTACCTGATGGGCGAGTTCAATCTCAGGCGGGGCAAGGTGCGCAACGCGCAGCGCTTCCTCGAGTTCGTTCGCGTGGAGAGCGCCTACTATGGGAAGGCGCAGTACCTTCTCGGGCTCGTGGCGTTGCGTCAGGGCGACCCGCAGGCCGCGGTGGGGCATTTTGGCGCGGTCGTGACGAGCATTCCCGGCGACAGCTCCGACGACGATGCGACCCGTTTGCGCCAGCTCGCCGTGCTCGCCGAGGCGCGCGCCCAATACGGGCTCGGCAACTACGAAGCCGCTCTCGAAGGATTCGAGCGTGTGCCTCGCTACAGTGAATTCTGGTTCCAGGCGCTCTACGAGCAGGCGTGGGCTCATTACCAAGAGCAGAACTTCGGCGAAGCGTTGGGCGCGCTCGAGAGCGTTCTTTCACCCTATTTCGCCAAGCGTCACGTGCCCGAAGCCTACGTCATTCAGGGCACGTCCTACTTCACCTATTGTCAGTGGGACCGCGTGCGGCGCTCCGTCGATCGCTACAAAGAGCTGTACGAGCCGATGAAGGAGCGGCTAGACGCCTACCTCGCGAGTCCGCGCGACCCAGGTGCTCATCTCGATGAAGTCATCGCGGGGGGCGCCGGACAGTACGCCGAGGAGATCGCCCGCGAGGTCCGGCGCGTCGGCTGGTTCACCGATTTCTACTTCTCGTTTCGACACCTCGAGTGGCAGCGAGAGCGTCTCGGGGAGATCGAAGAATGGCGGGGCTCGCGCATGCTCGAGGATCTGCGCCAGATGATCGACGACAAGGTTCAGGTATCCCGAGCGTTCGCCGGCGCCTGGGTACGCCAGCGGCTGCAGTTTCACGCCGACAACATGAAGAACTTCCAGAACCAGATCGACATTCTGGACTTCGAGTTGACTGACGCAGAGCGTCAATGGCTCGAGCAGGGGCGGGAAATCCTGAAAGGGAGGCGGGCTCGCCTGCCGCGCCCGGAGATCCCGACCGACCAGTGGCAACATTGGAGCATTGCGAAGGAGTACTGGAAGGATGAGCTGGGCTACTACGAGCACACCCTTCAGAGCGAGTGCAATTGAGGGCGTCCCGGGGTGAGGCGTGGACGCCTCTTTACGGACGAGGCCAGGAATCGTTAGGGAGTCAGGACACGGGGCCCACGAGCGGATGTGAGAAGAATGGGGACATGACGCGCCATTTTTCGTGAAGGGAGAAACATGTTCAAGCGACTGGCTCTGTGCGCTGCGCTCACGTTGGCAGCCTTTGCTACGACCGAGCTCACCCCCGCCACCGTCGTCGCGGCCAAAAAGGCCAAGCGCCGCAAGGCAAAGCGCGCCAAGAAGGCGAAGCGCGACGCTGAATCGGACGCGGCGGCGTCTGCGAAGGAAGCGGCGGAGCGTAAGTCACCGGCACAGTTCAGCTGGACCGAGCGTCCTGCCGAAGGCGACATGGATGAGCGGGCCGACCGCAAGCGCGACGAGGCGATCGCAAAGCTCAAGAAGCTGATTCCCACGATCGACGACGGGCCGCAGAAGGCGGATCTCTATTTCCGCCTGTCCGAGATGTACTGGGCCAAGTCGAAGTACAAGAGCCTTCAGGCGATGCAGCAATGGGATACGGAGCTCGACCGCTGGAATGAGTCGGGCGCCCGTGGACCGGAGCCAAAGCTCGAGCGCATTCCCGAGTACGACCAGGCGCGGGCGATCAAGGCCGAAGCGCTCAAGCTCTACCGCCGCATTCTCGCGAAGTATGAGCGCTACGACCGGAAAGATGAGGTGCTCTACAACCTCGGAAACTCACTGTACGAGTCTGGTGACAAAGACGAAGGCGTCGAGATGTATTGGACGCTGATCAAGCAGTTCCCAAAGTCTCGATTCACCCCGGACGCCTGGTTGCAGCTCGGTGAACACTTCTTCAACGCGAACCGACTCGCGAACGCTCAGAAAGCCTACTCGAAGGCGATGGAGGCTTCACGCAACCTCGAGCAGGGCGGTGGCGATGAGGCGCGCGTTTACTCCTACGCGCTCTACAAGCTCGCATGGTGCGACTTCAACATGCAGGAGTACGTACCGTCGCTCGAAAAGTTCAACGAGGTGATCGAGTACGCGAAGAAACAGCGCTCAAAGGAGATGAGCAAACGCGACCGTATCCAGCTTTACGAAGAGTCTCTCTCGGACATGGTGCGTGTCTATTCACACCTCGATGCGTTCGACGAAGCCTTTGAGTTCTATCAGCGGGAGGTCGGAAAAGAGGGGGCCTACTCCTATCTTCATCGCTTGGCACGGCGCTATGACGATGAGGGCAAGTTCGGTCTGGAGATCAAGACCTACGCTCGCTTGAACAGTGAGTTTCCGGATGCGGCCGAGGCACCCGGTAATCAGACCGCGATCATGAACGCCTTTGCACAGCTCGGTCGTAACGACGATGTGCGCAAACAGGCCCGTCGTTTGATCGACCTCTACAGCCCCGGGGGCAGCTGGTGGCGCGCGAATGAAGGCAACGAGAACGTCCAGAAGAACGCGTATGAGGTGGTTGAGCGCGAGCTCGCGTCTTTGGTTGTCGAGCAGCACCGCGCCGCGCAGCAGACGAAGCTCGTGGAGACGTACAAGCTCGCCCGCGACCTGTACAAAGAGTACCTGTCGAAATTCACCAACACGGAAAACAGCTACAAGTTCACGTTCTTTTACGCGGAGATCCTCTTCGAGCTGAAGCAGTTCCAGGAGGCCGCGGAGGCCTACGCGCGAGTCGTGAGCGAGAGGCCTAAGGGCGAGTTCACCAAGAACGCGGCTTACACCGCCATTCTCGCCTGGGAAAAGGTGATGAGCGGCGAGAAAGAGACACTCGGGAAGAAGATCCGCGAGACCAAGGGCGGCAAAGCGAAGGGAGAGCTGAAGCGTCTGGAGCGGATCGAATCGCTCGAAAAGGGCGAAGAGTACGCAGCGAAGCCCTTGACCGAAGTCGAGCAGAAGCTGGCCGACGCCTGCGACCGTTTTGTGGAAGTGGCGCCGAAAGACGAGGAAGTGGTCAAAGTTCATTTCAAGTCTGCACGTCTCTACTTCATCAACAATCAATTCGAGGAAGCGGCAAAACGTTTCGAGCTGATCATCAGCCAGTATCCACGCGACCCGCTCGCGAGAACCGCGGCGGAGTCCGTAATCGAGTCCTTCAATGTCCGAAAAGACTGGACCAATCTGAATACGTACGCGCGCAAGGTGCAGAACAACCGAACCCTCATGGCGGACAAGAAGTTCGCCCTGAGCGTCCAGCAGTTCATCGAAGGGGCGGCGTTCAACGAGATTCTATATGTCTACGAGCCAAAGAGTGGCCCCAAGGAAACCGCGGACCGCTATGTCGCCTTTGTAGACGAGTTTCCCAAGTCTAGTTTCGCGATGGTCGCGCTCTACAACGCGATTGTGAACTACGACAAAGCGAACGTACTCGAGAAGTCGATGGCGTCTGCGAAGCGTTTGCTGACGGACTACGAGAAGTTCGAGGTGCAAAAAGGGACCGACGAGCTCGAAGGGCCAAAGGTTCCCGTTCCGGAGACCCTTCGAGAGAAGACGCTGTTCCAGATGGCGACCTTCCACGCACGGCTCGCCGAGATGGATGAGGCTGTCGCCTACTACGATCGTTACGTGGAGCGTTTTCCAAAGGGCCCAAACGTCAAGGATGCGCTCTTCAACGCCGCGCTCCTGCGCGAGGGGCTCGGGCAGAACGCCCGCGCAGTCAAAGCCTATGAGCGCTATTTGAAGGCGTTCCCGCAGACCTCCGACCGCCTGGAAGTGGCTTGGCACCTGGGTGAAATTCACGAGAACGAGAAGAACTGGAAAGCCGCCGAGACCCATTTCGCCTCTTTCGGCCGAGTCTACGGTGCGCCGAACAAGGCAAAGCTCGTTTGCGCGAGCTACAAGGCGCAGCAGGCGAGGCAGGCGCAAGGCGAGAAGAACCGCGAGCTGCTCCGCGGCTGGCAGTCGCTCTATGACGACTGGAAACGGCTCCCTGAGCAGCAGAAATCCGATCCCTGCGCGCTGGAGGCCGCTGGCGCGGCGGCCTTCGAGATGCTGGAGCCTGAGTTTCAGGCTTTCTTGGAGCTCGAGCTCGTTGGATCGGAGCGACAGGTGCAACAACGGCTGATCCAGAAGCTCGAACGGGTCGACGCCCTTCAGAAACAGTACACACAGGTGCTCGCTATCGGCGCCGGAGACTACGGTATCGCTGCGCTCTATCGCATCGGCCGGGTCTACCAAGATCTCGCTCGAGGGATTTATAACAGTCAGTGTCCGCGGCGCCTGACCGAGGACCAGTGCATGATGTACGAGGCCGCTTTGCAGGAACAGGCCTTCCCCCTCGAGGAGAAGGCCATTGAGGCCTACAACAAGGCTCTCGAGAAGGCATACGAGCTCGGTCTGTACAATGACTGGCTCGCGAAGACGAGCGAAGCACTGAAAGTCTATCAGCCGGGGCGTTTTCCTCAGCCGCGCGAATACGAGCTGATCGCCAGTGAGACAGCTTTTGAGGCTCCGGAGATGGTGGAGGTGTCCCAATGATCACGCAGGTGAAGCGGGTCCTTTTCACGGCTGTCTGCAGTGCCGTCGCGGCGTGCGGTGCCAGCGGCTCCAGCAGCGACGCACCGAAGGCTGCGCCCAGTGAGGCCGAGGCGCCTGTGACAGACGGCGCCGCCCGAAGCGCCTACGAGGCCGGTGCTGACGGTGACTGGGAGAAGGCGGCGGTGTTGTTTGCCCGGGCGCGCAAGAATGACCCCCCGCGTGTTGAGTTGGTGGTGAATCACGGGGTGGCCCTCGAACGTTCGGGAGACATGGCCGGGGCGGTGGACGCCTACGAGGCGGCATACGCGCTGGAACCCACCCACCCCGCGGCGGCGAGCAATCTCGCTCGGGCGCTCGTGGCGAAGAAGATGCTCCCTCGGGCCAAGAAGGTGCTCAAGGAAGCGCTCGACGCGAATCCCGATGATGCTGCGCTTCTCAGCATGAGCGCTTCGGTTTTTCGTCTCGCGGGAAACGGCAAGCGGGCGGCGGAGCTCGCTCGCCGCGTCTTGCTCCGCGATCAGAAGAACGTGAGCGCAATGAAGACGCTCGCGCTCGTCTATGCGGATGAGGGCAAACTGCAGCTCGCCGACACGTTCTTTCGCAACGCGCTGAAGCTCGACGAGAAAGACGCCTCCATCTACGTCAATCTCGGACTGCTCGACTACCGACGAGGCGAGCACCAGCGAGCTCTCGCCAATTTCGAGCAAGCGATCGCGCTCGACCCACAGAATGCGACCGCCCATGCGAACGTGGGTGCCATTGCCCTGCGCTATCGGGACTATGGCCGTGCCGCGAGCTCCTACCGCACGGCCGTGGAGCAGGGCCTGGTGACCTGCGAAACCACGAGCGCGCTCGGCTACGCCTACGAGGGGGCCCAGAATGGCGCCGAAGCGGTGGAACGTCTGAAGCAAGCCTACGAGTTGTGCCCGGACGACGCGGAGCTGCTCTACAGTGTGGGATCGATCTGCATGGCTCAGCTGCAGGACAACGGCTGCGCACTCGACTTCTTCACCCGCTACACCCAGTCGAAGAAAGCGCTCGCCAAAGATCATCCCGTTTACCTGATGATCGAGTCCTTGGAGCAAATGCAGACGCGAGAAGCCGCGCCCCCGCCCGCCGAAGACACGCCGAGCGAAGGAGCCCAGGTGGGGCAGGGAAGCAGCGCGCTTCCGGGAGAAAACGACTCGAAAGTGGCAGCCCGGGCCCCAGGAAGCTCGAAAGGGCCTCGAAAAACCAGGGAGCTCAGGCGGTCGGGGCTTGACGGAGGAGTGGTTGACGGTGATTAGTTGAGAGGGGTGCGTTTTTGTGGGTCCCATGGGACCTTTCTCGCGTACCACCAGCAGGAGAATGGGCGAGTTAATGGGAGACATGCGGCACGTTCGAGCCTTGGGAGCCATCCTCGCAATCGCGGCTATGCTCACGGTTCCAGGGACGGTGCTCGCGCAGTCTGGCGACGGCGACAAGGTCAAATACAAGAAGGTCACCAAGATCGACTTCACCGAAGGGTTGATCGAAGGGGACTTGATGCGTCCGGAAGGGAGCTATGTGGTCAGTCGCAAGGCGAGCCAGTTCTCCAAGCTCATCCGGGTGCGACAGAACTTCGTGCGCGAGCTGGTCTTTTCGTACAGCGAGCTGTGAACAGGTGGACCCGTTGTGTGAGGAAGCTAGATGAGCGTTGAAGGGCGAGACACGGAGAGGCACGACGTAGACAGTGCCAACGCACCCATCAAGTTAGACTTGCCCGAAATCGAGCGTGACGCTCAGGGTATTCCGACCTTCATCTTCAAAGACGAGCTCCCGGAGAACGACCGGCCTACCCGCGAGCGAAAGACGCTCGAAGTGGTCCTCTTGTGGCGAGAGGCCGTAATGAGCGTCGGGCACTACGACAAGCCGCGCAGCATCCGGATCGGCGAGCATCTCAAAAACGACTTTCGGATCGCATCGGACCGCATTCCTGACGATCAGTTCCCTCTTCTCGAGGAGGTCGACGGTCGCTTCGTGGTGAACTGGAGCGACGGCATGACCGTCGAGGTCCGCGGCGAAGACGGTGAAATACAGAACGAGAAGCAGCTCCAGGACAGTCGACGCCTCAGCCGCCAGCCTGCCGGTGATTACGAGAAGCTCCAATACGAGGTGGCGCTCCATGACCGCGTGGCGGTGCAGGCGGGCGACATCACATTCGTGATTCAATACGTCTCGCCGGCTCGCATCATCACGACCGGCCTGCTCAAGACCATCGATTTCTACTTCACCAAGGTCTTGAGTCTTTCGTTCCTCGGCCATCTCTTCTTCGTTTTGGCCCTGCTGCTGACCCCAATCTCACCGAATGACCTGAGCGAGGATCTGTTCAAGAACCCGAACCGTTTCGCCAAGCTCTTGATCAAGGAGATCGAAGAGCCGCCCAAGCCCAAGAAGAAACTCGATCTGTCGGGCTCGAAGGATGGAGGCAAACACAAGGACGAAGAGGGCAAGTTCGGGAAACCGAAACCGGACCAGGACGACGCGCTCGCCTCCAAGAAGGGCGCGCCTACGGTCGATCCCAAGAAACGCGAGCGCGACCGCAAGATCGCGCAGGAGTCAGGGATTCTCAAAGCGCTCAAAGGAGCCAATCAAGCGGCGGTATCGAACGTTCTCGGCCCCGGGGGATTGGGGACGGGTATCAACGATGCCATCGGTGGTTTGCGCGGCACGAAGATGGGAGACGCCGGTGGTGCGGGTGGCCTCGGTATGAAGAACAACGGGGGCGGCGGAGGTGGTAGCTCCCTCGGCATTGGCGGTCTCGGCAACGGAACGGGCCGTGGCACCGGCGGCATGGGCGATGTGGACCTCGGAGGACGCGGCCGCTCCAAGTTCAAAGTCACGCCCGGGCGAACGGTGACGAAGGGTTGCCTCTCGCAACAGGTCGTAGGGCGCGTGATCAGCCGCTCCAACAGCCGGATCAAGTTCTGCTACGAAAAGGCGCTGCAGCGAAACCCGAACCTTGGCGGAAAGGTCACCGCGGGATGGATCGTGGGACCGACCGGCTCGGTGCTGCGGGCGAATGTCACCCAGAGCACCATCGGGGACGCGCAGGTCGAGCAGTGCATCGTCCGGGTCATTGAGCAGATGAAGTTCCCGCCTTGCGCGGGAGGTGGTACCGCTGAGGTGACCTACCCCTGGCTCTTCAAACCCAGCGGTGGCTGAGCGAGCAGTCCACGGAGCGCACGAGAGCGCGGTAGAATAGGAATCGAGTGTCCACATGAAGACCACCCCGCTTCTGGCCCTAGCCTTGACCGTGTGGAGCCTCCCCGCGCCGGCCTTTGCACAGTCTGGGGATGACGAAGAGCTCTCGGAGATGGAGAAGGCCTTCGGCTCCGATGACGATGAGGACGACGAGGTGCCGCCTGCGTTTCGCGATGAGCCGGAAGAGGATGCTCCCCCGGCCTTCCGTGACGAGGAGGCCGAGGACGACATTCCGCCGGCGTTTCGTGACGAGGAAGTGGACACCACTCCCCCGCCGGAAGACCTCCCGACCATTGGCGAGGAGGATCAGCTCGCGGTCTTCGAGTTGGAGCGCGGCGTCTACGTTTCGAGCGACCTCGGGGTCTTCTTTACCTTTGGCGGAGCTGCTGGAAGCTCAAATCTTCAGCCCTACATGGCGGTCCACGCTGGGTTCGACATCGGGGATTATTTCGGGGTGCAGGCGTCGGTCGCCGGGGGGTTCGTCGCGGACAATCCTCCCTCCGACGCGGAGCTACAGCTCGGTGGTCAGCAGGTGACGAGCTACCAGATGATCAATCTGGGGCTCGAGTTCGTCGGCAGTCTTCGGCCTTTTCAGCGCCTCGCCATCGAGCCGAAGATAGGCGGCGGAATTGCGTACATCACACCGAGCCTGACAGATCCCGCGCTACCGAGTGCGACGCTTTCCGGCGTGAACCCCCAACTCACCTACGGTGTCGACCTGAAGTACCTGACCCTTCTCACCGGCTTCACGGCGGGCGCGTCGTTTACCGGAACCTACGTCTTGGGTCCTGACATCCCCGGGCTCGGGATCGGTTTTCACGTCCGCTACACGCTCTAGTCATCGGCCCGTCGATCTACGCGGACCTTCGCTCGGCCACGACCGCCGGGATCTGCTCCGCCGGCATCGGTCGCGCAAAGTAGAAACCCTGCGCGAGCGTACAGCCTTCCTCCAGCAGGAAGCGCACCTGATTGGGCTCTTCAACCCCTTCTGCGACCACCTCGAGTCCCAGACGGTGACTCAGTGACACAATCGCACTCGCGATCGCTTCTCCATTGCGGTCGTTTCCGACCTCCCGGATGAACGAGCGGTCAATCTTGAGCACGTCGACCTTGAAGCGGTGCAGGTAGCTCAGGCTGGAGTAGCCGGTGCCGAAATCGTCGATGGCGACCCGCACGCCCAGCTCCTTCAGGGACTGAAGCGTCGTATTGGACGATAGGGTGTTGCGCATCAAGGTCGATTCGGTGATCTCCACCTCGAGCCGTGACGCGTCCAAACCTGTTTTTTCTAGTGCGTCTCTCACGGTGGAGACGAGGTCGCCAGACTCGAACTGCCTCGGTGCCACGTTGACCGCTCCGCGAATGCCATTCAGCCCCATGGCGTCCCAGCGCTTGAGCTGTCGACACATCTCGTGAACGACCCAGGCGCCGACCTGCACGATGAGCCCGGTGTTCTCGAGGACCGGGACGAACACGGCCGGCGAGACCATCTCGCCGGGAGAGCGCTCCCAGCGCAAGAGAGCCTCCACCCCGACGACGCAGCCGCTGCGCACGTCGAACTGCGGCTGAAAATTCAGATGAAACTCCTCGTTTTCGACCGCCGTACGCACGCGCGTTTCCAGATCCGCATCGAGTCCGTGTCCTTCATTCGTACGAATGCAGACCCGTGAGCCGCCGCGCTGCTTCGCTTGATACATGGCCGAATCGGCGGCCTTGAGGAGCTCCTCCGGCGACTCGCCGAAGTCCGGATACATTGCCGCGCCGATGCTCGCGCTCACCGCGACCTCGCGCTCCATCACGTCCATCGGCAAGGAGAGCTCCTCGACGAGGCGTTCACACATGCGAGCGACCCCTTCCCGGTCCGTCGGCTCTTCGGCGAGGACGGCGAACTCATCGCCCCCGAGGCGGGCGCAGACGTCGTAGTCGCGCACCGTTTGGCTGATCCGCTCACCGACGATCTCGAGCACCCGGTCTCCGGCGTCGTGTCCAAAGGTGTCGTTGATCGGTTTGAAGCTGTCGAGGTCGACATAGATGACACCGAAGGGGCGTGCTTTTCGACGCGCACGGCGCATCAGGCTGACGAGACGGGAGTTGAAGTGCTGGCGATTGGCGAGACCGGTGACCGGATCGCGATTTGCGAGGTGGGCGAGACGTCGCTCCGCGCGCTTGCGCTCGTGGGCATAGCCGATCACGCGCGCGATGTTGGTGAGGTGTAGCTCCTCTTTCACGAGGAATTCTTGAGCGCCGAGCGCGATCACGCGGTGACCGAGGGCGTCGTCGTCTTTGTCAGAGACCACGATGATGGCCGAATCCGGTGCCTCTTCGCGAAGGCGCTGCACCGCGTCGATGCCGCGGGCGTCCGGCAGGGAAAGATCCGTGATGATGACGGGGAACACCGCTTCCCGGAGCCGGGCGATGGCCTCCCGCGCCTGTGACACGCGAACGATCTGATAGTGCTCGCGCGCCTGCTCACTCAGGTGGCTCTCGATCACGGCCGCGTCTCGACCCGAATCCTCGATGAGCATCAAGAATAGGACGTCGTCCGGTTGTCCGTGTCCCTGGAGCCGATCGCGCTGAAACTGGGCGGCGTGGTGCAGGGTTTGGGCGAGGGAGTCGCCATCCCAGGGCTTCGGCACGATCGCGAAAATGTTCTCGGCGGAGCGTCGCCGAAAATCGAGCTCCGGGACGCCTGAGACCAGCACAAACGCTGCCTCGACCCCGGCGCGCTCGAGGGCGGAGGCGAGCGTGATTCCGTCCATCCCGGGCATGCGGAGGTCAGAGACGACGAGGTCGTAGCGGTCCGTCTCGGCCAGCCGGCGCGCCTCGAAGCCCGAGGCGGCTGGGGTGACGTCGAATCCCCGCTGCTCCATCGCGCGCTTGAAGGCCGTCCGGGCCAGCTCCTCGTCGTCGACGTAGAGGGTCCGAATGGGCTGGGAATCGGGCACACCATGCTCCTTTGCCTGCACCGATCGATACGCCCCGACTGGCCCGGTTCTTGAGGACTTTCGGCCCCCTGAAGTGCCAATCGACGGCGACGGCCGGTGGATTCCGCGATCTTTTTGCTGCAAGCGCGGTTTTTGCGCCCATTTTCTACCTACTCGTTCGTTAACGTCTGACCCGTGATGACCCACTCGAATCGACTCGAAGATCAGCTCCAGAAGCGCATTCTCATTCTCGACGGCGCTATGGGCACGATGATCCAGCGCCACTCGCTGGAGGAAGCGGATTACCGCGGTGATCGCTTCAAAGACCATGACAGGGACATGAAGGGGGCGAACGACCTGCTCTGCCTCACGCAGCCCGATCTCATCCGCGACATTCACCGCGAATACCTCGCGGCGGGCGCGGACATCATCGAGACCAACACCTTCTCCGCCACCGACTACGGGCTCGCGGACTACGGTCTCGAAGGGCTGACCCACGAGCTCAATCGCGTCGCCGCCGAGCTCGCTCGAGAGGCGGCCGATGAGTTCACCGCGAAAGACCCGTCGCGGCCTCGGTTCGTAGCGGGGGCGATCGGGCCAACGAATCGAACCGCGTCCATTTCTCCTGACGTCAACAACCCTGCCTACCGCGCGACCACCTTCGACGATCTGCGCGTTGCCTACGCCGAGCAGGTGCGTGGGCTGATGGACGGTGGTGTCGACTTGCTTCTCGCGGAGACCGTCTTTGACACGCTGAATCTGAAGGCGGCTCTCGTCGCCATACAGGACGTGTTTCGCGAACGCGGCGTCGAGCTGCCCGTCATGATCTCCGTCACCATCACGGACGCGAGCGGCCGGACGTTGAGCGGCCAAACTCTGGAGGGTTTCTGGCGTTCGGTCGAACACGCCAACGCCGTTTCCGTCGGGATCAACTGCGCGCTCGGACCGGAGCACATGCGTCCCTACACCGAAGAGCTCTCGCGGATCGCGGATCGCTACACCAGCCTCTACCCAAACGCAGGGCTGCCAAACGCCTTCGGGGGTTACGACGAGACTCCTGAAGAGATGGCCTCGGTGCTGAAGGAGTACGCGGCGGCGGGCTGGCTCAACCTGATCGGCGGCTGCTGCGGCACGACTCCTGAGCACATCAAAGCGATCGCGGATGCGGTGGCTGAGCTCGAGCCGCGCGTGCCTCCGAAGATCGAAGAGAGAGTGACGCGCTACGCCGGGCTCGAGCCATTGGAGGTGAAACCGGAGGTGTCGTTTACGATCGTCGGTGAACGGACGAACGTGACCGGCTCTCGTCGCTTCGCGCGCTTGGTGCGTGAAGGCGCGTACGAAACCGCACTGGAGGTTGCAAGGCAACAGGTGGAGGGCGGCGCCAACATCATCGATGTGAACATGGACGAAGGTCTCCTCGATTCCGTAGAGGCCATGACCACCTTCTTGAATATGATCGCATCGGAGCCGGACATCGCGAAGCTTCCGATCATGATCGACAGCTCGGACTTCAAGGTCATCGAAGCAGGGCTCAAGTGCGTGCAAGGCAAGGCGGTCGTCAATTCGATCAGCCTCAAGGACGGTGAAGAGACGTTCTTGGAGCGGGCGCAGATCTGTCGCGACTACGGCGCGGCGGTCGTCGTGATGGCCTTTGACGAGGAAGGCCAGGCGGTCGACGAAGCGCGAAAGGTGGAGATCCTCACGCGCGCCCACAACTTCCTCATTGAGAAAGTGGGGTATCGCTCCGAGGACATCATCTTCGACCCGAATGTGCTGACCGTTGCCACAGGGCTCGAGGAGCACAACGACTACGCCAAGGACTTCATCAACGCCATTCGTGCGCTCAAGGAGCGTTTTCCTCTCGCGAAGACCAGCGGGGGCGTCAGCAATCTGAGCTTCTCGTTCCGCGGCAATGAGTACGTTCGTCAGGCGATGAACTCCGTGTTCTTGTACCACGCCATCAAGGCAGGGCTCGATATGGCGATCGTGAATGCGGGCCACCTGATGGTGTACGACGATGTCCCCGCAGAGCTTCTGGAGCTCATCGAAGACGTGATCTTCAACCGGCGCGAAGATGCCACCGAACGGCTCATCGAATGGGCTCAGAGCAACAGCGGCGAGGTGAAGAAGGAACAGAAGTCGCTCGAGTGGCGTGAGAAGCCCGTTAACGACCGGCTCTCCCATGCTCTGATTCACGGCATAGTCGACTATATTGACGACGACACGGAGGAAGCGCGTCAGCAGGCGACTCGACCGCTCGACGTCATCGAAGGCCCGCTCATGGCCGGAATGAACGTCGTGGGCGATCTCTTCGGCGAGGGGAAGATGTTTCTTCCCCAGGTGGTAAAGTCCGCTCGGGTCATGAAGAAGGCCGTCGCGTACCTCCTCCCCTACATGGAAGAAGAGAAGAAACTCACCGGCGCAAAGGCAGCCGGGAAGATCTTGCTCGCGACGGTGAAGGGCGATGTTCACGATATCGGAAAGAACATCGTGGGCGTGGTGTTGGCTTGCAACGGCTACGAGATCATCGATCTCGGCGTGATGGTGCCCACCGACAAGATCGTGAGCACGGCGATCGATGACGGCGTCGACATCGTTGGACTGTCCGGACTCATCACCCCTTCCCTCGACGAGATGGTGCACGTGGCCAAGGAAATGCAGCGTCGCGAGCTCGAGCTGCCGCTCCTCATCGGAGGGGCGACGACGTCGAACAAACACACGGCGGTGAAGATCGCTCCCGCCTATGAGGCCGCGACGGTGCACGTGCGAGACGCCTCGCGTGCGGTGGGAGTGGTTGGCGACCTGCTCAGCGACAAGCAGCACGACCGATTCGTCGAGAAGGTGCGAAAGGAACAACAGTCCCTCCGCGAGGCCTTTGCTGCCGGGCGTAAGACGGAGCTGATGCGCTACGAGGACGCGCTGCAAGCGCGTTTTGCGCCCCCCTTTGAGCAGCGCACGGTCCCTGAGCGCCTGGGGCCGAAGGTGGTCGACGAGATCGATCTCAAGGAGGTCGCCGAGCTGATCGATTGGACTCCCTTCTTTCACGCCTGGGAGCTGAAAGGAATCTATCCGCAGATCCTAGACAAGCCGAAGGTGGGCGAGCAGGCCCGCGAGCTGTTTGCTCACGCCAAGTCGATGCTTGCTCGCATTGTCGAAGAGGACCTCCTGACCTGTAAAGCGGTCTACGGGTTCTACCCTGCGGCGGCCGAAGGGGACAGCATCGTGCTCTTCGGGGACGAGGCGCGCAGCAGGGAGATCGCCCGGCTCGAAGCGCTTCGGCAGCAGCGGCTGCACAAGCCCGGCGACTACACCTTGTCCCTCGCGGATTTCGTGGCTCCCCTCGAGCTCGGGATCCAAGACCACATCGGGCTCTTCGCAGTGACCTCGGGACATGGGTGCGACGCGCTCGTGGCGGAGTACGAGAGGGACCACGACGATTACAACGCGATCATGGTGAAAGTCTTGGCGGATCGTCTGGCCGAGGCGATGGCGGAGTGGATGCACGCACGGGTGCGTCGCGAATGGGGCGATGACACTCGGTTGTCGGTCCAGCAGCTGATCGACGAAGAATACCGCGGAATTCGCCCTGCCCCCGGCTATCCCGCCTGTCCGGATCATCGTTGGAAAGCGCAGATCTGGGAGCTGATGCAGGTGGAATCGGCGATCGGGCTGTCCTTGACGGAGAGTCTCGCCATGTACCCGACTGCTGCGGTGAGTGGCGTCTATTTCAATCATCCGGACGCGCGCTATTTCAGCGTAGGACGCCTAGGCCGGGACCAGGTGGAGAATTATGCGGCTCGGCGGCGCGAATCCGTTGAAGAGAATGAGAAGTGGTTGGCTCCTTCGCTGGCATACGACGTCTGAGACTCGCCCGAGTTGCCCGGAAAAACACGGCATACGCGCCTGCGGTGCCTGAACGACCGCCGTTCGTGGGCCGGTACTGTTTTTGTCCCGGGAATCTGGCAACCTGGGCCCCGCGATGGTTGCGATTCAGTGCCCGGCCAAGCTCGGTCGCTATATTCTCCTACGCCACCTTCAGAGCGGTGGGATGGCGGACCTCTACGCCGCAAAGGTGAGCGGAGTAGAGAACTTCGAGCGCCTCGTCGCGATCAAGATCGTTCGACCTCCGGGCGGAGGCGACGAGAAGGCGCTCAAAGAATTCATCGACATGTTTGTCGATGAAGCGCGCCTCGCGGGACAGCTCACCCACGCCAACATCGCGCAAATCTACGAGCTCGGTCGATTTCATCAGCAGCTCTACATCGCCATGGAGCTGGTGGAAGGGCACAACGTGGTCGAGGTCGTGAATCGGCTTCACGACATCGAGAAGCCCGTCCCGGTTCCCTGGGCGGCCTACGTCGTGTCGCAGGCCGCCTTGGGTCTCGACTACGCGCACCGGCGGGAAGATCTGCAGGGACGCCCGCTGAATCTCGTTCACCGCGACGTTAGTCCTCACAACATCCTCCTCAGCTACGAAGGGGAGGTGAAGATCATCGACTTCGGGGTCGCAAAAGCCACGACGAACCGCAACGAGACCATGGATGGCATGCTCAAGGGCAAGATCGCCTACATGGCGCCGGAGCAGATCCGCACACGGCAGGTCGATCGGCGTGTCGATGTCTTTGCGCTCGGAAGCGTGCTCTACGAGATGCTCGCAGGACGGCGACTCTATCAGGGCGCGGACACGATCGAGCTGCTCGAAAAGGTTCGCAATGCTGATCTTCCGGTGCTGGAAGAGACGCTGCCTCACGCGCCACGGGAGATCATCGCGGTTCTCCGAAACGCGCTAGCTCCCGATCCAGATCGACGTTTTCAAGCCGCTGCGGATTTCGCCAAAGCCCTCGAGCCGTTCCTCATCTACAACCGATCGATCTACGGCGCATCCGAGGCTGCGGAAGTGATCCGCGCCTGTTACCCGGAGACGCCGAACAGACGTCGCGACTACGTCAACCCGAGTGATTCGGAGATTCGCGATCTCGGCCGTGAGTTTGCTCCGAGCGTGGTAGAGGCTTTTGACAAGGTCGCGAGCGGCCGCGCGAATCCCGGCTACGACGAAGAAGCGGGCGGTTGGTCAAAGGCGACCACTCGCGAGTATGAGCAGGCCGTCGCCACCGGAGTAGGCTTGGAGCCGCAGGCCGCTCGGCTCCACGACCCGATGAGCTCGCCACCTCGGGGATCCGGCTCGAATCCTGGGATTCGAAGGAGCTCGGGATCGAACCCAGGGGTCCGCGGCTCAGGATCGGATCCGGGGAGGCGCTCTTCGGCCCCGCGCGCGCGCGCGCAAGTCGATCCGGACTATGTCGAGCCCGAGGATATCAGTGGCATTCACGAAGCGTTCGACGGGGGCCCACCTCAGAAAAAGAGCCCCCTGCCGGCGCTCGCCTTGGGCGTGCTGATCGCATTGGTTGGCTTGGGCGCTTGGTGGTTCACACTCGGGCCCGGCGGGGTCTCGGTGGCGATCGGCAATGAGGAGCCCGATGTTCCACCCGCAAAAGCCAATGTGGGCTTCGTCAGCGTGACGACCAAACAAGGCAAGAAGCTCGCCGTGTTCATAGACGGCGAGAAGGTGGGACGGACGCCCATCCAGCTCAAAGAGCTGGACCTCGGGACCCATCAGTTGGTGATCGCCTTCAAGTACAAGGGCAAGCGCCAAGAGACTCGGCCGCAGATCTTCAAGGTCGGCGAGAACAATACGCGCGAAAACCCCCTGAAGATCGAAATCAACGATGAAAAGATGCCCGCGGAATGAGTGTCTCAGAGATCCACCAGCTCCACCGGTGGCATTTCGCTGCCTAGGAACGCGGTGCCGACCCGGTGAACGCGCTCACTGACGTCGGTCGCGAAAAACTGCCACTGACCGTCGCCATCTACGGGGTCTAGGACCTTCGCGACCGCCTCGCCGCTGTCGATCAGCGTCACCGTATCTCCCATCACCCGCTGAATGAGTGGCCCGAGAAGAGGGTAGTGCGTGCATCCGAGGACCAGGCTCTCGACCCCGGCGTCGATGAGGGGCTTCAGGTAGTCCACCGCGACGAGCCGCGCCGCCTCGCTCTCTCCGTAGCCCTCCTCCGCAAGGGGAACGAAGAGTGGACAGGCGCGAACGATCACGCGGGCGTCGGGGAGCGAGCGCTCGATCGCGGCTTGGTAGCTGCCGCTCGCGATGGTGCCCTCGGTAGCGATCACGCCGATCTGTCCGCCGGGGGCACGTTCGCAGGCGAGGGCGGCGCCAGGCTCCACCACGCCGATCACCGGCATCGATAGCTCCGCACGCACCGCATCGAGGCCATAGGCGCTCGCCGTGTTACAGGCGATGACGATTTGCGTCGCGCCCCGATCTGCCAGGAACCGCGCGCAATTCACCGCGTAGCGTTGCACCACCGACCCCGATTTCGTTCCATAGGGGACACGGGCGGTGTCTCCGAGGTACAAGAGATCGGCTCGGGGAAACCGCTCGCGCACCGCCCGGGCCACGGTGAGCCCTCCGACACCGGAGTCGAAGATCCCGATCACCGAAGGGCGCGTGGAAGGCGGAGTTGTCATGAGTGAACACTGCTCCTCGATTGACACACGTGTAGCCGTTGCTCTATCTAACGGCCGCCCATGACAAAAGAGGGTACGACCACACCGCTGCTCCCGGAGGAGCAGTACGCCGGCAAGAACATCGTGCTGTCCGGCACCACCGGGTTTCTCGGCAAGGTCGTGCTCGCGATGTTGCTCGACCGATACCCGAACATCGGACGGATCTATCCGCTGATTCGTCCCGGGGCGAGTGACAAATCTCGTGAACGCTTCGACAAGACCGTCGCCACCTCGCCTGCGATGGAGCCCCTCCGTCGCCGCTACGGGAACGACTACCTCGACTTCCTGCATTCCAAAGTCGTCCCGATCGACGGCAACATCACGCGCGGCGAGAGCTGTGGCATTTCCGAAGAGACGCTGGCGATGCTCGAGCGCGACGGGGTCGACCTGATCGTCAACAGCGCCGGGCTCGTTGATTTTGACCCGCCCATCGACCACGCCCTGGCCATCAATGCGACCGGTGCGCAAAACGTTGTCTCCCTCGCGCGCCGTTTCGATGCGGCGGTGGTCCACGTGTCTACCTGCTTCGTCGCGGGAATTCGCAACGGTCAGGTCCTCGAGAGCGAGCCGATCATCAACGCGGTCCCTCCAGGCTTCGAGGCGCGCGGCGAAGTGTTCGACTACAAGAAGGAAACTGAGCTGGTCGCGAGCCTCGCCACTCAGGTTCGGGCCCGCGCTGAGGATCCCTTCCTCGTAGCGCAGTGGCACGAGGAGGCGCGAGAGCGGTTGACCGAAGAAGGGCGCGACCCCGACAACCCCACCACGATGCGCGCCGGCGTCACCCGCCAGAAGAAGACCTGGCTCGCCGAAGAGCTCAAGCGCGTTGGCATGGAGCGCGCCCGCTTTTGGGGCTGGACCAACACCTACACGTTCACGAAGGCCCTCGGCGAAATGGTGATCGCGGACGCGGCCGACCAGGGACTGACGGCCACGATCGTTCGCCCGTCGATCGTCGAAAGCGCCCTCGAATTCCCCATGCCCGGGTGGAACGAAGGATTCACCACTACCGCGCCGCTGATTTTGATGACGAGACGGGGGATTCTGCACTTTCCCTACGCTGAAGACCTGGTCCTCGATGTGATCCCGTGTGACATGGTCGCTTCAGTCATCGTTGGCGCGGGCGCCGCGGCACTGGAGGGAAGCGCACGGCTCGTCTACCAGGCCGCGAGCGGCGATCAGAATCCGCTCACGATTCGCCAAGCGATCGAGCTCACCGCGTGGCATGCGCGGGAGCTCGCGAATCAGAAGCAGGAAAAGGGGCTGTTCGCATTCATCCGCCGGCATAACGAAACGCAGCCGATGACTGCCGAGAGCTTTCGCAAGTACTCGATCCCACGCTTCAAGCAGGTTGCCGAGTCCGTCCTCGAAACCATGGACCGAGTCGGCGTCGACCGCTTCGTTTGGGCCCGGCAACCGGCCGGCGCCATTCACGACTTTGCGAGCGAAGTGCGAAAGTCCGGGGAGCAGATCGATACGGTGCTCGATCTCTTCCTGCCCTTCGTGGCTGAGAACAAATACGTGTTCCGTACGGAGCACAGCAGAGAGCTCATGGCGCGCATGCCAGAAGAGCAGCGCCTCAACTACGATCCGCAGAGCTTTCGTTGGCGGGACTACTACCTCGACGTTCACGTTCCCGGCCTCGAGCGTTGGGTGTTTCCTCGGCTCGAAGCAGAGCTCGCCGAAAAGCCAAAGCAGCTCTACATGTACCGCGACCTCATCGAGCTCGTCGAGGCCGCGTGCCGTCAGCACCGCCACCAAGTGGCGTTCCAATATCTGCTCGAGAACGGTGACGTCGAGTCGCTCACCTACGGCGATCTGCACACGCTCACCCGCCGGGTGGCCCATTTTGTTCAGTCACAGGGTGTGCAGCGCGAGGAACGCGTTGCGCTGATCGGCGAGAACCGTCCCGAGTGGGCGCCCTGTTACTTCGGGATTCTTCAGGCGGGCTGCACCGTCGTGCCCATCGATCCCGGTGCCACGGGGCCCGAGGTGATGAATATCCTCGAAGCGGGTGAGGTGGCCGGGGTGCTCATGACGCCGAAGGTCGCGGAGCGCCTGGAGAACGATGGTTTTGACGCAGGGAGGCTTTCAAAGGTCGCGACCGTCTGGCCGGTGGCGGATGCCCTCTGCCACCGCGGAGAGATCGCGTCGCCGGAACGGCCCGCCCAGGTCGCCTCGCTGATCTTCACCTCGGGCACGACCGGAAAGCCGAAAGGGGTCATGCTCTCCCATCGCAACTTCACCTTCGAGGTTTCGCGACTCGGGGGGATCTTCGAGATCGATGAAGACGATCACCTTCTGAGTGTCTTACCGATCCATCACACCTTCGAGTTCACCGCCGGGTTCCTTCTCCCGGTGAGCCGGGGAGCCAAGATCACCTACCTCGAAACGCTCGACGGAGACTCCTTGTCGCGAGCGCTCGCCAAGGGAGTGAGTGGCCTCATCGGTGTACCAGCCCTGTGGCAGCTCCTCCAGCGTCGAATCGAGTCGCGACTCGGAAGTGAGAGTGTCATCGGCAAGCTCGTCCTCGAGGGGGTCAAGCAGACGAACCTCTTCCTGAGGGACCGGATGGGTCTGAACGTTGGCGGCATTGCCGCATATCCGGTGCACCGGGCTCTCGGAGGCCGGCTCAAGTACCTCGTCAGCGGCGGCTCTGCCCTGGATCCAGATGTGATGAGCTTTTTCCGGGGTTTGGGCTTCAACATGACCGAGGGCTACGGCCTGACCGAGACCGCACCGGTTCTCACGGTCACGAACCCGAAGGAGAAGGTTATCGCGGGAAGCGTCGGCAAGCCGATCCATGGCGTCGAGATCTCCGTGCATGCGCCGAACGACGAAGGCGTAGGCGAGGTTTGGGCACGGGGTCCAAACGTGATGGTGGGCTACTTCGGCGATGAGCAGGCCAACGACGCGGTTTTCGAGGACGGCTGGTTCAAGACCGGAGACCTCGGGCGCATCGACGAAGAAGGACGTCTCTTCATCGTTGGTCGCGAGAAGGACGTGATCGTGGACGGTGACGGCCGCAACGTCTACCCGGATGAGATCGAGGAGCTCTACGGCAAGCACTCTCGGATCAAGGAGCTCTCCGTCGTCGGCCTCGACCAGGGGAGCGGCGAGCGGGTCGCCGCGTTGGTGGTGCCGTCCTACGACGACGAGACGAGCCACACCGAGGTGCGAGGCATCATCGAGGAACACTTCAAGTCGGTCGGAGAGAGTCTACCCTTTCACAAGCGTGTGAAGGTGGTGGAGATCTGGGACGGGGAGCTGCCTCGAACCGCCAAGCGCAGCGTCCGGCGTGCGGAGGTGGTCAAGACACTCGAGCGCCTGGTCGCCACCGGTCGTGCGGTGCAGGAGTCGGGCACGGTCGAGGCCGGCGATTCCTGGCCCGCCGTGCGTGACATCGTGGCGAGCCTCACCGGAAAATCTTCGGAGGCGATCACGCCCGAGCTCCGCATCAACTCAGACCTCGCCTTCGACTCCCTGTCCTTCGTCGAGCTCACGTCGCAGCTCGAGCGTCTCGCGGGGCACGACATAAAGGCCGAAGAGCTCATGGCCGTAGAACGCCTCGGGGACATCACGAAGCTCGTCGACGGCGGATCTCGCCGGAGGAAGAGCACCGCGATGGTTCGATCGCAAGTGATGGAGCAGAATCGGGAATATCCGACCCTCGAGCTTCCACGGCCCATTCAGAATCTCGGCCGGCGTTTCCTGACCTGGGGCCAACGACAGTTCTACGACCGAGTCATGGACTGCACGATCATCGGCGCGAACAGCGTGCCGGTGGACAGCACCTTCCTGGTCGCGGCCAACCACGCGAGCCACCTCGACGCAGGCCTCATCAAGACCGCTCTCGGCGACGATGGAAAGAATCTCGTGGCCCTCGCGGCGCGGGATTACTTCTGGGGCTCTCCGATTGTTCGGACCTACACGGTGAACTTCACCGCGCTCGTGCCGATCGAGCGTCATGGGTCGGTCAAGCAGTCGATGAAGCGCGCACTGAGTGTCCTGGAAGGGGGCGATTCGCTCTTGCTGTTCCCCGAGGGCACGCGCAGCGAGACCGGCGAGATGCGCGAGTTCAAGTCGTCCGTGGGCTACCTCGCCATCACCTCGCGCAAGCCGGTGTTGCCGGCCTATCTCTGGGGTACCTACGAGGCCATGCCCAAGGGCAGCACGCTCTTGCCGAAGGAGCGCGCCATCGGGGTGGCGTTTGGGCCACCGATCCGACTCAAGCACGTGGAGCGATTGACCGAAGGGCGCCCGCGTCGCGAAGGGCATCGGTTGGTCACCCGATTGGTCGAGCGCGCCGTGTTGTCCCTGCGCGAGCACGGCACCTACCGTGTGGGGGCTCTCATCGACGAGATTCGCTCCGAGCTGCCGGACTCCCCCGAGCCGGCTCCGCCTGCACCGGACGCGAGCCACGCGGTGACCGCGAAGCGCTCCGTGCGGCGGCGCGCCTCCAAGGGGGCCAGCACGAAGCCAGGACGACCACGGGCTGTGGCGAGCCGAGCGCGCCGCCCCCGCACCGATGGGAATGAGCGATGAGCGCCCAGGGGAAGAAAGCGACGTCGAAGAAGGCGAAGGCCCCGGTGCCTAAGAAGACCGCGGCGAAGGCCTCGAAGAAGGTCAACAAGAAGGCGACGCGCAAGACCTCCACGCGCAAGACAGCGCCGCAGCGGCGGGGAACGGTCTTGGTCACTGGAGCGAGCGGTTTTCTCGGCAAACACCTGGTCGAGGCGCTCCGCGGGCCGGGGGTGAGCGATTCGCGTCGGACCGTACGGGCCTTGGTTCGTACGCCCACGCTTCATCTCGAGCGCCACGCCGTAGAGGTTCAGCGCGGCGACGTTCGCCTAGCGGAGGATTGCCGGGGGGCGATGCGCGGGGTGAGCGAGGTCTACCACCTGGCCGGTCGGGTCTCGCGGCGTGACGCAGATGCGGGCTCGCTCTACGCGCTTCATGTAGACGGCACCCGTCAGGTGTTGATCGCGGCCGCAGAGGCCGGAGTACGGCGCGTCATCGTGGCCTCCACGTCCGGGACGATCGCGGTGAGCGAATCCCCGGAGATCTCGACGGAAGAGTCGCCCTACCGCACCGATGTGGTGCGGCGATGGCCCTATTATCTCTCCAAGATCTACCAAGAGCAGACGGCGCTGCGTCTGGGGCAGGAGCTAGGACTCGAGGTCGTGGTGGTGAACCCCACCTTGCTCCTGGGACCGGGTGACGACCGCGGCTCATCCACCGAGGACGTTGCTAAAGTCGTTCGGGGGCGCTTGCCGTTCATTCCCAAGGGAGGCGGGCTCGCCTTCGTCGATGCGCGCGACGCCGCGCTCGCCTGTGTCGGGGCAATGGAACGGGGGCGTCCTGGTGAGCGCTACCTGCTCAACGCGGAGAATGTAACGCTGCAGCGCTTCATGGGACGAGTGGCGAGGCTTGCGGGGGTTGCAACTCCGCGGGCCATGGTCGAGCCGCGGACCATGAAGCTCGCCGGAAGGCTCGCGAGCGTGCTCTACCGTAGTTTCGATTTCGAGCCGCCGGTGGATGTACAGAGCGTCGATATGGCTGAGCACTATTGGTACTGCAGCGCGGAGAAAGCAGTCGCCGAGCTCGGATTTGCGCCGCGCGACCCGAGTGAGACGTTGCGCGATACGGTGCGAGACATCCAGCGCCGATACAATCTGTTGCCGGACACGGTCAGCTGAAGGAGCGAGACATGAGCGAAGGGAAGATCGAAAACATTATCATCATCGGCTCGGGCCCCGCGGGGCACACCGCGGCGCTCTACACGTCGCGCGCAAACCTCGAGCCGCTGATGTTCGAGGGGTTCATGGCGGGTGGAACCCCGGGTGGCCAGCTCATGATCACCACCGAGGTCGAGAACTACCCAGGCTTCCCCGATGGAATTACGGGACCGGAGCTGATGACCTACATGCGTAAGCAATCCGAGCGCTTCGGAACGCGGATCATCACCCAGGACGTTCAAGAGGTGGATACCACTCAGCGGCCCTTCAAGGTCGTATCCGAAGGCAAGGAATACTTCGCTCATGCACTGATCGTAGCCACCGGCGCCTCGGCGAAGTACCTCGGTCTCGAGAATGAAAAGAAGCTGATGAACCGAGGGGTTTCCGCGTGTGCGACCTGTGACGGGGCGCTCCCCATCTTTCGGAACAAACCCCTCGCCGTGATCGGCGGCGGGGACACGGCGATGGAAGAGGCGACGTTCCTGACCAAGTTTGCGAGCAAGGTCTACGTCGTTCACCGCCGGGATGAGTTCCGCGCCTCAAAGATCATGCTCGAGCGCGCGAAGAAGGACGAAAAGATCGAGTTCATCGTCAACACGGTCGTGAAGGATGTGGTCGGCGATGAGGTGGTCCAGTCTCTGAAGCTCGCAAACGTGAAGAACGGCGAGGTGATGGACATCGAGGTGGCGGGCATGTTCGTCGCCATCGGCCACAAGCCAAACACCGATGTCTTTGGAGACCAGCTCGACAAGGACGAGACCGGCTACCTGATCACGAAGGGAAAGAGCAGCTGCACCAGCGTCGAAGGCGTATTCGCCTGCGGCGACGTACAGGACAAAACCTACCGTCAGGCGGTGACAGCGGCGGGCTCCGGTTGCACAGCCGCGATCGACGCGGAGCGTTGGCTCGCCGAACAAGGCGTGCACTGAACGAGAGGCGACCTGGTGTCCGTTGCGACGGGCTGCTAGCCATGCGGCATGCGCTTTCAGGTCGCCCTGCAACAGTTGCAAACGGTGGCGGCTCGCCGGTGGGGTACAGCTCCCGATCTCGACCGTCTCGATGCGTGGATCGTTTCTCCCGGCGGCGTTGCGACGACCGCGTTGCTTCGCCACTGTGAGCGTTTCCTCCGGGTCAACGACGCGGCCGATCGCGACGGACTGAAACACTGGCCCCGCCCGCCGCCGGCGCTCCGTCGTCATCCGATCCCGACCCTGTTCGTGAGCGGTCGCAGGGACACGATCATCGCGAGCCTCGAGCGCCGTCACTGGCTCCAGAACCAAGCTCTCAAACTTGGCTCCTTTCGTGCGATCGCTCCGTTCGAAAGCGTCATCCGTGCCGGCTTGGGTAGTGCCATTGACAGGCAGCGACGTGCATGGGCTGGCTCTTCCTTGGCCAATGTTCGGGTCGTGGACCACGAAGAGCTCTGGCAACGAATTCCAGAGATCGCCGCTTTTCTCGCGATCGAAGACCGGGCGTTCGTCGACGAGTTTCCGGAGCGACGAGCACGCAGGAGCACATGACGTGACAGGATTCGGCGCACGCAGCGTGGTGGTCCTCGAGCCCTTTGGCCGCAACAGCAACCGTCTGGTGCAGAATCTTCATTTTCACGCGTACTGCCTGGAGAATGGCTTCGCACTCGCAAATCCGACCCTCGAGGAGCTACGACCGCTCCTCGCGGAGCCTCCGCCGATCTGGCCAGGGCGACGCAACCGGATACCGCCACGCTGGTACAGGAGCTTGGCCTGGCGAGGCGTGTGGGGCCCGGTGGTGCACTTTGGCCAGACGGGCGTCGAGTTTCCACCGCTCGAGACCTTTCGGGTCTTTCGCACGGTTTTCGTTTCAGGGTGGCACTTCCGGGTTCCCGAGCTCGTCCAAAAGCACGGGCACGAGCTGAGGCGTCGCTATAGCTTTCGTAGCGAGCTCTACTCCGAGCATCCGGATTACCTCACGCTGCTGGAGATTCGCTCGAAGCGGCCGACCATCGGCGTGCACGTGCGCAGAGGCGACTATCGAGAGTGGCGCGGTGGCCGCTACTACTACGACGACTCGGTCTACGAAGGGGCGGTGGAGCACTTGGCCGCGGAGCTCCGTGACGAGAAGGGCATGGACCCGTCGGTCTGTGTGTTCAGCGATGAGCCTCTCACCCTCGCTCGCCGCAGCGCCCTCCCCGCCCGGGAAAGGCCCTGGTACATCGACCAAGTACTGATGGGTGAGTGCGACTATCTTCTCGGGCCACCGAGCACCTTCTCGAGATGGGCGAGCTTCATCGGACGGGCCCGCCTGGGGCATCTGCACTCGGCGGAGCACCGACCGGGCCTCTCGGAGCTTCGCTCCTGGGCTGACCCGCGGCCCGAGTGAGGACCGCGGGGGAGGGGGCGAATCTGGGACTGGTAGCACTTCGGCCCCCACGCTCGCACACCGGGCCAAGACGCTATGGAGCGTCTCTCGATGGCGCTATAGTGTGAGCTGATTAAGAGATACTCGCGAATCCTATGCTCGCCCGTCTGTCGCTACTCACCGTTTTCCTCCTGACCGTCGCGGTCATGGTGGGCGTGTTCTATTTCTTCTGGGGCGAATGGGATGAGATCGAACGACGCGACGAAATCGTGAGCGAGCTCGACGTGATGGCGGAGGACGAGGGTCCTTGCGCCGCCCTCGAGTATTTGCGCGGGCTCGAAGGGCCGCGCTCCTACAACCTCGAAATCGCGATCGATGCGCGCCGTCCGGACTACGCGCGCGAAATCCTCGCGTCCCGCAATCGAAAGAGCATCTCCGTGTTCCTCGACGCCAACGATGAGGGATTGATCGACCGAACACTCTGCGAGGACATCGCACTCAGCGCCTCGCTCGGCGAGAGTCATCCGGTGATGGCGTTGTTGCGCTTCACGCGGGAGCAGTTCGATCCGTGCGAGGAGGCGGACGAGATCTCCTCGGTGCTCCGCGCCCTGAGCACGCATCGCCCGAACCTTCTGAAAGCCCTGATGCAGGACCCGGGTCGGATGAGCTGCTTCGAGCCGGACGTCGCCCAGCGGGTCGCCGCCTTTACGGTCGATTGGCTCGAGGAAGAGCCGACGGGCCTCGACGACGGTCCCGCGCTCGCTGCAGCCGCGTTCCTGCAGCGCCACGCGCCGGTGCGAGCGGCTCAGCTCGGGTGCCGGCTCTCGGCACTGCAGCTCGAGAGCAAAGTGGGCAACTCCCTCGGGTGCAGCGAAGACATGCGCGATCGTGTGTTGCTGCGCTACCGCTACGGACCGCCCCTGCCCGGTGCGGAGGGAGCGGAAGCGGGCCCGCCTGGGTCCGAGGTCTTGATGCTCGGACGAAACGGCGGGCGCTGCGACGTCCTGCCGGCGAGCGGCGATTCGCGTGTCTTGACCGTGCCCTGCGAGGGGCTCGAGTTGATCAGCGATGTGCGTGTCGCCGTGCGGATCGAGAACGTCGAGTACGGCCGTGCACGGGCGGTCATGATCGCGGGTGTCGCGGACTACGACGGACGAGACAAGCGGGTGAATCGAGCTGGCAGCGAACCCGAGCTCGGCTCCTGGTTCGCGTACGACCTCGACGCAACACCGCTCGGGACGACTCAGGTCGTGTCGCTCGAGGAGCTCGCCGACCGCTATCACGAGGAGATCCCGAGTGCTCCGATTCGTGCCTACTGCCGCTCACTCGGAGCCAAGTATTGCTACGACGTGGATTGGACCAAGACCGTGAAGTCGATCGACGGCGAGCCGACGATCTTTCTCTCGCGGCCTCTCGACATCTTTCTCGAACGTCTGACGGTGCCATTGGATGTCGAGGCGGCACTGATCGAGCGCGCCTTTGGGCATTCGCCGGAGAATGGCGCGATCTACCGGCTCTTTCGTCTCGGTGAGGACGGGACCTTGGCGCTCGAAGCTCACGGAGCCTCCGTCGAGCTCCGTTGGCGGCGGGCGGAAGACGAGCCCTGGCAGCGCGAAAGCATCGGTGCGGGGGAGGGCGGCGGTTTGCCTCCTGCAGCGCGTTTGCTCGCGGCCATGGATCTGGAGCAAGACGGGACACCGGAGCTCCTCGTGCAACGGGCCTATCGAGCGATGGAGAACGGCGAGGTTCGAGACACGAGCGACGAGATCGTGATGATGGTCTTGGAGCCACAGGGCCGCAACTTCGAGGTCCTAAACCGCCTGACCATTTACGAGTTTTAGGGGTATAGAGTCACGCATGCGCCAATCGCTGCGACTGCTCGCACCCGTCCTCATGGTCTTGCTCTCCGCCTGCGGTGGCAGCCTCTGGGTTCAAAAAGGCGACGCCCTGCTGAGCGAGAAACGCTACGACGAGGCAGTCGAGGCCTATGAGCGGGCCCTGCGCGAGTCGCCAAGCGACGAAGCCGCCCAAACGGGCATTGCCAACGCACGTCGCGAACAGGCTCTCGAAATCATCATTCGCGCGGAGCGGGAGCTCGACGAAGGACGATTCGTTGCGGCCATGCGCGAGGCGCTCCGCGCGCGCGCCATGCCCCTCGACCTCGATGACGTGAGCCTCACACGGAGAATCGATCGAGCCATCGAGCGGATCAGCGACAATAGTGACGATCAGGTGCAACGATCGCTGGAAGAGGAGCGCTATCTCGATGCGGTGCTCCTGGCCGAACAGCTCCTCAGCGTCGATGAGAGTCGCCGCGACTGGGCACAGAGCGTTAGGCGGCGCGCCGTCGACTACTACCGTCTCTTGGCAGGGCGTGCTCGCGAAGCGGACCATCCAGGCTCGGCAGCACTTCGCTATGCGATCGCTCGGGACATTGGCGGCGATGTCGCACGGGAGGTGGTGGAAGAAGCGTGGGCCGAATTCCGCGAGCCCAATTGTTTCGCTAATCCGGAGCTCACGCTCAAAACCCCGGGGCGCGTCGACGAAGACGTCGTCCAGAGAATCCGTACGGTGGTGGACGACGAGCTGCGGGCGCTGCAATCGCGTTGTGGGGTCGGAGGAAGACCTCTCGAGGCGCTGCTCCAGATCGACGAGGCGCAGAGTCGAAACCTCGAGGAGCAGGTTCAGGCGGCCGCGCCTCTTCCCGGCGTCAGCCTAGAGACCGAAGAGGTCTACTACGAGGAGATCCCCTACACGGAGGTGGAAGAAGTCACGACCTATGAGACCCGGGTCGAGACGATCGAGCATCGAGATTGCGCCCCCAGACCTGGACAACGGGGTTGCCGCACCTGGACCGAAGAGGTCGAGCGCAAAGTCCCGGTGGTGGAACGGCGCGAGGTACAAAAGACCCGACGGAGCGAGCGACGCCGTCCGGTGAAGAAGGCGCTCCCCGACGACCAGGTGGTGCGTTACGAAAAGACTGTGGTGACGCGTTCCGTGCGTTACCGCGGAACGCTCGCTGTCTCAGGTCGAGCGTATCCGTTCGAGGTCTACGAAGAGTCGGTCGACACTGCCCACGATGCGGTTCGCGAGCGCGGCGTGAATCTCCCTGAGGACCCGCTGCGCGTGCGCTCGCTCGAAGAGGTGCAAGCGGAGGCGGACGCGTTGCTGGCCTTGGAGATCCGGCGCGCCCTGCAGAAAGCCGTGGCCGCGCGCGCCGCGGAGCTCGACGCGCTCGGTGCTGAGTACGCACGCAAGGGCGACAGAAGCGCCGCGGAAGAAGCGTATCTCGCCAAGCTGGTCATCGGTGGGGAGGTTAGCCGCGCGATGGAGCGCTTCTTTGACCGCGACTATGGGCGGTCGGTTCCGGAGGTCATGAGGGCGCTTCTCGTCGTCCTCGGACGCGCGCCGGCGATCGAGGAGCGCGAAGAGCCGGGGCTCTTCCCGAGCGATGTCGATGAGGGGCCCCTTCCGGTAGCGCCGGAACCGGTCGGCTCTAGCGCCCCAGCGGTTGAGCTGCCCGCCGAATCCGACGATAAAAGCCCGGTCGTGCCCAAGAACTAGGGCTGTGAGCGCACCGCCCCGCGAAGGCCCGTAAAGGAGACGCCATGCAGAGCAGCAAGAATCTCGAGCTTCAGCCCAAGGTCGCGAAAGACTCCCGGGGTCGGGACACCGTCGAGGTCCGATTGACTCTAGGGCCCATCGAAACGGTGGGAGACGTTCCCGCGGGCGCCTCGAAGGGCGAAGACGAGGCCCAGACAATGCCGGTCCCTGAGGCGATCGAGGCTGTGCGCGAGACGATTCTTCCCATGCTGCGTGACCTCGATGCAGATATCGGCACACACGAGGGTCTCCTGAAGCTCGAGCGCGCGATGATCGAAAGAGGCGGCGAGAACTTCCAGAACCTCGGTGCCAATGCCTGTCTTCCCGTGTCGCGCGCTCTGTGGCGCGCGGCGGCGGCTATCGCCGGGAAGCCCCTGCACCAATACATTCACGACAACGAGCCGGACGCGGTAGGTGACGGCAACGTCTTCTTCTACATGAACATCTTCAACGGGGGCCTTCACGCTCTCAAAGAGGATCAGGGCGAAGAGCTCGGCAAAGACCGGATCGACGTACAAGAGGTGATGGTCGCGCCGGTTTCGGCGAAGAGCTACGCCGAGGCTCTCGAGATGGGCGAAAAGATCGACCAAGCGCTCAAGAAGATCCTCATCGACAACTACGGCGAGGACTCGCTGACCCGCGCGGATGAGGCGGGTTTCTCGGTGAAGGGCCTGGGCGACTCCAGCGAAGCATTCGCGCGGGTGTTCCAGGCGATCGAGGCGGCGGGTTACGAGCCGGGTAAGGACGTGAAGCTCTGCCTCGACGTTGCCGCGAGCTCGTTCGTCGAGGGAGATGGTTATCGCTTTCGAGGAGAGCACCTGAGCAGCGACCAGATGGTCGAGTTTCTGGTGAAGTTCGTCGACGAATACGAGGGCAAGGTCCTCTCGATCGAAGACGGACTCGGCGAGAACGACTGGGAGGGATGGACCAAGCTCACCGCGGAGCTCGCCTCCCGGGGGGTTTTGACCATCGGCGATGATCTCTTCGTCACCCAAATGCCGCGCCTCAGCCGTGGCATCGAATCGAAGGCGGCCAACGCGATCCTCATCAAGGTGAACCAGAACGGCACGGTGCACGGGACGATCGAAGTGATGAAGGCCGCGAAAAAAGCAGGTATGCAGAGCGTCGTCTCGCACCGCTCCGGGGAGACGCTCGATGACTCGATCGCCGATCTCGCCTACGGCACCCGTGCCCTTGGCCTCAAAACCGGGGACCCGCAGCCGGAGGTGGACTTTCCGGACCGCAGTACCTGGGTGCGCCGCGCCAAATACCTGCGCATGCTCGAGATCGAAAAAGGCAACTGATGAGGGGGCGTCAGCCCCGCTCGTGCGGCATCAAGTCCCGTGCCGAGCGGAAGTACTGGTAACTCGAGTAGCCGGTGAAGTTCGAGACGCGACTGGTGTAGATGCACGCGAATTCCGCGACCTGCTCGCCGAAGCGTGAAAGCTCACCCTCTTCTTTGAAGACGAAACCCCAATAGGGATTGAATTGGTCCGCGACCCGCTCTTCGAGCTCGTCCATCTCTGCGTTCAGCTCCTTCAAGCGTCGTTTGGTGTCGTCTCGCTCCGCCCGAAGCGCGGCGTAGGCCGGGTCCTCCTTGCTGAGCGACGAGAGACCCTGCCGCTGGAGGTTTGTGATCTCGTCGAGGCGGCGCCGGGTCGATTCGAGCTCGAGTAGGCGGTCGAATACGTCGGCGTGTCTTTCGCTGTGTACGATCTCATCTTCGAGCTCTTCGACAATCAGCGCGGTTCGCCAAAGACTGGCTTTGCGGCTCCGGAGAATGTCGCCGTAGATATGATCGCCCACGTAGAGGATCTCTTCACCGGTCACATCGAGGATTCGCTCGAGCTCTTTCCTGTTGCCGCCCTGGTAGATCTTGCCCTTCTGCAGACTCTGAGCCGCCTTCTTCACCGGTTGATTGCGCTCGTTGACCTCCGCGAAAGGCTCGTGACCGTTGAAGAAGCCAGGCTTCTTTGCGCCAACGATCACGATGTCAAAGTAGCTCTGCCAATTCTGATACTCGGAGAGCTCGCCATCGAGAAGATAGGACATCACTGCGCGCGTGTAGTCCGCGTAGGAGTTTGTCAAAAGGAACAGCCGCTTCCCGGCGGAGCGGAGTTTGTGGAGGGTCGTGGCGAGCTCGTCGTCTTTCTCGATGTACTCGTCGATGTTCGCCTTCACGATCGCCTTGAGCGTATTGTCCCGATGGGCCTCGTCGATCGCTTCCCGCACGTCATCGAAGATCTGCCAGGTGCTCTTCTCGCCCTCGCCGTGGCGCTCGAAGTAGTTCACTAAATCTGCGTACAGGCACATCTCCGGCAGCGAAAACAGCGTGTCGACCTGCGCAAAGCGCGGCGGGACAAAGGCGATCTTCTCGGTGCGGTACAGCTCGCGGCGCTCGTCGCGGGACAGCGGCTCGCGTCCATGAAAGGCTCGCCCCACGTGTCGGTGACGGTCGAGCTTCAGAATGTTGCCGAGCTCTTTGTCGACGACGAGTCCGCGAATGACGAAGCGCGGATCGTATTTCAGATCGCGAATCCCCTCCGGATAGCCACGGCCGATCAGTTTTTCGATGGTGAGCTCGTGTCCGAGCCGTTCCAAGCGTTCGCGTCGGTATCGGGCGAGGGTGTAGTCCATGTCGAACCCCACCGCCGCGATCGTGTCCATGCGGAGGTTTCGGTTGACGAACACGCGTCTCGGTTGTTTCGGGGGCTCCGCTACGCTCCGAGGCTGTGATGGCACCGCGGTCATCGCTTAAGCCTTTCCCTGTTCTTGACTATGATGCGAGATTGTAGCGGTTCCCAGGCAGGGAGCACAAAGGCACCGAAGTGAGGCACATGGGCCAGCGTGGATACGGGCGAGTCGAGGCGGATGTGGGTGTCACCCTGACCCTCCCGGACGGCTCGCAGCGCCGATTCGACCGGCTTCGGAACATCTCCCTCGGTGGTGTTTTCGTCGAAATGGACGAGCCCCTAGCCTTTGGCCTCGAGGTTGCGCTCGAGTTCTTGCTCCCTCGGGGTCGACAACCCGTCCGCTGCAAAGGCCTCGTCGTCCGTCGCCAGGTGGGCGGCGATGCGCCGGGCGTGGGACTCAAGCTCCTCGAGATCGACCCCGGTGACATGCGTAGGGTTGCTGACTTCCTCGAAGCCAACCTTTGAGGTGAGCGACGTGCGTATCCCTACTCGGGACGGCTCACCGTACGGCAGCGACTGACCAAGTAGAGATAGGTCATCAACGCGACCCCTTCCTCCTCGAAGTCGTCCAGGAACAGGTCGCGGACGTCGCTCTTTGCGAGGTCTCCCGCGACGAGGGCGTAGTAGATTTTCTCCCCAAGCACATAGCCTAGCAAGTGAGTGACCTCGTTGAAGGTGTCGGCATCACATTCGTAGAGCGTGCTTCCGCCTCGGATCCGAAGGCCCGCCTCCATCCGCAGGTGTTTCAGAACTAGGCGGGCCACATTTCGATCGTGCTCGTTCGTCCGACGTGACTTCGCCTGCCGCTCGAGAGAGCGCAGGGTCGGAGCGCGACGTTTGTGATTGAGCAGCTTTGACCCGAGAAATCCGACAGCCTCCTCGAGACAACGGGCGTAGAACGCATCGACGAGGAGTCTCGGTTCGTGTGCTTCGCTGCACACCGCCCGAACAAAATGAGAGGCCTCCTCGGCCGTGTGATTCACCGAAAGGTTGCCGAGGTAGACCATATTCGCGCGCGGAATGAAGTAGCTCTCAGAGTTGCGAACCTGCCGGCGAATTTGGCGCATGTCCGAGCTGGAGAAATCACCGCGTCGCTGGAGGCGCTGTAGGAAGGAGAGGTCGACGATAGTGGTGACTTCCACCTCGTGAAGTGAGTGACCGATCTCGAGGTCGAAGAAATCGGCGATCACCTCCGCGTATTCGAGAAAGGTAGCCTCCGGGGCATCGATCTGCGCATCGTCGTCGCGGGCAATCCAGTTCAAAAACGACTGTTGGGCGACGATCGGCAGCGTATTGAGCATGTAGTACTCGCCCCGCGCCAATCGTACGACCTCGACGTCGTGCTCGTGCCCACGCCGAGCGAGCTCCCAATAGATCTCGTGGCAGTTTTGATAGACAACCAATGGCTCATGTACGAGATCCTGCCGACGCAGGGCTTCGTGAACCCGCTGCGGAAGATGCGCGGGCGCGACGTGGAGCTCGCCGACGAGAGCAAAAACCAGGGGTGAGGGATCGCGACCGAGCTCGCGGGCGATCACGCGTGCGGCCGCGCGGTCCCGATTGATCAGTGGAGAGCTCGGTCCTCGACCGACGGTGTCGAGTCCCACCACCCGGATGCCGCGGCGCCTGGCATACTCGAAGATCTGCCTGAAGCTCGACCAATCGCCGGTGCCGTGGTCGCCGTGGTAGTCGATCGCCTCGAGGAAATCGGTCTCGCTCAGCGCGCCTGCGAGATAGGCGTCCACGGCGCGTTGGTGTCTCACACGAATGAACTCGAGCGCGATGACCACCGCGCGGTCGCTCGGGGCGAGGCGCAGCAAGCGCATGAAGCTGCGCTGGGAATGGGTGAGGGTGTGGTAGTCACCGACGTAGACCACGTCGGAGCGGGAGATCCGCCGCTCGAGCTCCAGGAAGGATGCCCGTCGTTGGTATTGGGTCACTCGCCGACTGTATTCACGCTCATAGCGGCGAAAGGCGAGCGTGTAGCCGGCGACCGCTTCGTTGATTCGCCTCTGATTTTCCTCGTAGATTTCGCGGTGTAACTCATTGATTTCATTGCGAAAACTTGTTCGCGGGGCGCGGCGAGGGTGACTGAGTGACGACACGATGGTAATAGCGTGCCAGATCCGGAGTGCGCGACGCCACGAATAGTGTGTCGATTTCGTTTGGCGTGGATTTTCGCGTACTTAGACGTGAATTCTTTGCTTCCCCGGGCACTCCGCGCCTACACTATTCTCGTTCCAAATCCTCGAGAGAGACCAACCGGAACCGACTCATGCGGCCGCACTTTCGCACCGATCTCCAGTGCTCCCGAGAGGAGCAGCAAGGCGTGGTCTTCTACCGCATCGACGACCCGCGTACGGAGACGAGCTTCCGCCTCTACGAGATCGAATTCCTCATCGCGCAGAAGCTCAATGGCGACCGCTCCCTCGATGAAGTGATCGAGGTCGTGAAGACCGAGCACAACTTCGACATCTCCGAATCGGATCTTCAACGCTTCGTCAGTCAGCTGGAGTCGATGGGCTTCCTGGAAAACGGCGATGGAGCGGCGCTCCCCGCAGTAGAAACCCAAGAGCTCGAGGGCGGCTCCCGTGGCGCGATTCCAACGGATGATCTCCTGCCCGAGCTCGGAATGGACGAGGCGGTCGAGGTAGACAAGGCGGAGCTCGAACGGCTGATGCGCAGCGCGCTCCTGCACGTCAAGCAGGGCTATCTTCTCCACGCGCGGGACTATTTTCTCGCGGCTCGCGAGCTCGATCCGAACAATGAAAAGCTCTCGACAGTCATCAGCCACCTGGAGATTGTCGGGGAAACCCCGGCGGCCGCCGAGATGGAGTACATCTGGGAGCAGGCTTCGTCATTGGCTCCGGAGATCGCCGATCAGCTCGGGGAGCTGATGTCCGAGCCCGGGATGGCTCCGACACCGGAGACCCTGAGAGTTGAGACCGAAGAGGACATTCGTTCGCGGGTTTTGTGGACCGCGGCGCTGCTGATCGTCTTGGTGCTGGGGGCCTGGGCGATCTACTGGGCAACGCAGGAGCTCGATATCTTCGCGGCTCCGCAGCCGGTGAAAGTAACCGAGCTGAAATCGACTCGCATTCCCGTCTTCTATCCGGAGACTGCCACTGAGGTCATTCCCGCGGAGGAGAAGCGCTTTGGATTTGGCGAGTCCGGGCAAGTTGCAACGGTAGAGGTCGCAGTAGGAGATACAGTCCAACCGGATCAGCTCCTTGCGACGCTCGAAATCAACGGCCGAAACCAGAAGAAGCTCTCCAAGGCGCAGGCCGTGGTGAGCAAAGCGCAGGCGGCCTACGACAAGGCCGCAAAGAAGCTCGGCGAGCTGGAGGCAGAGGCGCAACAGGTGCAGCTCCAGCGGGACCAGGCGGACGAAAAACTCCGTGAGCTGCAGCCGAAGCAGCTCCTCGGCCAGGGCGGTGTAAGTAAGCGCGACATCGAAAAATGGAAGCGCGCCAAGGTCCAGGCCAACAAGAAGCTCAGCAAGCTGGCGAAGAAGCGCCGCAAACCCGAAGCCGTGGAACGCAAGGCCAAGAAGAAGCTCGATGCGGCGAAGCGCAAGCTCGCCGACGCAGAACGGCGTCTCGGGGGCAGAATTCTGCGGGCTCCGATCGCCGGCAAGGTCATCGCTCTCGACCTGAAGCCGGGAGCTTCGGTGAAGGCCAAGGCGCCCCTAGTGACGATTCGTGACGAGCGCACCGTGGTGCTCTCCTTCGAGCTTTCCAATGGGCCCACGTTTCAAGCCGGTGGCCAGGCCTTCATCGCCGTCAAGAAAGAGAAGCCGACGAACGCCAAGGTGCGGGCGCGCGAAGATGCAGGCAATGGCGCGAAGATCGAGATCGAGCTCGCCGATCCTACGGGTGCCTATCTCGTCACCGACCCAGACGAGTTCCGGTTGGTGCGCGACTACGTGGAACCGGCTTTTGACGTTCCGAGCTCAGCCTTGAGTGAGATGGAAGGGAAAGCGCACGTCTTCGTCGTGCGTCAAAATCGCGCTCAGGCGATCCCCGTGTCGGTCCTCGAAAAGGACGCTGCTGAGGCGGTAGTCGTCAATGAAGCGGGGGCGCTCCGCGACGGCGATCGCATCGTGACCGCCGACATTCAAACCGGCGCGGTCACAACCCTGAAGGACGGCTCGCTCTTGGATGTTCAAAGCGACGAATGAGTCGCCGCTACAGATTTCCGTCCGCACGCGCCCGCAAGTGCTCGCCCAAGAATTCTACATACGCGTTTGAGGCTTTGATCCGATTGCTACGCTTTCGGAACCCGTGCCCCTCGTCGGGGAACACGACGTACTCCACCGGTACCTCGTTCTTCTTCACGGCCTCGACCAGCTCATCGCTTTCGACCTTCAAGACGCGCGGGTCGTTTGCACCCTGGATGACGAGCAGCGGCCGTTGGATTTTCTCCGCGTAAAAGAGCGGTGAGATGCGACGATGCCGCTCAGCGTCAGTAGCCGGATCGCCCATTTCGTCGTAAAGGTACTTCTTGAAGGACTCCCACCAGGGCGGAATGCTCTTGAGAGTGCGTTCCCAGTTCGTCACCCCGAAGATGTCGATGCCTACGTCAAAAACCTCGGGCTCGAAGGCGAGGGCGGCTGCGACCATGTAGCCACCGTAGGAACCGCCGATGATGCCGATTCGGTCCCCGTCGACCCAATCCAGGCTTTCCAGATACTTACGGCCGTAGACGATGTCCTTCAGGTCCACGTCGCCGTGCTTTCGGTCGTCCATGTGGAAGAAGGTCTTTCCATACCCCGAGGACCCGCGGTTATTGGCCCCGAGGATCGCATAGCCGTGATTGACGAGGTGCTGGACCAAAGCGCGATAGCCGCGACGGGTCTGTCCTCCGGGGCCGCCGTGCACGAGCACGAGCGCGGGCACCGGGGTGGTTATCGAAGCCTGGTGGGGGCGGTAGAGGATCGAAGGGACCTTCGTGCCGTCGAAGCTCGGATAGCGAACCACGGTGGCGGTGACGAGGTCTTTTTCATCGATCTCTGGATTCAGAGCCTCGGTCAATCGCTTGGTCGTTCCGGTCGCGAGAGATGCCACGTAGACGTCCGCAGGAGAGGTGTCCGAGACGACCGCGAACGCGATACTCGACTCGTCGCGCGAAAAACGTACGCTCGCCCGGTCTCCCTCGGGCAAGCCTTTCAGTTGCACGGGCTTGGCGGTCTGAGTGTCGAGGACCGTGAGGTCGGTCGTGGCGTCCGCGTTGATGGCGCTCGCTCGGTAGCGTCCGCTCGGCGAATAGGAGACGAACATGACGTCCCAACTGGCCTCGACGAGCGGTGCATGCTCTTTGGATTCGAAGTCGTAGGTCCACGCCTGATTGAACTCGCCGTGCTCGTCGGTGCCGTAGACGAGCTTCTTGCCGTCGGGCGTGAATGCGAAGACGGAGTAGCTGATGTCACCTTCGTGCGGGGTGAGGTGCATTTCCGTTGCGCCGTCTTCCGTGAGCTCGGCGATATAAATGTCCGAGTCCGCGCTCGAATTGGAGAGCAGCATCGCGATTCGTTTGCCGTCGGGGCTCACTGCGCCGATGCTGTAGCGAGGGTTTTGATAGATCAGTGTCCGGGCGTAGCCTTCTGTCTGGTATGCGTAGAGATCGAAGAATTTCGAGTCTCGTTCGTTGGTCATGACCCAGAATGAGCGCCGATCTCGCGACCAGCCAATGAAGTCAGCCTTGAGGTTTTCGCCAGGGGTCAGGTCCTTGAACGACCCATCGAGCTCACGAACAAAGATGTGGTCGAGCTCGTCGCCGTTGCCGTCCTGGGCGAAAAGGATGCGGTCGTCTTTTGGAAAGTAGCTGCGCGCTCTCGCTGCTCGGTCTGACGAGCTCGTCAGCGCGGTTTCACCGCTTCCGTCTACCTCGAGCGCGTAGCAATTGAAAATGCCGGTGGCGTCGTGGGTGACGAGCAGCTTGCTGCCGTCGCTGGAGAACGCGAGACCCGCGGCCGCACCCATTTCGTAGGTCTTCGTTTCGAAGAAGGCCTCAGCCGAGTACTGTTTCTGCGGCCGCTCGGTCCGCGCCTCGGGCTTGATCAGCGGGACCTCTGGCGTGGGCTCTTTCTTGGGGCGTCGCTTGTTCGGTGTGCAGGAGACGCAGAGCGCTAGCATACAGGCGACGGCAACGGTCATTCTCATGAGGGACTCCGACAAACGCGTAAAGCCGGAGTTTGAAGCGAAACTCGAGCGAATGAAAGCCCTCTCACTCGTCGAGGACCATCGGCTCCACGAGCTGCTGCGCTTTTTCCACCACCTCTTCGGTAGTGATCCCTGTGCCCTTTTCCACCGGCCCCACGCCCTCCGGCGGCATGACCACTGCAAGGCTGCTCAGAACCCGGTCGATCTCGGCGGATTGGGGGTGAAAGAGCTCCGTGCGTCCGCCTGCGGTCACTACGATTCCCCGGCCGTCGAGAACGAAGAGTGTGGCGAGCTGGGAAATCGCGATCTGGCCGTTCGGTCCCTCGAGCGTGTAGTCGTGCGCGACCCGATAGGCCCGCCGCGGGCCGATGCGAATCTCACGGCGGTCGACCCGCTGGATCTTGATCGCGCCGCTCTCTTCGTAGTCGTTCATGTCCTCCAGGCTGCGCCGAAGAAGCTCCTCGAGGTGCGCTGGCGATTCACGTTCTGGGTCTAAGACCACGTCGATCCGGGGAGAGCCACTCACCGCGTCCGTTGCGATCAGACGCAAAGCCAGGCCTCCGGCCTCCGGGTCTTTGGGTTTCGCCTCTGGGTCGATCGACCAACCAGACGGAATCGTCAGCTGAAGGCCGACCACGGGCACCACAACCTTCTCGCGCGGTGGCTCCTCCGCTTCCTCGTTCTTGCAGCCCGCAAGGGACACGAGTGCGGCGCACGCTATGCACGCGAGCCGTTGCATCACTTCTTCTTGCGGGAGCCCTTGGCGGCCTTCTTCTTCGTGGTCGCCTTCGTGCGAGACACTCTCTTCCTGGCGCTCGTCTCCGTTTTGCGGGCCGTCTTCTTCTTCTTGGTGACCTTCTTCTTGCGGGTCTTCTTTGCCTGGGTCGTCTTCTCCTGGGTCGTCTTCTTCTTGGCCGGTTTCTTCTTGGTGCCTTTCCGCTTCGAGCGCTTTGCGGGCGCGTCCGGCTCGGCGCCGAGGAGGGAATCACGGACCTGAGCCATCACCGTGTCGTGAAGGGCGACATCGATCAGTTGCATCATGCGCGCGACGTGGATCAGGTGGAGATAGAACGCCATCAGATCGCTGATGTTGTCCACGCGCTCGAGGCAGTCCGCCACGAAGGCATGGAGCTCCGGCGAGGTATCGGTGTAGCGTTCGAGCCGCCGTTCTATGCGTGAGCGCTCTTTATCACTGAATCGGCCGATGCTGACCATCTGGGGGTCTGCGATGGCGACGAGGGCCCGAACGCGAAGGGCGACCCGCATGAGCACGTGAGCCGGAACGTCGGCGCGAGCCAACAGGCCCGCGACATCCATCGCCCCGTCGATCACTTCGGTGCGGAGGCTCTTTTTGCCGTCCTGTTGAAACCAACCGGACGCGAGATAGCTCGTCATGCTGAGTCTGTGTTAGCGTCGAAAGCCCAAACGAATCAAGCGGCTTCCCGGGCGGCATATGACCAAAGGATGGGTGGACTTAGACGGTACTATCGTTCCCGCGCACGAGGCCCGGGTCAGCGTATTTGACCGCGGTTTGACCCGCGGAGACAGCATTTTCGAGACCGCCAGGGTCTACGGGGGCGTGGCCTTCATGCTCGAGGCGCACCTCCAGCGCCTGGGGCACAGCGCGTTCTACGTCGGTTTTCCCGTGACGACAGAGTTGAATCTCGAGGAGCGAGCCCAGCGTCTGCTCGCGGCCGGACGCGACGACGGTCTCATGAACGCGGTGCTGCGCATTCAGGTCACCTCCGGTGATGCGATGGAGCTCGCTCCGATCACCCAGGAGATCCATCCGACGTCGATTCTGACCCTCACCCCGCTTCCCGCCCTGCCAGACTTTTCGGAGCGCGGGGCATCGGCGATGATCTCGTCGGTTCGACGCAATCATCGCTTGGCCCTCGATCCCCTCGCCAAGACCGGCAGCTATCTCAACAATGTGCTCGCGGGGCGGGAGGCGCGTCGACTGGGATTTGACGAGGCGATCCTCCTGAACCTAGAGGGCCACGTTGCCGAAGGAGCGACGGCGAACCTCTTCGCATGGATCGAAGACTGTTGGTACACGCCGTCCACCGAGAGCGGGATTCTCGATGGAATCACCCGTCGTGTCCTGCTCGAGCTCTGTGCTGAAAACGAGCTGCCCGCGGTGGAGCACCGCGTGAGCGTAGACGACCTGGAGCTCGCAGACGAGCTCTTCGTCTGCAGCTCGATCCGCGAGATCATGCCGGTGACGACCCTCAATGGCGAGCCCGTCGGGACGGGAAGAATCGGTGAGGAGACTGCGCGGCTCTACTCGGTCTTCTCGGAGCGGGTGAAGGCTGAGGTCGAGGCGAAGAATGTGCTCTAGCCTCGTTCGTCCTGGTCCTCGCCATCGAGCACAGCCCAGAGGGCGTCGAGGTCGAGGGGCTCGAGCTTGCGGTAGAAGCCGTTGAGCTCGTCGACGTCGAATCTGATCTTCATGCGCTGCTCCAGCGCCTGAGGTTCTTGCGGGGTTTCCATCATCGCTCGTCCAGGTCGGCCCCCTCGCCGAATGCGAGGCGCACCATCGCGTCTTCAATGATCTGCTCGATGAACGCATCGCGCCCCGTCGGATCGTTGCCATGCTCGCGGTAGAGCCGCTTGCCTTCTTCACCGAGGGTTCGTGCGCATTCTCTGAAGGACCGTCCGTTCAGCATCATCGAGCTCCTGAGAGCAGCGCTTCGGCTCGACACGATCGAGGCGTGCTCCGTGTGCTCTATTGGGCTACCTCGGCCGATCCACAGCGTCAAAAAACCGGCGTACTTTTTCGATGATCAACGATCAGCGGCGAAGCCACATCATCTGAAGCTCACCTGCGGTGTCCCGTCGCTCCAGTCGAATGCTCCCCTGGTGCAGGGGAAAGCGCTTGCCGTCCAGTGGCTGCCCATCGCGAAACCACTCGGCGCCGTCATCTGGAAGGGTGATCTCGAGGAGGCCTGAGCTCCCGATTCGGTACTCGAGTCGAATCGGGCCGGCGAGGATTTGCCCCGACACTCGTTTCAGCGCGACGCTTTTGCCTACGACATCGTGCCCGTTGACCTGGACCGGGAACTTCGGCTGGGTCGCGAGCTTCAGGGTGATCGGGTCGACACCGCTCGGGAGCGCGGGCCCAGGTCCTTTCGGCGTCTTCGGTGGCGGCTCGGTCTTCTTCTGCTGAGGACGTTTCGGCGGTGGAGGTTTTCGGCGCAGGTTGATCGTGAGCGTGACCGAGCCTTTCTCCGCGAGCGTTACCGGTGTTGCGAAGGGATGGAAGCCCTCGGCACGGACCACCAGCTCGTGTTCACCGGCCGCCAAGCCCTCGGCCCGGTACGGGGAGCGGCGGGCTACGAGAGTGTCGTCCAGATGCACCTCGATGCCTTTGCCCGGGTCTACTTCGACGATCAGCGTCGCGTCCCCTCCGGGGCCGGGTGGCTTCGCGCTTCCGTGGAATACGCCGCGCAGCTTGTCGAGCAGATTGCACCCGCTGGCAGTGAGGATGACCGCCAGCAGGGCGACCCTGACACGTGAATTGGTGGGCATCATGACGGTGCTATCCTCAGAGGACCACAGCTCTCGGGAGTGTGCAAAGCGTCAGTCGAAGGGCTGACGTCGCGTGAAGGGGCCATCTCCTGGCGCCGTGTCACTGTGCCAGAGCTCCGGCGCCCCGTCGGCCCTCGTGAGCACGAGGGTGGCGCTCCTCGTTCCGTAGGGTCCGAGCTCCACCCGGGCCGCTTCGAGCTGCGGCGGACGGTCGCCAGAGACGGAAGCAGGGATCGTGCGGTCGGCGAGGACCTCCGCGAGGTGGGCCCGAAGCTCCGCATCGTCGCGGTGCACGACCGCGCCGAGTCGCTCACGGACCCGGTCCGCTTTCGGCGAGGGCGCACCCAAGAGTCGATTTTCGAGGATGTGAATTCCTGGGCTCAGTGGCTCGACCTTCGTCTCTTCCACGAGCTCGACGTAGAATGCCCGTTCACGGTCGGCGACCAGCAGCGTGCACGAGTTGTAACGCCCTGGGTCGAGCCCTCTGGCGCGCTGCGCCGCGTCGCTCGCACTGGGAGCGCCCGCGAGCAGTAGAGGGAGCTCCCCGCGGGAGCGTCGGTTCGCTTTGCGTCCTTCGAGGCCACGCTGGTTCGTGAGACCCGCGATCACCCCGTGCTCCCCGACCGCCATCCAGGTGCCTCCAGCGCTGAGGTCTAAGCCGCCGGCCAGGCGAGGCGGTCCCTCGCGCAGAAGCTGAACGGTTGCGGCCGGGCGAGAGCGTTGCTCATCGCGGTTCGCGGCCACGATCACCGGGAGGTCTCGGCGCACGCGATGAGCGAGGATGATCAGACACATAGAGTCCCAGAGAATAAGCATCGAGCTTGCTCGTGTCGCGAGGCGCGTGTCATGACGCTGCGGTGAGCGGAGAGCGTAAGCTCGGGGTGGTCGACGCGGTTGCGATCATCGTGGGCATCATCATCGGGTCGGGGATTTTTGTCGCTCCGGCCCAAGTCGCCGGCGTGTCCGGGGGCCTCGGATTCGCGGTAGTGCTCTGGCTCGCGGCCGCCGCAGTGGCCGCCTGTGGCGCGTTGACCTACGCGGAGTGCTCATCGCGTTTCCCCCGGGACGGCGGCTTTTTCGTCTACTACCGAGAAGCGTTCGGCGAGTGGCTCGGATTCACCGGAGGTTGGGCCGCACAGCTCGTCACCTATCCGGCGTCGGTTGCGGCGATTGCCCACCTCTGCGCTAGCTATGCCGTTTCGCTTCTTCCCGCGCTCGAAGGCTTCGAGGTCGCGATCGCGTGTTCGGCAATTCTTCTCTCTGGCCTCTTGAATGGGCTGGGGTTGCGAAGCGGCGCCAACACTCAACGTCTGCTCACTGCCGCGAAGCTCCTCGCCATCTCGGGCCTCGGCGTAGCGGCCCTCTTCGCGGGCGAACAACCGCTGCAGCTCGTCAGCGAAGGCGCCGGACTTCCGTCGTTGGCCGCCTTCGCGAGCGCGCTTCTAGTTCTGCTCTGGAGCTACGACGGTTGGTCGGACATTTCGATCGTCGCCGGCGAGCTGCGCGACCCCGGGCGCATGTTGGTGCGCTCCGTACTGATTTCGATGGCCGTCCTCGCCGCGTGCTACGTCCTGGTGCAGGTCGCGGTGCTCGCCGTCTTGCCCCTGGAGGAGGCCGCCGCCTCGACCAGTGTATTCTCCGATGCCACGCAGAGGGCGCTCGGGCCCGGCGCGGCTGCCGCGGTCGCCGCGCTGATCGTGGTGAGCACCTTTGGCTCGATGCACGGAATCATCTTCACGGTGTCGCGCCTGGGCTCGTCCATGGCGCGGGATGGAGATTTCTTTCGGTGGTTCGCAGTCGTGGACGAGCGTCGCGTGGTCCCGCTGCGCTCACTCGGTCTGATGATCGGCGCGTCACTCGTCTATGCCCTGGTGAGCGACTTTCGCGAGCTTCTTTCGCTCTTTGGCCAGACGGTCTGGGTGTTCTACGGTCTGACGGGGGTCGCTCTCTTCGTCTTTCGGGCACGGGGGCAGGGCAGCGTGCACACGGTCCTGATCCCGGCTCTCGCGCCAGGACTGCTCGTGCTCTTTGCGCTGGCGATGACCGTGTCCCTCGCGATCGACAACCCGCAGCGCTTCTTTACTGGAATGGGACTCGTGTCGCTCGGCGTGCCGGTTTTCTTTCTCTGGAAGCGCGCCCATCGGGACTGATGTACGCGTTGCGGCAAAAAACCTGGAGTCGACCCGCACCACCACCCGGGCTCGAGCGATAAATCCCCTGAGCGGCGGATACCGCCGCCCGCCACGCCATGCCGCTGAATGAGAACGCACCGCCCGTGTGGAGCGGCTGCGCAAAGGTTTGTAATGTCGGCTCGCCCCGCTGCTCTACCCTTCGAATCGTCTTCTTCCCTGGCTCGAGCGCCCTTCCTCTCGACGCGTCCGGACTCTCCCCGCGAGCCGTCGCGCCACGCGTCGGAGCAGAATGAAGCCCTCGACGACCTCGAGTCGGATTCGCTCTCAATCCGCTTCAACGCATTGATCCGCCTCGGGGAAGCCTTGCGTGATCCGAGCGCGCAGGGAGCGATCGTGCCGATCCTCCTGCACCGCCTCGAAAGCCCCCTTCTGTCAAAAGATGAGCGCCGAGCGACCCTCTGGGCCCTGGCGCAGGCAGAGTCCTACAAACTCCTGTCGCAGTTTCGTCGTCGGCTCCTCTCGAAGGACCAGCGTGTCGCCGTCGACGCATCTTTCTTTGTCGGTTGTGCCCGTGACAGTCAGTCTGCGGCGGTTCTCGCGCTCACGCTCTTGCGCCATCCGGTGTCCGAGGCTGCGCGGACCGTGATTTGGTCCCTGGGGAGCATCGGTGGGCAAGACGCGGAGACGACGCTACTGATGCTCCTCGAGCAGCGCGTCTACGAGACCGAATGCATCGCGGCGATCGGAATCTGCGGTGGGGTTGAAAGCGCACGGGCGGTAGCCCCCTACGTGGCCGAGCTCGACTCGACTCGTCGTCTGCATGCTCTGCACGCGCTCGCGCAGATCGCCGAACGTGAGGGTCTCGAGCCAGCTCTCTGGGACAGCATCGCTTCCCACGTGCGAAGCAGCAGCCATTCGAGCGACGAAAACGAGCGAAACCTCGCCTCCGTGCTGCTGCGTCGGATCGGCTAGCCGGTCCGCAGCGTCGCGAGATCGCGGGCGAGCTTGATCCGTTCGAGTGCCGCCGTGTGCACCCGTTTCCAACCCCGGAGTGCGTCGTCCACCGGCTCCGGCACCACCGGACGCCGGGCCAGGCGCTCCGTCAATATCCGTGCTCGGCGCATGTGGAATTGCTCGGTCACCAAATGAATGGTCGCGTTGAGCTCGATGAGAGGGAGCGAGAGGCGCACGTTGTCGATCGTGCTGCGAGCCTCGCGTTCGAGCCTGAGGAGCGCCTCTGGTACGCCGCGCTCGACGAGCCAGCGCGCCATCGTCTCCGCCTCGACGGGGCCGTGCACCTTGCCCCCGCTCACCACCAACGGTGCCCGGTCGAATCGCCGATGGAGCTCGAGAGCGCGGCCGAGCCGGCGTGCCAACGGCGGGCGCGGGCTACCATCCGGATTCGCCGGGCAGCCGAGTACGAGCAACACGCGCCCCGCCCGGCGTTCTCTGCTAGCATTGGCGCTGCTCATGCGTGCTTCGTCGCTCATGCTCGTCGTTCTCGTAACGATCTTCGCCGCGTGCTCGAGCACGCCCACGGTGACCGAACCTGCTGCGGCGTCTCCTGAAGCCGAACACTCGAGCGATCCGATCCCCGCCGGGTCCACGACCGTGGCGAGCGAGGATCGGATAGTCTTCGTCGATTCTGCCACGCTCGCGGACGTCTCGCCCAATCGACTGATGGACCGTCTGGGGGAGATCGGAGCCTCGACCCTCTACCTCTTCGGCGTGTCGTTGACCTCCTCCGGCAACCTCGATCCCGCGGCGGTGCGCGACGAGCTCGGTGGTGAGCGAGGTTTCGAGGCGTTGGTTTCTGAAGCGCGACGGCGTGGGTTCGACGTGATCGTCGACCTCGAGCTCAATCACGTCGACGAGAGCTCACCGCTGGTGGAGCGCCAGCCGGACTGGTTTCATCGTTACGGGACGATTCGCAACTACGACGACCCGGGCGAGCTGCTCTTCCACGACATCCGGGGAACGCGCGACTTCGCCCAGGAGAACCCGGAGGTGTCGGCCTACCTCATCGGTGCTGCTACGAGTTTTGTCGATCGGGCGCCGATTTCGGGCTTGGGTTTTCAGAACGCCCGTCACGTGCCCATCCCGTTTTGGGCGGAGCTCGTCTGGGCATCGGGCGACGCGGCGGGCACGCGTTTTCGCACCATTGCCACGTGGCTGAGCGGCAACCCCCGCATGCTCGCCCTGGTCCTCTCGGAGGTGGGCTTCAGTGAGCTGCTGGACGTTCCGACGCATTTTGCCCTCTACGAGACCGTGTGCGACCGAGCGCCGCCGGAGCGCTTGGCCTCTGTCCTCTACGCGGATCGCCGCTACGACGATCCAACCCGACTGATCACCTGGCTCGACCACCCGGGGATCCCGAGCGCTGACGAGCGCTGCGAAGCGGACGAACGCGCGATCCGATCGGCGCTCACGCTGCAGCACGGGCTCCGCGGCCGCCCGGCGATCACACGACGGCTCGCGCGCTGCGAAGAGGGAGACGAGGAGTGCAGCGACGGGCGGGCAGCGCACCTGCGAGCACTTCACGAGCTGCGGCGGCAGCACCCGGTGCTCTACGACGGGGACACGCGATTGATCGCGGCGGGAACAGCGGGTTTGTTGCTGC
>CAYXVF010000037.1:0-51818 GCA_964468125.1 uncultured Bdellovibrionales bacterium | reverse complement strand
TCAACCATATGACTCCATGGCGCGATCCGCGAGCGAAATTCCCCGACAAACCTTAACTATGCGCGCGTGGTTGAATTGGCCGCCAAGGCGCATGAGGGATGGCGCCGCTAGCGGTAGACCTTGATTCGGTCGTTATTCGCCGTGGCGAGAAGTCTTGGTTCGGGATCCGTTACGACGACCCGTTGGGCCTTCATCAAGCGCTTCGTGCGAGCGACTAGCTCTTTCATCTTCGCGTTCTTTTCTGCCTTGCTGAGCTCGAGCCACCCGTTGCTGACAAAGAAGTAGACCACGCCGTTCTGGAGCATCGCTTTGTCCGCGCTGACGAGGTCGGCAAACGACTCCATCGAGAGAACTTCGGGCTGAGGACCGTGCGGAATGAGATAGGTCCAAATGTTGTACGCGGCGGTAGGGGCGACCACGAGCAGAAAGAGCGCCACCGCGCCGAGCGTGTTCGCGAGCTCCTTGCGTCGCTCCTTGCGTCGTTCTCCCTTCACGTAAGCGGTTTGCTTCTTCGTCCGCTGGTTCGCGATTTGACGGAGCAGAGAATCGACGTCGCGCCGGGACGGGTTTAGGCGCTGAGCCGTCTCCGCCTGCTGTTGAGCGAGCTTGAGCTGATCGTTTCCGAGCGCGATCTTCGCGAGTCGCACGTGCAGGTCATCGGCGTAGATCGGATAGATCGAGAGCGCCTTCTCCACCTTCTTGTAGGCCTCGCCGAAGCGTCCCTGGGCCTCGAGCTGATCCGCTTCGCCGAGGAGCGAGTCGTACTGAAAGCGCACGATCTCGTTGTTCACGACCTTCTTCTGTCCCGAGTTCAGGGTTTCGGCGAGATCGGTCAGATCGAGCTCCTCCGAATCCTCGTGGGGCAGCTGACTCTGAAGCCCCGCCGGCAGCGGCGCACTCGGCGCGACGGGACCTGGTTGCCGCGAGGGTGTCGTGCGAGGTTCTTGCCCAGGCGGCGTCGCAGGCTCCTGCGCAAAGCCCTGAGCCTCTGGCATGGCGGCGCCTGGAGCCGAAGCGGCGCCCAGAGCCGAAGAGCTCAACGTGAGCGGCGCACCGCCCATGCCGCCGAGCGCTTCTGGAGCGCGACTGGGAATCTCGGGTAGCGGGAACCACCGGGTCAGAGCCTGCACGAGTTTGTCGTCTTCGAGGGGCAAGCTCATCACGACCTCGGTGCCCGGTTCCACGGTGCTCGACGAAACTACCCGCCCCATGGTTGTGACGGTGTTGATGCCATCAACGTCGCTGATCTTGACCGGGCAGTAGCTCCCCGGGTTCACCTCGGCGTCGGTGATGAACCACAGCCCCATACCCGTACGCGGGTCTGATGCGACCGCACCACGACATAGACCGGTGAGCGGTGAATTGACGAGGACCGGATTGTCAAAGCCCGAGGGCGCCTCGGGCTCGGGCGTGCTCGCAGGTTCCATAGCCAGACTGCAGGATACTACCCATCAGTTCGAGATGTCGTCCTGAACCGCTACCATCGCATTTGCGTCGTTCAAGGTCCATTGGTCGAGTGTCGGATCGCCGTCGATGTTTCCTGCGGCCCCAATCGTGAAGGCATCGGGCGCCACAGGGGCGGTGGGAAGGTCCATTTCCGTGAGCGGGAGGCCGCCGGGCGCGATCAGATACGTCGTGGAGACCGCGGTGATGGTGGCGAGCTCCGCCGTATCGTTGATCCCGCTCGCTCCCGGAACTCCGTCGCTGGTGAAGCCGATGATGTAGCGGCTGTCGCCCTCCGGAACCCAGCCGATCGCGGCGAGGTTGTCCGAATAGGTGTCTCGATCCGCAAAGAAGGCCTTCTGCGCCTTGAACACGGATCCGAGACTCGCTTTGGCCTCCGCCTGCTGGGAGCGGCCGTAGAAGCCGATGAAGTAGGGAATGGCGATGGTGATCAAGATCGAGCCGATGGCGACGACGATCATGAACTCGATGATGGTAAAGCCCCGTTTGCTTCGACCTGTCATGGCTTCAAACCCCTTCAACGTTTGGTTTAACCGCAACAGTCCGCAATGGCGAGTAAACAAGCGCTTACAGGTGCGAGAGGCGCTTACCGGTCGTCTTCCGCAACCACCACGAGCGCATCCTCGGCGCGTAGGGTGATCTCCTGATCCTTAGCTGGGATGAGCTGGACGCCGTAGTTGCGCGACCCGTCGTGCTCGAGGGCAGCGAGTTTGAAGCCGATGCACACTTCGCCGTCACGCTTTTGCGCGAGGCGCATGAGATCGGCGAAGCGGCAGCGCACCGGGAAAGCATCGAAGTAGAGCTCGGCGGGCTTCACGTAGATTTCGGAGCCGTCCTCGGCGAAGAGATCGTCATAGACTCGCTTCATCGCCGGCTCCTCGGAGAGCTGCGCGAAGATCATCGAGATCATCCGGTTCGAGATGATGAAGTCGTTCACTCCAGCACGGGCGATCAGCTCCTGGTTCGCCGAGTCCAAAACCTCGGTGATCAGCTTGGTCCGAGGGCGCTCGCCGCGGCGCAGGCGTTCGGCTTGCAGCTTGCGCAAGTGGAGCAGGACCATGATCGTTTCGGCGTCGACGCGCTCCGGATCCGCATCGGGGCTCGGGTTGCGCGGCAACACGGTGACGTCGTCGTAGAGCAAGGGCTTCACGGACTCGAGCTGAACCTCATCCAATGGATCGCGTGAGTAGAGTCCTACTTCTACGGAGTCGAGCTCGTCGTTCAGCCTCTTGAGTTCACTCCGAATCTCCGGCGGTGGGTCCGCGAGCACCACGTTTACGCGAGACCCTTCGAGCACATAGTCCGCGTACTCGCGAATGATCGTGGGCGCCTTCGCGGTCCAACCGATGATGAGCTTGTTTTCGCGACGTTGCTCCACGCGATTGGGCGGCAGCTCCATCTCGGCTGGCTGAGCAACGGGTTGCTCCGCCAGCTCGATGCTCGAGTCGTCATTCGCAACGATCAACACCTCGTCTCCGGGCCCCAGGTGGCGGTCGGGCTCCGGCCGCACGAAGAGCTCGTCGTTGGCGGTGCGGATCCCGATGGGAACACCATCGGGAAAGAAGAACTGGCTCTGTCCGAAGGTGAGTCCGCGCCAGTCCTCGGCGCTCCAGAAGTACATCTCGCACCCCTCGAAGCTCAACAGCTCTGCGTAGACCGTCGAAAGGCCGCTGGTTCGCGAGGTCTGAACCATCACCTTGGCAAGAATACTCTGAGTGTCAATGACCGTAACGCGTTCGGGAGCGATATCGGTCACCACTGAGCGGTTTCGCTCGTAGAATATCTCGGCCACGATCGGATAGTCGCCGCCAAGAGCGTTGAGCGCGAGGCAGGTCTTGATCACCTTGGCGTCGCTCGCCGCCTTCTCTTCCTCAGAGGCGTTTTCCTCGCTGTAAGCGAGAATAATCGCCGACTTGGCCTCCTCCGCGTTGACGTGCTTCAGGCTCGCGAGCGACGACGTCGGTCCGGAGCGCGTCACCACCCGCGTGTTGCGACGGTCTGGCAGCAAGAGTTGCAGCTCCTGGTCGATGCTGACCTTGTCGCGTTCGGCGAGGATCACGACCGAGGGTCGCTCTTCACTCTCGTTGGCTTCGATGAGCTCCTTGAGAATCTCCACGACACGCGGTCCCCAGCCGATAATCAGCGTGTGCCCAGATTCGAGCACGGCGGAGCGTCCCTGCTTCAGGTTGCTGATCGCTTCGTCGAGGGCGGTGGTGAGAAAGGCGATCAGCGCCGAAAAGATCACGACGCCGACCATGCCCGCGATGACTGCGGTGACCTTGAACACTCCGGGGGTCGTGTTGTCCTGGGACATGTTCCCCGGATCCGTCAATTGCAGGAAGACAAACCACGTCTGCAGTCCCAGGTCCGTCCCCGCGTCGGGGACGAGCAGGTTTAGGACGAGGCGCAGGAGCGCGATGGCCACGAGGGAGCCCGTGAAGCTCAGCACGAGCGCGAGGAAGAGCGCGCCACTTCCACGGGCGAGGAAGTTGTCTACGCGGTAGCGGAGGCGTTCTCCGAAGGATGCTCGGCGTGCCATGTGTCGCCGTCGAGTATCCGCGGGAAGTTGTCCGCACTCAATGGCGCGCGGCGGCGAGGCGTTCCTGGACCACCCTGAGGTCGAGGGGCTTCTTGATGATCCGGTCCCGGTGACGCTCCGCGAGCTCGAAGCCGTCGTCCGTGAAGGCACCACCGGTCATGATGAGTGTCACATCCAAGAGTTCCGGTCGTTCGGCCTCGATCCAATCCACGACCTCCGCGCCGGACCGGCCCGGCATCATGAGGTCGCACAACACCAGATCGAAGTGCCGATCCCGCGCCAGGAGCTCGATGGCGCTATCGGCGTCGGCGCAGCTCACCACCTCGCTTCGAGGCTCGAAATAGCGCTGAAAGCCCCGGAGCACGTAATGCTCATCGTCGATCACCAGGATCCGCTGGCCAGTGGGCGCGGGAGTCGGATCTCTCGTCTCTGGCTCCATCACCGCTTCCGCGCGCGGGAGCCGAATCGTGAACGTGGTGCCTTCCGGACTCGATTCTTCGAGCTCAATCGTTCCACCGTAGGCTTCCACCAGACGCTTGCACACGCTGAGTCCGAGTCCCGTCCCGATCCGCTCCTTCGTGGTGAAGAAGGGCTCGAAGATGCGGCTTCGCGCCTCCGCTGGGACCCCCGGACCCGTATCGCGGACTCTGAGCACACCCTCTCCGGCTTCGCTGGCGACGTCGAAGGTGACTCGATTGTCCTCGATGCGCGTGCTCACGAACGCCTGGAGCGCATTCGTCAACAGGTTCGTCAACACCTGCGTCAGCCGAGTGGCGGCGCAGCGAACATAGAGCGCGCGCTCACCGGTGACCTGAACCTGCGCACGGTGACTGACTTCGTTGTTCATCAGGCGGAGCGTGTGCTCGATGCAGCGGCTCACGTTCGCAGTCTCGTCCTCGTTGGGATTGACCCGGGCGAAGGCGCGAAGATCGTCCACGATCCGAGCGATGCGCAACACGCCATCGCGCCCCTCGCTCAATGCCTCTTCGATGTCTGGGTCCCGTGGAAAGCTGCCCGCTCGCAGACGCTCGAGGGTGTAGTCGAGATTGCTCAGGATATAGGCCGACGGGGTGTTGATTTCGTGCGCGATACTCGCCGACATTTCTCCGATCAGCGCGAGTCGCTCCGCCGCCACCAACCGCTTCTCGGTGCTTTGAAGCTGGCGGTTGGCCTCCTCGAGCGCGTCTGTCCGCAACGCCAGCGACGCGGTACGTTCTTTCACCCGGTCTTCGAGCACGGCATTGGAGTGCTTCAAGGCATCGAGGAGCCTGCGATTCTGCAGCAGCGGGCCCACGCTCTGGCCCAGCCGTTGTAGGGTGCTCGAGGGGATGCCGCCGGTGGGGAGGCCCTCGAGCACCATCAGGCTTCTTGCTCCGAGCGCTGGAAGCCGAAGCTCGACGCGATTCTCCGTCTCGAGTACCGGTTCCGAATTCAAGGCGTCGGAAACCGGCGGGGTCGGGCACATCTCTTCGCTGCACGCATCGAGCTGCCAGTGGATAGTCCAGCTCCAGAGACTCACACGACGGCACTCAGTCACTCGGGTGACCATGTCGAGAATGACGGCGTTGAACTCTTCCGACGTTGCACCGTCGTGAACGTGGGCGCTGCTCTTGGCAAAGAGGTCTAGAAACAGCTCGTCGGTTCGTCTCCGGTTCCAAGAGACGACCATGGCGCGCGCCTTCTGTTGAATCTCCTGAGGGCTGAACGGTTTGTTCAGATACTGAAGCTCGTCCTCGCGCCCATCGGAGAACACATCGACGATCCCGTCGAGGACGTGGTCGTGGTAGGCGGTGACCACCGTGCACAAAATGCGCGGGTCGAGCTCGCGCGCTCGCTTGATCGTCGAGAGCCCATCGAGGGAGCCGGGCATCTTCATGTCGAAAAACCCGGCGGTGACCGGGCTGCCGTTCGCGAGCTCCCGCTCGATCAGCGCCAGCGCTTCCGCGCCGTCCTTGGCGCTGAGAATCCGATAGCCGAGTCCCGCTCGGGGCGCCGCGGGGCGTACACGCGCCGAATGGATCGTCAAACGTCGCTCGGATGCACCGAGGTAGTGTCGATAGGTCTCGACGATCTCCGGTTCGTCGTCGACGACGAGTATGGTGCGGTTAGCGTGCATCGCTCTATTCGAGAGAGCCCGCGGGGGGGAGCTCCAAGAGAAACGTCGTGCCCGCGTTCACTTCGCTGGTCTCGACGCTCAACTCTCCCCCCATCGTGCGTGCCAAACGCCGCGCGATCCCGAGGCCCAGTCCACTCCCCTCGCCGTTGGCGCGAGTAGTGAAACCGCTCTCGAAGATTTTGTCGAGGTGGCCCGGCGAAATTCCCGCGCCGTCATCGGTGACGCGCACTTGAACCCGACCTTGGCTCTGTGCGGTGCACAGCTCGAGCCGTCCGCCGCGATGGCCATGGGCAGCGACCACCGCCTGAATTCCGTTGCGGGCGAGATTGGTCAGGATTTGAAGGATCTCGAAGCGGTCGCCTAATACGGGGCCTACCTTGGCGCTCCGTACCTGGACCCAGACATTTGCGCGACTGGCGATGTCTTCGACGATGCGAGCGGTCTCCATGACGAGCTCGTCCAAATCGAGCTCGGCGGCCTTGGGTTTGCTGGGTGTTCGGTTGCGCATCGCGTCGACGATGACCGTGACACGGTCGAGCTCTCCCAGCAGAAACCGCATGCCCTCGCGCAATTCTCCGCGAACCGACGCCAGGGTCTCGGCCACCGCGGCCAGTGCCGCGAGATCGTTTTCGACCATCGCCCGACCGTTCGGGTCCGGCCGGGTCATCTCCTCAAAGAAGTGGGGGGCGCCACCATTCTCAAAGGCTGCCATCCAGGCCTCGAGCACCGTGGCGAGCACTTCGAGAGCGTGGTCAAAATCGAGGGCCTGGCCATCCAGGAGCCGGTGAATCCGGCCGCGGGCAGCGGTGATCGGGTTCAGGACTTCATGGGCCGTGCGCCCAGCCATCTCCCCGAGCGCGATGAGACGACGGGACTCGAGAAGGTCGGATTCGGCACGTCGAAGCGAGTCCACCGCCGCCCGAAGATCGAAGGGAGAGGCGCGCTCGAGGGCGGCGCTCACGCCCACACTTGCCGTCACGATCCTGTCGCTCCGAGTCACCGCCCACCTCCACCGCGCCTCATCGAGGATTCTAGCGGATCGTTTGGGCCGGGTCGCCAGTTCCAGGCGACGTTTGGAGATGCGCCACAAGTGTGGCAGTAGGTGGCGCCGCCGGTGTTTTAGGGAATCGATGATCTCGGTCAGCAACCTGCACAAGAGTTTTGGTACCAATCACGTGTTGCGGGGCGTCGATCTCGAGGTCCCCGGCGGCACTACGACGGTGATTCTCGGTCGCTCCGGCGGCGGCAAATCGGTCCTGATGAAGCACCTGATCGGCCTGCTCCAGCCCGACGCGGGCAGCGTGACGATCGACGGACAGGATCTGGCCAAGCTCGGGCGCAGGGAGCGCCTCAAGATTCGCACGAATTTCGGGCTCGTATTTCAAATGGCAGCGCTTTTCGACTCGATGAGCGTTTTCGAGAACGTGGCGTTTCCTCTGCGGGAGCGGCGGCCGAAAATGAGTCGCGATGAGCGCGAAGAGCGGGTGATGAAGATTTTGGGCCTCCTCGGCCTCACCGACGCCCGTGACCGAATGCCCTCGGAGCTCTCCGGCGGCATGCGCAAGCGCTGCGGTCTCGCCCGTGCCCTCATCCTCGACCCGAAGATCGTCCTCTACGATGAGCCCACCACCGGGCTCGATCCGATCACCACCGCCTCGGTGGACCAGATGATCAAGGACACGCAGCGCGAGCTCGGTGTCACGAGCGTCGTGATCAGCCACGACATCGCCAGTGCCTTCGAGGTCGCCGATCAGGTGGTGTTCCTACACGACGGCACGATTGTCGAACGCGGGGCGCCGCTCGAGTTTCGCACCGCCAAGCACCCGGCGGTCCAAGAATTCTTGGGCCGTTGGTTCGAGGATCGGCCTCACTGATGCTTCGCTCGGTCGGCCACAACACCCTGCGCTTCGTCACCGACGCGGGCCGTAGCACGATTTTTCTCGGTTGGACGGCTCTTCAGTGTCTGCGTCCGCCCTACCGGGTTCCGGACATTCTGAGTCACATTCGCTTCATAGGAAACCGCTCCCTCGGGATTGTTGCGCTCACCTCGATCTTCACGGGGATGGTCCTGGTGCTTCAGGGCTACAACGCCTTGGTGGATTTTGGGAGCGTGGCGCAGCTCGGGCCTCTGGTGGCCCTGTCCCTGCTGCGAGAGCTCGGTCCAGTTCTTTGCGCGCTGATGATCACCGCCCGCGCGGGCTCGGCGATCGCTGCGACGGTCGCAGGCATGCGCGTGACCGAGCAAATCGACGCCCTCGAAGCCCTTGCCATCGATCCGATCCAGTATCTGGCCAGCACGCGACTGACGGCCGCGCTCGTGGCCGTGCCGATCATGACCACGGTCTTCAACCTAGCGGGGATCGGGGCGGCCTATGTCTACGCCGACCGCGTCCTCGGCGTAGACCCAGGCACGTTCATGGCGGCGATTCGCGACGCGGTGGATGGTCGCGACATCGTGATCAGTCTCACGAAGGCGTTTGTTTTTGGGGTCTTCGTCGCCTGGATCGCCTGCTACAACGGCTTCTGCGCGAAAGGCGGGGCCTTGGGGATCGGGCGAGCCACGACCAGCGCGGTGGTGCAGACCGCGGTTCTGATTCTGGCGGCGGACTACGTCCTGACCGCCCTGTTTTTGTGAGGGAGCATCATGGATCACAACCCTCGAACCGAGCTCGCGGTAGGCGTGTTCGTTCTCATCGGCCTGCTGGGCATCGGCTATTTGTCCGTGTCCATCGGCGGGGTCGAGCTCTTCCCGGAGGAGACGATCACCGTCCGGGCGCGCTTCGCCTCGATCGGCGCTCTCAAGCCGAATGCGTCGGTGCGCCTGGCCGGTGTCAAGATCGGCTGGGTATCGGACATCACGCTCGAGAACTACGCGGCCGAGGTCGATTTCCAGGTGCGCAAGAGCGTGGCCTTGCCGGACGATTCCTTCGCCTTGATCCGAACGGAAGGATTGCTCGGCGAGAGCTACGTGCTGATTCGCCCCGGCGGCTCGCCCGATGACCTGGCGGACGGGGACCGGATCGCGGAAACGGAATCGGCGGTGGACCTGATCGACCTCGTCGTGAAATACGCTCTCGATAGCGGCTCGGAGGAGGCGCCTCCGGCGGACGACCCGCTGGCGTTGCCGGAAGACGACCCTCTCGCTCTCCCGGAGGATTGACCGTGATGTGGACTTGGACCCTGCTCTTGGGAGCGGCGCTCGCCGCCGAGCCAAGCGAGGCCGGTGAGGGCGTCCAAGACAACACCGCGGGCGAAGCGGCGAGCTCCGCTCAGAAGAATGTGATCACGATCGGCCGGGCCGACGTGATTCGCATGACGAGCGAAAACCCCCAGATCGATTCGGTCTATGCCGAGGTGCTGCGTGCGCAGGCGCAGCAGGGGCGCGTTGAAGCGGCGCAGTATCCGTCGCTCGTGGTCAATCTTCTCACCTTCACCTCCCTTGCGGCGGAAAACTCGGACCAGGACCAAAACGGCGTCCGGTCGAGTACCCCCGCCTACCGGGATTTCAGTCTCGATCAGATTCGCCCGGGCTTTGGGGGCAGCGGAACAGCGGTGCTCCCGCTCTATACCTTTGGCAAGATCGGCCTTCGCAAACAGGCGGCGGAGGCGGCGGAGCGAGCGGGCATTCACCAGGTCGAGCTCACCAAAGGCGAGGTCGTCTTCGAGGCGATCGACATCTATGAGTCCTACCTCTTGGCCCACGAGATCTGGCTCTTTCTCCAGGACGTCAAAGGCATCGGCGAGCGCTCGATCGAAGACACCCGCGTCCGGCTCGAGGTGGCGGACCCGGACACGCGTCGGGGGGACCTCTTGCGGCTGACGACCGCGCTGAAGCTCGCCGAGACCCTGGAGAATCAGATGGTCGCGGGAATGAACCAGGCCAAAGAGGGGCTGCGCGCCTACCTGTCGCTCCCGAAGGACGCGGAGATCGAAATCGCCGACGACCAGCTCCTCCCGATCAGCGCCGAGCCGTCCAATGTGGAGAAAATGATCGCCCTCGCGAAGGAGAATCGCGCCGAATTCAAGGCGCTGACCGAGGGCATCAAGGCCTACACCGCCCTGGCCGATGCGGAGCTCGCCGACTACTATCCGGATTTTTTCCTCGGCGGCTACATTTCTGGTGCCTACACGCCAGACCGCGACTGGATCGAGTCGCGCTACGTCCTCGACCCGTTCGGTCACTTCATCGCCGGCGCGGGTCTCGGCCTGCAGTGGAACCTCGATTGGGACGGTGCGAGCTACCGCTCAGACGAGGTGCTCGCCGACGCCCAGAAGCTCGAAGGCCTTCTGCGCTGGGCTGAGCAGGGCATTCCCGCAGAAGTGCACAAGGTTTACCAGGACGTCCAGCGGGCGCGCAAAGACATCGAATCCTTCGACGAGGGCATCCCAGACGCCCGGGAGTGGCTGCTGCGGGCCACCACGGATTTCTCCACCGGTCTCGGTCCGTCCTATGAGGTCACCGATGCGGTGACTACCTTTGTACTGTTGAACAGCGGGCGCCTCGAAGCCGTCTACCGCTTGAACCGCTCGCTCGCCGAGCTCGCAAAGGTAACAGGCACCCTGGTCGACGGCGATTCACCGTTGTATCCAGGCGCCACGGGAGAACCATGAGTACGTCATTGTTGCTGGCGGCCACCCTTTTCGCTGGAAGCGTCTCGCCCGAGGACGCGGAAAAGCTGATGCGCAACAGCGTAGGGGAGGCCCTCGATATTCTGAAAGACCCGAAGCTTCAGGGGTACGACAACCGCCCGGAGCGTTGGAGGCGCCTGCGCTCCCTATCGGACGAGGTCTTCGATTGGGCCGAGATGGCGCAACGCAGCCTCGGTGTCCACTGGCGCAGTCTCGACGACGGTCAGCGCGAGCGCTTCGTGAGCACCTTCAAGGAGCTGATCGCGGCCAACTACCTCGGTCAGATCGACTCGTTTCAAGGGGAGGAGAAGCTCAATTTCTTGAATAATGAGCAGGACAGCAAGGGTCGGGTGTGGGTGAACATGGAGCTCATCACCCAGAGCCGTCAGCGGATTCCGATCTCGTTCCTCGTGGCCAGCGGTCGACGGGTCAACGACGTGAAGATCGAGAACATCAGCATCACCTCCCACTACCGCGACTCGCTGAATCGATTGTTTGTAAATGGTTCCTTTGAGGCCGCCATGAAACGCCTCGAGGCGAAGGCCGCTGCCAATCGCCGGATCGCCGAACGACAGGCGAAGCAGGCCGCGGAGGGAGGGAAATAGTGCAATGGAAACCAGCAACCTCGCCAATTCGATGGTGCGGGTGGGAGAAGATCGCAGCGTCATCGTAGAGCTCGACCCGGACCATCCAGGCTTTAGGGATGCGGCCTACCGCGAGCGACGCAACGCGATCGCGCAGATCGCCTTGGACCACAAACCGCACACGGCCGTTCCCGATGCGCCCTATACGGCCGAGGAGTACGCGGTGTGGAAAAAGGTGTGCGAGGAGATCGAACCGGTCCACGAGCGTCTCGCCTTCAGTGAGTATCTCGTTCATTGGCGCGAGCTCGCCCTGCCGCGCGACCGGATTCCCCAGCTCGAAGAAGTCTCCAACCTCGTGCAGCCGCGCACGGGCTTTCGGTTGGAGCCCGTCGCGGGCCTCGTGAACACGCGCACGTTCCTGTCGGCCTTGGCCGACGGGATCTTCCTGAGCACCCAGTACATTCGCCATCACTCGGTTCCGGACTACACCCCGGAGCCGGACGTGGTGCACGAGCTCATCGGTCACGCGGCGCAGCTCGCGAACCCTCGCTTCGCTCGCATCAACCGTCTCTTCGGTCAGGTGGTGCAACAGACTCCGTCGGAAGAAGAGGTCGAGGTGATCGGGCGGATCTACTGGTTCACCTCCGAGTTTGGGCTCGTCAAGGAGGACGGCCGAACGAAAGCTTACGGTGCGGGCTTGCTCTCATCGTTCGGTGAGCTTCAGGCGATCGAAAACGCGGAAACACGGCCCTTGGACCTGGACGAAATCGAGCGCCATGCCTTCGACGTGACGCGCTACCAGGACGTGCTCTACTGCGCCGAGTCGATCGAGAGCTTGACCTCGAACCTGGGTCAGTACCTCGAGCGCCGCCTCGCCTGAAGCAGGCCGAGTTGTCAGGGTCGGCAGGGCCGAGTAGCCTGAGAGTGGCGGGGCGATGTGCTCCGTGACCGAGCCGCATGAATGAGCCCTACGACAGCGACCATCCGTCACTCCGGATCGCCCGGCACTTTCTTGCGCGATCCACCGATCTGGAAGCGGTAACCTCCCTCGACGGTCGATTCCTATGGGTCAGTCCCGGCTGGGTAGAGGTGCTCGGCTGGACCGAAGCGGAGCTCAACGGTCGCGCGTTCATCGAGCTCGTCCATCCCGATGATGTCCAACGAACGAGCGACGAAGGACGCGCTTTCCAGAACAGATCCTACACCGTCGAGTTGTTCGAGAACCGCTATCGCACGAAGCAGGGCCAATACCGCTGGCTGCAGTGGAACGCGATGCGGGTCGGGGAGGAGATCCTGTGCCGGGTTCGGGATGTGACCGACCGAAAACAGTCGGAGGACTCGGCGCTCGAACGGCTTCGGTGGCTCAAGATGGCAGAAGGGCTCGGGAAAGTCGGCTTCTGGCGTGTCGATTTGTCCGACCCGCGCCCCAAGTGGTCCGATGAGGTCTACCGCATCCATGGTCTCGAACCCGGTGTGCCGGTCAGCCTCGAAGACGCTTTCGACGCGTACCATCCGGCCGATCGGACGCAGGTGCGTGAGAATGTGGACCATGCCATTTCCCGCAAAGGAGAGTGGCAGCTCGAGGCCCGTATCGTTCAGCCGACGGGCGAGGTCCGTTTGACCCGCAGCAGCGGGCGCTGCGAGCTCGACCCCACAGGCAATGTCGTCGCGATCTACGGCGTCTTGCGCGACATCACGGAGCAGCGGCGAATGGAAGAGTCGCTGCGCCAAAGCGAACGCATGGCATCGCTCGGGACCCTTGCGAGCGCCATGGCGCACGAGATCAACAATCCTTTGACCTACATTCTCGCCAACATCGACTTCCTGACCACTGAGCTCGCTGAGAGTGCCAATCGCGACCAGTTCGAGATGCTCGTGGAGGCCCGCCGTGGGGCGGAGCAGGTGCGCAAGATCGTCTCCGGTCTCAAGGCCTTCTCTCGCATCGGCAGCTCCGTGCGCGAGCGGATCGACATCAGGGAAACGGTCGACCTCTCACTGCGCATGGTGGGCAACGAGCTGCGCCACAAAGCGCGCCTGGAGACGGAGCTCGCTGCGGTTCCAGAGGTCTCCGGCGACCAGAGCGAGCTCTTGCAGGTCTTGACCAATCTCTTGGTGAACGCAGCGCAAGCGATCCCCGATGGGGACGAAGCGAATCACCTGATCCGGGTCGTTACTCGTCAGATCGATCAAGAGGTCGAGATCACGATCACGGACTCCGGCGTGGGCTTGCCCAACGAGGCACCGGGACGAATCTTCGAGCCCTTCTTCACCACAAAGCCACAGGGCGAGGGGACGGGGCTCGGACTTTCAGTGTCGCTCGGGATCGTCGAACGGATGCGGGGTAAGCTCGAACTCGCCCCCGCCGAGGTGCGCGGGACCCGTGCGCTGATTCGCCTGCCGATCGCGACGGGGGAGGACGAGTCGTCGGAGCCCGCACTAGAGGCTGACTCAGTCCGGCCTCTCCGCAGTCGAGTGATGATTGTCGATGACGACACGCGGGTCGTCCGGGCGATGAAGCGCATGCTGTCGCGCTACTACGATGTTGAGACTTTTGAAGACGGTCGGGCCGCGTTGAGGCGCATGGGTGACGAGCTGCCGGACGTCGTGCTTTGCGATCTCATGATGCCGGGCTTTTCTGGGATCGAGCTGTATCACGAAGCCAGTCGGACCGTGCCCGCGGTGATCGAGCGCATGGTGTTCATTACCGGTGGCGCCTTCGGTGCCGAGGCTCGTGGCTTTCTCGAAAGCATTCGAAACCCGGTCTTGGAGAAGCCCATCGATTTCAAGATGCTTCACGAGCTGATTCAGGAGCGGACCGGGGAATCGTGATCACCAGTGGTCTCTGAGTTTCCGCAGGTGCACGAAAACGCTTTTGGGATCGGGATCCTCGGGAAGGTCGGAGAAGGCTTCCCGTAGCCTGGCGATCACCGATGCGCTCCGGAGGCGCAAAAAAGTGTTGGTCTCCTTTTCGAGGGCGAGGGTCGTCCGCATCGGAGCGTTCGGATCGTGGTTGTCGAGCGAGTCGAGCAGTCGCTTGGCCCGTTCGTTGTCCGGTTCGCGGTCCAGGGTGAAGCGCAGATTGTTCTGGATGTAGTCGTGGCCCGGGTAGACGACGGTGTCGTCCGGGAGCTGAGAGATCTGCTCCGCAAAGGTGGAGTAGAGCACCTCCGGGTCACCGCCGTGGTGGCAGTTGCCGGCGCCCGCGTTGAACAGCGTGTCACCGCAAAACAGCGCCGCGTGGTCGCCTCGGCTCCGCATGCACACGTGCGCCATCGTATGCCCAGGGGTGTCCATGCACTCGAGCTCGACGGTCTTCCCGACGCAGACGACGTCTCCCGCCTTCAGGCCGCGTTCGATCCCGGGGATGGTGTCTTTGGCGTTTTGGTGCGCGAGGATCTTTGCTCCCGTGGCCCGCTGAACCTCCGGGTTGCCACCGATGTGATCGTGGTGCTCGTGGGTGTTGAGGATCTGAGTGATGGTCCAGCCTTTTTCCTTCGCGACGGCGAGGACACGCGCGTGGTTCAGCGGGTCGAGAGCGAGAGCCTCGCCGGTCTCGGGGCAGGCGATGACGTAGTTGAAGTTGCGAAGGGGGTTGTCGACCCAGATTTGCTCGATCAGCACGTGGGGCTCTCCTGATGCAAAGGCCCTGATCAATCCACGAAGGAGGGGCTCAACGCGATGTAGGTTGAATGGATACTCGAGCGTACACAAGCGCCAGATATCCACATTGAGCGCTCAATAGACAAATGCTGAGATGATACAACAACCCGTGAGGTTGGCTCCTGTTTAAGGATTCCGGGTTCTCTGAAACGAAAGAAGAGTGCATTCATTCCATGGCGTTTGGAACTCGAGCTCAGGTGATGGAGTTGCCCGTAGAGCACACCGATCCCTTGATTGGGCGCACTCTCGCGGGGCGCTATCGGATCATCCGTCTGATCGCGGCCGGAGGAATGGGACGGGTCTATGAAGTCGAGCAAGAACCGCTCGGACGCCGAGTGGCACTCAAGATCTTGACCCTCCATCAGAACCGTTTCGGCACCACCGGGGGCTTCAGCAGCACGGACCCCTCGGCCCGCCGGGCTGAAGGGTCGCGCAAGCGCTTTCTCCTCGAGGCTTCGAGCTGCGCGAAGTTGACGCACCCGAACACGATCACCGTTTTCGACTTTGGCGAGACTGACGACAATGTCTCCTACATCGCGATGGAGCTCCTCGAGGGGAAGACCCTGCGGCAGGCGATGAATGCGGCGCACGTGATGGACCCTGCGCGCGCGATCCACATCAGCGCGCAGATCTGCGCGTCGTTGCGGGAGGCTCATTCACACAACGTCGTCCACCGGGACCTAAAGCCGGGCAATGTGTTCTTGATCCAAAAGGACGACGACCCCGACTACGTGAAGGTACTCGACTTCGGGATCGTGAAGGCCGTGGAGAGCGAAGAGCAGGACCTGACCGAGACCGGCTCTACCGTGGGCTCGCCGCGCTACATGGCGCCGGAGCAGATTCTCAACAAGAACGTCGACGGACGGGCGGACGTCTACGCGATCGGCGTGCTGATGTTCGAGATGCTGACCGGTCGGGTGCCCTTCGATTGCCACAACGCGATGGAGACGATGCTCGCGCATCTGCAGGTTCCGCCGCCGACCCTCTCCGTAGCGCGTCCCGATCTTCCCGCCCCGCCGGTGCTCGAACGCATCGTCGCGAAGGCCCTGAAGAAAGATCCGGACGAACGCTTCGAATCGGTAGGCGCGCTCCACGAAGCGCTGACCGCGGCGGCGCAGGAGCTGAGCCTGAGCTTCCCGGTGAAACACCTTTCGGGACCCCGTGGCCGTCCCACCTTCAATCTCGGAGAGGCGCCGGGCCCAACCGTAGAGCTCAGTGTCGACGACGTTCCCATCCCAACGCCCTGGGCGACGCGCGCCTTGCTGGCGGCGGCGGTTCTGTTCCTCTCGGGCGCCGGGGTAGCCCTGTTCTGGTCCGGAACGGGTGATGGAGCGGCCGAAGAGACGCGCCCCGAGACCGTTTCGATCAACCCTGCGCTCACGCCGCCCGCGCCGGAAGCGGTGACGCCAGAGCCGGCTCCGCCAGAGCCGGCCGTTGCCGTGAGTGTCGCAGTGAATTCGCGGCCCGATGGCGCGCGCGTGCTACTTGCCGGGGAGGAAGTGTGCGACACGACGCCCTGCACGCTCGAGCTTCGTCCGGACGAGACCGTATCGCTCCTCTTCCGTCGCGCCGGCTACCTCCCCGTCGAGCTCGAGCACCGGGTGACGGCGGGCGAATCGATCGATGTGAAGCTCCGGGCGATTCCGGCGAAACGCAAACCGAAGCGCAAAGCCAAAGAGGCGGTGCCAAAGGGCTACAAAGCCAATCCCTACGATTGAATGTGAATGGACGAAGCGAGAGGCGCGGTGTCGTCAATTTGTTGCAACATCCAACTACTGAGAGCCATTCGTGAATCTTTTGCACCGCATTTCGATCCTGGCCCTGGGAACGGTGCTCCTGTTGCCGTTTTCCGCTCGGGCGGACGAACGAACCGACGCCCGCCGCGCCTTTCGCGCGGGCATGGAGGCGATCGAGTCGGGAGACTATGAGGCGGGGATCTCCGAGCTCCAGCGCGCCTACGAAATCCTCCCGAAGGCTCCGGTGCTCTACAACATCGGTCGCGCCTACCTCGACGCGGGCCGCTACGCGGAGGCGATCGAGTATTTCCGCCTCTACCTCGAAACCGATCCCCCGGACGCGGAGGCCGTGGAGCTCGCGCTTCGTCAGGTGGAGGCGATCGCCGAGCAGGCGACGCGCGAGGCTGCGGAACGCGTCGAGCAGGCGTCCGAGACCGAGAGCGCAGGGCAGATCAACGCCAGGGGTCTGGCGATCCTCGAGAGCACCCTCCAGCAGATCTTGGCGATCGCTGAAGTGACACAGAGTGTTGCGTTGGGAAAACGTGCAACGGAGCTCGAGCGATTGATCGAGTCCCTCCGGACCGGAGTACCCCCGGACACGACCCTTGCCGAGCGCGAGCCGGAGTCGCCCGAAACGCAGACCGAAGAACCCCCTCCAGAGGCGACCGAAAGCGCCACGCGCGAACCGGTCGCGGAATCGGAGCTGGGGGCGCCGGAAGTCAGCAGTGACGTCTATCAAGAGCGTGTGGTGACGGCCTCCCGCTTCTCGAGCTCGACGCTGGATGCGCCGAATTCGACCACCATCGTGACGGCGCAAGACATTCGTTTGAGCGGGATCCGGAATCTCGGTGAGCTGCTTCGACGCGCAGCGGGCGTCGAAGTGATGACCCTCACCACCGGCGATACTCAGGTGTCGATTCGGGGTCTGAATCAACGGCTCAGCAACAAGGTTCTGATTCTCGTCAATGGCCGTTCGGTCTTCCTCGACTTCATCGGGGCGACGCTCTGGCAAACGATTCCCGTGTCCCTCGAGACCATCGAACGGATCGAGATCATTCGCGGTCCCGCTTCGGCGATCTACGGCGCGGATGCGCTCACGGGCGTGATCAACATCGTCCTCAAGAGTCCCGGCGAAGCGGAATCCTCGGCCAGCGCGTCGGTGGGGCAGGGCAACACCTACGCGCTCAGCGCGGTCGCCGCTGGCCGCTCGGAATCGGGGCTGCGCTACACGTTCTCCGGTGGCTACGACCGCTCCGACAACTACAGCCTGTCCGTGGACCCGGCTCGGGTCGATCTGCTTCCCTACGCCGAAGACCCGGAGCTCGGGTTGGCACGCACTTACGGTACCGCGGACTTCGGCTATCGCAGCCGCAGTGGCTGGACGTTCAGCGGCAGTGGGCGCGCGCTCACCGGCGTGAGCACCTTCATCGGAACGATCACGCTGCGAGAGGTCTATCTCGACGAGCTCCTCTCCTCCCAAGCGCACCTGCAGGTGAACAGCCCCTTCGGGCTCAGCGCGCGGGTGTTCTGGAATCACTTTCGTGCCTCCGGCGGGCCGACGGAGTCGCCCGTTGGCGCGATCTCGCAGGACTTCGAGGATCTCCGCTCGGACGTGTTGGACGCGGAGCTCGTGTATCAGGGAAGCTTCGATTTCTTGGTGGAGAACGAGCTCGCTCTAGGAACGAGCTACCGCCTGAAGAATATCGACTGGGTCGAGTACTTGCGCGAGGAGCGCACCCAGAACCACTTCGCACTGTTCTTCGAGGACAACCTGCGCCTGAGCCGCGCCGCATCGCTCCTGCTCAGCGCGCGGGTGGACCGCCACCCGCTCTTTGACCAGCTCCAGTTTTCGCCGCGTGGTTCCTTCGTCTTCCGGCCCACGGAGAGCTCGGCGATTCGTCTGGTGGTCGGTCGCGCGTTTCGCAACCCGACCTTCACCGAATCCTACGTGCGGAATCGGACGCCGATCGATGGTCTTCCCGGGATCACCGCTTTTGGTGTTGGCAACGAGGACCTCCGTCCAGAGAGCCTGATCTCCTACGAGGTGGGCTACGCGCAGCAGTTCGACCGTTTCAGCGTCGAGCTCAACGCGTATTACAACCGTTTCTCCGACGCGATCCTGAATCAGGGACGCGTGCTCCCGACGCTCTCGGACAATCAAGGGTTCATCGACGATGCGAGCGCATTTCTCGCGCGCGAGGTGTCGTTCGTGAACGACGAAGCGACCTTCAGGCAGATCGGTGGTGAGATCGGCGCACGGGTTTTTCCGGCCGATGGCCTCGACGTCTACGCCAATCTGTCGCTTCACGATACCTCTCCCACGAGCTCGAGTCGCGAGCTCGACCTGGAGGGCCGGGAGGATGACGAGCGCACGAGCCGCTACAAGGTCAACGCAGGCTTGCAGTACCGCAGTGCCTTCGGTCTCGACGTGGGTGTCGACCTCAACGTCGTCGGCCGGCAGTATTGGGTGGTACGAACCCGCGCTGACGTCGGTGGCGATTTCGTCCAAGAGGGCTTTGAAATCCCCGCCTATGCCCTGGTGAACGCGCGCGTCGCCTATCGACTCTTCCAGGACCAGCTCGAGCTCGCTGTATCTGGCACCAATCTTCTCAACGACGTGCACCGTCAGCATCCGTTCAGCGCCCAACGGCTCGACCGTCGTGTCTTCGTCACCAGCACTTTGAGGTTTTAACGATGAGGCGATTGCTCTGGATCAGCTTGCTCCTCGCCGCGTGCGACGACGTCCCGATCAATCAGCAGACGCGGCCTGAAGGTATCGTGCGGCCACCGGAGGGTGTCATTCAGGGCACCTTGGTCTATCGCGGCTTCAAGCCGCTCTGCGAGTACGACGACGCGGGGACGCCATTGAGAGTCCCGGGACGGGCCATCTTGAGCCTCTACCGCTTCGACGAGCCTCCTGCACCGGAGGGCTCGGCGAGCAGCCCTTCGAGTTTCTTGGTCGTACCGGGCGACGAGCTCTTCCCGGACCCGATCGCGCACTGCCGTGCACGAGACGCGATGGTCCCGGAGCTGATTCTGCGCTCCGCTTTCTTTACCTGGCCCTCGCTGCCGCTCGGCGAGGACTTTCAGATCCGTGGTTTCTACGACCAGCGCGGTGCCTGGAGCCCCCTGTTCTTCGTGCAAGCTCAGCTGCGCAGCGGCGACTTCCAGGGTGCGGCGGTGGATAACGTCGAAGCGCTCGGGACCGGCTATCCGCCGGTGCTCACTCGCGTCTCTTTCGAGGATGCGGCGCAGCGGCCACTCGGCCAGCTAGTAGACGGTGTAGTCGTGTCCCTCGCGCAGCCGGTGAACACGGAGCCGCCGGTGTTCAGGCGCCTCGGCAATGACCTCGATGCGCAGTCGACGATTCCTCCGATCCCGGATCCGATCGCCCAAGAGCAAGCACTCTGGGAGCTGACCGAGACGCGCTTGGAGCTCATCGCAGCTACGGACGAGGACTACGCGCGAGCCTTCGCGATCCCCGGACTGGACTTCGACTTCAGCCCCCTCGTCTACGCCTGGAACGTGCGCACCATCGACATCGTGGGAGGTGCGGACGGCGAGATCGATCTTCACCCGATTCTCTCGACACCGAGCGCACCGGTGCCCTGGTACACGCCGCTCTACACGCTCGAACGTCGACGCACGCCCGAAGAGGTCGCCGCCGGAATTCCTACGGCGACGCTGATTGGCAGTATCCGGCCGACCCAGCTCGGAGTCGCGGGCGAAAAGGAGGTGTTCGCCCCGTCGATCGACATGTTGGTGCCACCGATAGCTGTCGTGGATCTCGATCCCGCCCTCGGGATTTGTCAGGTCGCCTACGTTCCGCCGAACAACATCGCGCCGCTCTATGAGGGCAATCCCAGCGATTGCCAGGAGCTTCCGACGGGCGCTTATTCGCACACGGTGTTGAACGGCATCGCGAACGGGATACCCGCGCCCGCGCCCCCGGAAGTATCGGACACGGGCTTCACGATTAGCGGCGGAAGTTTCACGACCCAGGCCTGGCGAATTCCAAACGAGCTCGGCCCCCCGGACCGCGTCGCGAATCCCTTGGCACTCGATCAGCTCGACCCGGCCGACCAGATCGAGGAGCAGGGACCGGGGGCGATGCTGACCGTGTTCGACTCGAATCCAGACAACGGCGTCCGGAACGCGACGAGCTGCCTGGCGTCGATCGATCCGGCGCTTTCGCTCACGGAGCCGCGCCTCATCGTCTACACTCCCGTACCAGGGGCCTGTTGCGACAATGTGCGGCAACTCTGTGACCTGCCGCTCTGTGACGTTGCCGATGGGGTGCGCGTCACGCGGTCCTCTGATGGGACGCTCGACTGCGTGCCGTTTGAAATGCCAGCGAGCTGTTGTAACTGACGGCGAGGACTCGGGGCGTGGGCGACATTCGGATCAACAATCAGACCGCACCGCGCCGGGAGGAAGACACCGCCCCGACCCCGGCGGAGGTTGAAGAGGCGGTCACGAACGTCGCGGACTCGGATCCTGCTCTCAACGCCGAAGACGTTCTCGACCACGGCAACATCACCCCCGCCGAGCTCGACGCGACGATCGACAGCGCCGCACGCCTGCGCCTCCCCGAGCGCGACGTGCTGATGCGCGCACGGAGCGCCTACGTGAGCGACGGCGCCATGCGCCTGGAGCCCTCGGGTGACGTCGTCGAGCCGCCGCGTCTTGGCGATGGAACGACCCTTCAAGTCGATCCGCCGCAGCTCGCGTCGCACTATGGGGTTCCGCGTAACGCCCACGACGACGTCGGCGCCTTGGTGCCCGAGGAGGATGCACGAGACGACCTACGCTGGACTCTCTCCCAGCTCGGCGAGGTCCGCGAGGGACGCCTGAGCCCCGATGCGTTTTTGGAGGAGATCGCGGCGCACGACGTGCGCGACTTCCACAGCCAGCCGGTGTTGTCCCGGGTTCGAGATCTCGTCGACAGCGTGGACGTCCGCGGCCTGCACCCCGGTGACCGTTGGATGCAGGACGAAACGCAGCGCCAGGCGATCGATGAGGCGATCGTCGTGACCGCGGCGGCGGTGGCTGCGCGCAACGGCTATGGAGACGAGGGTGTTCGCGGGCAGTTTCTCGCCTTCATGGGGGCGCATCCGGTGGTCGCCGAGATGGCGGCCGGCCAGGTTGAAATGCTCTACGCTGGGCATCCCTTTCCGGGACCGCTCTACGAAGGGCCCGACCCCGCGCCGGTCCAGGACGACGCTCCGTACTTGCGCATGAGCGTGCCCGAGCGCCGAGCGGCAGCGCTCAATTTGATGCGCCGGGCTTCCGAGCTCGACGAGCAGGCGTTTCGATTCTCGACCCGCGCCGCGTTTAGCCTGCTGCAAACGGTAGACCCCATGGACGGTCGGCGCGGTTTCATCGCCCGCGAGGCACATCTCCCGGTCGCCGAAGAGGCGCTGCGTACGGTCCTCGACCGCAACGCCTTCAATGCCTCCGAAGTCGATCCAGGTGCGGGCACACTGATCAACTATGCCAGCCGCATCGCGGAGCATGCCCGCCGTCACCCGCGAGGCTCACCGGAACACACAGACGCAGTCCGGGCGATGGACCAGTTTGTGAGGGTCCTCGCGGACTATGGCGACCAGTTTGACAGCATCGACGAAGCGCCTGGCGAGAATGGAGACGCCGCGTACGCGTCGGTCGTTCGCGCCGTGCGCCAACACTTCATCGCATCGAGAGCTCAGCGCCCCGTTTTGAGTCTCGAGGATGTGCCCCGAGCCTTGAGCCTCTTTCAGCGGATCCCCGATCGCCGCAGCGGGGATACGCTCGCCGCGGGTGGACCCGCTGCTTCTGCCGTCACCCATCGGGTTCTGATGGAGGTTCCTGCAGCGATGCGTCCTGCGGTGGCTGAGTCTTTGGGTGACTCGGCGTTGGCGGAACAGCCCTCCCACGTGGACGCAGCCCAGTCGATCCGGACCTTCGCTCCGGGGGTGAGCGACGCGGAGATCGCTGTGGTGCGCGATCGCAGCGGCATGAATGACGGCGAGATCGCCGCGCTGCTCGAGAACGCAGCACTCTACAACGCCCTCCCTGAGCCCGAGCGAGCCCGGCTCTTTGAGCGCGCCGGTGTCGAGCTCTCTGGCCGGCTCCCGCAGGTGGACGCGACGACACTCCTCGCCGCCGCCGCTCAGGGGCAACTCGATGGCTCTCCGCTCGCTCAGCTCATCGACCCACGCGCAGATGCTCCGCCGCTGCGAGAGCGTGTGCTCGCGCTACGGGATGATCTCCTGCGCGACGAATTCTACGCTCTCACGGACCTCGAAGCGGCGATCGAAGAGTATGAAGGGGATCTCGAACGGCTCGTCTCAGACATCGAATCGGGGATGGACCTGCGGCTGAGCCCGATCGGTGGCAACATTCTCGCGTCAGTCGTGATGGCGCGGCTCGAGCAGCGACGTGGGCAGACAACAGCGGTGAATGCGCTCTCGGCCTCGGAGCACGCGCGGCTCATCGCCGAAGCGACGCTGGCAGAGGTCGAGCATCGGACGCGACGCGTCGAGGCGGCCCTCGACGTGCAGTCGATCTCCGAGCTGCGCCGCGCGGGAACGCGGCCGCAGGCGGACGCCGCGGATTTCCTGAGTGCGCGCCTTCAGGTCGACACGCCGGTGAGGTCGCTCGCGCCCCACCTCGCGGAGGAACGCGAGGGGCCCTTCACCGGCGCGGTCGCTCCCGCGCTCGCCGAATCCCCCCTCCAGCGAATCGAGGGGGAGACGCAAGAGCAGTTCGAGACACGTCTCGCCGAACAGCGAGCACGCGTGCTGTCGGGGCTCATCGGCGCGGAGAGCGATCTGGAGGTCGACGCTTGGCGGACGAGCCTCGATTCGGTCGACCCGGATTTTCGCCGGGTCTGGCGCGACCTGCAGGCCCTCGACGATCTCGCATTCTTCTCCACGGTTCAGCGTGCAGACGGCGCTCGTTTCTCCGCGCTCGCCGACTACATGGAGGAGCGATCGGCGCCTCTGCAGGAGATCTTCGCTGCGCCCCTGCCGCAGGAGCGTGTCGAAGCGCTGGAGAGCTCCTTCGAGAGCGCCTTGCGCAGGCCGGAGCTGTCCGAGCGTCAGCGGCAGGTGTTGAACGAGCGCCTGAACCTGGTTCGGCAGTACGACGCGCTGATTCACGATCCCCGGAGCGGTGCGGCGCATCTCGTGGACCCGGACAACTTCGAGAGCAGTTTTGAGAACTGGGTCGTCGAAGAGGGGCCGGCCATGGCCGGTGGAATCGCGGTCGGTGTCGCGGCGGGCCTGGCCGCGTCGAGTGTGGTCGGAAGCGGTGCGGCACCTGGACTCGCCCTTGCTTCAGCGCGGCTCATCGGCACGGCGGCGGCGATCAGCGCGGGGTATCACGTGGGTTACAACGCGACCGACCTCGCTCTCGGGACCGGGGCGGACGCGGCGATCTGGGGACCGGCGCTTCGCGGTGAAATCAGCGCCGGGGAGGCGGGGGCCGCAGCGGCGCGGGAGATCGTGACCGGCACGCTCTTCGGTGCGGCGGCGATGGGGACGACGAGCGTCGTCCTGCGCAACTTCGAGCGGGCCTCAACCTCCGTGCTGAGCCGTTGGGGTGCCGGCGATGTGAACCGCCTCCGTTCCATGATGGAGACCGCGCGTCAGTCGAACGCGCCGGTGAATGGCGCGCTCTGGAATCGTTTTGTCACGGAGGTCGGTGAAGAGGGGGGCCAGGAGCTCGCGCAGGTCGCGGTTCAGTCGGCGGCGCAGGCGGCCCTCGCCGCAAATCCCGACAACGCCGCGCTCACCTTCGGGATCACGGTGATGACAGAAGCGGCCTTCGGGGCGCGGCGCTCCTGGCGGGCGGCGAACGGCGCGGCGCTTCAGAATCTCGGGCTCACCGAGGGCTACCAGGGACGGGTCTTCGAGGTCCAAGGCGAAGCGGCGGATCTGCCGGCCATCGCCGACCAACTCCGTGGCGCCGGAGCTCAGGTGGAGATCGTCTCGCCGAATGTGCTGATGTTCTCCGACCCCAACGGAAACACCCCGTCGTTCCTGACGACGACCGCGAGCATCGAGGGCGACTTCGCGGCCGACACCCCGATGCTGCCGAGTGTCGTAGCCGCGAACGATCTCGCTGCCCTGCCGCCCCTGCGGGCAGCTGCCACCGTCGGAGGGGTCGAGAGCTTCGACTCTCTCGCCGGCGCCATCTCCGAACGTTCGCGTGTCGCCGCGCAGGAGCTGATGGCTGCGGTGCAAGCGGGAGACGTGGGTCTCGCCGATGTGACGCGGGTTCTCGATGCACAGGGCACACGCTACCAGGTGGTCGACGGGCAGGTGGTGATCGATCCGCTCCGTCGAAGCTTCGGCGGCAGCAACCTGAACCACCTCGCGGCGCGGGTGAGCGGACGCTACGAAGGCACTCAGCTGGTGGTCGATCCGGACATGCTGGCCGAGGGGGAGCTCGCCGGCTTCACGGACATCGAGTCCCGGGAGCTCGGTCTGTCGCTTCGGGGCCTTCTCACCGGGCGGCAGACCTTCGTCGAGACCCACGAGACCCATGCGCACCTTCGAGACGTCTATCGCCACGGCGGCGCCCTCGACGTTCGGGTCTCGAGCATCGACGGCCGGCCGCTCACGGATCAATTCGAAACCGGGCCCCACGCGCGCGAGTTCTCCTTTCAGGATCTTCTCGGGGCTGCGCACACGGCGCGCACGCTCGCGGTAGATCCCGCGCGCGCTGCTCGGGCGGAGCAGCCGGTGTCCCTCGAGCACACCGAACAGCTCGGCGAAGCCGTGGACGCGGGACTCGCCGTCGCCACCCAAACGCGTGAGCTCGCGGTGAGCGCTGTGGAGGCCCTGCGCTCCGGTGCGCCGCTGACGATCGTCGAGGGCAACGCGAGTCATGCGGTCTCCTTCGATACGGACGATGGGCGTCGTTTCAATCTCCGGGTCGATGTCGAGGGATTGCCCTTGGGGCCGGCCCGGGAGCCCGCAATCCGCGCCCGACTGACCGAGCGACTCGCGCAGGTCGAGGAACGTGCCCATGCGCTCCGAGGCGATTTCGTGCGCATGGGCCGAGCTGCAGAAGCCGGTGATTGGCAAGCGGTGCAAGACCTTGCCGAGTCGTCGCATCGCTACGCGTCGCGACAGAGCGCATGGGTCGGTGATGTACCGGCGAGTGCCCTCGCGGTGGATGCGGCGGGGTGGGCGCGGGTTCGCGTGGGGCCACGAGCCGGCGGGGATACGGTCGATGTCGGCACCGATCCTTACAGTTTGGCTGCTAGCCCCGTCTCCTTCAGCAGTGTGCTGCGGAGGGCGGAGGAGATCGGTGCTCTCGCAGCACGCGACGCAGATCCGCAGCGGCTTCTTCGGGTCGCCGGTGATGCGAGCGACCGGGCGAGGCTCGTGAGCGCGCACGCAGGATCGGCGCTCGATTCGGTCAACGCAGGCAACTTCGAGCTCGCCGACGGCATCGCCACGATTCCGTTCAGCAACCGCGCCTACGGCGAGCGGACGATGAGCGTCGATTTGAACGGTACGGGGGTAGGGGACCGCGCGAGCGCGCGCGAGGAGCTGCAGCGCCGACTCCGCATGATGACGGTCACTGCGGACGGCGTCCGTTCGCGCGCGGAGGCCCTCGCCTCAGACTTGCGCAGCGACGATCCTCCGCCACGTGAGGAGATCGTCGCCCGGGCGACGGAGCTGCAACGGGTGGCGAACGCGGACTTTGGCGCACGCACGGAGGATTGGGGGCCAGAGACGGTGTTGGGAACCGAGTCCGACGTTCGGGTGACGGCCTTTCCTGCCGCGGTCCGCTTCGCGGAGAGTGAGCTCGAGCCGAGCGTTGTGGAGGCAGGCCTCGCGGGACTCGGTCTGACCTCACGGATGACCGAGCCCGGCTACGTCTTTGATCCCTTGACCGGGCACGCGGTGCTGAGCTCGGAGGTCCCCGATCGTGCGGGCTATGAGCGCGAAGTGACGGCGCTGCGCTGGGTGAGCTCCGCACCGCCGGAACGCGTAGCGTCGATGATTCGCGATGTACGGGCCTCAGACGCGGCGCATTGGGACAGCTTCGTGGGACACATTGCCGCCCTGCGCCCCCACGACGTCGGGAGTTTGGAAGGTGAGTTCGCCCCGGACGTGAGTCGACGAGACGCTGCGGCCTTCACCATTCTCGCCGGTCACTACGCACGTCGCGCCGGCAATCCGGCGGGCTTGGAGAGCGGGCCCTTCGCAGAGCTCGCGCCGCTGCTCGAGAACGGAGGCAACCCGTTTCCCGGTTTTCCCGACGCGATCGGCCCGGTGCTGCGTCGCAATCTCGGCGAGGGGGAAGTGGTGGCGGCGATGGCGCGAAACACTCCGGAGCGCTACCGCCACAACGGCACGCCCTTGATTGTCAGCGCCAGTTCTCCCGAGCTCTATGATCTCGCGAGAACGTCCTCGCCGGACTGGCAGCGGGCCCGACGAATCGAGGGCAAGGTGGAGGACTCACCCTATTGGCCACTGTTTGAGCGGGCGCATCGCTCGACGATGCTCGAAACCTCCGAGGGTGAGATCTATCCTTACGATGCCGCGATCGTCACCACCGGTGGCCGCGATCTGCAGCACCCGAGCTTCTCTGGCGAGTCGCCGATCCACGGCTGGTTTTGTCTCGGTGCCGCGGAGCAAGCGGTTCAGTATCTCGAAGAGAACGGCGGAACCTATGCCTTCGTGGTGGGCGCTACCACCGAGGTCAGCGAGAATCAAGACCGTGGTTGGGTCGCGCACGCCCTGGCGATCGCACCGGTGATCGAGCGCCGTGCCGGGCCAGACGGCGTCGAGCGCGCTCACCTCGCGCTCGTCTACATGGATCCGCAGCTGTTTTTCACGGAGCCGGTCGTGATTCGGCCCGGGGAGCCATTCGAGCCAAACCGACAACTCGAGGCCTTCGACCGAAGAGGCAGGGAGCTCGAGCCGATCGCACAGATTCTGCACCGCGATCCGCCACTCACGGGCGAATCGGTCTGGACCCAGCTCGAGGTGGTCACCGACCCGAACGACCCAAATTCGCTCGTCGATGAAAATGGTGCTCTGCGTGTCGACGACCAGGGCAATCCGATCTTCACGGGCGAGCTGCGCGTGGAAGGCCAAGCCTACGTCATGGCGTCGCCACCGGAGAGCTTCCGTCTGCGTCGCTTCACCTGGGATGCCCGACGGCTCGAAAACGGCGACACGGTCTTCGCCTCGCTCAACACGGCGTCGATGCAGAACCGCTTCGTGAAATCGATCGGGCCGGACGGTATTCCGAGGCTCGAGCTCACCGTGAACCCGAACGACGGGCGTCTCAATGTCGCTGGTATCGAGCTGGCGCGGGATCCGGCGCTACTGGCGGACCTCGGCCGTCTGACCAACAGCGAGGTGGACCCGAATCAGGGGTTGAGCCTGTTCCTCACGGAGGACGGGGTCCCAAACGGCGCGAGCCGTCTCGTGCTGAACCGGCTCGCCCCTTACTTCGGTTTCGACGGCCGCCCGGACGAGTTTTCGAGCTACCTCCAGTCCTTCGTCGGATCGGACTCCGGCCGCTCTCGCGATTACCCGCGCGAAAATCGACCGGACTCGCGCTACATCGGCACCATCCGCATTCCCGGCGCGGCGCGTCAGCCTTGACGGCGGCCTGATCGGTCCTCACTTCGACCTCTGGGCATCGGCTTTTCCTGGAATTTTGTTCGGATGTGCCGGGTTGTCAGGCAACCCTTCGCCTTGATCGGGAGTCAAAGGCAGCAATGCACATCACGCGCCGCGCACTCAACAACCCGGCCTACGTCGCCGTCGGCCTCGCTGCGGTCATGATCGCGGGGCTGTTCAGCGTCTTCAGCCTGCCGGTACAGCTGTTTCCGAACATCGAGCGCCCCTACGTGCAGATCAACGCATTCTGGCGCGGTGCGGCACCACAGGAAGTGGAGGCGGAGCTGCTCGAGCCGCTCGAGGAGGTGGTCCAGGGGACACCGGGGCTCGAGCTCATGGAGGCGATGGCGGGCTCGGGGAACGCCAACATCAACCTGCAGTTCGGCCTCGAGACCAATCCGGATCGCGCGCTTCTGGAACTCACGAGCCGGCTCAATCGGCTTCGACCGCTCCCGGCGGATGCCGATCGCCCGAGCCTCAATTTCGCCGGCGGCGCCAACGACACGCTGATCTATTTCTTCGTGCAGCTTCTTCCCACCGCGGAGAAGCCGCTCCTCGACTACATCGACCTTCTCCGACAGGATTTCATTCCGCGCATCGAGGCGATTCCTGGCGTTGCTCGTCTGGAGCTGCAGGCAGGCTCGGCCGGGGACAGGCAACTCAGTGTTGAAGTCGATCCGATCGCCGCCGCCGCACAGGGGATCCCTCTCACCCGCCTCGCCACCGTCCTCACGGGATCCGAGGATGTGTCCGGCGGCTTCATCGACGTGGGTCGTCGCCGCTATACCCTGCGATTTCGTGGCAAGTTCACGCCGAAGGAGCTCGAAGAGCTCGTGATCGATTGGCGCGACGGCGCACCGGTGCGCGTGGGCGACATCGCTGACGTCAAGCTCGCGCTCGCAGACCCCTGGGGCTTCGCCTACCAAAACGGCCGGCCCGCCATGAGCATACGCGTCGAGCGCGAGTCGGGGTCGAACGTGCTTTCGACCCTCTCTCAGGTGTTCGAGGAAGTGGAGCGCGCGCGGGTTGAGCTTCTCGAGCCCCGAGGGCTCACCATTGCGAAGAGCTTCGACCCATCGGTCTTCATTTGGCGCGCGATCGGTCTGCTGCTCGCAAACCTTCTGATCGGTGTTGCCCTCGCGGTGGGCGTCTTGTGGCTGTTCGTTCGTCGCATGCGATTGACCCTGCTCATCGCCGCCGCCATTCCCGTTTCCCTCCTGACCACTTTTCTGGTGCTCAAGTTCTTCGACCGGACCTTCAACGTCATTTCGCTCGCGGGCCTCGCCTTTGCGGTCGGCATGGTGCTCGACGCGGCGATCGTCGTGATGGAGAACACCTTGCGCCTCCGCGAGGAGGGCCACTCGATGTTCGAGGCCGCTCATTTGGGCGCGAAGGAGGTCAGCGGGGCTCTCGTCGCATCGACCGCCACCACCGTCGCCGTCTTCATCCCCGTGCTCTTTACGCGGAACGTCGAAGGCCAGCTCTTCGCCGACCTCGCCCTCACGCTAGCAGTGGCGGTGGGCGTGTCCCTGCTGGCCGCACTCATCGTCTTGCCCCTCGCCGCTTCCAAGTTCCTCCGCGTGCCTCAGGGACAGCCGGCCGCAACGGACGGGGAGGGCGCGCGCGAGTCCGTGATCGTCGACCTGATCATGCGCATGACGAATGGCCCGAAGCGACGCGCGGCTTGGATCTTCGGACTCATCGCGGCCTCCGCGACGGTCGTGTTCACCCTTGCGCCACCCTTTGACTACCTGCCGCCGGTTCGCCGTGACGCGGTCGACGTGTATTTTCGATTTCCCGAGTCTTCGACCCCTGCATTCATCGACGAGCAGGTCGCAAAACCGGTCGTCGCGCGTTTGGCCCCCTTCATGTCAGGGGAGCGAGAGCCTGCGCTGCTGAACTACTATTTCATCTCCTGGCCGGGGGGCGGGACGATCGGCGCGCGGGTCAAGGATCAGAGCCAGGCGGGCATGCTCCAGGAGATCATGCGCAAGGAAATCCTCGTGGGCCTTCCGGACGCGACTGCCCCCTTTGTCGGCCAGGGTGAGCTCTTCGGACGCTTCGGTGAGGGAGGCTCGGTCGCGCTTCATCTGCAGGGGCGCGATCAAGCGAGCTTGGGCGACGCCGCCAAGGTTGCGCAGGCAAAGGTGCGCGAGATCTTCGACGGAGCGCACGTGAACATCTTTCCTCGCCCTGAGCCTTCGCGCCCGGAGCTGACGCTCTACCCGAACGATCGACGGATTCTCGAGGTGGGGCTCACACGCGCGGACATCGGACGGGTCGTGCGCATGCTCGGTCAGGGGCTGTGGCTAGGCGAGTACTTCGACGGTGAGAACCGTCTCGACATGCTGCTCAAGGGTCAGAAATGGGAGTACCCCGACGAGCTGATGGGCGTGCCGATCGCGACGCCTACGGGCGAGATCGTCCCCTTGGGAGAGCTCGCTCGCCTGGAGCGCGTCGTCGGACCCGATGCGATTCGCCGCGTAGATGGGCGTCGCACGATGACCGTCGGCTTCAATCCACCGGAAGGGGCGGCGCTTCAGGACGTGCTCGATCGAATCCGAAGCGAGATCGAGCCCGCAATTCGCGACGCACTTCCGGCAGATGGTGCGCTGCTCTACGGCGGTAGCGCCAGTGATCTGAAACGAGCGCTCAATTCGACGGGCCGCAACGCTCTCATTGCACTCGCGGTTCTCTTCCTTCTCACGGCTGGGCTGTTTCGCTCGGCTTTGGACGCCGCCATCGTGACGATCTCACTCCCTCTCGCTGCTGGCGGAGGGATTCTAGCACTCGTCATTTTGAACTGGTTTACCTTCCAGCCGCTCGACCTGTTGACATTGATTGGCTTTATCATTTTGCTCGGTCTCGTCGTCAACAACGCGATTCTGCTCGTGGCGCGTACCCGAGAAGCGGAGACCGAGGGCATGTCTCGGGAGAACGCGGTGCGCTCGGCGTTGAAGACGCGCTTGCGTCCCATCCTCATGAGCACGTCGACTAGCCTCTTGGGAATGCTGCCGCTGGTTGTTGCCCCGGGCGCGGGCAGCACGATCTATCGCGGAATGGCCACTGCGATCGTCGGTGGCCTCGCCGTCAGTACGCTCTTCACCCTCGTTCTCTTGCCGTCCTTGCTCGGCTTGGGACGGGCGCGCTCACCCGGTAGTGAACCCGCGCTCGATACAGACGCTGTCGTGGCGTCGAGCTAAAGGAGATTTGGACCATGGCACCCACCTCCGTGATCCTCTTTGTTGCATTCTTCAGCGGGCAGCCCGCCGAACCGACGGGGGTTCCCGTGCGCGTTTCTACCGCTCGCATTCAGCCGGTTGCGCCACGCGCCTACGTGCCGGGGACCGTTGTCAGTCCCGAGAATGCGCAGCTCGCCGCCGAGACCTCCGGCAAGCTCACCTGGGTCGTCGAGCCCGGCGAATACGTCAAGGCAGGTGCGGCGGTGGCGCGGATCGACAGCTCTCGCCTGTCGCTCATGATCGCGAGCCAAAACGCGGAGGTGAAACGGCTCGAGGCGATGGTACAGCTCCGGGAGAAGGACGCCGCCCGCCAACGTGCGCTCGCGGACAAGAACGTCGGTGTCGCCGCGGAGCTCGACCGTGCGGCGGCCGATCTTGCCATGGCTCGCCAAGAGCTCCTGCGGGGCCAAGCGATCCTCGCGCAGCAAAAGGATGAGCTTCGCCGGGCGACGATTCGAGCGCCCTTCGAGGGCCAGGTGGTCGAGCGGACCTTGCAGGCGGGTGAGTACGCGAGCGAGGGCGCAGCGGTGGTGCGCGTGGTGAACACGGGAAACGCGGAGATCTTCGCACGGGTTCCCGTGCGTTCCGCGGGCTTCGTCAATCAGGGCGACGAAGTGCCGGTCCGACTCGGCGAGCGGCGGGGCATGGCGACAGTGAAGTCGATCATTCAAACCGGTAACTTCTCCAATCGCTCGGTCACCGTGCGCCTCGAGCTGCCAAAGGGCGGCCCCAAGTGGCTCCTTGGGAGCGCGGTTTCGGTGGGGATCCCCACCGACCAGGTTCAAAGAGAGATCGTGGTGCCGCGCGATGCGGTCGTGCTCCGTTCCACGGGTGCGCACGTGATGCTCATCGCCGATGGCAAAGCCAAGCGGGTCGGGGTGGAGCTCGGGCTCGGCGATGGCGCCTGGATCGCGGTTCGCGGTGACGTCTCCGCGGGCAACACGGTGGTCTCGATCGGCGCCGAGGGCCTCGCAGACGGCGACTTGGTGGAGATCGTTGAAACCCCTAGCTGAGGCCCTTGCGTTGCGTCCACTTTGACCGCAGCGTCGAGAGCATGGCTCAACCTCTCGTCATCGCTCCTTCGATTCTCTCCGCGGACTTCGCGCGCCTCGGGGAGGAAGTGCAGGCGGTTCTGGACGCCGGCGCGGACTGGATCCACGTCGATGTGATGGACGGTCACTTCGTACCGAATCTCACCATCGGCCCGGTGGTCGTGCGCTCCTTGCGCCGGTTTACCGACGCCTTTCTCGATGTTCACCTGATGATCGAGCCGGTGGAGCCCTACATCGAAGAGTTTGCCGCTGCGGGGGCCGATCAGATCACGGTCCACGCGGAGGCCACCTCGCACCTCGACCGTGCTCTTCAGCAGGTTCAGGCCACTGGGAAGAAGGTCGGCGTGTCGCTGAACCCCCATACCCCCGAGTCCGTGCTCGAGTACGTGCTCGACAAGATCGATCTGGTGCTCGTGATGTCCGTGAATCCAGGCTTCGGGGGGCAGAGCTTCATTCCCGCGGTTGTACCGAAGATCCGTCGCATCCGGGAGTTGGTGGGCACGCGAGACATTCGAATCGAGGTCGACGGCGGGATCAACGCGCAGACCGCGCCGATCGTGGTAGAGGCGGGAGCGGATGCGCTGGTGGCGGGCTCCGCGGTGTTCAAGCAGGATGACTATGCCGCGGCGATCTCGGCGCTTCGCCCATGAGTGGCCAACGGCTCCTGATCTTCGACTTCGACGGAACCCTCGCCGACACCTTTCCAGGGATCGTCGATGCGCTCAATCAGGCGCGCGAGCGCCTGGGTTACGCGGCGGCGAACCAGGACTCGATTCGAAGCTGGATCGGCTACGGCTTGCGCTACTTCATGGAGTGCGCGGTGCCCGAAGAAGAGCGAACGGGTGCGACGGTGGACCACATGACCGCGACCTACAAGGAGCTCTACCGGGAGCTGGCCTTCGACCGAGCGCGCCTCTTCGACGGAATTCCGGAGGTTCTCGACGCCGTCTCCGGCGACGTGCTCGCCCTCGTCAGCAATAAGTCGGTCGAGCAGCTCGAGCCCATGGTTGAGCAGCTGGGAATTCGCGAGCGATTCAGCGTCGTCGTCGGAGGTAACTCACTGGCGAAGCCCAAGCCGGATCGGATGGTCTACGAGCACGTGGTGCAGGTTACCGGCGGTGATTCGCGCGACGGTTGGATGATCGGGGACAGCGAGCCCGACATCGAGCTCGGCAAGAACGCCGGGTTGGGCACGGTCGCCTGCCTGTGGGGGATGCGCACCCGGAGCGAGCTCGAGCGAACGGGCGCCGATCACTTGGTGGGCACCGCCGCAGAGCTGCAGGCTGTTCTCACGCGCTAGCGGTGGCGGGCACGGCTTCCGGTTCTTGGCCCAGCATGCGCAACATGCGTCCATGCGAGCAGAGGGCTGCGCTGAAGCTCTCATAGCTGTGGTAGGGCATGTCGTATTCGGCGCAGGTCTCCTGGACGATCTCTGCGAGCTCCGGATAGTAGGCATCCGGCACACCGGCAAAGAGGTGGTGCTCGATCTGGTAGTTCAGACCGCCGAGATACCAGGACAGCAGTTTGTTCCGCGGTGCGAAGTTTGCTGTCGTCGCGAGCTGATGCGCCACCCAGTCGCGTTCGACCTTCGGGCTGCGCTCCGTAAACTCCAGGGGCTCGACCACGTGCGCCAGCTGGAAGACGACCGCGAGGGTGAAGCCGAGAACCATCATGGTCCAAATCGAAAACGCGAGGGCAATGGGCCAGGGACGCACGAGCATGGGAATTACAAACCACATCGAAAAGGCAGCGGCCTTGCCGCCCCAGAGCAGAGCCAGCTCCGTGCCCTTCGGTGGCGGAAAGTCCGTGAACTTGTTCCGCGAGTTCTTGATGGAGAACCAGTCGGAGATCAGGATCCAGTTCACGGCCGAGAGCGAGTAGAGCGGCCAGAGGTAGACGTGCTGGAGTCGGTGGATCGGTTTCCAGTCCTGGTGAGGCGAAAGGCGCGCGACCGAACCGGCCTCGAGATCACCATCTTTGCCGTCGATGTTGGTGTACGTGTGATGCGCGACGTTGTGTTTGAACTTCCAGACATAGGAGCTCGCGCCGAGGAGATCGATAGTCCAACCGAAGGCCCGACACACCGGCTTGCTGAACGGGAGCGCGCCGTGGTTCGCGCTGTGCATGATTCCAAAGCCGACCCCCGCCATCGCGAGACCGAGACTCAGTGACAAAAGCAGGGCCTGCGGCAGCGTCTGGGCATAGAAAACGAGGCCGACGTAGGAGGCCAGGAACCAAAGCGCGATGATCGCGAACTTCACGAGGTAGTAACGACGAAGGCGGGCTTCGTCGCGCGTCTTCATGAAATCGCGAACTCTGTTTTTGAGAACGCGCCCAAACTCAGTCCTCGGTGCGAAGGAGCATTGCATAGACTTTGTAGTTCCTTTCGAGAGCTCGTGCGGACGGCCGAATGTGCTGAGGCGCAAACACGCTCAGGCTCTGTCCGTGGCATCCAAACCGCGATAGTCAATATTTGAGTTTACTACCAGGGCGCAATCGGCGATGCCCGCGATACCTCGACTAACCCGCGAGAATTTTGTCGTTGCGACAAAATACCGCGATGCTTAGGGACGAGGCGGCACCAGAGACAGGTGAGCGGAAATCACTGGCCTGGCAGTGGTTCGGCCTCTGAAAGTGAAATAGAGTCGTGAAGGCCTTCAGGCCGCGCGCTATGACACCGATTCTGCTCGCCCTGGTCATTCTCGCCGTCTCAATGGAGCTGTTCATCGGCGTCCGCTTGATCCGGCTCGCACGGCGCACCGGCGGTGTCCCGGAGGCGCTCTGGGGCTGGGCGTGGGTTCTGGACGGCGTTTCGCAGGTCGGCGCCGAGCTCGCCAAACCTTTCGCGGGCGCGTGGTGGGCAGATGTGGGTTTGGGCGTCTTCACGGCTCTCGGAAGCGGCGCGCTCGTGTTCCTGGCGGTCAGCATCTGGTTCGTCTTCCGCCCGGACGAGCGGAGTCTGCGCTACCTCGTGACGGCATTGTCCGGCGCGCTGGTGCTTTCGCTCATGACCTTTGTGGCCCTCGGCCACGTCACCCTTCCCGAGGGGGACGGCATGCGCGTGATGCGCTGGATCAATCGAACGGTCGCCGGCGCGCTGCTCGCCTGGGGCTTTGTCGAGAGCACGTGGGCGCACCAGGCGAGCCTGCGACAGCTGCGCCTCGGTCTGGTCACACCGTTGGAGGTGCTGCGTTTTCGTTTGTGGTCCGTGGCCGCGGCGAGTCTCGCCGCCTTTCTCGCGCTCCTGATCGCAAAGGATACGCTCGGACGGGGCTCGCCGGAGCTTTGGGAGGCGATCGTGCGCATTGCGCAACCGCTCCTCGCCTTCCTCGCGGTGGGCTGCATGTGGTTGACCTTCTTTCCCACGGCGGGGATGCATCGGCGCTTTGGAGGAGAGCATGGCGGGTGAGAGCCCGAGCTTTGAAATCGCCTGCGAGGTGATCGAGCAGAACACACGCCTGACCCGACCGCAAGTGCGAGGCTCGGTGCGCCTGGCCCTAAAGGAGGGCGGGCTGCGCCCCACGCTCGTCGGAGCGCGACAGTTGGTCGCCGTAGTCGAACAGCTGATGGCCTCGCGCCTCGTCGCCCAAGGGGTACCCGAGGACGACGCGCAGCGCGTGTGTGCTCTCGTCGTCGCGCGTCTGCGCGCGAGCGAAGCGGATCAACCGGACGTGGGCCCCGGTGAGATGCTCACCCGTCTCGACAAAGCCAGGCGCGGCTGAGCCACACACGCGATGAAGCTCGAGAGCTTTGAGAAGGGCCGTTGGGTCGCCCGAAGCGGTACCGCGCTGCCGGTCTACGATGCGGTCGACCGCACGGTCGTCGCGGAAATCGGCGAAGGCGCTCTCGACTACGAGGGTCTGCTCCGTTTCGCCCGCGAAGTCGGGGGACCGAAGCTTCGCGCCATGCCGATGCACGCGCGCGCCCACATGCTCAAGGGGCTCGCGAGCGCGCTCAACGCGATCAAGAACGAGCTCTACGTGCTTTCGCGCCATGCGGGTGCGACCGCGAACGACGCTTGGTTGGACGTAGACGGGGGGATCGGAACTCTCGTGGTCTATGCCAACAAGGCCCTCAAGGAGTGGGCAAACGAGACCCTGCACTTCAGCGGCTCGCCGGAGCGAACATCGAGAAACGGCACCTTCCTGGGGCGGCACCTGTGGGTTCCACGCCGCGGTGTCGCGCTTCACATCAACGCCTTCAACTTGCCGGTCTGGGGGATGCTCGAAAAGCTCGCTCCGGCCTGGCTCGCCGGAATGCCCGCGGTCGTGAAACCCGCATCGGTGAGCGCGTATCTGGCGGTTCGAGCGGCGAAGGCGATGCTCGACTCGGGCCACCTGCCGGAAGGCGCCCTGCAACTCATTGTCGGGAGTGTCGGCGACAGCTTTGAGCACCTTGATGGGCAGGACGTGGTTGCCTTTTCCGGAACGGGCCCAACGGGCCGTGCGTTGAAGGGGCATCCCCGGGTGATCGATCGCTCCGTTCGCTTCAACCTCGCGAGTGAGTCTCTCAACTTCGCGATGCTCGCGCCGGATGTTGCGCCAGGGACTCCGGACTTCGACCTGTTTGTTCAGGAAGTGGTGCGGGAGCTTCGAGTAAAAGCGGGGCAGCGCGCCACGGCGATTCGACGCGTACTCGTACCGAAGGAGCGACTCGGTGAGGTGACGGAAGCGCTCCGAGCTGCGCTCGGCGAGCTCGTCGTCGGCGACCCCGCGTTGGAAGGCGTGGACCTGGGGCCACTCGTGAGCCTCGAGCACCGTGAGCAGGTGCAGCGCGCCATCGCGAAGCTTCGCGCGTCGACGGAGGTGGTTTTTGGCGATGGACCGCCCGAACCGCGCGCTGGCGATCCGGAGAGGGGGGCGTTTCTGTCACCAACGCTCTTGCGCTGTGCCGAGCCCTTCGCGTCCGAGGAGGTCCACGAGGTGGAGGCGTTTGGGCCCGTGGTGACGCTCATGCCCTACGGCGATCTCGGTGAGGGGAGCGAGCTCATCCGTCGGGGCCGGGGGGCGCTAGTCGGAACGGTGGTCACGACGCTGGCACCGATCGCCCGCCAGCTCGTCTTGGAGACCGCTTCGCACCATGGCCGCATTTTGATCCTGAACCGCGAGTGTGCCGCCGAATCCACCGGACACGGGACCGCGCTCCCCCATCTGCTCCATGGTGGCCCAGGTCGTGCGGGCGATGGGACGGAGCTCGGGGGCCTCCGCGGAATCGAGCTCTATGCGCAACGGACCGCCCTGCAGGGCGGACCGAGGACTTTGAGTGGTATCGCCACCTGGAATGACGGCGAATGAGTCGCTAGCATCCGAGGGGGAAAAGGAGTGCGAGCATGAAGTCTTGGACGCTGGGCATCTTGATGATGGGGTTGAGCGCGAGCTGTACGGCGAAGGCAGCGGGACCCGACCCAAAGGAACAGATCGCCGGTGCGGTGTTGGCGGCGCCTGAGGATCGGCGTGCGGGCGCGCGGGTTCTCGGTTACGACGAAGACGGCAAGGTGCTCGAGCTGCGCCCAGGTTCGAACGACCTCGTCTGCCTCGCCGACGACCCAGCGCGCGAGGGATTCAGCGTCGCTTGTTATCACGAGGACCTCGAGCCGTATATGGCGCGCGGGCGTGAGCTGAATGCGCAGGGGATCGGCCGCCAGGAGAATCTTCAGACGCGTTGGAAGGAGATCGACGCGGGCAAGCTCCCGATGTCGAAGGAGCCCCGAACCCTCTACGTCTTGAGCGCGGAGAGCTTCGATTTAAAGACGGGGAAGGCGGCGAAGAGCTACCTGCGCTACGTGATCTACACCCCCTACGCCACCGCCGAGAGCACCGGCCTCACGACCCAAGGCAGCGACTCCGCCCCTTGGATCATGTTCCCTGGAACACCCGGCGCGCACATCATGATCAACCCTCCCCGCAACTGAGACCGGTTGCTCGAGGGCCCGCCGCTGGCGGTTCCTCAGGGCGAACGGTGTTGCTTCCAGCCCTGAGATCTCCCGGTCCGAGGGGCTGGCACAGTCGCTCCCCATGAACTAAAAGGCGCACGGTCGGAGGTATGGACTGTGTTGGAGCGTCTTCGCTCTTGGGGGTTGCTCGAGCTCGGGTGGGAGCGGCCGGTCGTGGTCGGCGCCGTGTTGCGCCTCGTCGCGACCCTGAGCGGCGTCGGTTACCTCTTCGCTGACGACTACAGCAGCGTGATGGAACCCGCCGCGGCCTGGGTGAATGACCCGAGTCAGCCGTTTCCCTGGGCGATTCGGTCCGAGTTTTTCCCGCGGCTCTTTTCTTGGTGCCTCTCGTCCGCCCAATCCATCGGCCTCGACGATCCGGCGCGCGCGCTCCAGTGGGCCTACGCGCTCCTCGGGCTCTGGTCACTCCTCGCGATCGTCGGGGTCTACAAGCTGACCGAGCACTTCTTCGATGCCCGCGCTGCCACCGTGGCCGCCTGGTTACTGGCCGCCTATCCGCTGATGCCGCGGATCACGACACGCGCGCTGATCGAAGTCGCGTGTATCCCACCGCTCGTCTGGGGGTTGGTCTTCCTGGCCGTCCCACGGTCCTGCAAGACCCGCCTGTTTTGGGCGGGCGTCGCGGGTGGGTTCCTCATCGGCCTCGCCGCGATGTTTCGCTTCCAGGTGGGTCTCGTCTACATCGGCGCCTTCGCGGTGGTCGCGTGGCTTTGGATCGCGGCCCTTCGCGCCAAGAGCGACGCCGGGCGCGCCGGAGCTCGGCTGGGAGGCATGTTCGTCGGGGGGCTCCTTGCCGCGGCGGCCCAGGCGTTGGTGGATCAGCTCACCTACGGCTGGCCCTTCGCCTCGCTCATCACCTACGTGAAGTTCAACGTGGAGCAGTCCACCGAGCTCTACGGTCGCACCGGTGGCTTCTATACCTACGCCCTGTTCTACGTGTTGCTCGCGCTCCCGCCGGCGGTCATTGCGTTCGCCAAGCCGTTCTGGAACGCCTGCAAGAAGGCTCCCCTCGCCTCCGTCTCGCTGGCGGTGTTCGTGCTGGTGCACAGCTTCGTGCCCCACAAAGAAGAACGATTCATGTTCTCGGGCCTGCCGATGTACTTCGCGCTGCTCGCTCCGGCCTTGCTCGAGGCCTGGGCCGCTGGAGGGTGGAGTCGACGCGCGGTGGGATTCTTCGCCTGGGTCTGTGTGCTCGCGCTTCCTCTTGTGACACTCAGCGACAGTCAGCAGAGCGGAACGGCTCCCCTTCTCGAGGTCGCGCGCTCCGAGGATCCACCTGAGACGGTCTACTGGGTTGCCTTCCGCGAGCCTCCCACTTACTACGCCGGCGGCAAAGCCCGGCTCATCTGGACCGACCAGCAAGAAGAGCAGACCGACGAGCGCCGGCCGCCGCTCGCGGATGCGCTCGAGCTCGGAGACAATTCGCGTGTGCGGTTCATCTTCGCCCTTCCCCCCAATGATCGCTCGAAGGCCCTGATCGAGGACGCGGGGCTGCACTGCGATCCGGAAGCGAAGTACCCGGGCGACTTTCTCGACGATCTGGTCTACCGCGTGAATCCCGAGCGCAACCTGAGGCGCGCTCCCACCACCGTCCTGGACTGCTCCCGCTCATGAAGCGCACCCTGTTCCCGTTCCTGCTCCTGGTTTCCTGCTGGAAGGCAGAACCGGTATGCGAAACGGAGCGCGCCAGACCGGCGGAGGCGGGCACCGTACGCGGTGTCGTTTTCTCAGACGACGACGCGGACGGCGTGCGTGACGCGTCGGAGTCGGGTGTCGCGGGTGTCGCCGTCTCAAACGGGCGCGATGTGGTTGTCACCGACGCGAGCGGTGCCTACTCGGTGCCCGCCCTCGAAGAGATGGTCGTCTTCATCTCGAAGCCACGCGACTACGCGCTTCCCCTGTCGAAAGACCGCGTGCCGCGCTTTTACTACGTGCATCGGCCCAACGGCTCTCCAGCGCACATTCAGCAATACGAAGGGCTCGAGCCCACCGGACCGCTCCCCGATTCGATCGACTTCGCGCTGATTCCGGAGATTTCCCCCGATCGTTTCCGGGTCCTCGCTCTCGGTGACACGCAAGTGAGAACGCACGACCACGTGGGCTTCTTGCGCGATAGCCTCTTGCCGAGCGTTGCGGCGCTGACGCCGCAAGCGCACTTCGCGATCTCCATGGGAGACCTGGTCGACAACACGCTCTCCCTTTACCCGCGCTATCAGGAAGTGATGGGCGCCATGGGAGTTGCAACCTACTACGTCCCCGGAAACCACGATCTCAACTTCGACGCGCGAACCGATCGGGAGAGCCTCGAGACCTATGAGCGCTTCTTTGGTCCCCCGTACTATTCCTTTGATTTCGGACAGGTCCATTTCGTCGTGCTCGATAGCGTCGCCTACGAGGGCGGTGGAAAACGCAACTACCACGGGGAGATCGAGCCGATGCAGCTCGAATGGCTTCGCAACGACCTCGCTCAGGTGAGCCCGGAGACGCTCATTGTCATCAATATGCACATTCCGTTGGTCTGCTGGCTCGACCGCTGGAAGACCGACGGCCAGGCGATGGTCTGCAATCGACAGTCACTCTACGACGTGTTGAAGGACCGGAAGGTCCTTGCGCTCGCGGGGCACATGCACACGGTCGAGCATTATCCGGCGGGTCATCGGGAGGAGCGCTGGGGCCAGCCGTTGCCGTTTCCTCAGATCATCGTCGGGGCCGTGTGTGGCTCCTGGTGGGAGGGCGGCGGCGATGCGCGAGGCATTCCCTTTTCCTATCAGCGCGATGGCGCCCCCAAGGGCTATTTCGTGATCGATTTCGACGGCACGCAGTATCACCCACGCTATCGCCCGACCACCTTCGACGATGTTGGCATGCACCTGTCGTTGACACTCGAGGATGGGAGCGTTCCCGCAGCCGGGGTCGTCCCCGCCGGGGCGCGGGCGGAAATCGTCGCCAACGTTTGGGGCGCTCCGGTCGATGCGGAGGTGTGGGTCGAGCTCGAGGGCACGCGCATCTCCACGACGCGGGAATCCGATCGGGTAGACCCCCTGGCGGAAAGAAAGCTCGAGGGTCTCTCGAGTCGTCTGCAGATGAAGGGAGCGGTGCACGTCTGGGTTGCGCCCCTCGGTAGGGTTGCACCGGGACTGCACCGCGCGGTGGTGCATGCGCGCGACCGCTACGGCAACACCTGGGAAGAGGCGCTCTATTTCGAGGGGGCGTCCACGAACCAGAGCTCGAGCCCGTAGCCCTCGGCCATGAGCTCCCGGTCGTCAGGGATCGGGCTGCGTTCGACATGCCCGATCGCGTAGGCTGGAGGAGCGTTTCGCTCCGGTCGCGTCGTCGAGCGGTTGAGCGCCTTCATGAGCTCGAAGCACACCGCTTGGTTCACTCCATGCGAGCAGCCGATCGGCACCGTGTGGGGATCGAGCCCCCGCGCCCGAGCGTGCTCGGCTAGCTGCCGCGCCCAAGCGTAGACGTCGCGCTGTCGGTTGAGCTCCCAACTTGCCCGGGACGGTGCATGAATGCTCGTAAACGCCAGGGCGTATAGAAAGCCAATGAACAGGAGCACCCGCGCGGCGGTGGGCGGCGCATCCGCCCATCTCGCGGCGAGGGCCACCAGGGTGGCGAGCCCACCGACGAGGAGCGGAAAGGTAAGCTCGATGTGTTGTTTCGCGCCGTACCGGTCCAGAGCGTAGAAAACGAACGCAACGGCCAGCAGCGCGATGAGCACGTCCACGGCGAGATGTGGTCGTCGGCGAAGCTTGCTTCGGCTGATCACGATCGCGAGCCCCAGTGCAAAGAAGGGGTAGGCGGGCATGACGTAGCGTCCGACACTGCCGGGCATGAGCCAGAGGCAGAGCACGGTCCAAGCGAAGGCGGCGAGCGAGAAGCGAAAGAGTCGGACCTCCTGGTAGGTGTCTCGAACGAGGCGGCGCGTGGTCGGATGAAACAGCGGGAGCACAAAGAGCGACCAGGGCAGGAGATTCGTGAGCACCTCGAACGGGTAGCGCAGGAGGCCGAGGGCGATGTCAGCGGCCCCGCGGCCAACGGCCGTACGCTGGAGGACCTCGTCGGCGCCGGTCGACCGGAGAGCCTCGAGGGACCCGGATAGAGAGAAGGGGACGAGCCACGCCCCGACGATTCCGGCGAGAAGAAGGAGCCCAGCCGCCGTCGCGCCCCAGGCGGGGCGAAGACGCTCGCGCCAGGCAAAGATCAGGATCGGCGGATAGACAAAGACCGGAGCAAGCCCCTTCGTGAGAATTCCCAAGCCGACGAACAGCTGCGGCGCAAACCAAGCGACCCACGGTTTCTTTTTCTCGACGCCGATGAAGAAAGTGACGAGGGCGCTCGTCGTCCACAGAACGAAGAGCGGGTCGATCGCCCCAGAGCGACCGTACTGTACCAGTATCCCGAGAGTGGGGTAGATCGCCGCCGCCAGCCAGGGCCATCGCAGTGACGAGCGTCGGGCACTCCAGGCGAGAAGGAGTGAAACGATCACGACACTGAGTACGGTCAGCGTGCGCGGAATGAGGGCGTCGATTCGATCGGTTCTGAAACCCGCACCGAGCGCGATCAGCCAGTTCTGTAGCGGAGGTTTTTTTGTGTAGATCTCGTTGTAGACCGTCGGGACCGCGAAGTTTCCGCGCTCGATCATCTCGAATGCGACGATGCAGCGTCGAGGCTCTTCCCAGCGCGGGGGAATGAAGTCGAGGCGGTAGACGTACACCAGGAGAAGGAGAATGGCGGTTGCCGCGACCAGCATTCGGTTGAAGGGACCCGTGTTCTGCGAGTAGTCAGTCACGTGAAAGGCTCCGGCGGCGCTTTGTGACAGTCCGCCGAGCGCTTGGCAAGACAGTGAACCTCGATCAACAAAAGCAGTGGGCTCGAGTTTTAGGTCAGGAAGCCCGTGCGCTCATGCGCTATGGGTTTGCTCACCTGCGGGCGAATGCGCTGCGCTATGCGCTGGCCGCACTCGTACTCGTAGCGCTCGGCTTCTTCACCGTGCCGCGTGACAAACAATGGGTGGCATGGATCTCTCGGAATCAAGAGGAGCTCCTTCACGAAGCTCGCCATGTGACCCATTGGGGGGACTTTCGTGGGACGATGATCGTAGCGGCTCTGATAGGCGCGGCCGGGTATTTCACCCGGCGCCGTGTTTTAGGGCGCGCAGCCCTGGCCGTGGTGCTCGCGGCGGCGCTCGCCGGTGCGGCGGCCAATGTCGGTCGGGTGGCCGTAGGGCGCCCGCGCCCGGTCGATTACCGGCCGGACGGGCTCTACGGGCCCACGTTCGAATACAAGCTCAATGGCTTTCCCTCGGCCCATTCGGCCACCGCTTCGGCGACCGCGACGGTGCTCTTAGTGGTCAACCCCTGGATCGGAGCTTCCGTGGCGGCGGCGGCCCTCGTCGTCATGTGGTCGCGCATCTATCTACGCGCTCACCACCCCACCGACATTCTCGCGGGGGCCTTCATCGGCGTGTTCTTCGGGGTCGGGCTCGGACTCGCGGCGCGACGCGAGGAGCTCAGGGCCGAATGAGCGCCCCGCGCAATAGCCGATCACACATGCGTAGCTGAGCGCGACCGGCGGGTCGTAGAAGACGTCGTGGGTCAGGCCGATCGTGAGAAAACACGCGGTCGCCGCGAGAAGGCACAAGGCGTATGCGTCCGGGAGCTTGGTGCGGGCACGAAAGGCGAGGGCGATATATCCGCCAAGAAGTCCAAAGACGCCCAAGGGCCCTCCCTCCGCCCAATTCGTGAGCCACAGGTTGTGCCCGTAGGTACGGGTGGGGAATGTCGGGTCCACCGTATCGTAGTAAGCGCTCACGACCTTCGAGTAGTTGCCGAGGCCGATCCCTAGGGGGTGATCGGCGATGATTCGAATCGCTTGTGACCAAATCAGCGCGCGTTCACCCGACGCCTGCGCCGCGAAGATCGAGCCCACGCGCGCGTTCAAGGATGGCACGGCGGCGATCAAAATCAGCGCGATGAGGCCCGTCGCCCCGAGCGCCCACCGGCTTCGCCGGCCGGTGAAAACCGCGAGCACGACCATCCCCGCTGCAACTCCGAGAACGTCGGCACGAACGTAGGTGAGAAAGAACGCGACGGATGTGGCGAGGATCGCGAGCACCTCACCCGTGCGTCGCAGCCATCCCATGGGCACCGTGAGTTGGCGCGTCATCAGGACCATGAGCCCGAGCGATGCGACGTGCGCGAACTTCAGCCGATGAAAGTAGAACCCCCCCGCGACGGTACGCGTAGAGTCGAACGGCATGCGCCCCTGGTGGATGCCGTTCGAGCCGCCGCGAACTAGCCACTCGCCAGGCCGCGTATCGGCGCTCACGGTCACGAGTGAAAAGACCACCGCTGCGAGCAGAGCCACGAGATACGCCGTCGCGATCCGGTCGAGCCACTCGGGGTCGAGCTTGTGCACCGTGAGGGGGACGACCACGAGCGCTCCAAAGCTGATCCAACGGCCGAGCTCGCCGAAGTCCATGATCCCGTAGCCGCCAAAGCCCCATGCTGCGATTCCGGCGAGAAGCCAGATGGCAACGCCGAGCGCTGGATAGAGAGCAGTGCTCGACCACGCCTCGCTCCCGTCGCGGTTCCACCAGAGAGCCAAGGCGAGGAGGCCCAATGCACCGAGGGCCACGCCTTCGCCGAGGGTGATCGCGACCGCGAGAACTGCGGCGGCGTATGCGAGGGTTGTTTTCCGAGGCGTCATCGAGTTCCGACGCACTGTATCGAGGCTCATCGCAGGCGTCCAACCTGGTCCACTCGGCGGCCCTGTGGCAGACGGGGGCATGGACATCGAAGCACTGCGGGCGGACACACCCGGTACGGAGCACACCCTTCATCTCGGTGCTGCGGGGGCATCGCTCCCTGCCCGACCGGTGCTCGCGGCGATTCACGCTCACCTCGACCTCGAAGCCGAAACCGGAGGGTACGAAGCGGCGGCGCTGCGAAGCGAGGCGCTGGAAGCGGTCTATGGGGACCTTGCGCGTCTCCTGGGGGCCGGCTCCCACGAGATCGCGATCACCGAAAACGCAAGCGAGGCCTGGGCGCGCGCATTCTACGCACTGCCGCTCACCCCGGGGGATCGGGTGCTCACCTCGGAGGCCGAGTACGGCGCGAATTACGTCGCCTTTCTCCAACGGCACAAGCGTGACGGGATCGTGGTCGACGTGGTTCCGAGCGACGCGACCGGGGCGCTCGACGTGGGTGCCCTGGAGTCGATGATCGACGACCGAACCGCGTTGATCGCCACCACCTGGATCCCGACGAACGGCGGGCTCGTGAACCCCGCGGCGGCGATCGGCCGAGTCGCCCGTGCGCACGGAATTCCCTACCTCCTCGATGCGTGCCAGGCGGTTGGGCAAATGCCCGTAGATGTCGATGCGCTCGGCTGTGACTTTCTCTCGGCGACCGGTCGGAAGTTCCTTCGCGCTCCCCGTGGCACCGGATTCCTCTATGTCCGGGAATCCTGGCTCGAGCATCTCGAACCCGCGATGCTCGATCACTTCGCCGCGCCATGGGTGTCTCGCGACGAATACGAGCTTCGCGCAGACGCACGCCGATTTGAGACCTGGGAATCGTCCCATGCGTTGCGGGCAGGACTCGGGGCGGCCGTACGCTACGCCCTGGGCCTGGGACTCGAAGCGATCCGTGAGCGCGCCTGGGGGCTCGCCGCGCAGCTGCGAGAGCGAATCCGTGCGCTCCCGGGCGGACGGGTCCACGATCTTGGCGACACGCAGTGTGCGATCGTGAGTTTTACGGTGGAGGGGCTCGACCCCGGGTCAACGGTGGCCACCCTGCGCGAGGAGCGCATTTGCATCGGCGCATCGTACCCGAGCGTCACGCGCATCGACTCGGAAAAACGCAACCTCCCGGTCATGCTCCGGGCCGCACCGCACTACTACAACACGGAGGCGGAGCTCGAGCGACTGGTGGCTCGCCTGCGTGAGTTAGGGGACCGTTGAAGGCTCGACCACCGGCTTTGCGCGGAGCTTGGGGACGAGAAAACCCGAACGCGCGCAGTAGTCCTCCCATTCGGCGTAACGGGACATCGACGCTTCTTTCATCAGCATGTTGGGCAGAAAGTAGCCCAGCCAAACCCAGGCAAGGATCGCCCAGGGCAGCCAGTGCCCTACGATCACGGCGTAGGAGGCGTAGAGCAGGATCTCGCCGAGGTAGTTCGTGTGGCGGATCCGCGCGAACCACCCGTCGTCTATCAGGCCCTTGCGTGCGCGGAGCACAAAATACTTCTGCGTGTCCGCCGCCATCATGATCACGACACCCAAGGTGTGCAGCGAGATCGCAAAGGCGAGGAGAGCCATAGAGGGCTCGCGGGTTGGACCGAGGACGTCGGTGATCAGAATCACCGGTGCCACCCAGTAGAGCCCGAGCACGAAGATCCAAGAATTGATCCCCGCCAAAATCGTGATCTTCTCGTCCCAGCTAGGGTCGGGGAAGACCATGTCCTTCAGCAGCCAGCACAAACCGTAGGTGCCGTGGAGGGCGAGGTAGACCCATGCGGCGGGAGACCAGTCATCGTAGAGGTTCATCAGCAGGAACACGAAGGGCGCCGTTCCCGCCTTCTGAGCGTTGATCCACACCGCCATGCGAAAGGGACGTGGACCTCCACCCATGTCACGGCTCAGATAACGATTGAGGCGCGACATGAATCGCGCATAGGTGGCGGGGCTCGAGCGGCTCATGCGCAAAATCGTATCGGATTGCCTCTCATTGTAAAGCGTGTTGTTTTGGTCCTTCGTCGTGAAAGGAGAGAGCATGAGTGCGATTGACGTTTTGATTGTGGGCGATGGCCCGGGCGGGCTCGCCGCCGCACTATTTCTCGCAAAGGCAGGAAAACGCGTCTCTGTATACGGTCAGGACAAGACCGCGATGCACGCGGCGCTCCTGAAGAACTACCTGGGAATCGCGGAGATGACCGGGAGTGATTTCCAGAAGATCGCGCGAAAGCAGGTCGGGAGCTTCGGAGCCGAACTCTTCGACGCGCGCATCGAGAGTGTCACGCGCGACGGGGAAGGCTTCAGCGCTACGGTCGAGGGTGGCGAGACCGTTGGCGCAAAGTACCTGATTCTCTCCGAGGGCAAGTCGCCCAAGCTCGCCAAAGAGCTCGGCCTCGCCCACGACCCGGACACGGGTGTGGAGACCGATCGCAACGGCAAGACCGCGATCGACGGCGTTTATGCGGTGGGGCGCTTGGTTCGTCCGGGCCGAAGTCAGGCGATCATCAGCGCCGGCGACGGAGCCGCCGCCGCGATCGACATCCTTTCGACCGAGAAGGGCTCGCCCTACCTGGATTGGGACTCGCCCGCCTAGACGTGCTCGCTCTGGACCCCAAGTCTAGCGCGCGTCCCGGAGCGTCGTTCCCGGTGCGGGGGCGACCTCGTCGATCCATGCGCGAACCCGCGCCACGAGCTCGGGGATCGCGTCGCGCACCGCGGGCGTCATCTCCGTCCCGAGCTCCGTCGAAGCGGTCACCGCACCGATCAGCGTCCCGCGCTGCGGGGCCCGGCTGAGGATCGACGCCAGTCCCCATGCGCCAAAGACATCCGGCTGGTGGGTGCTCATCCGCGTCGCGGGAAAAGACGCCATCGCTTCGAGCTCGAAAGCGTGAATGTCACCCGGCGAACCGTCGACAGAGAGTGCGTCGATCACCAACACCGCGTCGCGGTCCACGATTTCCTCGGTGAGCTCGGACGCGGTGGTACCAAAGTCGTGCGCTTCGACCCCCTCCGGCAGCCCCCCTTCCGCGAGGAGGGCCTCGATCACCCGTGGACCGAGCGCGTCGTCGCTCATCAGCGTGTGACCGATGCCGACGACGAGCACCGGAGACCTCATAGCACCTTCACCTTCGCCAGCTCGTTGCCGTTTGGATCAAAGGCGTGACACGCGCAGGCCATGCACGGGTCGAAGGAGTGCACGGTGCGAATGACTTCCAGTGGCAGCTTCGGATCCGCGACCGGTGTATTGAGGAGCGACGCTTCGTAGGGACCGGGCCGGCCCTTTTCGTCGCGCGGGCTCGCATTCCACGTAGTCGGAACTACCGCCTGGTAGTTGTCGATTTTGCCACCGCGCGCCACCACCCAGTGGGTGAGGGTGCCGCGAGGCGCTTCGTGCATGCCAACACCTTCCACCGCGGTCTCCGGGAAGTCCGGCCGGTTGAAGCTGCTGACGTCCCCACCCAACACGTTGTTGGCGAGGGCGCTCCAATGCTTCATCCCGAGGTCCAAGAGGATCCGCGTGCGAATGGCGCGTGCCAGGTGCCGACCCATCGTCGAGCGAAGAGCGCCGAGCTGCAGTTGCTTGCCGGAGATCGCCTTGATGAGGTCGAAGGCCCCGTCGGTGTGCTTGCGGGTGAGCTCGTGCCCGCCCATGTAGCCCACCAAGACCTGTGCCAGTGGCCCGACCTGCGTAGGTTCGTCAGCGAAGCGCGGTGCCTTCACCCAGGTGTATTTCCCATCGGGCTCCCACTCGCCGGCGGCCGGTTTGGTCTCCCCCTTGAACGGGTGGAGCGGTCCGCCGCCTTCGTAGTAGGCGTGGGTGCTGTCTTCGGTGACCGATTCGCGCAAGCGCGCATCGGAGAAGGTCGTGATCGGGTCCATCTTGTCGAGCGCATCGCCCCGCACGGTGCCGCCGGGGAGATCGCATTGCTTGCCGGTCGTATCCGTCGGCAGATCCGGTACTGCGAGGTAGTGGTCCACGCCCTTGCCGATGCCGAACCAATCAGCGTAGGCCGAGCCGACCAAGCAGACATCCGGGAAGTACACCTGCTCGATGAAGGGCCGGACGCCCTCGAGGCGCTCTTTGATGCGGTACAGGTGGTCCATGTTCATGGCGCCCTGACCGTCGAGGTTGATCGCGTTCATCACGCCACCGACCGCGAGGTTCTGAATGTGCGGGGTCTTGCCCCCGAGCATTCCGACGACCTCGTTGATCTTTCGTTGCGCATCGAGCGCTTGGAAATAGTGGGTGACCGCGATCAGGTTGGTCTCAGGATCGAGACGCATCGCGGGGTGACCCCAGTAGCCGTGCTTGAAAATCCCGAGCTGGCCGCTGGCGACGAGCTTCGCGACACGCTCTTTCACGAGCGTCAGCTCTTTCACGCTGTTGCCCGGCCAGTCCGACAGGCTCTGCGCCACGTTCGCGGCCTTCTTCGGATCGGCTTTGAGCACCTGAGTGACGTCCACCCAGTCGAGCGCGGAGAGGTGATAGAAGTGCACGATGTGGTCATGCAAGCCGTGCGCGATCAGAATCAGGTTCCGGATGTACTGCGCGTTGAGCGGAATCTCCATCTGGAGCGCATTCTCGACCGCACGCACCGACGCCATCGCGTGAACCGTGGTGCAGACGCCGCAGAAGCGCTGCGTGAAGAGCCAAGCCTCGCGTGAGTCGCGACCCAGGAGGATGTTTTCGATCCCGCGCCACATCGTGCAGCTGGCCCAGGCGTCATTTACCCGCCCGCCATCGATGTTCACATCGATGCGCAGGTGGCCCTCGATGCGGGTGATGGGATCAATAGTGATGGTCGGCATATGCGGCTTCCTCCGGGTATTGCAGTCGCCATTCGTCGACTTGATGGTACCAAGCGTTGCTTGGGGCAGGCAGAATCGCGAGCTTTTTCACCGCGACGGTGTACGCGGCGAGTGCGGCTGAGATCAGCCCCACGGTGATCATGAACTCAGGGACTGTCGGGAAGTAGCTCGAGTTCTCCGACGGGTGGTACGCGAACGCGGTGGGCGTGAAGCGGTAGAGCATTCCGCCGAACGTCGCCATGACCGCCAGCTTGAAAGTCCACATCGCCGTGTGGCGCACGTGGATATTCATGAAGGCAACCGCGGGGATCAAGAGCGCGAGGTTCTCGATCCAGAACACGAGGGCCAGGTAGTTCGGCTCGAACGCGTAGCCCCAAGCGCCTCTCAGCGTCAGGTCGAGCGCCCGCAGACCGATCCAGATGAAGACCGTGTAGGACAGGAAGCTCGCGAGTGAAGCAACAACCCGCATGTCGATCGGACGTTTGTACGTCAGCGCCGACGCCTGCAGGATGAAGATCACGAAAGCGAAGCCGCAAATCGCCGCCTGAATCACGTAGAGCAGCGGGAGCATCTGCGTTTGCCAGAGTGGGTGAACCTTGTCGCCGCCGAGCATCATGAGCGCACCGAGCGAGCTCTGGTGCCCAAGGGGCAGCAGGTACGCACCGGCGATCATGAACGGATAGGCCGCGAGCGCCGCGGGGCGGATCTTCATCGCGAAGTCCCGCCACTTCGACGAACCCGTGTACCAAACGCGCTCAAAGAACGCGGGTGCATTCTCGAAGCCCAAAAAGATGATGCAATACACCGGCATGGCGAGGGCGACCTCGAACAACGCGGAGTGCGTGTTCCAGCGCCAGGGAAACATCAGGTGGTACATGTTCCAGGGACGCCCGACGTCGATGGCCAAGCCGATCAAACCAAAGAGGTAAAACAAGAAGCTCGTGATCAGCGCCGTGCGCATGACCACGTGCAGCTCGTGCCGGTCGAAGACCCACGCTGCGATCCCCACCGCGAGGCCACCGGAGCCGAGGGCGGTGAGGGTCATGACGTTGAAGGTCTTCCAAACGCCCCAAGCGTAGGCGCTCGACATGCCGGTGTAGGGACCGAGGCCGTAAATCGTCCGCGCGATGGCAAAGCCAATGCCAATCACGGCGAAAACCAGGAGCAGGATGAACGCGGGGGTAAAGATTTTTCCCCCGACGGGCACGCCGCGCTGCCATGGATTGAGGATCTCGGGTTTGGGCGTCATAGCTGCTCCATCATCCGGGTCTCACGTTCGAGCTCTTCCGCCTGCTTCTTGTGGTGCTTCCACGAGCGACGAATGAACGCGACGAGGCTGATGTAGATGAGCGTTGGGATCGCCATCCACTTGTAGAGAATGGACTGGTACTTCGTGGAGTACTCCGCGAGTGAGCCGTGGGTCAGGGTCGGCAGTCCGAGGGCCGCGAAGGGAACCCGCGACAGATAGAGCACCTGCGTGCCTCCAGCCTCGGTCTCACCGTACACCCTGTCTTCGTAGTACTTGCCAGGGGTCTTGCTGATGCGGTTCTTGGCGTCGGCCATCAGATCGCCGCGCTTGCCAAAGATCACCGCGTCCGTCGGGCACACCTCGGTGCACGCGGGCTCGGCCCCATCCGGCAGACGGTGCATGCAGAG
>CAYXVF010000036.1:0-54062 GCA_964468125.1 uncultured Bdellovibrionales bacterium | reverse complement strand
GTCTCAGCCCCCTTCAAAGCCCCGACCTCGAGGGTGAAGGCGTCCATCTCGTGGGTCGTCGAGATCCAGGCACCGGTGGGCAGCTGTGTCCAGCCCTCCCAGCTCGCCTTCGCGCCGCCGATGGGAATGTTCGAGGTCCACATCTTCCATGCCGCCGGTTTACCGTCGTCGCCGGGGATCCAGAGGTAGGCGTCGCCAGGCGTCAGGCCGCCGCTCGTGTAGGAGGCGAGCACGCCCTGCTTGCCGCCGTCGAGCTCGATCAGCGTCAGCTCCACACCCGCGTCGTACATCTTGCCAACGGGGTTCAGCCAGAAGGCATCGTTCACCCACGCGGCCCAGCACGAGTCGAGCGCTTCCTGTTTCTCATCGCCACTCAGAGTCTTGCCCGCCTTCTTGGCGATGCCCTTCTTGCTCGTGATGTCGAACCAGACCTCGAGGTCGTCTTTCGTCATCTTCGTTAAGCTACGCTTCCGGTCCCAAAGATGCTTTCGGCGGCCCGCGAAGCTCCACTCCACGGCGCCGGTCTGCTTCCAAGCGTCGAGATTCACGGCCTTGCCCATCGCGTCGGCGAGCGCGCGTGCTTCCGGGCCGGTCTTACCCGTCGGCCGGTCTTCACTCACGGCGGCGATGGTGATGGCTACGCCGGCGACGATGACCCCAAAGGTGACCCCAACGCCGATTCCGATCTTCTTTCCTAGTCCCATGGCGCGGAACCTAGCCACTTTTTGCGCCGGGGGCTAGGCGGTCGCGTCGGCACGCCGCCCTTCATCGAGCACACGCTTTGGCGGTTCACGCACGTCCCACACCAGGCCGACGGCCTGTAGGCCCTTGATGATGTAGTAGGTGATGTCGACTTCCCACCAATAGAACCCCTGTCGGCAGCTCGACTGATAGTAGTGGTGATTGTTGTGCCAGCCCTCGCCGAGGGTGACGAGCGCGAGCCAGAAGTTGTTGCGGCTCTCGTCGCCGGTTTCGAAGCGCTTGGAGCCAAACACGTGGGCGAGCGAGTTGATGACGAAGGTGCCGTGCCAGAGAAACACGGTGCTCAGGAAGAAGCCGATGAGCAATCCCGACCAACCGAGGGCGAGCCAGGTGACCAAGCCCAGCACGATGGGAGGCAGCAGATAGAAGCGGTTCAAGAACCGCAGCTCCGGGTACTTCGCGAAGTCTTTGATCTTGCTGAAATCCGTATCGTTGTTCCGGTCGAAGAAGAGCCACCCGACGTGCGCGTAGAAGAAGCTCGAGGTAACCGGCGAATGGGTGTCGATCGCGTCGTCCGAGTGCTTGTGGTGATGGCGATGGTGCGCAGCCCACCACAGGACACCCTTTTGGGAGCTCGTCTGGGCCAGGAAGGCGAGCAAGAACTGGAAGAAGCGGCTCGTCTTGTAGGTCCGGTGCGAAAAATAGCGGTGGTAGACGCCGGTCACCGCGAACATGCGGATGAAGTAGAGGCCAAAACAGACCGCCCAGTCGACCCAATGGGTCCCGGTGAAAAACGCCAGGAACGGCAAGAAGTGGGTCGCGTAGAACGGGAGGCCCAGCCACACGTTGCTGCTGGTGAACTCGCGAATTTCGCGCCCGTTCTCGTCGAGCTGGAAGCGCGACTCCGTTTCTTTTGAAGCGTTGCCCTCAGTTTCACGTGCTAGGGCTTCGGATGCGGCCATCGTCTGTGTTCCTCCTGCCGCGTTCATGTGCGGCGACGAGGTTAACATCACGAAAAACACAGTGCGTTGCCGTCATCCTTCGGTCACGCAATGTAAAGGTTGTGTCTCTGCTTCGTCCACGAAGGCGCGAAAACGACCAAATCCGTCACGCGGGATTCAGGACGAAACGATAGCCCGCGCCTCGATGCGATAAGAAGTGCTGCGGGTGCTTAGGGTCTGGCTCGAACACCTTACGCAAGCGCGAAATGAAATTGTCGACGGTCCGCGTGTTCGGAACGTGGCGCATCTGCCAGACCTTTTCCAGAAGCTCCTCGCGGCTGACCACGCGACCTTCGTTGTTTGCGAAGTAGCGCAAGAGCTCGAGCTCGAGGTGCGTGAGATTGTGCTCTTCACCATTCACTGTCACCCGGTGGGTCTCGAAGTCGACCTCGGCGTCACCAAAGACGAGCGCCGCTGAGCGAGGCTCCCGCTGACCTCCCTCCCAAGTTTGTCGACGCAGCTGGGAGTTGATCCGTGCGACGAGCTCGGCGAGATCGAAGGGTTTCGTCAGGTAATCGTCTGCACCCGCATCCAGTCCGCGGACGCGATCTTGCGCCGTGTCCCGCGCGGTGAGCATCAGCACGGGCACGAAGTTGCCGCTCGAGCGCAGTCGCTGGCACAGCTCGAAGCCGTCCATGTCAGGCAGCATGACGTCGAGGATGACTACGTCGAAGGGACGGATCTGGACAAAGGCGCTGATCGCCTCCCTTCCGGTTCCCGCAACGTGCACGTCGAAGCCCTCGAGTGACAGATTGAGCTTCAGCCCGGCTGCGAGATGCTCCTCGTCTTCGACGACCAACACGTAGGGGCGAGTTCCTTCTCCGTTCATGAGGCTCTCTCCACCAAGACGCGGCGCCCAGGCAAGTGCACGTGCATCGTGGTGCCTTTTCCGACCCCCTCGCTCTTTGCGCTCATCCGTCCGCCGATTCCCCGCACCAACGCGTTCACCACAAACAGTCCGAGCCCGGTTCCGGAGCGGCTGCGAACGGCCTCCTCGGGCACGCGGTAAAAACGCTCGAACACCCGCTTGTGCAATCCCACCGGGATTCCAATGCCTTTGTCCGTGACTTCGATCTGCAGATCGTCGCCGGCGCGTTGCGCGCGCACCACGACCTCCGGCGGCCGACCGCTGTATTTGACCGCGTTGTCGACGAGATTCCGGAGCACGGTCTCGATCGCCGTCTGGTCCGTGTGCATGAGGACCCCGTCTTCCACGTCGACCCGGACCGACTTCGGATCGACATCCCAACGCCGACAGACAACCTCGACGACCCGCTCAACGAGCTCCTTTAGGTCGAACTCACTGACACTCTGAGTTGAGTGACCATGGTCCACGCGACTCGCCTCGAGCACCTCTTCGATGAAGAGGGACAAGCGCTCCACGTCGCGCCGCATGCGTCCCCGAACTTCTTTTGCGGTAGCGGGGTCGAGCGTTTCCCGATCGAGGGTCTGAATTCCGAGGCTCAGCGATGCGAGCGGGCTTCGCAGCTCGTGGGTCACGGAGTCGATGAAGCTCGTCTGGCGCCGGACTTCGAGGATCTCCCGCACCAGAAATACACTGAAGAGCACGAGCACGCTGATGATCGCGGCCAGGGAAACGATCCCCGCAACCAGGAGCCAGGTATTCTCCGCCACCCGCTTGGTGAGCTGGAGATTCTGGACGATCAGCAGGATCCACCCGACGAGCAGTACGATCGACAGCGCGACCGAGCTCGCGCCGAGGACGATCGGACCGGAGATGCTGCGATAGGTCGGCTTCCCCATCCGCTAGCGCTCCGGCACGAGCTCCCGTCCGAAGGGAAAGAGCGCGAGGGGGATGAGCTTGAGGTGTTGGAGCGCGAAAGGAAGACCCACGATGGTGATGGCGAAGAGCAAGGCCCAAAACGCGTGGTTCAGCGCCAGCTCCCAGCCAAAGAGAAGCAACCAGATCACATTGAAGATCAACCGGAGGGGCGAGTTGGCTTCCGGCAGCTCTCGCAGCTCCTTGCCGAAAGGCATCATGATCTCGATCCCCATCTTGATCGAGCGCAAGCCGAAGGGGATCCCCACGATCGTGAGACAGAGAGCGAGTCCCGAAAACATGTACAGGATCCCCGAGATCACGCCCCCAAAGACCAACCAGATGATGTTCCCCAAGAGACTCATATATCGAAATCCGTGATGGTTTGGGTCAGTTTTTTATCGATTCCCAAGATAGCCACTCCCCCTAGTGTACTGGCCGTGAACCCAGGATGAAAGGAGTCCACGATGGTTCAGATCCGACGAGGCGAGCGCAATCGGCTTCGGCTTCTCGTCTCGCCCACCGGCGAGGACGGGTCCCTGACCATTCACCAGGACGCGCGCCTGTTCGGCAGCCTGCTCGAGGAAGGTCACGAGCTCACGCAGCCCCTAGACCCGGAGCGGCACTATTGGGTGCACGTGGCGACGGGTCGGCTCGAGGTCAACGGTGAGACGCTGAAGGCAGGGGATGCGATGGCGCTCAGCTCCGAAGTCAGACTTCGCGGCGTTTCTGACGCGGACGTGCTGATTTTCGACCTGGCTTGACGGCGGCCTTCCGGGTCTGCTCCTCAAAGCGGCTGCAGCTGTTTTTGAGCTTCTCGATCAGCCACTGAGTTGCTGGGCCGGTCCAGTCCGCATCCCTTCGGACCAAGTGGAGGGTGAGCTCGATGTTCGAAAGGCTCTCGGTTTCGAGAGCCACGAGCTCACCCCGCCCGAGCTCTTCCTCCACCATGTGGCGAGGCATGTTCCCCCAACCGAACCCGCCTTTGAGAAGCGCGTGTTTGGCGCTGAGATCCGCCAATCTCCACGACGCGCCGGATACGGTCCCCATGTCTACCCCTTCCGTGAGCGACGATCGGTCGGTGAGGATCAGCTGCGTGTGTCCACGCAGGATGGGTTCCGGGATCGGGGCGTCTTCCTCTGCCAATGAATGGCTGGAAGAGCAGACGCACACGAGTGGGAACCTGAGAAGTGGGGTGCGCGAAAGACCTCCAGGATAGCTCGGCAGCGGTGAGGAAATCCCGAGCTGGCAGCGTCGTTCCTCGACCAGGCTGACCACCGATCCCAGAGCCTCGGTGTAGAGGCGGAGGGAAACGCGAGGATAGGCCTCCTGAAATTCTCGAAGCGTCTCGAGAAGGAGCGGCATGGGAAACATCACGTCGACCGCGAGGGAAATCTGCGCCTCGGTCCCGCCGGCGATCTCCTTCGCTCGGGAGCGAAGCTGCTCCGCGTGAACCAGGATCGTGCGTGCCTCGCGGATGAGGGCCTTCCCCGCATCGGTGAGCACCGGCGTACGCCCCGCACGATCGAAGAGTTGCACGTCGAGGCCTGCCTCGAGCGTCGCCACTGCATAGCTGACCGCGGACTGGGCCCGATGGAGGCGCCGCGCTGCCGCCGAGAAGCTGCCCACCTCGGCGACGGTGATGAAGACTTCGAGTTGATCGAGGGTTGCGCCTTCCATTGCGCCCATGAAGATCGCAGCCCCAGGACCGGAAAACAATGGCGTCTAGTCGCGCTTAGGCGCGGTGCGGCGTCGGCTGCGCCGGCAGCGCGTTTCGTCCCCGGATTCGACCTTCGAGGAGCCACATCAACGGCGGGAGCGTCATGAACAAGGCGATCGAGGTGAGGACCACCGTGTCCAGTCCTTCGAGGGCCATGCCCTCACCCTCCACGAGGATGAGCGAGCTGATGATCGCACCGGTGGAGCTCGCAAAATGCTGGGTAGCCGATTGCATCGACATGAACCGGGCGCGCTCGTGGGGCGCGGGCACCTGACTCGCGATCGTGTTCTGGGCGACGGCGCGCATCGACATGGTCATCATGAAGAAGGCGAAGAGTGGCAGGAGCGGCCAGCCAGGCTCGAAGGCAACAAAGAGCAGGTACATGATCACACACGCGCTGCTGATCGCCGCCGTCCCGACGCGGAAGACCCCGATGCGGTCTGAGAGGCGCCCGGCGACCTGCATTCCGAAGAGGCTCAGGAAGCCGCCGACGAAATAGAGCACCTCGAGCTCGCTGCGCGGATAACCCAGGTTGAAGAGGACGTAAGCGGTGATGTTCGGGAAGATCATGAAGCCCGCCGTCTGCGCCGCTGCGATCATTCCGAAGGCGTACCAACTCTCACGCTTCTTCAAGAAGCGGAGGGGATAGCGCTTCTCTTCTTCGGTGCCCGCTCCGATGTGCTCTCGCATGCTCGGCAGAGCGATGAGGGCGGCTGCGACGATGACAAAGGCCGCGATCCCGACGACGATGAAGGGCGTGCGCCAGGTGCCGAGCTCCGCGAGCTTCAACCCGGCGGGCACTCCTAGGATCGAGGCCATGGAGAAGGCTCCCATGACGACGCCCATGGCCCGGCCCCGTCGCTCGTTTGGCACCGTGTCCGCGACGATGGCGATCGCGAGGGCCGTGGCCGGACCGCCAAACACCCCGGCCAATACCCGGGCGGCAATCAGCGTCCAGATGTCTACCGCAAGCGCGCAGGCGAGCGTGCCCACCCCGAGGCCCACGACGCAGAAGGCGAGCGCGCGCTTGCGCTCGAAGCGGTCCCAAAAGGTCGAGCCGATGAGGCCGGAGATTCCCGCAGCCACCGTATAGCTGCCGGCGACAATGCCGATCCGGTCCGTACGAATCCCCAGCGCCTGCGCAAAGTCCCCCGCGAGCGGGGTCACCATGATGAAATCGAGGATATTGATGAACTGCACCGCGGCGATGATCAGGACGATGAAACGCTCTCGGTGGGACAACATGGCGAGGCCATCATAAGGACGGGCTCGCGCCGACGCCATGTACCGTTTCAGCCGGCGCTGGTTTGGGTCGCGAGCGTACCGCCGGCCAGCGCCTCACCCCAGCGGATCCGCCCGGTGAGCTGCATCAGCAAGAACAGGGTCAGGATGGCGAGCACGGTGATCGTGAGTCCCGTGTACCCAGACCAGAAATGCGCCAGGGAGAAGCCGATCAAGTAGACGAGCTGGGCTGCCGCGGCCTCTACGAAGGCGAAGCGGTCCGACACCACCAAGCGCATGTAGGTCGTCACCAAGAACACGCTCACTACGCTGCACACCGCAAAAGCGAGCTCCACCGCCACGTGGTCGACGAGATAAGCAAAGAGCAAATGGAAGGCGAAGAAGGCGCCGGCGAGAAAGAGGTAGTTCACCGGATGGATCTCGATCCGCCGCAGAGTGGCAAGCACGAAGATCACCAAAAAGAAGAAGAGCAGCGACACGGGGGCGGAGAACGAGAGGCTGCTGGCGAGCTGTCCTGGCTGAATCCTTCTCGGCGTGACCATGCCGATGCCGTGCCCGGTGACCACGCGATCAAACTGCCAGCGAAGGTCCCAACCGCTATCCGTCCGCGTCTTGTCGTTCGGCGACAACGTGTAGGTCGGAAAATCGATGTCCTCGAAGTCAGTCGTCATGGCGAGCTCAAAGTCCTGAATTCGCCCCACTCCTTGAGCGGGAACGTAGCGCCATTCATCGAGGCCGCGGCTGACGTAACCCGCGCGCAGCTCCACTCGCTGACCTTTTTCGATCGGCATCCGGTGAGTGACGCGACCGTTCACCGGCGTCGCGCTCGACGCGTAGTCCGTTCCGTTTACGGTGAACGTGAAGCGGTCGTAGACGCCGCTGCTGTCCGGGAATGGAAAGGTGACGACGAGCTCACCGTCGCGGTCGAGGGTGTGCTCGTAGGTCCAGGTCCCGTCGAGGTCCACGTCGTAGAGGGAGTACCAGACCAATCCTTTGCGGCGCAGATCGCTCTCGAGGCCGACTTTCAGCCGCGTCGAGCTCGGGCTTACGGACTCGTACTTGGTAACCGTCGCCATTTCGCGCACCGTTCGCCTGCCCTTGTCGGTCTGCACCTCTCGTTCCACGAGCTCCTGGACCTGCCACTGAAACTGAAAGCTCGGCGCCTGCTGATGCTGCGGGGTGCCCCAGAGCTCCTGCACCTCGCCGCGCAGAGCGTAGCTCGAGTCGTCGGTGCGGGCGACTGTGAGTCCCCCGAGAATCAACCACGCCACGCTCGCCGCGCAGAACACCACCACGATCCCCATGATTCTCAAAACTGGACGCATCTTTGCTCCTCCTGTTGAGAAGAGCGTGCCCGCCCTCGGAGCAAACGACCTGAAGAGCCCGCGGGGATCTGGCGAAAGAAATGTGCAGATCCCGTGCGTCCTTTTGCCCTCAGCTCCGTCTTCCCAAATGAAGCGCCACGACGGCGCTCGAAAAAGGAGTCAAAACATCCATGTCTCGTGTGCACATCGCCCTCACCGTCTCGGATCTCGAGCGATCCCTCTCATTCTACCGCGTCCTCTTTGGCGCCGAGCCCAGCAAGGTGCGCCCCGGCTACGCGAAGTTCGAGTTAGAGGAGCCCTCGGTGCACCTCGCCTTGAACGAGGACCCGCAGGGGGTGCGTCCGCCGGGCGCGCACTCCCACTTTGGAATCCAGTTGCCGAGCACGGACATCGTGTGGGCCGAGCAAAAGCGCCTCAGTGGCGCAGGTCTAGGAACCAAGGAGGAAGCGCAGGTTGCGTGCTGCTACTCTGTGCAGGACAAGTTCTGGGTGCGCGACCCGGACGGCCACGGCTGGGAGCTCTTCGTGGTGACCGAGGCCGACGTTGAAGCGACCGACTCGAAGCGAACGGAGAGCGACTGCTGTGGACCTACCGCCAGTGCTGGATGAGGAACGCGTTCGGGGTCTGCGGGATCCGCTCCTCGCGTTCATGCGCAGACGGGTCCGCGATCCCGCCCAGGCCGAAGACTTAGCCCAAGAGGTGTTGTTGAAGCTTTGGGCGGGATTGCCGTCCCTCTCGGACCACGACCGCCTGCAGCCCTTCGCCTACCGCATCGCTCGCAATGTTCTGATCGACCACTATCGCACCCGACGCCGGGCGACCCCACTGGATGAAGAGGAGCCGCCCGCGCCGGAATGCGAGCTCGTGGAAGACGAGAACGAAAACCAGCTGGTCGGTACCTGGCTGCGTGCGTTCATCGAGCTCTTGCCCCCGGAAAAACGCGAGGCCGTGTGGCTCGCGGACGTCGAAGGGTTGAAGCAACGAAAGGTCGCCGAGCGCTTGGGGCTTTCGCTCTCCGGTGCCAAGAGCCGCATTCAGCGCGGGCGAGCCGAGTTGCGCGAGATTCTCGAGGCCTGCTGCACCATCCACGTCGACGCACGGGGCAACGCCATTGAATGGCAAAAGAACGACGACTGCTGCTGAGCTATTCGGTGGTGATCGTGTCGAGCATGTAGGCGATGAGGCTTGCGGTCTCATTCGCCTCGGTGTCGTCCGGAACGAGCTGAAGTCCACCGGACTTCTTAGCCGCAGCGAGGGCCGCGCGCAGCTCGCCCTCGTCGAACCACACGGCCTCGCAATTGAGGCAGAAGTCCACCACAATGCCGTGGTTTTTCGCTTCGTACATGTTGTAGCGGCACTCGGGGCAGCGAATGCTCGGGTCTTCGTTCACCCAGGCGGGCTGATGCTTGATGCGCGTGAAGTAGCCGCTCGGTGAGCTCTCCCGGGCGCCGGCGCGGGCCGCGATCCCAATCGCCGCCCGAAGGTCGGCCCAGGTCATCAAAATGCTCTTGCACGAGCGGCAAATACGCACACCGATCCCGCGCAATGAGCACTGCTCCATCGTAGGGTGATGCTCGCACCGCGGGCAGGCGTGAGGGGGCAGCTGAATCATCGCTCGTGAGAGTGGATCGCCCTCGGGCTAGAGGAAACGCCCCGCAATTTGCGCTCAAGCGTTGCGCGGCTTCGCGTAGAGCTCCAGGCGGTGCTCGACGAGCTCATACCCGAGGCGCTCGGCGATCTTCGACTTGAGCGCCTCGAGCTCCTCGTCGTGAAACTCGACGACGTCGCCCGATTCCACGTCGATCAAGTGATCGTGGTGCTCTCGGCCCACGACCTCTTCGTAGCGGGCGCGTCCGTCACCGAAATCGTGGCGCTGCAAAATGCCTGCGTCCTCGAACAAGCGAAGCGTCCGGTAGACGGTCGCGATGCTGATCTTTGAGTCGATGTCGTTGCTCCGCCGGTAGACCGTATCCACATCCGGGTGATCGTCAGCGGACGACACGACACGGGCGATCACCCGCCGTTGGTCCGTCATGCGCAGGCCACGCTCCGTACAGATTTCTTCTATGCGAGTTGCTGAAGCCACCCATTCCCCCCTGCTGTGCGAGATAGCGCGACGCCGACGAACGCTCAAGAATCGCAGTTCGGGAAGCAAAAGGCTTCCCGAACTATTGCGATCAAGAATCACTCTCAATAGTCTGAGGCATGGTCATCTCGTTTCTGGCGGCGCGGCGTTGTCGAGACGCTTCAGCCGACCCGGCGCACGAGCGGTTGTTTCGCTTCGTCGGGGCGCTGGGCGACGCGTTCGAGCTCTTCGATGTGCAGCGTTTCGGCCTCGATGTGGTCCTCGAGCATGTTGCGCAGCGCCGTGTCGTTCGCGGCCAAGGCCAATGCGCGTTCGTAGGTGGCGAGCGCCCTGCGCTCGAGGTCGAGATCGAGGTCGAGCATGTCGAAGACATCGGCCGCTTGCTTGATCGCCCCCACCGCGGTGCTCGGGTTCCCGCCGAGGCCGGCGACTTTCTGCCCGAACTTTCGCGCATGGTCGCGGGCTTCATCCGCCAGCTCCATGAAAAAGCCGTGGTACGTCGCGCGCCACAGTCCACGGACGGTCAGCGCCTGGTACTCGCACTGCAGGGCGAGGGTGCGCTCCACCTCGATCGCTTCATTTAGGGTGTCGATGATCGCTTTTCTGTTTTCCATTTCTGTTTTCCTCTCTTCTCTACCCAAGATGTGCAGGAGAAGTCTCCGGTCAAGGGGCAAACCCCTTGAAATTATTTGATTTTTCAGAGACTGCGACGCATTTTCGTTCGCATGGGGAGGGAGCGTAATGGCGAAGATTTACGTGTGCATGGGCAAGGATTGCCGGAAAAGAGCGCTCAGCCGCGACACCCTCGACGCTCTCCGAAACACGGCCAGCGTGAAGATCGTCGGCTGCCAAAAGGTGTGCAAAGCCCCGGTGGTAGGCGTGGACCGTGGCGAGGGGCCCCGATGGTTCAAGCGGGTCGACACGGAGAAATCGCAACGCGGGATCGTCGACTACGCCGTGGGCGCGAAGCTCCCCAAGGCGCTCTCAAAGCGTGAGAGCAGCAAACGCGCGGGCAAACTGGAGCGCTGACCGCGGCGATTTCGCGCAATTTTCGTGCAAAGCCCCCCGGAGCTTGAGTCTCAGGGCATGCTCACGGACGATGCTGCACAGGAGCCCGGGGGCCAGCGCTCCCACCACAGCCATGAGCGAGACCATTCTCGTCGTCGATGATGACCGCAACATTCGCGAGGTCGTGCGCTACGCTCTCACCGACGCGGGCTACCGCGTTCGCGAGGCGGAAAACGGTGCAGCGGCCCTCCAGCTGTTTGCGCAAGGGGGCGTGGATCTTCTCGTCCTCGACATCATCATGCCCGAAGACGATGGATTGACGGTCTGCCGGAAGATCCGGGGCCAGAGTACGGTGCCGGTGATCTTCCTATCGAGCCGAGACGATGAGCTCGACCGGGTTCTAGGCCTTGAGCTTGGCGCCGACGACTACATCACGAAACCGTTCAGCCCTCGCGAGCTCGTCGCCCGAATCCGCGCGGTCTTTCGGCGGATCGAGGAGACTCGCGTCCAGACCCGTCCCTCCCAGCCCTCATCCTTGCGGCACGGACCTCTCGTCATGGACACAGAGCGCTACGAGTGCCGCTGGAACGACGAAAAGATCATCCTGACTGTCACTGAGTTTGCGCTCCTACGCGCGATGTTGAACACCCCAGGTCGCGTCTTCAGTCGCGACGAGCTGGTCGACCGCGCCTACGGGCACGGACACGTGATCACGGACCGCACCGTCGACAGCCACGTTCGTCGCATTCGCAAAAAGCTCGCCACCGCTGGCGGCGACCCGGTGGAGACGGTTTATGGAGTAGGCTACCGGATTCGCGAGAGCATCTGACGTCGCGGCCGCTTCACCCCAGTCTTGCTCGTCCTACGCCCGGAGCGATGATAACAAAACGCCATGAGAAAGATCGCAGCAACGCTGCTCCTGTGCTGCGCCTGTACGAGCAGCACGGGCGTTCCGTCAGACGCGAGCATTCGATGCACCGACGGTGAGTCCTGCCCTTCGGGCTTTGTTTGCAATCCGAACTCCTCGCTTTGCCAACCGGAGGACAATCTCGACTTCGAGGCCCCTACGGTTGAGGCGTTCACGGCCACCCCGCGCGCCCTCGGAGTCGGGCGTGAGCTCGAAGTCACTCTCACGGTCAACGAGGCGCTGGGTGCCCCACCCTCCGCACGGCTGTCGAACGGAGTCACAGAGCTTCCGCTTCAGAGCGAGCAAACCGGCCCGCGCACCTACGTCTTTCGTGGCCTCCCTCTCGTCGATGCGACAACCGCGCGTTTGCCCGATGGTCCCTACTCGATCCTCCTCACGCTCGTGGATGAGAGCGGGAATCGATTCGAGGGCGCGAGAGATGAAACAGTCGTGGTCGACAGTGTCCCCCCTCAACCACTCGCGGAGACGGCCCGAATCATCCTGACGCCGGATCCGGAAAGCAATCCGCTGCGCGAGGTCGACGCATGGAAGAGGTCAACGGACCTCGAGCTGAGCTTCATCGCGTCAGAGCCAAGCGAGGCGACCCTGGTCTTTCTCGACGAGAACCAGAGTCCGTCGGATGCGGGGCTCCTGTTCACGGCCCGGAACAACGACGCGGAATCGAAGATTCTCGTCGTCGATGAGTCGCGCTCGAGCCCCGTGGATGGCACCTACACCGTGGCCGCGGAGCTCCGCGACCTCGCGGGCAATCAGTCACTCTCGACCCTCATCGGACCCGACGGCGCGCCCCTGACCCTGACGGTCGATCTCACTCCCCCGGAACCGCCCAACGTCGACGAAGCCGATGCTGTTCGTTTCATTAGAGCTCCCTGGGGGGACAGTAGCGGCGGCGAGTCGCGCTCCCTGCTCTCGTTGACCGAGGGCGCCCTCGAGACCGATGCGATCCTGATCGCCTACGCCGATGACGCCGGAGAGCGTGAGATCTCGCGATTCGACACCCGGCAGAACACCGACGGAGCGCCGCTCGACCTCCGCACCATCGACCGACCCCGCCTGTTCGTTCAGACGGTCGATCGCGCCGGGAACGCGAGCGCGGTTCGAGGCGTTCGCGACATCGAATGGCAAGCGACGCTCGTTGGCAAGGTCGCGGGAAGCGTCGTGCAGAATCCCCATCGTTTCCTGACGCGCTTTGTGGACAGCCCAGCCGCACAGATCTTTGGGGAAGACGAAGTAGGCGCTGCGCAGGGAATCGGCGTCGACGATGAGAATGCGTTCGTCACGACCGGTCGCCCGAGCTTCGAGCGCGTGCAATCGGCGGAGCAACCGGAGCGGAGGACCAATTCCGCCGCCGTCTACGACCCACTGCGCGATGTCGTCATCCTCTATGGCGGGCAGGAGCTCTCATTCGAGGGAGGACCACCACCTTCCGACGAGCTTTGGGAAATCCGAAACAACGCGTACCGACGGATTACCCCACGTCTCGCGGGCGGTGAAGGGCCACCAGCGGCCAGCGATCTCAGCCTCGTTTTTGATCCCACGCGCGGTGTCCCGATTCTCGGGGTCGACGGAGACGGAACCTATTGGGAGTACGACGGCGCGGGCTCGTTTTACATTAGGAAGAGCGTCAGCGACGGACGGGGGGATGGAAGTCCCGGTCGCGGTGCACAGCTGTTCTGGGATGAACAGCTACGCGCAATATCAGCCTTTGAAGATGCAACGACTCGCTGGCATCTCGAAGACGACGACTGGCTTCGTGCAGAGTGCGACGCGACCTGTGTATCGAGCTCGCCCAACGGAACGACCTCGTCGCCGATCGCCTACGACACGGAAACGTCCACACTCTTCCTTTGGGGTCCAGACGAATGGCTCAGTGATGAAGCCCCCGATAGAGCGCTCTGGCGCCTTCGAAACGGCGCCTGGGAGCCAGCGTGCACCGACGCCTGCTCCCTCGACGCCCCAGCACTTCGGAGAGCCGCAGCATTCACCTATGATGCAAATGGAAAGCGGCTCCTGCTCTTTGGCGGAGTCGATCCGAAGAGCTCCTGCCCTTTCGGTGACCCAAGCTTTCACGACCTCTGGAGCTTCGACGGCGAGCGTTGGACCTGCATCAGCCCCGAAGTTTGCACCAACCGGACAGCGAGTGGCTGCACCGACTTCTTCGACCCGTGTAACACCTTCGTTTGCGATGTCCCGGACGGCCTCCCCGTGAGCGTTGAATCGGGCCCGTTGATCGCTGACGGCTCCGGCGGTCTTCATTTGCTCGGAGGCGAAAGCTTCTTCGACAGCGCGCCTCGCTACTACTTCGACGGCGAGCGATGGGGTCAAACCACCGACACGACGCCCTCCGCTGAGGCGGGCGGGGCCGCGATCTACGACCCTAGCGATGCATCGGTCCTGACGATTCCAGCCGAGGGCAGAGCGGTCTGGCGCTTCCACGCCATCTGGACCCGAGAATGCTCCGGGTGTGCGCCCTCGGCGAACCGCGAGGCCGCCTTTGGCTATCGAGTCGACGCCGGTCAGATGGTTTACCACGAGGGCTTCAGTCTAAGCGACACGCCCGTGCGTCGAACCTGGACGTACAACCGCGACGGTCGAATCTTCGCCCCTGTGTGCAGCGACTGTGGCCCCACTCGATCGGTCGGCGCCACGCTCATTCCCGAGCCAGGCGGCGACGGACTGGTCGTAATCGATGGAGCGGACGTCGAGAGCGACGCCAATTCCACCTGGCGTTTTGACGGGAGCAGCTGGAGCGTCCTCTGCCCGAGCGCCTCGTGCACCCCGGCCATGAGCGGCGCCAACCGGGCGGAAGCTGCCTACTCGAGTAGCGATGTGTTTCTCTTCGTCGAAACGGTCACGCAGAAGGTCGTCCCGAGCGACACTCCACGGAGCTGCAGCGAGAGCGATGTGCGATCCTACGGAGATTCCACTTGGCCCCTCGTCCTAGACGGTGCTTTCGTCAACACGGTGTCCGTTGGCCTGACCTACGACCCGTTGGGCGCCACCTACTGGCGTTTCGGAGGCACGAACAACAACGAGTGCGTCTCGGGCTCGGCGCCTCCCCTTACAAATAGCCTCAGATACTGGGATGGCGCTGCTTGGCGCTCTGTCGACCTCGGCGATCCGCACGGCTCGGGACAACCGATGCCCACCCTCGATCCGCTCATGGTCGGGCGCATGGACTCACCGTTGTTGGTCTTCGGCGGAGCGGGAGGAGACCGAGACACCTGGGTCCTTCACACGGCCGGTACCAAACGACCGGAGCATCTGGTCCGGTTCAATCTCGCGAGCGCGACAATCCCAGAAGATGCCGCAGTGTTGGAGCTCGATGCGTCCTGGAATGCGGGGTGCCACGGAGAGGCGCCTGACCCGTCCGACGGCTGCGCGCTCAGGCTCTGGACCGGTCGGAGATTCGAAGGGCTCGTAGCTCACGAAGCACCACTCGAGTCGCCATCGACGCTTCGCTGGTCGAGCGCACTTGCGCCTGTCACGAGACCGCTCGACGAGCTGCCCGTGGGCCCAACCCGGGACATCATTTTGTCCCTACGTCCTCGAGCTGCGAACGGCGGCCCGAGCACTCCCGCACAGGTTGCGACCGAGTCAGTCTCCCTAACCGTCCGCTACCGTCTGGCGCAGTGACGGCTGGGGGGCGCGGATGAGCAGCACATCCTATCGCCGCCTTCCGAGCCTTCGCTGGCTTCTCTTAGGAGTCAGTGTCTTCGCGCTGGCGGTGCCGCTCGTCGCATTCCTGACCCAGCGGATCTACGACACCTATCTCCTGCGACAAACCGAACGGCAGCTCATCGCCCAGTCGGTCGTCATCGGAGAGCAGTGGCGCCAGACCCTCTACGAAGTGCGTGGCCAGGGCAATCTGGACGCGATCCGCCCGCCGGGGCGGGCCGAGCAACGCTACATTCCGATCGAGCCGGTGATCGACCTCACCACGCGAGTCCTGCCTCCCCAGCCGAAGGTCACGGCGCAAGCAGAAAGCTTCGACCCGGAAGTGCTGGAGGCGGGGCGTCGCATCGAGCCGCTCCTGCAGCGAACGCAGGTCTTCAACCTCTCGGCGATTCGCATCCTCGATCCACGCGGCTGCGTCGTTGCCACGACGCGAAGTGAGCACGGTCTGTGTCTCGGCGAGCTCCCCGAGGTGCGCGCGGCCATTCGGGGGAGCTACAGCGCGCGAGCCCGCCAACGCATCAGCGATGAGCCCAAACCTTCGGTGAGCGAGGTGCGCCGCCGAGGGGAGATCCGCATTTTCACCGCTTTGCCGGTATTCGAGGAGGATCGAGTGATCGGCATCGTTCGACTCTCGCGCACGAGCCTCGACGCGCTCACCTCCCTGTGGCTCAACCGTCGTGGCTTGATAGCCGTGGCGGCGATCACCGCTGCCCTCCTGCTCGGGATTTCCCTCGTCTCCGCGCGCGCCATCGCTTCGCCACTCCAGCGACTCACGCGCCGCGCGAAGGCGATCGCCGACGGTGACCCCGTCGCCCCCCGTGACCTCGGCTGGGCGCCCCACGAGATCATGGTCCTAGGCGAAGCCTTCGACACGATGACGAGTCGACTTCAGGAACGCGCCCGCTACATCAGCGAGTTTGCCAGCAACGTTTCCCACGAGCTCAAAACGCCGCTCACCGGCGTCCGTGGCGCCACTGAGTTGTTGCGCGAGAAATGGCAGAGCATGCCGGACGAGCAACGGGCCCGTTTTCTCGCGAACATCGACGAAGACGCACAACGCATGGAGCAGCTCGTGGGGCGTCTTCTCGAGCTCGCCCGTTTGGAGAATGCGGACCGAGAAAGAGAGGAAGACGTCGACGTGCAGAGCTTCTTTGAGCAGCTCTGCGCCCGCTATCCGCAGGTCGTGCTCGAGCTCGGTCAGGAGCCAAGACGTGTGAGGATCCAACCTGACCACCTCATGTCCGCGGTGAGCAATCTGGTCGAAAACGCCGTGAGACACGGTGGCGACGAGCCGGTTCGGGTGACGACCTCCGAGGAACGAGGCCGGCTGCGGGTCGACGTGGTCGATCGAGGGCCAGGCATCAGCCCGGCCAATCAAGAGAAGATCTTCGAGCGCTTCTTCACCACCGAGCGCGATCGCGGTGGCAGCGGACTGGGCCTAGCGATGGTCAAGGCGGTAGCCGAGGGCCGCGGCGGCTCAGTCCGTTTTGAGACCGGTGAGGGCGGCACTCGTTTCACGCTGCTCCTTTGAAGGCAACCGCTCAGGCTCCGCGAGTGCCTCCTGGAAGAAGCGCACGGCGGAGAGATAGAGCCCCGCGAGTCGCTCTGGATCCTTGACCCCATGGGTTTCATTCGCGAGCGGGACCACTCGGTGCAAGATGGCATTCCTCGTGAGCCGATCACTGAGTTTGATCGTGTGGAGGAAGAAGACATTGTCGTCGGAAGTGCCGTGAACGAGCATCAGGGGGCGGGCTAAATCGTCGGCGTAGGTGAGCACGTTGCTGACGCGATAGGCCGGGTCCGTTCCGACGTCCTGCGGTACTCCGAGGTATCGCTCGGTGTAGTGCGTGTCGTAGTCCGCCCAATCGACGACCGGCGCACCCGCCATCCCCGCGTGGAAGGTCTCGGGTGCCCGCATCAAGGCCATCGCCGTCGCGTAACCGCCAAAGGACCAGCCGTATACCCCAATGCGTTCGACGTCGAGCTCGGGCACGGCCGCAGACAGGAGGCCGACCGCCTCCACATAGTCCGCGAGAGGAGCGCTGAACAGGTCGTCCTTGATCGCTCGATTCCAGGCGCTACCCCGTCGCGGCGTGCCGCGCGCATCGATGCGAAATACGACGAAACCGGCGCGGGCGAACCACTGGTCGAGTAACACTCGCGAGCTGCGGCGCTCGACGGTGACGCTCGTGGGACCGCCGTAGATATAAAAGAGGCCCGGGCGCTTGGTGCCCGGCGCGAGCCCCGGCGGCACGGTGACCGCGGCGTAGTAGCGGCGCTCGCCTTCGAGCTGCAGGATGCGCGTTCGAATCTCTCCAGGCCCTTCCGCCTTGGAAGGCAGGATGCGCTCGCCGCTCTGAGCGAGCACGCGCACCATGGGGCGGGTGCTCAGGGTCTCAGACCGAACCACCGAGCTGCCCCCTGGCCCCACCGCGAGCGCCTCGTGAAAACCTTCTCGCTCGCGAAGCAACGTCACCGATCCATCGGCAAGCTGAACTCGCGCCACCTTCTGAGAAGTGGGGTCTCGACCCACGTTGACCACGACGCTCTTGCCCTCCGGGCTCAATCCGACGAGCTTCCGATAGCCCAAGTTCATGGGGACCAAGACCCGGGTCAGCTCACCGGTTCGCTCTCGAAGCTCCAGTTGCCAATCACCGTCGCGTTCCGACGACCAGAGGAAACCGCTTCCATTGGGGAGCCAGGCGGGAACGGCGGAGTCGACCGCCACCCAGGCGGGATCGGCTTCGCGATGGAGCTCGAGGGTGTTGCCACGCTCGTCCACCGAGAGGACCACCACGCTCTTTTGCTCGCGGTTTTGAACCACGACGGTCAGCGGCGCGTTGTCACTCCAGGTCACCCGGGTGACATAGGGGTAAGCGTCTCGGTCCCACTTCACCGCCGTGCTCGCCCCACCCCAGACGGAGATCAAAAAAAGCTCGACGCTCGCATTCTCAGCCCCCGGCCGAGGGTAGCGCTGGGCCACAGATTCAGCGTCGGGTTTGCTCAGGGATGCGCGATGAAGGGTCGCTACCGTGCGCTCGTCCGTTCGTTGGTAGACGAGTGTCTTGCTGTCCGGCGACCACCAATAGCCGTGGTCCCGATCCATCTCCTCCTGTGCGACAAACTCCGCGAGCCCGACGGAAACACCGTCCTCTCCCGCGCTGACCAAACGTCGAGAGCGGCGCCCGTCGAAGTCGTAGACGTAGAAGCCGTCATCCCGAACGTAGGCGAGGTGGCGACCGTTGGGAGAGAGCCTCGGGTCGAGCAGTGCCCCTTCACCAGAGAGAGAAAGCTCATCGGAGCTTCCGTCAGCGAGCGCGACACGAAAGACACGGCCATTCAATGGCACGAGCACCGCATCGCCCTCAGGCGTCAGCTCGAGGGAGACGATCCCCGAAGCCTTTATGCGCTGGCGCTCTCGCCGCGCGAGCTCGGCGTCACTCAGGTCGCTTTCTTCGTCGCCGAGTAGCGCGTCCGCGGTCACGACGGTGGACACGGTACCGGTGGCGAGGTCGATGCGATGCAGGCTTTGGTGCGGGTCTCGCGGGCCAGATTGGAGAAAGAGCACGGATCCACCATCGGGGGTGAACACGGGCGAGCGCACCTCGCCGTGCCGAAACCGACCAGTCCGCGCGTAGCGCTCGAGCCAATCGCGATCGATCTCGAAGGCATGCGTTGAAACAGCGGTCGTCGACGACTCGCTGCACGCGACGAACAAGCTCGACACGCCGGCGAGCCCAATCCAAACAGTGCGGTACATGGGGCGGCCCTATAACGAAATCGCTGGGGCCTACGGAAGGGGCGCGATGCGCTGGACGCTGTCAGACGCGCTCGAGCGCTTTCGCCTCCCCGTGATGCACTAGGCGCTGTTCTAGAACCGTGTTCCGGGCGCGCTGCTCGGCGATGTCGCGCTCTTTGGCGAGGAGCTGATCCTCGAGGAGGTCCGCCCATACCTCAATATAGGTCACCGCGTGCTCCCGGTCGCGGTAATCCGCCTCGCGCATCCCGTCCGGCATGCGCCGTAAAACCCCACGATCGTTGAGTTTTTCGAGATTGGCAATGTCCGCCGAGGAGAGTCCGAGGTCGATGAGAGCCCCCAGAATCTCGTCCATTCGGTAGCCGCTCGACGGGCAATGGTCGAAGGCTTGATCCGCCCACTCGCCCGCTTTCTCAATCGCGAACGAGTGAATTCGCGCGGGGTCCAACTGCGTCACTGTCTGGGCGAGGTGACCACAGTTGCAGGCGCCCATATGGGTCCATTGAAAACGCGAGCCATCGCGAATGCGCCGTGCGGTGGCACGGAGGGCTCGAATCAGCTCTTTCGAGGGAACAGCCATGTGAGTCATGATGCCGACGGCGGCTCAGGGGTGCAACAGCGCTCGCTGTTGTGCGCCTCGAGTCTCTGCCCTATGGTCGGTGCCCCCTGGCTTCGATACACGTGGGGAAAGACGCCCCGGAGGTCGATCATGCACGCCGACGCGACACTGAAAGCCCATTTGAAAGAGCTCGGGATCACCGTAGACCGCATCCTGCGCAATCCCCCGCCCTCGCTGATGTACGAAGAGGCGCTGCAAAACGAAGAGGGGACCCAAATCAGCTCCACCGGTGCTTTGGTCGCGCTGAGCGGCGCGAAGACCGGACGCTCACCCAATGACAAGCGGGTCGTGAAGCACGGGGACAGCGCCGACGACATCTGGTGGGGACCGATCAACATCGAGCTCGACGAGAAGACCTTTGACATCAATCGTGCTCGCGCGGTCGACTACCTGAACACGCGGCCGCGGCTCTTCGTGATCGATGGTTACGCAGGCTGGGACCCAAAGTATCGACTCAAGGTTCGAATCATCTGCGAGCGCGCCTATCACGCCCTCTTCATGCACAATATGTTGATCCGCCCTTCGACCGAGGAGCTCTCGTCCTTTGGCAAGCCGGACTTCGTCGTCTTCAACGGCGGTCGTTTCCCCGCAAACATCCACACCGAAGGCATGACCTCGAAAACCAGTGTCGATCTCAGCTTTGAGCGCGGTGAATTCGTGATCCTGGGCACGGAGTACGCTGGTGAGATGAAGAAGGGCGTCTTCACCATCATGAACTACCTCATGCCGAAGCGCGGGGTGCTCTCGATGCACTGCTCCTGCAATGAGGGCGACCAGGGAGACGTCTCGATCTTCTTCGGTCTGAGTGGCACCGGCAAGACGACGCTCTCCGCGGATCCGAATCGTAAGCTGATCGGAGACGACGAGCATTGCTGGAGCGCAGACGGCGTGTTCAACATCGAAGGCGGCTGCTACGCTAAGACGATCAACCTGTCCCGCGAAGCGGAGCCCGAAATCTACGATGCGATCCGCTTCGGTAGCGTCCTTGAGAACGTGGTGCTCGACCCCGAAACGCGCGAGGTCGACTACAGCGACACGTCGATCACGCAGAATACGCGCTGCAGCTACCCGATCGAATACATCGACAACGCGAAGATCCCCTGCATCACGAGAACCCCAGACAACGTCGTGTTTCTGACCGCGGACGCGTTCAGTGTGCTGCCGCCCGTGAGCAAGCTGACCGCGGGCCAGGCGATGTATCACTTCATCAGCGGCTACACTGCGAAGGTCGCCGGAACCGAGGTGGGTGTGACCGAGCCCGAAGCAACCTTCTCCGCCTGTTTCGGCGCGCCTTTCCTGGTGTGGCACCCGACGAAGTACGCCGAGATGCTCGCGGAGAAGATGAGGGAACACAAAGTCGACGTCTGGTTGGTGAACACGGGCTGGAGCGGCGGCCCCTACGGCGTGGGCAAGCGAATGAGCATTCAACACACCCGCGCCATCATCGACGCGATTCACGATGGCTCGCTCGCGCAGTGCGACACGGTGGAAGATCCGATCTTCGGGCTTCACATCCCAAAACGGTGCAACGGTGTCCCCAGCGACGTCCTCACCCCCTGGACCACCTGGTCCGAACGCAGCGCCTACGACGCAACGGCGAAGAAGCTGGCGGGCTTGTTCCACGAGAACTTCAAGAATTACGCGGACGCCGCGAGCAAAGAAGTGCTCGAAGGCGGCCCGAAGCTCTAGAAGGTCCCCCCCGCCTCGAGAAACGGGCCCCGAACAAAGGGATTGCGTCCCGGCAGCTTAGTGTGCACGATACACTTTGAAAGGAGGTCGGCCGATGGCTGGACTCGAAGCGCTGTACCGAACACCCCTGGCCTTGGCGACGGACCTCTACCAGCTGACCATGGCCCACGGGTATTGGAAGTCCGGCGTCGCGGAGCGAGAAGCGGTCTTTCACCTCTATTTCCGCAAGAACCCTTTTGGCGGGGGCTATGCTGTCGCCGCTGGTCTCGCCCGGGTGATCGAGTTCCTCGACCAGTATCGCTTCGATCCGAGCGACCTCGACTACCTCGGCACTCTGCATGGCGCGGACGGGCGCCCTCTCTTTTCCCCGGCCTTCCTCGAGTGGCTCGCGGGAGCCGAGCTCACCGCCGATGTCGACGCGGTCCCCGAGGGCACGGTGGTCTTCCCGCAGGAGCCCCTCCTCCGGATCCGCGGACCCATCGCCCAGTGCCAGCTCCTCGAAACCGCCCTGCTCAACATCATCAACTTCGAAACGCTCGTGACGACAAAGGCCGCGCGCATCGTTCACGCAGCCGGCGAGGCTCCGGTCCTCGAATTCGGGTTGCGACGCGCGCAGGGGCTCGACGGCGGTATGAGCGCCAGTCGCGGCGCCTACCTCGGAGGCGCCACGGCGACGTCCAACCTGCTCGCGGGCAAACTCTACGGGATCCCCGTCAAGGGGACCCACGCCCACTCCTGGGTGATGCTCTTCGAGGATGAGCTCGAGGCGTTCGAGCGCTACGCCGACGCCATGCCAAACAACTGCGTGTTCCTCGTGGACACCTACGACAGCCTCGCCGGGGTCGACAACGCGATCCGCGTGGGACACGAGCTCCGAAAAAGAGGACAGAAGCTCCTGGGTATTCGCCTGGACTCTGGCGACCTCGCCTATCTCAGCCGACGCGCACGGGAGAAGCTCGATGAGGCCGGCTTCGAGGAAACTCAGATCGTTGCGAGCAACGATCTCGATGAACGCATCATTGCGAGCCTGCAACAACAGGGCGCCGCGATCGACGTCTGGGGCATCGGCACCAAACTCGCGACCGCCCATGACCAGCCCGCGCTCGGGGGCGTGTTCAAGCTCTCCGCAGTCCGCGGGGAAGACGGTGAATGGCAGCCACGAATCAAGCTGAGCGAACAGGCGGTGAAAACCTCAACGCCGGGAATCTTGCAGGTCCGTCGCTACAGTGACGACAATGGTATCGTCGCGGACTTGATTTGGGACGAGCTACGCGGCCTCCCGACCCACGGACAGATGCTCGACCCCCTCGACGCCACCCGACGACGCCCCTTCCCGTGCGCAGAGCGGCACGAAGATCTATTGGTTCCGATCTACCGGGGCGGCGATCGCGTCTACACGCCGCCTGCGCTCGACGAGTCGCGCGCCCACCGCGCCCGTCAGGTCGCCATGCTTCACGCGGGACTGACGCGCTTCGACTACCCACACCAGTACCCCGTGGGCCTCGAGCGGGGCGCGAGCGAGGCGAGGACCGAGCTGATTCTGAAGATGCGAGGGCACGATGACTGAGCGCCTGAGGGACCTCCTGGTCTACGCCTCGTCGAGCTATCGAGAGCTCGCCGCCACGATCGCACGTGAGCTCGATGCGGCGATCGGAGACATCGAGTGTCGCGATTTCCCCGACGACGAGACCTACCACCGGATCCTGACCCGCCCGGACGGGCATCACTGCGTGCTCGTGGGCGGCACGATCTCCGACGCAGAAACTCTCGAAATCTACGACCTTGCCTGCGGCTTGGTCGCAGGCGGCGCACGACGGCTCACGTTGGTCATCCCCTTCCTGGGATACTCGACGATGGAGCGGGCGATGAAACGAGGTGAGGTGGTCAAAGCCAAGACCCGAGCTCGCATGCTCTCCGCGGTTCCGATCGCAGCCGAAGGCAATCGTGCGCTCCTGCTCGACCTTCATTCGGAGGGCCTGCCCTACTACTTCGAGGGTTCCCTGAACGCACGCCAGGCGTACGCCAAACCACTCATCTTGGAGGCGGTCCGCTCGCTCGCCTCCGACTTTGTCCTCGGTTGCACGGACTCGGGGCGGGCGAAGTGGGTCGAGTCGTTGGCCCTGGAGCTCGGCGCAGAGATGGCGGTCGTGCTCAAGCGGCGGGACGCTAACGGAACGGTCGTATCGGGGATAAACGCGAATGTCGCCGGACGAACGGTCGTGATCTACGACGACATGATCCGTACGGGCGGGTCGCTACTCGGCGCAGCTCGCGTCTATCGCGACGCGGGCGCCGAGGAGGTGTGCGCGGTCTGCACGCACGGTCTGTTTCCAGGTGACGCGCTCAAACGGATCGAAGAATCGGGTCTCATCAGCCGAATCATCTCTACCAACTCGCACCCGCGGGCCGTCGCCCTCGCGGGCTCGACACTCGAGGTCCGTTGCATCGGCGCCTTGCTCGCCGAGCAACTCCAGGAGGTACGCTGATGCGCACGCTGCACGTGGCCGCCGCTGCCCTGAACCAACTCCCGATGGCCTGGGAGCAAAATCGACGAAACATCGAGGCGGCGATCGACGAAGCCAAGAAACGCGACGTTTCGATCCTCTGTTTGAGCGAGCTCGCCATTTCCGGCTACGGCTGCGAGGACATGTTCTTATCGCCGGCCCTCTGTGCCCGGGCGGCCCGCGAGCTCTTCGCTCTCGCGCCCGCGACGGAAGGGCTCGTCGTCTCCGTCGGACTGCCCGTGCACTTCCGTGGCGCCGTTTTTAACTGCGCTGCGCTGCTGGTCGATGGCGAGGTGGCCGGCCTCGCCGCGAAGCGACACCTCGCCGGCGATGGCGTGCACTACGAGCCGCGTTGGTTCACCCCCTGGCGCGCCGGCGTGCGCTCAACGGTCGAGCTCGAAGGTCACATGCTTCCCATCGGGGACCTCTTCTTCGAGGTGGATGGCGTGCGAATCGGACACGAGATCTGCGAAGACGCCTGGGTCGCCGACCGCCCGGGAAGCTCGCTCTACGCCCTCGGTGTCGACTTGATTCTCAACCCGAGCGCGAGTCACTTCGCCTTCAACAAGCAGGAGATCCGGCGCCGGATCGTCACCGAGGGCTCCCGTGCCTTCGGCGTCGCCTACGTCTACGCCAACGCCCTCGGTAACGAAGCCGGACGCATGATCTACGACGGCGGTACGGTGATCGCGAGCGAAGGCCGGATCGTCGCCGAAGGGCACCGCTTCAGCTTCCGAGACTTCACTCTGAGTGACGCGATCGTCGACGTGGACACGAACCGTATGCTCAGGGCCCAGTACGGCAGCCACCGGCCCGACCGCAGCAACGACGAGCTGCGCGTGGAAGTGCACCACCCCATCCCGGATGCGGAGCCGACCGCATCGCGGACGACGCTGCCGGACTGGGAAGCAAGCCCGGAGCTCGAGTACGAGGAGTTTCTTCGCGCGGTGAGCCTCGGTCTCTTCGACTATTTGCGAAAGAGCCGCTCGCGCGGCTTCGTACTGTCGCTCAGTGGCGGTGCTGACTCTGCTGCGGTCGCCGTACTCGTCCGATCGATGGTGGACCTCGCGGTCGACGAGCTGGGTCTCGAGGAAACGCTCAGACGCCTGAACCTTCCGGTGGATGGGGCCCAGGACAGCGCGTCACTCTGCGGGGCTCTGCTCACCTGCGTCTACCAATCGACGCGAAACTCCGGCGAGGTGACCCGCAACGCGGCCCGGAGCGTGGCCGAAGGGATAGGCGCCCGTTTTCACGTGCTCGACGTCGACGACATCGTCGAGCGCTACCGAGCGCTCACGGAGAGCGCCTTGTCGCGACCCCTCAGCTGGGAGCGCGATGATATCGCGCTGCAGAACATTCAATCGCGGGTCCGAGCACCGAGCGTGTGGATGCTCGCGAACGTCACCGGTGCTCTGCTCTTGTCCACGAGCAATCGCTCGGAGGCGGCGGTGGGTTACGCGACGATGGACGGGGACACCTCTGGTGGCTTGGCGCCGATCGCCGGGATCGACAAAGCGTTCATTCGCGACTGGCTGCGCTTCATGGAGCTTCAGGGCGGTGCGGGGCTGTCTCCACGCCCGGAGCTCGCGGCGGTCAACGCTCAGGCCCCCACCGCCGAGCTGCGCCCTGCGGAGCGCAAGCAGACCGACGAAGAGGATCTCATGCCCTACGATGTTCTCGACACGATCGAGGGCCTGGCGATTCGCGACAAATTCTTTCCTCGGGAAGTCTATCGAGCACTCCGGGCGACCCATCCGGATGTGGACGATGCGCAACGGATCGCATGGATCGAGCGCTTCTTTCGGCTGTGGTCGCGCAATCAGTGGAAACGCGAACGCTATGCCCCGTCCTTTCACGTCGACGACAAGAACCTCGACCCAAAAACCTGGTGTCGGTTTCCGATCCTGAGCGCTGGCTTCGCCGAGGAGCTCGCCGCTCTCCGACAGGAAATCCTCGAGTCGTGAGCCCACCGGTCGAATTGTTGGTCACGGTGGACTGCGTGGTCTTCGGACTCGACGACCACCTGAAGGTTCTCCTCATCGAACGCAGAAACGAGCCCTATGCAGGCTCTTGGGCGCTCCCTGGTGGCTTCATCCGCCCGAAGGAGAGCCTCGAAGACGCGGCGCGCCGCGAGCTCGCGGAGGAAACCGGAGTGCGCGACGTCTTCCTGGAGCAGCTCTACACCTTCGGCGCGCCGGAGCGCGATCCTCGCGCAAGGGTGGTGAGCGTCGCCTACTACGCCTTGGCCAAGCTCCGCGAGCTTCGAGCGGATACGGACGCGAGCGACGCGCGCTGGTTTGAGGTCCGCGCGCTCCCTCCGCTCGCCTTTGACCACGAGGAGATCGTCCGGGTGGCGCAGGAACGACTGCGCGGCAAGGTACGCTACCAACCGATAGGATTCGAGCTCCTGCCGACCAAGTTTACCCTCTCGGAGCTTCAGAAGCTCTATGAGACCGTACTGGAGCGGCCGCTCGACAAGCGCAATTTCAGAAAGAAGATCCTGTCCATGGGTCTGCTCGACGAGCTCGACGAGCGCCAGAAAGCGGTCGCGCATCGCGCTGCGCGCCTCTACCGTTTCAACAAGCGCAAGTACCGCGAGCTCCTCGCCCAGGGATTCAACTTCGAGCTCTGAGGAGTAAACAGATGCTTCCACTACCCCCGCACTATGACCCGGCCACCACCCGCGATTGGGGACACACCCCGGACCACCGAGTGGTTCTATCGCAAGCCATCGAGTGGCAGCTCGAGCACCGACTGAAGCCAGCCGGTGAAGACCGTCACCGGACACACTTGCTCCTCATCGACGTGCAGCGGGACTTCTGCTTTCCTGAAGGAACGCTCTATGTGGGTGGCCGTTCCGGCACCGGGGCGCTCGACGACAATCGACGGATCACCGAGGTCATCTATCGCCACATGGACGAGATCACGGCGATCACCACCACTCACGACACCCACCACGCCTTTCAGGTGTTCACGCCGACCTTCTGGATCGATCGGCACGGCGCTCACCCGAACGAGCACAGCGTGTTGAGCACGGCCGACATTCTCGAGGGCAAGCTGCGTCCGAATCCCGCGATGGCCCCGTGGCTGTGCAACGGCGACTATGATTGGCTGAAAAGCTACGTCCTCCACTACGCACGCAAGCTCGAGGCGGAGGGCAAATACAGCCTCTACCTCTGGCCACCCCACTGCATTCTGGGCTCCGACGGGCACGTGCTCGCCGGGGCCATCCACAAGGCGCGCATGTTTCACTCCTATGCGCGCAGCGCGCAGAGCTACACGGAGATCAAGGGAGACCACCCATTGACCGAGAACTATTCGGTCTTCGCGCCGGAGGTCACGACCGACCAGCACGGTAGCCCCTTCGCGGAGCGAAATGCCGCTCTGCTGAAGACCCTGCTCGACGCCGATCGGCTCTTCATCGCCGGGCAGGCGGCGAGCCATTGCGTGAAGTGGTCCATCGACGACCTGATCGAAGAGGCCCGTGCGATCGACGCCAAGCTGCTTAAAAAGATCACAGTTCTGACCGACTGCATGTCCGCGGTGACCGTCCCCGATGGAGACGGCGGATTTGTGGTAGACTTCACGACTCAGGTCGCAGAAGCACTCGCGTCCTACGAAGAGGCGGGGATCCAGCTGGCGACGAGCACGGAGGGCCTCTGAGTCTGGGTCCCGCAGACCCAGTATCGAGGCGGATTTCCCGCGCGTTATTCGACACCGAGGGTTTGACAACGCCCCCCTTTTTTCAGAGTTTTCACGGTATGAACGGCTTGGCTGAACGCGAAACGATTCTGTTCGTCGATGATGATCTGGACACCCTCGAGGTGTGCGAGCGGCTGTTCGAAGACCGCTTTCTCGTCATCTGTGCGAACAGTGGCACACGCGCCCTCTCAGCGATCGAGGGCAAGGACGTGGCCGTGGCCATCGTCGATCAGCGCATGCCCGAGATGAGCGGATTGGACGTTTTGCAGCGTCTCCAGCTCAGCCACCCAGAGACGTCGCGGGTGGTCATGACGGCCTACACGGACATCGACGACGTGGTCCAGCTGACGAACGTCGGGCGCATCAGCAGCTTCGTGGTCAAACCGTGGCATAACAACCAGCTGCGGGTCGTGGTCGAGCGCGAGGTCGAGGTCTACCGCAAAAATCGCCAAATCGCCGAGCTCCAACAACAAATGGCGCACGAGCACCGAACCATGTTTGACCTGCTCAAAGAGCTCGAGCCGAACTTCGTGATCCCCCGGACCAATGACGAGCTGAAAGACCTCAAGGAGACGCTGCGTCGGAAAGTGCAAGGTGAGGCAGAACGGCTCTTCGTTCAAAACCTGCTCGAGAACCACCCGAACAACATTTCGTCGGCTGCCCGGGCGGCAAACATCAATCGCACGTTCCTCTATCGCCTGATGCGACGTCACAACATCACAACCCCAAACTGAGCAGGGCGAAAAGGCCGCTTGAAAAATCCGCGCCACTCGGCGAAGGAAAGCCCTCACTCGTAACAGGGGACGGTCCGTGTCTCGCCGCAATTCGGGGCGCCGGAAGCGTCATCGCCCTAGGAGGCGTCGTTCGATGCTGTTTGGACGCGAGCAAAAGATCATCATCAAGAGCCCGGAGGAGATCGAGGGAATGCGCCGGGCGGGCCGCCTCGCCTCCGAGTGTCTCGCGCGGATCATCGAGCAAGTCGCGCCGGGAATGACCACCCAGGACATCGACGACCTCCAGATGGACTTCGCCAAGCGGCACGACGCACGCCCTGCGCCTCTGAACTACCGCGGCTTTCCGAAGAGCATTTGCACATCGATCAACGAGGTCATTTGCCACGGGATCCCGAGCGCGAAAGATGTGCTGAAGGAAGGCGACATCGTCGGGATCGACGTCACCTTGGTGGTGGACGGTTTTCATGGCGATAACGCCTCGACCGTTGGAGTCGGTACTCTCGGCGAAGAGGCGCGTCGTCTCCTCGAGGTGACTCTCGAGGCCCATCGCCGGGGAATCGCGGTGGTCTCCCCGGAGGCCCGACTCGGCGACATCGGTTACGCGATCCAGAGCTACGCAGAAGCCGAGGGATACTCGGTGGTTCGGGACTTCGTCGGCCACGGCATTGGGCGTACCTTCCACGAAGATCCGCAGATCCCGCACTACGGCGAGCGCGGCCGAGGTAAGAAGCTGCGCGCGGGCATGACCTTTACTGTCGAGCCGATGATCAACGTTGGCGACTACGACGCCGTGGTTCTCGACGACGGCTGGACCGCGGTCACCATCGACCGTGAGCTCTCCGCTCAATACGAGCACACCATCGTCGTCACCGAGGACGGATTCGAGTGCCTGACGGTGACGAACGAAACCGGCGAATGGGAGCCTCCCGGAGGCTATACGCCGCCCCCGCCGAGCGCCTGAGGCTCTACCAGGGCCAACTAGAACGGGAGTCGGCCTTCCGCTACCTTGCGGACAGTGGCTCGATTCGCATGTATCGCGGTGCTCCTGGCGGCAGGGCCGGCCTTTGCCCAAAGCAAGACCCTGGGCCGCGACGACCCGCGCCTCGACCTCGACCACGGCTGGACGGCGGGGACGATTCGCGAGCAGCTGAGCCTCGATCCCACCCTGATCCCCTACGGCAAAGGCGCGGTCTTCGTGCCGTCGATGATGAATTCCCTCGACGAGCCGCCGGTGACAATCGTGCAGGACGGCAAGCGAATTCGCGAGGCCAAGACCGGTGAGCGCATCGTCCTGAGCCCTGGGAAGTATACGGTGTATCTCGGCTCCGGTTCCGAAGAGCAGCGACTGTCGTTCCCGGCGGAAGTCCGTGAAATGAACACGACGATCGTCGCGGTGACCTGGTCCGGGTTGACGGTGCACGTGGTCAACCCGAGCTTCAACTCTTTGCGCGCCTCCTATGAGCTGATCCGCATGGACGACCGTCAGTACATGGGGGTCGGCTTCGGCACGAACGAACAAGCGGGTGAGCCGATCTCTACGTGGGTCGTTGCACCAGGGCTCTACAAAATCGTGCCCGTCGGCGAAACCTACCGCGCGCGCACCGATTTCGCCACCGTGCGCCTGCTCCCGGGCAAGCATACCCACTTCCTCTGGGTTCTCGACGAGGAGACTCTGAACTTCGAGGGCGGTGGGGAAATGAGCGCACTCTCCGCGCAAAACTTGTTTTTCCAGGAGAGCGACGGATTCGGCTGGAATGCGATCATCGGCGGTGACGCGAGCCTCAACTCGCGAAACAACGTAGTAGGCCAGCAAAATGGTGTCACCTACAACTTGCGCGCCTTTCTCGACGGGCGGATCAATGCGGAGATCTTCGGCGGCCCCTTGGTCAACTCCCTCGACATCGAACAAGGGGTGACCCAACCGGCAAACCGCGACCAGCTGATCCAGACCCAGGATCGCGCGGAGCTCGATTCACTCTACGTCTACCCCCTTTACTCGTGGATCGGGCCCTACCTGAGCCTCGGGGCCGAGACGAATCTGTTCTACAGCCGCGAGTTCTTCGATGAAGCGGTGAACGTGCGCAAATTCGCGGTCGACGAGGAAACCGTCGTTTTCCAACGTGACAACGTAACGAGCGCCCGGCTGCGGCCGCCCTTCGGCCTCTCGAACCTGCGTCAGGGACTCGGCGTCAACCTACGCCCCCTCAAGACCCTCGCCGCCGAGGGGATCGTCCGCGTCGGCTTGGGTGCGCGACAAGTCCTCACGCGAAGACTCTTTGCGCGCACGGACGACGCGGATGGCTTCGCGAATTTCGTGCAAGTGCCGAGCTCGGATCAGACCGGCGTTGAAGCGATCATCATCGGGCGGGCGCGAATTGGCCGCTACGTGTTCGCGAGCATCGAGTTCGATTCGCTGCTGCCGTTCGACCGCGGCGAACCGGCGATCGTCAACATCGAAGGGACCGTAAACATCAAGCTGACCGAGTATTTCAGCGTCAACTACCTCCTGCGTTTCCTGCGCAACCGAAACATTTCACTCGAAGACCAGCTGTCGCAGGACGTGCTCCTGCGATTCAGTCTGGCCCTGCCTTGAGGACCGGCCCCGTGGACGCCCTTCCCGAGCGAATCGACCGCGAGAACGCACGCCCCACCGCCGCCTCGCTGCGGAGCGAGCTGCCCCGAGCGGGGGAGCATACGGTCGATCTCTCCGCCGTGCGTGCCATCGATAGCGTCGGCGTGGCGGTACTCGCTGACCTCGCCCGGGAGGCACGGCGCCGAGGCGTCAGACTGCATCTCGAGGGCATTCATCCAGAGGTCAAACGCACGCTCGAGCTCTTCCCCTTCCCTGGCGAGCAGGACGACGCCACCCTTCGCCCGCCTCCCCTCCTGGAGCGCTGGGGAGAGCTCGCGATTCTGGCCCGAGAAGTGGCGCTCCAGTACCTGCTTCTGTGCGCCGACGTTGCTTGGTTCACGGTGACCGGTCTGTTCAAACGCCGGGGAATTCGCTGGGGGGAAACCGCCACTCAGATGGCGCTCATTGGCTCCCAGGCGCTCGGCGTCGTGGGCCTCATCGCGTTTCTCGTGGGTGGGACCATGTCCCTGCAGAGCGCTGAGCAGCTGCGTAACTTCGGTGCCAACATCTTCGTCGTGGATCTCGTTGGACTCGCGGTCACCCGCGAGCTCGGGCCGCTCATCACCGCGATTGTCGTCGCCGGAAGAAGCGGCTCGGCGGTCGCCGCAGAGGTAGGCACGATGCGCATCACCGAGGAGCTCGATGCGCTCCGGACGATGGGGATCAACCCGATACGGTTCCTCATCACCCCCAAGGTGATCGCCATCACCCTGACCCAGCCGCTATTGACCATGTTCGCGAACGTTCTAGCGATAGGTGGCGGGTTCCTCGTGGCGGCCACCTATCTCGACGTGGGTGCGGTGCCCTTCATGAACCGACTTCAGCAGGTGCTGCTCACCCGCGACATCATGACCGGACTCGTGAAGAGCGTCGCCTTCGCCAACATCATCGTGACGATTGGAACACTCTGTGGCATGCGCACGGGCGGTGGTGCCGACGCGGTAGGAAAGAGCACCACCACGAGCGTCGTTGCTAGCATCTTCGCGGTGATCGTGGCGGACGCGATCTTCAGTATTCTGTTCTACTTCTGAGGGGGACCGTGTCGACAGACTACGAATACCCGGTGGTGGTCAGCGACCTGATCGCGAGTTACGGCACCCGCACGATACTCGACGGGGTCAGCACCAAAGTCGCGAAGGGCGAGATTCGTGTGATCCTAGGCGGTTCCGGGTCGGGCAAAAGCACGCTGCTGAAGCACATCATCGGCCTGCTGCGACCCGCCGGAGGACGGGTTGAGCTTCTGGGCTGCAATCTCGCGGAGGCGGACGAACCGGAGCTCGAAGCGGTGATGGGTCGGATCGGGATGATGTTTCAGGCCGGCGCGCTGCTGAACTCGATGAGCCTCCACGACAACGTCGCCCTCCCCCTGCGCGAGCGAACCCAGTTGCCTCCGGAGATCATCGATGACGTGGTGCGCATGAAGCTCGCCATGTTCGACCTGAGTCACGCGGCGGGTTTGAGTCCCAAGGAGCTCTCGGGGGGCATGTTGAAGCGGGCGGCGATCGCACGGGCCCTCGTCATGGACCCGGAGATCCTGTTCTTCGACGAGCCCTCCGCCGGCTTGGATCCGATCACCGCCGCGGGGCTCGACCAGCTGCTCCTCGCCATTCGTGACCAGTTCGGAATGGCGATGGTCATCGTCACTCACGAGCTCGAGAGCATCAAAACCATCGCCGATTGCGTCACGATGCTGGGACGGGGCAAGGTGCTAGAAGACGGCCCCTTGGAACAGGTCATGGCGAGCGAGCACCCGCATGTGCGCGCCTTTTTCGATCGCGTGGGAGCCGGGGGCATCGCAGTGGGTGAAGACGTTTACGACGCACTCGGGGGAGGGGACTAGACAGTGGAGCTCTCACGGGCACAGAAGGCGCGTTTGGGCGCCTTTCTTCTCACCGGAGGTTTCCTCGTGGTGGGCACGCTCGTGACTCTGATGGGCCTTTCCATCTTCGAGCGTCGAGATACGTACCGAACTCGCTTCACGGGCAGCGTCAGCGGCCTCGAGGTGAGCGCGCCGGTCAAATACCGCGGGTTGCGGGTGGGCCGGGTCGAAGACATGCGCATTGCTCCAGACGACCCAGGCGCCATCGAGGTGGAATTCAGCCTGAACGAAGGGACCGTGCTCTACGAAGGGACGCTCGCCGCACTCGATGCGAGCGGCCTCACCGGCCTGAAGTCGATCAACCTGGTCGGCGGCGGCGACGCGAGCAAACCGCGGATCTCGCCGGGCTCGCTGCTCCCCTCGGACCCTGGATTCATGGACCGCATCGTCGACCAGGCGGAAAATGTCGCCCTGAAGGTGAGCCAGGTGGCGGACCAAATCGCCCTCTGGACCCGTGATGAGAACCGGGAGCGGGTCGAAGAACTGGTGGAGAACATGAGCTCCTTCGCACGCAGTGCCGATGGCTTCTTGCGCGTAAACCAGGAGCCCATGAGCCGAGCCCTCAACGGCGTCGGCGACGCCACGGAAGGGATCGCGGAGCTGACGAAGAGCGGTGCGGATTCATTGAAGCAGGTCCAGGAAGACATCACAGCGATCACCGCCGCGGTGCGCAGACCGCTCGAGAGAATCGATCCGAACGATCTCGCGCGCACGCTGAGCGCGACGCGACGCGCGATGGAATCGTTGAATGCGCGCCTTGCCGAAAGTGAAACCGGCGAAGCGCTCAGCAAGCTCTCTACAACCCTCGACCGCATGACGGTCTTGATCGATGACCTGGACCTCGCGGTGCGTGCGAGCCGTGAGGATTTCACCGCCAGTTTGAGCTATCTCAGGCAGGCTGCGGAAGACCTGCGAGAGTTCAGCCGAATCATCGCCCAGGATCCCTCGACTTTGGTGCGAGGCCGCGAATGAAGGTTGCCCTTGTCACTGTGTGGCTCTCGTTCCTCGCCGCGTGTTTTGGGGGAAGCACCAAGCAAAACCGCTATTTCGTGCTTCACATGAATCCGTCGAACACGAGCCCCGGAGCGGTGATCCCCGGGCTCGCGCGCGTCCGCAACCTCGACGCGGAGAGCACCTACGACAAGTTTCAGATCGTCGTGCGGCGAAACCCCTACGAGCTCAGCTACCGGGACACGGACGTGTGGGCGGTGAAGCCAAACCGCATGATCAGCGACCTCATCGCCCGCAGGCTGCAGGAGTACGGTCTCTTCTCCGGGGTCACCCGCGAGCTCGGCGAGCAGCGGCCCGACTATACGCTCGACGGTGACCTTCACGCCGTGGAGCTCTACGACAGCGGCGATCGTCTCTTCGCCCACCTCTCCTTGAGTCTGCGCTTGGCGCGCTTTCGCGACGGCGAAGTGATGTGGACTTACAGCTTCAATCAGCGCCGTGAGGTTCCTACCCTCGAATTCGCCCACGCGATCCGGATCCTCAGCGAGCTGCTCGACGAAGCGGCGGGAGAAGCGTTCACGCAAATGGCTCGCCTCGGCGACCCGGTGGAAGAGGTGATCGAGCTGCCTCAGGGCTCCCAGCAATTCCCCTTGAGCGCCACCCCCGGGCAGCCGACCACCGAGCCCACCCTCGGAGAGGAGGAGGTCGACCCCAGCCCGATCTTCCTGCCCGAGGATCCGCCCACGGACGCGACCGGCGGCGCCGAGGAAAAACCGGAAGACGAGTGAGTCGCGCAGCGGTCTACAGCTTGGCGAACGCCTCCTGCGCGCGCTGCACCGCTTCTGCCACCGAGTCACCGGTGGCGGACAAATGCCCCATTTTGCGCCCCGGACGCGGTCCACTCTTGCCGTAGAGATGAAGCGCGGTGGTAGGAACGCTGAGTGCCGCATCCCAGCGTACCCCGCCTTCCTTGAGCCAGAGATCCCCGAGCAAATTCACGATCGCGGCGTGTCCGCGGGGCTCCGGGGCGCCCAAGGGCAGACCGCAGACGGCTCTGACCGCCTGCTCGAATTGGCTGCAGGCTGCATTGCGCTCGCTCGCGTGGTAGGAGTTGTGGACCCGAGGCGCGAGCTCATTGACCAGAAGCTCTCGGCTCTTCGTGACGAACATCTCGACCGCGAGCACGCCCTCGAGGCTCATCTTGGCCGCGAGATCCCGAGCGACCGCCTGGGCCCGAGCGCCGACGGCGTCGTCGATGGCTCCTGGCCAGGCAGACCAGGCGAGAATCCGGTTCTCGTGGTGGTTGAGTGCCGGCGCATAGGTGACGACCTCGCCGCCCGGCCGGCGCGCGACCATGACCGAGAGCTCGTAGGAGAGGTCGAGCCCTTGCTCTACCACAACCGGGCTGCTTCCGAGCTGCTCCCAGGCCCGCGCTGCCTCGTCCGGGGACTCGGTCTCGACTTGCCCGCGTCCGTCGTAGCCACCGGTGCAGCTCTTCACAAAGCACTTGCCGGGAAGCGCATCGAGGGCGCGGCGCAACTCAGCGTCATCATCAGCGGGACGCCAGGGTCCGAGTGGCGCACCGGCGTCCTCGAGCCAGCGTTTTTGCCGGCCCCGGTCTCGAATCATCGCGAGGACCTCGACCCCCGGCCGAAGCGGCACACGAGAGCGCACCGCTTCGAGCGCATCGACACCGATCTTCTCGATCTCGATCGTGACCACGTCCGCGAGCTCCGCCAGACGGGCGGCCGCCTCCGCGTCGTCGAATTCCCCGACCACGACCTCTTCCACGACCGGCTTCGCGGCGCAGTCTGCCGACGGGTCCATCACCACGACACGGTAGCCAAAGGGGCGGGCCGCCAGGGCGATCATGCGACCAAGCTGCCCCCCGCCGAGGATTCCGAGCGTCGATCCCGGCGCGATCATGGCAGCTCCTGTCCCAGCACCTGGTCCCGACGTGAGGCGCGAAAAGCCTCGAGCCGTTGTCGGACCTCGGGGAGCTCGTTCCCAATTATCGACGCGGCGAGAAGACCCGCGTTTATCGCGCCCGGCCTCCCCACCGCGAGCGTTCCCACCGGGACCCCTTTGGGCATCTGAACGATCGACAGCAAGGAATCGACGCCGTTCAGTGGCGTAACATTCACGGGCACGCCGAGCACGGGGACGACCGTCTTGGCGGCTACCATTCCGGGCAGATGGGCGGCTCCGCCCGCGCCCGCGATGATGACCTTCAATCCGCGCTCGGCCGCGCTTTCCGCGTACTCGAACATGCGGTCCGGGGTCCGGTGAGCGGAAACGACTTTCTTCTCGTAGGGGACACCCATATCGTCGAGCGCCTCGCAGGCCCCCTTCATGACATCCCAGTCGCTGGTGCTTCCCATGATCACGCCGACGAGCGGCTGCTGCTCCGCCATTGCAGTCCTCCTGTTCGCGAGCGCGATAGCAGTTCCCTTGCCAATCGTCGAGGTGGCAGGCTAGACGGCGGGCGTCCATGTTGCAGATTCAAGGTCTCACCAAGAGCTTCGGGGCGCGGACTCTCTTTCGCGACGTGTCCTGGGCGATCTCCCCGGGGGAGCGCGTCGGGCTCGTGGGCCCGAACGGCACGGGCAAGACGACACTGCTCAAGATTCTGAGCGGGCGCGAGGTCGCCGACGACGGCGAGATCATTGCGCCGAAGGGCATGGAGGTGGGCTACCTCGCCCAGGACGTGCGAGTGGAGGCCCAGGGGAACGTGCTCGAGCACGCGATGTCCGGCGCAAGAGACGCGACGGCCGCTCGCCACGCCCTGGAGCTCGCCACCCGGACGCTCGAGCGCGCCACCGGCGACGCGCTCGAGGACGCGACCCACAGGCACGCCGAGGCTCTCGATCGCTACGAGCGCACCGGCGGCTACGACCTCGAGGCGCGAGCGAAAGGGATCCTGGTCGGACTGGGCTTCACGGCCGAGCAAGTCCGAGCGGACCTCGACACCCTCTCCGGCGGCTGGGCCATGCGCGCAGAGCTCGCGCGGCTGCTCCTCGCGCGGCCGGGCTTGCTCCTGTTGGACGAGCCGACGAACCATCTCGACATCGAATCGATCGACTGGCTCGAGCGCTTTCTCGACGACTACGAGGGCACCTGGGTGGTGGTCAGTCACGACCGCTATTTTTTGAACCGAATGGTCGACCGGATCGCCGAGCTCTCGCCGCACGGCCTCTTGCTCTTCGACGGCGACTACGACGACTACACCCGAGCACGGCGTGAGCTCGACGATCGTTTCGAGGCCGAGGCCGCCCAGCGCGAGAAACGCATTGCGGAAGTGGAACGCTTCGTCGAGCGTTTCCGCGCGAAGGCCTCCAAGGCCCGCCAAGCACAGAGCCGAGTGAAGCTCCTCGAGCGGATGAAGCGCCGAGCGGAGGCGGCACCGAGCGCCCGGGGCGAGCAGCCGGGCATCGGCTTCAAACTGCCGGCGCCACCGCGCTCCGGCGACAGCGTCCTCGAGGTGGAGGGGCTCGTCAAACGCTACGGCGAGCACACAGTTTATGAGGGGTTGGACTTCACGCTCCGGCGAGGCGACAAGGTTGCGCTCGTGGGACCGAACGGAGCAGGCAAGTCCACGCTCCTGAAGGTCCTTGCCGGCGAAATCGAGCCGACCGCCGGTGAGTGTCGTTTGGGCCACAATGTGAGCCGCTACTATTTCGCTCAGCACCAAAGTGACTTGCTCGACCCGAAAGCCACGCCATTGAACGTCCTTCGCGATGCCATGCCTTTGGAAACAGAGTCACGGGTTCGCGGAATCCTCGGAGCATTCCTGTTCCGTGGCGACGATGTCGACAAACCGGTTCGCGTTCTCTCAGGCGGCGAGAAGGCCCGCGTAGTCCTGGCGCGCATGCTCGCCCAACCGCAAAACCTGCTCCTTCTCGACGAGCCCACGAACCACCTCGACCTTCAGGCACGCTCGGTCCTCGAAGGCGCGCTCAGCTCCTTTTCGGGGACCGTCGTGATCGTGAGTCACGATCGCTACTTCATCAATCGCGTCGCCACACGGATCGTCGAGATCCAGCCAGGGGGCCGGGCGACCACCTATCTAGGCGATTACGACTACTACGCGTGGAAGAAGGCGGAGGCTGAATCGACGGAGGAAACACACGACGCCAAAGCCGCCGCGGCCGGAGGAGATGGCAGCGGCGAGGACTACGAGGAACGCAAGCGCCGCAAGCGCGAGCGAGAGAAGGCCGAACGCGACCTCGCGAAGCTCGAGGAGGAAATCGCGTCTGTCGAGGGCCGAATTGCTGCGATCGATGCGGAAATGTGCGACGAGGCGGTCTTCAGCGACTCGGACCAGGTCGCCGCGTTGACCCAGGAGCGCGAGGCGGCCGATGCACGCTTGCTCGTCTTATACGAATCGTGGGAGCGCTCCCAGTCCGTTCTAGAGTCTGCTTGAATCGAGTCACCGCTCTACCGTACACCGCAGGATGTCGGTTGTGGAGCGAACGATGCCAGGAGCCACCATGTCGAGTCCTACGTCCCTGATGGAGAAGCGTTTTCGAGACGCCATCGATTCGGTAAATCGCGACGGCACGACGGCGCTGGATGGCTTCGTGGAGCTCTACGACCCCTACGTCGTGTTTCAGGACCCGATTCAAACGGTCTATGGGCGCGATGAGTTCAAAGAAACGAATCGACGGCTCCTCGAGCGATCTCGGGATTTCTACCTGAGCCTCGCCACATTCATCGAGAGCGACGATCACCTGTTCGCCACCTGGACGCTTAGTTTCAGCCCCAAGGTTGGGCCCCGGATCACGATCGAGGGCGTGACCCACGCGCAGCTGCGCGATGGCCTCATCACCTACCAGCGCGACTATTGGGATCTCCTCGGTAGCTTCATGGAGACCCTGCCCGCGATGGGCTTGATCTACCGACGCCTCACGAGCCTGTTGGCCTGAGCGAGCTTCTCGAGATCTTCGTTGCCGCGCCGCCAGGACTGGAGCATCCGGTCCACGAGGAAGTGCGCGCCCTCGGCCTCGAGGCAGAGTTGGCGCGAGGGGGTGTATGCTGCGTCGGCAACTGGCACGACGTCTGGCGTGCGAATCTGTGGCTCCGCGGTGCCTCGCGCGTGCTGGTCCGGGTCGGCGAATTCCGTGCACTGCATCTCGCACAGCTCGACAAACGCGCGCGCAAGCTCCCCTGGGCCGACTACCTCTCCCCAACGATTCCAGTCCGCGTCGAGGCGACAACCCGGCGCTCACGCGTTTATCACCCGGGGGCGGCGACGGAACGTATCGCTCGAGCGATCGAGGAGACGGTAGGAGCACCGGTACGGGACGACGCGGATCTCCGGATGGTTGCCCGCCTCGACGATGACCTGTGCACGGTGAGCATCGACAGCAGCGGCGCAGATCGCCGCAGGCTTGGCCCCCGGCCGTGCACGAGCATTCGCTTTCGCTTCCTTACCCTCCTTCGATGCCGATGAGTGGCAGTCGCGGTGAATCGAGGGACCTCCGCGACCTCTACGCCACCCTCGGACGCGTGCTCAGAGAGCGCTTCCGCGGCTGGCGAGTCGGGTTGATCACGAACGACCGGTCGCTCGCCCACGCGAGTGGACTCCCCTTGCGCAAACCTGGCCCCCCGATCCCCCACGGGGGCCTCCGCGTCCAGCTCTACCAAACCCACCCGCTGCCCTGAGGAGGCCGGGAGAACGATCTCGAAAGGTCAGCCTAGGCCGCGAGAGAAGACAACTCGAGCTGCTCGTCCACCCCGAGCTCTCCTTCCACTAGAGGCTCGAGCCATTCCGGGAACGCGGGCGGCTCGGTGGACGTGGGTGTCATGCAGCGCACGATCACGAGCGCCTCCCGGGGCGTGCATTCGAAGCGCCACTGATCGATGCTGTAGCAGCGCAGCTTGAGCCGGCGCCCGACCGTGAGGCTGAAGAGCTTCTTGAAGGTCGCCTCGTCGAGCTCCTCTCGCGCGACGGTGAGCCTTCCGGCGCTTTCGAGCTCCACCCGCCGGAGATATCGAATCTCCGTATCCGTCACCCGTTTCTCCAGGTGCTCACGAATGGTCTCGCCTGGGAACCAACCCAACAGGAGCTCTTCGCGTCGACCGACCTTCGCCTCCGCAGGCAGCGCGCTCAGGCGAAAAGCCCGCTCATATTCGTCGGGCTCGGGCTCGATTCCCTGGAGCTCATCCGCGAGCGCCGAGACGGTCTCAAAGAATCGAGGCCCCTCACAATGGTGCCACTGAGAGTCGAAATTACGAAAGAGCTCCATGCGCTGCATCTCCGCGCGACGCGACAGCTCATCGATGGCCGCGACCGTACCCGCGACCTTGACCGGCGATGAGGCCCGGAGGCGCAGTTTGCGGAGGGTTTCTTCTACGACCTGCACGTCGTGGAGGTCGCCGAGCACGTCTTGGAGGCGCTTCATCGTCTTGACGAGCTTCTTCCCACCCTTGATCTCGTCTTGCAGGGGCTCGAGTACGTAGCGGATCTGCTTCGCGGCGATCCGTGCGTCGTGGATCTCGCGTTCGTCGTCGGGGCTATGGGCGCTGGTGGTCAGATCCCAGAGGGTCTTGAGCTGCTCGCGGAGCAACGCTCCCGTGCGACCGCCGAACGTGGGCTCGTCGGCGGCGCTCTCCTCCGTGTTCGGTAGCAAACGGAGGCGCTGACGCAGCTTCATCTCGGATTGGCCGAACTCGCGCAGCACGTCCGATCGCACCTCCGCGTAAGCGTCGTCCATCCGCTCCTCGATCTGGCGAAGCACCCAGCGCGCACCCCGCTTGTGGAGGCGCATCGACGCGAACTCGCGCTTCAGCCACTCGACCTGCACCTCCGCGTCCCGTCCTTCATTGGTGAGCGAGGCGATGTCGCGAACCCGGCGTCGCCATTTCTTTCCGACGCTGCTGCGCAGCTCTGGACCGTAGGCGCGCATCAGACTGCGAAGTCGACGCATGCCGACGCGAAAATCGTGTAACGCCTCCGAATCGTTTGGATCGTGCAGGCGGGTTGCGCCGCTCGCCGCCTCGTCGAGAAAACGAAGGGCAAGGAGGTGGGCGACCTCGGTCGACGGTCGGCCCAGCAGCCCAGGGAGCACAGCAACAGCCATGTAACATTTATATGGCATTTTGCGCCCATGACAAGAGCTCGCCGGCCCGCTGCCGTGCAGCGTCGGATGCGGCCTCGTGACGCGCACGCGCGTTTTCGCGTTGCGAAGTCCTCGCAATCCTGGTCAGGACCAGGCACAGGACAGTTGTTCGGCGGCAAGTGCCGCCCTCGCGTACGTCAGAGGCCTCAAGTCCATGCAGCGATACAGCCAGCAAGCTGGCGCCTTCCGGCCGGTACCCCGAACCGGCGTGATCTACGTCACCACCGAAGCGATCAAGCTAGGCTTCCACCCTGGCGCCACTGATTGGTGCAACTTGGGTCAGGGACAGCCCGAATCGGGGGCCTTGGCGAATGCTCCCGAGCGGATCGGCTCGGTGCAGCTGAGCGAAGTCGAGCACGAGTATTCGCCGGTGTTGGGCGTTCGCGAGCTGCGCGAAGCGGTCGCCGAGCTCTACAATCGCCTCTACCGCAAAGGTCGCGTCTCCCAGTACAGCGCCGAAAATGTCGCGATCTGTGGCGGCGGACGCCTGTCACTCACCCGCGCGGCAGCGGCACTCGGGCACGTCAACCTGGGGCATTTCCTCCCGGACTACACCGCCTACGAGGAGCTTCTGGACATCTTTCGGAGCTTCACGCCGATCCCGATCATGCGCAGCGCCGAGAGCGGCCGTGCCTTCGATCTCGCCGCCTTGCGAGAGGAAATCTTGGGCCGGGGCTTGGGGGCTCTTCTGCTCTCAAATCCCTGCAACCCCACTGGACGGTCACTGACTGGCGAGACTTTGCGCGCGTGGGTCGAGACTTCTCGCGAGCTCGACTGCGCTTTGCTCTTCGATGAGTTTTACTCCCAGTACGTGTGGACCGAGGACCCGCGAGAAGGCGTCGTGTCCGTGAGCGCCGCGGAGTTCGTGGAAGACGTGGACGAGGATCAGGTCATCATCTTCGACGGACTCACGAAGAACTGGCGCTATCCCGGGTGGCGGGTCACCTGGATGCTGGGCCCGAGCTCGGTGATCTCGGCAGTCGGCAGCGCCGGCAGCTTCCTCGACGGGGGCGCCTCCCACCCGATGCAGGCGGCGGCCCTTCCCCTCGTCACCCTAGACCACGTGAAGGCCGAAAACGCCGCGATCCAGCGCGAGTTCTCTCGAAAACGGACGCTGATGGTCGAAGGCTTGCGACGCCTGGGGGTTCGCGTCGCGGACCCGGAAGGCACCTTTTATTGCTGGGGCGACATCAGCAGCCTGCCAAAGGGCTACGACGACGGCATGCAGTTCTTCCGACGAGCACTGGATGAAAAAGTGATCTGCGTGCCCGGCGAGTTCTTCGACGTCAATCCGGGCCAGCGGCGAAGCGGCCGCCCCTCTCGGTTCCGCTCCTTTGTGCGCTTTTCCTTCGGCCCCAGCTACGAGGTGCTCGAAGAAGGCTTGGGTCGATTGGAGAAGATGCTGTCGCGCTGAACGACGCGTGCCTACCTTACGGTCTCGGAAGGACAAACGAGAGCAACCGATGACTCTGCAATCGATCAATCCGCGAGACGGCTCACTCATCGCCCGTTACGACATCCTCGACCGTGAGGCGTTGGGGACCAAGCTCTCCGTCGCGGCGCTCGCCTTCGGCGCGTGGCGTGACAAATCCGTCGAGGAGCGTGCAGCGGCGATCGGCGCGCTCGGCGAGAGACTCTCGGCGAACGAAACGGAGCTCGCGCTCCTGATGACCGACGAGATGGGCAAACCCATTCGCGAGTCCCGCGCCGAGCTTCAAAAATGCGCCACTCTTTGTCGCTACTACGCGACCGAGGGTCCCGCGTTTCTGGCCCCGCGCGGTGTCGAAACCGAGGCGGCCGAATCCTACATTCGTTTTGACCCCCTCGGACCGATCCTCGGCATCATGCCCTGGAACTACCCGGTGTGGCAGGTGATCCGCTTCGCCGTTCCAACGCTGCTCACCGGCAACGTGGTGCTCTTGAAACACGCCCCCAACGTCACAGGCTGTGCCCTCGCCATCGAGCGCCTGTTCCGCGAAGCGGGAATGGGCGAAGGGGTTTACTCCGCGTTGCTCCTCGACGTGGCGCAAGTCGACACGGTCATCGCCGATCCTCGCGTGGCCGGGGTGAGTTTGACCGGTTCCGTGGCCGCGGGACAATCGGTGGCAGAAGCCGCTGGGCGCCACCTGAAGCCGGTCCTCCTGGAGCTCGGGGGCTCCGATCCCTTCATCGTTCTCGAAGACGCAGACCTCGATGCGGCGGCCGACGCAGGCGTATCGTCGCGCATGCTGAACAGCGGCCAGAGCTGCATCGCGGCGAAGCGCTTCCTCGTGGAGGCTGCTGTACACGATGCGCTCGTGGCGCGCCTGAAGGAGCGAATCGACGCGCGGACGCTCGGTGACCCGCGGGACGAAGGCACGGAGGTCGGGCCGCTCGCTCGCCCCGACCTCGTCTCTCACCTGCACTTTCAGGTGAAGAGCTCAGTGGAGCTCGGAGCGCGGGTGGTCACCGGCGGCGAACCGGTAGAGCGTCCGGGCAACTACTACCGCCCTACGCTCCTCACCGACGTGACGCGCGGCATGCCGGTCTTTGACGAAGAAACGTTCGGACCCGTCGCATCGGTGGTTCGCGTCGAGCACGAAGGGGAGCTCGTCGATCTCGCGAACGGAACGCTCTATGGCCTCGGTGCGGCGGTGTTCAGCGGATCGGACCGAGGGCGTGCGCTCATACCCAAGCTCGACGCAGGCTACGTCGCCGTGAACGCGTTCGTCCGCAGCGATCCGCGCCTTCCTTTTGGGGGTATCAAGCACTCCGGCTACGGCCGCGAGCTCTCCCGCGAAGGCCTCTACGCCTTCGCAAACCTCAAGACCGTATGGGTACAAGACTGATGGAATCCGTCCCTTATGAGCGCTTCGATCCCGGCAAATCCGCCGAGGATGCGGCGCGCGAGTTCTACGAGGTGGCAAAGCTCCGCCGCACCGTTCGCATGTTCGCGGACACGCCCGTATCGCGAGAGACGATCGAATTCATCGTGCGCGCGGCTACGACCGCACCGAGCGGCGCAAACAAACAGCCCTGGCGCTTCGTCTGCGTGTCTTGTGCCGAGATGAAGCGTCAGATCTGCACCGCGGTGGAGGAGGAGGAGCGGAGCTTTTACGAGCACCGTGCGAGCGAGCGCTGGCTTCGCGACCTCGAGCCCTACGGCACCGATCCTGACAAGAGCTTTCTCGAAGTGGCGCCCTGGCTGATCGTCGTATTCAAGCTCTCCCGCGGCGACGACGACTCACAGGTCTACTACGCCAACGAGAGCGTGGGGATTGCGGTGGGTATGCTCCTCACCGCCGCCCATCGAGCGGGTTTGGCCACCGTGACCCACACACCGGCGCCAATGAATTTTCTGGCGAAAATCCTCGGGCGGCCGGAGCACGAGCGCCCGTACATGCTCATCCCCGTCGGCTACCCGGCGAGCGACGCACAGGTTCCAGCGGCCGCCGTCGAGCGCAAAGCACTCGACGAGGTGACCGTCTTCATCGAGTGAGCCGGCTCAGCGTCCGGCTCGATTGCCCTTCTCGCGCTCGAGTTGCTCTTTGTGCTCGAGGCTGTAGCGCGTCCAAGGGCGAATCTCGAGACGCTTGAGATCGATGGGTTCGTGCGTGCCTTCGCAGATCCCGTAGGTTCCGTCGGGGAACTTCGCGAGGGCGCGATCGATTTCCGCCAGAAGCTTGTGCTCCTTGTCGGCCAAACGGAGCAGATACGCTTGGTCCGAGTGACGGGTTGCCATGTCCATTTCGTCGGCGAGATTGTCCCGGTCCTCAGTAGCCTGGGACACGTGGTTGCCGAGGCGTGCGACCACCCGCCGTCGCTCTTCGAGCAGCGCTTTCTTCAAACCCTTGAGCTCCTCTTCCGAGAAGTAGTCCGCGTTTTCGTGAGCGCTGCTGTAGTAAACGTCAATTCCATCGAGAGACTCGTCGGTCGAGTCGGTCTTCTTGCCAGCCTTCTTGGAGGCTCCCGCCATGACTTGCTCCTTGCACGTCTGGACCTCCGGGTCGGAAGGGCCAAAAACGGACGTCACGCTATAGCAGGCCGGGCCTGGCGAAGGAAGACCTTGCGAAAACGTCTGCCTAGGGCGCCTCATGAGCCAAGAGAGGCCGTCCGAGGGCGCGTATCCCCCGCAACAACAGAAGAACGAGGGCGACGGCACCTGCGGCGAGGAGCCAAGCGACCGGCGGAACGCTGCTATGGCGTCCGATCGCGACCAGAAGCGCGAAACGCGGTAGGCGCCCGAGGGCGAAGGCGGCGAGAAAGGCCGCGACCGGAACCCGGTGCCAGAGCGCCAAGAATCGCGCGAAGAGGAACGGGATCGGCGAGAAGGAGATCAGGGCGACCGTGGCGAGGGGCGCGGACTGGAAGCGGCGCAAGAAGAATCGAACGAATCGGCTGTCACGCACGCGCTCGGCGGCGCGGGACTCGCCGAGCCAGCCGAATGCGTGCCAGTTGACGAGCTCCATCGTCACCGCCGCGGCGAGGGCGGAGACCAGCACGCCGTAGGGATTTCCGAGGGCCCCGGCCGCGACCAACAGCGGTTCATACACGCCAGGGATGAATGGAGCGACGGGTCCACAGGTCAGGACGGTCATGATGGCGATGCCTGCGGGCACGACCGCTTCTTCGCCGACGACCGCGATCGCGGCGAGAGCAGCCGCGATCACGGCGACGACCGCGTACACGAGTGTTCTCAGCGTGCTCACGGAGGGAGGCTGCGTCGAGCGCGCGTCTTCGCCGCGACGAGGGGGCAACGGTGAGGGGAAAAATTCGAGGCGCGCGATCGTTGTAAAGCGAGGGATGCAAGCGGCGCGGAAGCGCGATCCAAAGCGGGTCTGAACCGTATTCCCTACACGTGACTACAGGCAACGCCGCCCCCTCATCGCGCGAGAATCCTCTTCCCGCACTGGCGCGGAGCAGATAGCGTTCTAGCTTCCTGGCCTGCGACGGATGCGCGAGCTGCGGTAGTGAGGAGAGGCGATCGCGCCGCTCGCACTTCCGGGCTCTCCGGCGGGGTAGGGGCAGCGGAGGATCGTCGCCACAGGCGAACGAAGCACGCGCCGGTTTTTTGCCGGATGGATGCGCGTGAGTTAGACGGAAGGTCCGGATCGCATGCGGAAAAGGTCGGCGTTGACACAGCGTCGGCGTTTCCGTGTCGCGCAGCGCGCAGCGCGCAACGGCGATCCACTCCTCCTCTCATCCCAAAAAAATTGTCGTTTCGAGGGCCTGCGTCGGGGCTTTTTTGTCAGACCCCGTGGGCAAACTCGCACGGGGAGAGTTTTAAGCGTTTAGTGCCTAGACTCAGGTGACACAGAGTGGCGAGCGAAAACGAGCTGAGAATTTTTGTCGGGGGGGCGGGATACAACCGCGTGCCTGGCTCGGGGGTGAGCGGAAACGTCTCGCGTCAGAATCTCAGGGTTCGGGAAACGCTGAAACCATTCAACGCGCCAGGGATTGGCACCTAAGGGCGCATTACAAACGACGGTTCTGCCGTCGTGCAGCTATACGTGTGAGGTCAGAACGATGGAGCTCAGCTCGGTGCAAACGGAATTGGTGAAGATGGAGGGAGACGCGAAGGCCGGTGCGGAACCGCAAACGGCGAACGTGTCGAAGATGCGGGTCGAAAAGCGCAGCGGTCGGCTGGAAGCTGTCGACCTCAACAAGATTCTGCGCGCGGTGGAACGCTGCTGTCACGGTCTCGACGCGGTGGACCCGATGCGCGTCGCAACCCGCACCATCAGCGGTCTCTACGACGGCGCGTCGACCGAGGAGCTCGATCGCCTCTCGATCCAGACCTCCGCCGCGCTCACTGCCGAGGAGCCGCAGTACTCCAAGCTCGCGGCGCGCCTGCTTGCCACCTACATCGGCAAGGAAGTGCGCTCGAGCGACGTTCACAGCTTCAGCCAGTCGGTGAAAGCGTCCTACAAGGCCGGTTTGATCTCGGAGACCACCTATCAGTTCGTTCGGGCCAACAAGCGCAAGCTCAATGACTCGATCGACAATCTGCGCTCCGACCGCTTCAACTTCTTCGGCATTCGCACGGTCTACGATCGCTACCTGCTGAAGGATCCCAAGTCGCGTCGGGTTCTCGAGACGCCGCAGTACTTCTTCATGCGTGTGGCCTGCGGCCTGGCCCAGAACCCGCGAGAGGCGCTCGAGTTCTACAACCTGCTCTCGTCCCTCGAGTACCTGACCAGCTCGCCGACCCTTTTCAACGCGGGCACGACGCACTCACAACTGTCGAGCTGCTACCTGCTCGACTCGCCCCACGACGATCTCGTCAAGATCTATGACCGCTATGCGGACATCGCCAAGCTCTCGAAGTATGCGGGGGGCATCGGCCTCGCCTACCACCGCATCCGTTCGTCGGGATCGCTGATCAAGAGCACAAACGGGCTCTCCCAGGGCGTCGTGCCCTGGCTGAAGACCCTCGACTCGTCGGTGGCCGCGGTGAACCAAGGCGGTCGACGCAAGGGGGCGTGCTGCGTGTACCTCGAGCCCTGGCACGGGGACATCGAGCAATTCCTCGAGTTGCGCGACAACACCGGTGACCACGCCCGCCGCACTCACAACCTGAACCTCGCGAACTGGATTCCCGATCTGTTCATGGAACGCGTCCGAGACGACGCGATGTGGTCTCTCTTTGACCCGAAAGAAGTGCCTGAGCTGTGCGACACTTTCGGCGAGGCGTTCCGCAAGGTCTACCTGCAGGCCGAGACCGAGGGGCGCTACACCAAGCAGGTAAAGGCGCGGGATCTCTACCTTCGCATGATGCGAACGCTCGCCCAGACCGGAAACGGCTGGATGACCTTCAAGGATTCGAGCAACGAGAAGTGCAACCAAACCGGCGACGGTGGCGACGGGCGCGTCGTGCACAGCTCGAATCTGTGCACCGAGATCATCGAGGTCACCTCGGAAGGCGAAACTGCGGTGTGCAACCTGGGGTCGATCAACCTCGGTCGCTTCGTGAAGAACGGCAAGGTCGACTATGACCGCCTGAGCGAGACGGCGAAGACCGCAGTGAAATATCTAGACCGGGTCATCGACATCAACTTCTACCCCACGCCCGAGGCCAAGGCCTCGAACGAGCGCTGGCGGCCGATCGGCCTCGGCCTCATGGGGCTGCAGGATGTCTTCTTCAAGCTGCGCCTGCCCTTCGACTCGGAGGAGGCGGCCGAAATCTCCGCGCGGATTCAGGAAGAGATCTACTACGCCGCGCTCGAGCGCAGCGTGGAGCTCGCCGAGGAGCTCGGCGCCCACGAAGCGTTTCACCAGACCAAGGCAGCCAAGGGCGTCTTCCAGTTCGAGCTGTGGGGAGCGACTCCGCAGGTCCCGGAGCGCTTCGAGACTCTGCGCGAGCGGATGATGAAGTCCGGCCTGCGCAACTCGCTGATGATCGCGATCGCACCGACCGCGACCATCGCGTCGATCTCCGGCTGTTACGAGTGCATCGAGCCCCAGGTCTCTAATCTCTTCAAGCGTGAGACGCTCTCGGGCGACTTCCTGCAGATCAACAACTACCTCGTCTCCGACCTGAAGAAGATGGGGATGTGGAATGAGGAGATGCGCCAGAAGATCAAAGCCGGTGACGGCTCGATCCAGCACATCGAAGAGCTACCGGAAGAAATGCGTGTCCTCTACCGGACCGCGTGGGAGCTGCCGCAGAAGACGCTGATCGACATGGCCGCTTCCCGCGGCGCCTTCATCGACCAGAGTCAGTCCCTGAACCTGTTCATGGAAACCCCGACCATCGGGAAACTCTCGTCGATGTACATGTACGCCTGGGAACGCGGCATCAAGACCACCTACTACCTGCGCTCGCGCCCTGCGACCCGTATCAAGCAGACCAGTACTGCGGGTTCGGGCGATGGAGCCATGGGCACGAACGGTCAGGGCCCGATCATGGCGGCTGCCGCCAAGACTCCGGGCGATCTCGCAGCGATGGCGGTCGAGCCCGCGGAAGAAAAGAAAGAGTACAGCGAGGAAGAAGTGATCGCGTGCTCGTTAGAAAATCCGGAATACTGCGAAGCCTGCCAGTAGCGACTGGCAACCAAAGACAGTGAGGGGTGCGCGCGGGTGGGGGCGGGTCCCTCACCGTACGTCCCGAGCCAGGCATGCCGTGCCCGGTCGCGGGGCAAAAAGAGAATTGAATCAGACGAAAGACGTTCGGAGGAGAGCAAAGTGATTTTGGAGCCTGGATTCGACCTGACGCTGCGACCCATGAAGTATCCGCAGCTCTACGACATGTACCTCGACGCCATCAAGAACACCTGGACGGTGGACGAGGTGGATTTTTCGACGGACATCGACGACCTCAACCATCGCCTGCTCCCCTCCGAGAGGCACATGGTGCAGCGACTGGTGGCGTTCTTCGCGACCGGCGACTCGATTGTCGCCAACAATCTGGTGCTAAACCTCTACAAGCACGTGAACTCTCCCGAAGCGCGCATGTACCTGTCGCGTCAGCTCTACGAAGAAGCGCTGCACGTGCAGTTCTACCTGACGCTCCTCGACACCTACGTGCCAGACCACAAGGAACGCGAGGAGGCCTTCGCGGCGATCCACAACATTCCGTCGATCAAGAAGAAGGCGGATTTCTGCTTCAAGTACATCGATTCGATTCAGGACCTGAAAGAGATCAACACCGACGAAGAAATGAAGCAGTTCCTCCTGAACCTGATGTGCTTCGCATCATGCATCGAGGGGCTCTTTTTCTTCGCGGCCTTCGCCTACGTGTACTTCATGCGGAGCAAAGGACTGTTGAACGGCTTGGCCTCGGGGACGAACTGGGTGTTCCGCGACGAGAGCTGCCACATGAATTTCGCCTTCGAAGTGGTCGAAACCGTGCGCCGCGAAACGCCGGAGCTCTTCGACGAAGAGCTCGAGGGTAAGGTGAAGGCGATGATCGCGGAGGCGATCGACTGCGAGCTGCAGTTCGCCGAAGATCTGCTCGGCCAGGGGATCGGTGGTCTGTCTCTCACGGACATGAAGGAATACCTGCAGTTCGTCGGCGACCAGCGCCTAGCGAACCTCGGCTATCAGCCAATGTACGGCTCGAAGAACCCCTTCCCGTTCATGGAGCTGCAGGACGTGCAGGAGCTCTCGAATTTCTTCGAGCGCCGGGTCTCGGCCTACCAGATCGGCGTCAAGGGCGACGTGGCCTTCAACGAGGCGTTCTGAGCCAAGTCCACGCTACACGATAGGGTGTGATTGAATGGCGGGTCCCTCGCGCGAGCGAGGGGCCCGTTTTCGTTTTTTGGTCTAAGCCCTTTCGGGCGAGCGAGCGCTCGAGCGAACACCGCAAAAAAGATCCGGCCCGCTGTAACTTTCTGCCCGGCCAGGGCCTAAAAGCCTATGACACTTAAAAACCGGTCCCGTGAGGCTCCGCATGAAACACGTTCTTTTTGCCTTTCTCTCCATCGCGATGCTCGAGCCGCGCCCGGCCGGTGCCGTCGACGTCGAAGCACTCGAGGGCTCGTCCTGGTACCTGCACATCGACTTCGACATGATGAAAAAGACCGAGGCGGGGAAAGGCATCTACGCCTGGATGGAAAAAGAGGTCCTCTCCGACATTAAGGACGAGACCGAGCTCGACCTCCGGGGAAAGCTCGAGCGACTCACAGCATTCGGCGAGAGCGAGGACGATGCTGTCTTTGAGCTAGAGGGCAGGTTCGACGCCGCGAACCGCAAGCAGATGCTCGCTATGGCCAGCAAGCGCGCCAAGAAGAAGACCCACGGTGGAAAGGCCTACTACCAGGTCGAGAAGGACACGTTTCGCTCGGACGATGGCGAAGTGAAAATCGACATCGACTCCGATTGGTACCTCACCTTCGCCCTCGAGGACCGTATCGTCATTGCCCAGTCGGAAAAGCGCATGCGCCGAGTCCTCGATAGCAACGGCGCGCTCCCAACGCGCGGCGGAGCCACGGGCTCGATTTTCGTCCTCTCGAGCGAGAAGCGCCTGATGCAGGCCGGGGCAGATGCCCAGCGGATTCGCGAGATCGACCCAGACGAGAAGTGGGACTCGAACATCCTCAAGAACACGAAAAAGGTCGGCCTCTTGGTGGCTGACCAGGACGGGAAGCTCGCAATCGATCTGCGGCTCGAAGCGAGCGAGCCTACGATGGCACGGTCGCTGCGAAACATCGTCCTGGGCCTCATCGGCCTGTCGGCTTTCAACGACGATATGGACCCGAAGCTCGCCGAGATTCTTCGCAGCACGAACGTCACGCTCGAGGAGAACGTGCTCCGACTTCGAATCGCTGCGGCGCCCCAAACCTTCATCGAGCTCGTTGAAGATTGAGTGAACGAGTCGAAGCTCATCGAAGAGGCCCTCGCGGGTTCCGTGAACGCTTACACACAGCTGGTAGAGCGCTCCCGTGACGGGCTCTTTCGCTTTCTCCTTGCCCGCTGTGCCAACCGCGCCGATGCGGAAGATGCGCTCCAGGACACCCTCGTCAGCGCCTTCCGCTACCTCCGCTCCTACGATTCACGGTGGCGGTTCAGCACCTGGCTCTACCGGATTGCCATCCGAAACGCGCTGCCGAAGCGGCGACCCGAGCTTCTCGTCCCAGAGCATCCGGCCGAGCTCCGCGACCCAGGAGCGGATCCCCTGGCGCAGGCCATCGCCGCCTCGGACCGGGAGAACATCTGGAAGACGGCGCGCCGGGTCCTCAAGGAAGACGTCTACAATGCGCTTTGGTTACGCTATGTGGAAGACATGTCGATGGAGGAGATCGCCAACACGATCGACCGCTCCGTGTCCTGGACCAAGGTCAACCTGCTTCGCGCGCGCAGAGCCCTCGACGCGGAGCTTCAGCCACTGAAAGGCGAGTTACATGGATGAGCTGACGCAACGCCTTAAGGAAGACGCTCGGGCCATCGACGCGAGCATTTCCGAGGAGCTCGAGCGCCGCATCGAAGGAGCGCTCGAGATGACCCGCCCCGAGCCGCCACCGCGCAGACCGCGACCGGTGGAGTGGTGGGCGGTCCTCCTCGGGCTCGGCGCAGCTGCTGCTTTCGGAGCGATGCTCCTGCTCAGCACCGCGGCCCCTGCCCCAGAGCCACGGTTGCCGGTAAATCGACCGATCACGTTGACCTTCCCGGCGCTCGATCCCGACAGCGCGACCGAGGCCATGGTCGACCCCTTAGAGCGAGAGCTCGGCCACTTGTTGGCGGATCTGGGACGCGCCAAAAAAGCGCTCGGCATCGGGTTCGAGTCGCGGGCGCCGTGAGCTAGCGCATGCCGAAGACCTGTTGGAGCAAGCTGCGTCGCGCCTCTTCGACCGGGCGGTCATCGCGTACCGGCATGCCGAAGAACCGACGCGCTTCGTCCGGGAAGCGATCGCTCGTGTACTCCCAGTGATGCTGCTCCCGGGAGTTCGTCTTGTACGGGCGCGACACACCGTAGACCTCGCCCCAGCGATCCCACTCATCCTGGTCGTGCAGGTGCACATCGAGGGCGAGAGCACCCTGGTGATTCGCACGACGGTGCCCCGGCGGATAGGCTGCATAGGCGGGGTTCCTATAGAGGCGCTCTTGGTGCTCCCAAGTCCGGAAGGCATTGGGTCCATTCGGACCGACGGGCACGCCCGTGTGCTCGCCCCGCCCTCTCAGGAAGTGCATGAAGGCGGTAAACGACAGCGCCGCACGGGTCTGAGCGAGCGCGCCGCTGATCTCCGTGTCCGTGCCCGAGCGAACGACGCCGTCGATGCTACGGAGAACCTCCGTGCGCTGATTGCCCCCGAGCCACACGTCGGTGCGCACCAAACCCTGGCGCATGCGCGTCGGGAGCCTGTCGATCACCCGCGAGCTGGCCATACCGAAGAGCGCGGTCACCATCTCCTGGTCGAAGGTGTCTTCGGCGCGCACGGACTGGCCCGTGTAGTAGTTCCAGAGCAGAATCGCGTCCCGCGTTGCAGCGTGCGAACCGGCGCCGTAGGCCCGGTCGACTCCGCCGACCATCGAGAGATCGTAGTGCAGGACCTCACTCAAGATCCGCTGAACCTGTTCCCCTCGCTCGGAGGGGCCCTGGCCGACGCGGAGCCCGACGAACGCCTGCCAAGCGGCAGGCACTTCGTCCCAGGTGGGCACGTTCACCGGTAGGATCTCGCCATTGCGGTCCAAAAAGCTCTCGTCGATGTCGAGTCTTGGGAACGTCTCGTTGGGAGACCCGAGGCTCGAGAGGATTTCGTAGGCTTGGCCTGCGACCGTCGTTCGCCGCTGCGTGCCGTTGCCCTCGGTCCACCGCACGATGTTTTCACCGGAGCCGCTGTTGTCGAGGAGGTCGGCGATCCGGTAGATCAAAGCAGCGGGGGCGGTACCGGTATGTTGGCCGCTGAGATTCTCCACACGGGTGAGGTATTCCGCGACCGCTTCTTCGGAAACCGGGGCACGCTGCGCCAGCTCGCGTAGGCGCTCGCGCGCACTCTGATCCAAGTCGTCGCTCCAGGGCTGGTCTAGGGCATCGAAGTTGAAACCATCAAACTGGTGGCTGCTCAGGTGCTGCGCCTGCCCGATCAGCTCCCCATTGTAGTGGCCTATCACCGATACGACCTGCCCAACGGGGGTCAGCTCGCCTTCCTCGTTGCGCAGTCGAATCGTGCCGCCGCTGCCGTTCTCATCGATCTTCTCGAGCTCTCGATAAAGCGCGCGCCAATCACTGTCCCCATTGAGGACGTTGTCGCTCCCGGTGAGATTCTCGATGGTCTCCATGGACAGGCGCCGACCTTCGAATCCTTCGATCGCCTCGATCCGCTCCCGGTCGTTCGGGTCCATCCCCACCGATCCGATCTCCTCGGAGCTACGCGGGTCGAACACGCGTCCGCGGAACAGCTCGAGAAACTCGCTCTCGCCGATGTCGGTCCGGTCTCCGAGGGCGGTGCTCAATTCTGGAGGCATTTCGATCGCGGCGGTTTCCACGGGACCGCCGGCCATAGCCTCTTCGCCGTCGGCGAGGACTGCGGCCTCTTCGTCCGTGCGGACCGCCGCTTCTTCGTCCGTGCGGACCGCCGCTTCTTCGT
>CAYXVF010000035.1:37463-55008 GCA_964468125.1 uncultured Bdellovibrionales bacterium | reverse complement strand
AGGAGCTGGGCGCGCGCGTTGACAAAGATCGGATCGAGGGCCAACTGGAAGAACGCGGCCGCCCGCGCCTCGACCTCTTGCATTCGACCGAGCCGGCGCCCCCCCAGGTTGAGCCATTCGATCTCGAGATCGCGGCGTTCTTCCTTGGCGTAGCCCGAGTCGCCGAGGTTCGCCCAATACTCGATGATGATGTGCCCCATGCGTGTGGCCCGGAGATCTTCACGGACCGCGTCGATCGTGCTCGGATCATCTGGGTCGATCTCCGGATGATGGGCGAGCAGGTCTCGGAGCACGCGCTGCGCGTCCGCGCGCGAGGGACGGTAGCCACTGTGGGTCAAGAGTGCCCGGATGTAGTGAATGTCCAGGTGCGGAAAGTAGTCGCGAAAGGTCGCGACGTCGCCGGATGCGGCGAGCCTCAGCGTGCTTGGATCGAAAGCGGCAGCGAGAGGTCCGCGGCTTGGCCGAAGGTAGGGCGGGACGCTCTCTCCACGCATTTCCAGGACGACGTTGCGGAATGTGCTCGCGACAAGGGGGCCCTTGATGATCGCTTCGCGAAGACCGCGTTGGCTGATCTGCATCGCCGCCTCGCCTTCGCCGCTGCCAAACATCGGCCCAAACAATGCGTCGAGTCGCAGCGGTCCCCGTGGATCCCCGGGTTCGAGGGTGTGAACCGAGAGATCGAGGAGTGGGACGAGAGCCTGCAGTGGCCGCGCTTCGTCGCCGAGAACGGACCAGTCGTCGAGCTCGAAACGCGCGACCAGACCGGAGTTGCGGGTGCGTGCGTTCGTCCGGTCGTAGAGCGCGATGGCGCGAGCGCGGAACTTCAGGTCCTCGAACAGCCCGTCGCGCTCGAACGCGTCGCCGACGTCCCAGCCGGTGGCGACGATGGTATTCCCATGGGAGTCTTTGAATACGAGGTTCTGCTCGCGGATCCATTCCTCCCGTTCGACGGCGATCCTCAGGGCCAGGGCTTGAAAGCTTCGCTCGATCTTCCAGCTCACGTCTTCGTCGAAGCGCTGCTCGGTGAAGAGGTCGAGGCGCGCCCCTTCGGCGATCACCGCGTCGACGGGGTGGTCGCTCATGGCGAGGTGAAAGAAGGCGCGATCGGACGGGTCTCGGAGGTCGAGCGGTTCGCTGCGAAGTCGCGTCTGATGGAAGAGCGTATCGAGGCTGTCGCTCGTTGCCGTCAGGGCGAGTTGCTCGAGGAGGTCGTTCACCTCCCGCTCGACGGCGCGGTAGACCTCCCCCCCGCGCCGGTCAAAATACTCGTCGGCGAAGTCCTCACCGCCGGACCAGATGCCGCCGAGAAGCTCCGCTGCGTTCTCCTCCAGGCTAAGGGTCTCGTCGCCAAACTCGCGGATCATGCGACGAAGCTCGGGACCGACGCGCAACCCCGCACTCGCCCGAAGCCTCATGCGCAGCTGCTCTCGATCATAGGCGCGGTAGGCGAGCACGACACGAGGGTGACCGTCCGGCCCGGGTACCCACCGTGCGTCGCGCTGAACGAATCCCTCGGAGAGGGAGTCGCGCGTCACTTGGGTGCTGACACCGAGGGACAGATAGCCGTTGAGGATCGACTCGGTGGTGTGTGCGCTGACGAGCGCGTTCCAGTCAAAGCGTGTGCGTTGGTGGGTGACCATGCGTGTCCCAGCGGGGGCGGATTCGAGAGTCGACCGGTCACCGTCGAGCAACTCTTCGATTCGCGCCTCCATGCCGTCCGCATCGAGCGCCTCCTCGGCGAGGCGGCGAGGATGCTGCACCCATCCACCTACCTGGTCGTAGCGTCGAACGCCGCCACCTACGGTGAAGTGGGTCAGGGGAATGCGAACGTGGGGGGACGGATCGAGCGTGCGACTGAAATCGTAGCGGGCGTGACCGAGGCCGAGCCCGTCGAGTGCCTCGGTGCTGATCGTAGGCAAGGCCTCCACGCCCAAGACCGATCGAAAGTCGAGGAGCGCTCGAAACGCTTCGCGATGGAGCTCGTCGTTCGGATTCAACGGGTAGTAGCTCTGCGACAGCTCGCGGAAGTGGGTGTCGCCGTGGAAGCGTAGCTCCTCGAGGTTCAAACGTGGACGGAGTCGAGTGTCGTCGAGACGGCCGAGATGCAGGTCGACACGGGTGTCATTGATGCGCTCGGCGGTGATGTAGAACTCATCGGTGCGCTCGGCGTTGCCCGTCAGCTCCTCGAGCCGACCGTCTAGGCGCTGCCGAAAGGCGCCCCGCAGCTCCACGCGCCCGCCGGGGGGCCAGGGCTCGCCACCTAGAGTCGAGCCATCGAGCCGAGGGACGCCGTCGCGGATCGCTTCGAGGGTGCGACCCTTCAAAACCTGAAGCACGTCTTCCCAGAGCACCGCTCGAGGGCGACCCTCCGGCCCATTCTCGACGATTTCGATCGGCGTATCGATCGTGACCGTCATCGGCGCGTCCGGGGTCCAGCGAACACCCTGGAGCTCGAGGCGCGGAAGAAGGTCGAGGTCGAGGGTCAGCCGCGTGCGGGCGAAGGCGAGGCGCGGGTCGTCGCGGAGCACGGTCCGTTGCGTGCCCGTGAGCTGCCGTCCTTCGAGGATTTCGAGCTCGATCTCGCCAACGCCGATCGACAACTCAAGGTCGTCGAGGACGGCGTCGTGGGCCGCCTCCCGAAGCCGCGCGTGGGCCGCGTCGTAGAGGCGCTGGAAGCGATTGCGTTCCCGAGCCAGCGGCACCGGTGCCTCGAGCGGAGCGATGTGGGCGTTCGAGCGCGGAACCGCGAGGGGAGTCCGCAGCTCAGGCGGGAGAGTGGGAAGCGCGAGCTCCGGGAGCTCCCCGGCGGGAGTGAGCTCGGCCTCTGGGATCGCCTGCGACAGCTCCCGGGCGCGCTGCGAGAACGTTTGAGTGCGAGATGTGGGTGGGACGTCGGACATGGCGCGTACTGGGGAGTATCGGCAGCCTGAGCGCCCGCGTGCGCGATTTCGGTTTCGGTTGTTTTCAACGCGCCCGTCACTATCATCCCGCCATGACCATCTCTGAAAAGTCCGACCGCATCGTAGAAGCCCGCATGAAGCTCCGAGACCGTTTCTTTTCGCGGATCGAGTCCACACCTTCGATGTCCGATGAGAAACCGATGGGCGACGGTGAGCCCAACCGCCATGGCATGCCGAAGCTTCCGCCGGGTCAGTACGAAACAAAGAAATGGCCCGTGCTCGATTTGGGACAGAAGCCCGAAGTGACGACCGCGGAGTGGCAGCTCGAGGTCGTCGGGCTGTGCGACCAGCCGCTGAAGCTCGACTGGGAGAGCTTCATGGCCTTCGAGCAGGTGGAAGATGTCAGTGACTTTCATTGCGTCACGACCTGGTCGCGCTTCGACGTTCCCTGGAAAGGTGTCCGCTTGTCTGACGTGCTCGCCGCCGCCGAGCCCCACGAGTCCGCGGCCTTTCTGTTCTTCACCAGCTACGACGGCTACACCACGAACCTTCCGTTCGAAGAGGCGCTCAAACCGGACGCGTTGTTGGTGCACGAGGCGGATGGCGCTCCCCTCGCCCGCGAGCACGGTGGGCCCGTGCGTGTCATCACGCCGCAGCTCTACGCCTGGAAGGGAGCGAAGTGGGTCAAGCGGATCGAGCTGCTCGCGCAGGACCGCCTGGGCTTCTGGGAAGAGCGCGGCTACTCCAATACCGCTTACCCCTGGCGCGAGGATCGCTACAGCCGCTGATCGACGGCAGGCGAGCCCTCTTCCGCCCCCTCACCACCGATCTCGAGATGCAGTCGGATCACCTCGGCGCGCACGCGCTCCATCAACGGGATGCGGTCGTCCTTCGTGAGCGTGTCCGTGGGAATCGGCGTGCCGGTTTTGATGCGCACCGGGCCCGGCCGCATCTTGAAACCTGGGGGCAAGACCTTCTGCCCCCCTTCGATTGCGCAGGGAACGATCGGCACGCCCGCCTCGAGGGCCAGGACAAACGGACCTTTTTTGAATGGGAGAACGCGTCCGCTCCGGGAACGGGTTCCCTCGGCGTAGGCGATGATGTTGCAGCCCTCACGGATCCGTTTCGCTGACTTTCGCATGCTGCTCATCGCTTTGCGACGATTTCCGCGGTCGACAAAGATCATTCCGGTCATCAGCATGTAGGTCCCGAGCCAAGGGATGTAGCGGATCACCGCTTTTGCGATGAAGCGAAGGTTCACGGGGATGGCGATGAAACACGCGGGGATGTCCGCGGCGCTTTGGTGATTCATCACGTAGATGTGTGGCTGGTCCCAGGGCACAGGTGCTTCGTGCTCGATGTGCAGCTCGATTCCACCCATGAACATCAGCATCGGTGACCAGACCGTGCGCGTGAAGCTGCACTGGAGGTCGCGGTTCCAGGTGAAGCCAAACAGACTGAAGCCCAAGACACCGGTCGAGAAGGTCGCGAACACGATGCCGGCCGCCTGGAGCATGTTGAGCAGCGTCCAACCCATCAGGAGTCCTCCAAGACCTCCACCTCGCCAAAGCCGAGCGCCCGGAGCGGCATCTCTACCATCGCCCGATCACCGATGACCACCACCTCGAGGGCTTCGGGCCGAAGGTGCGCGTTGACCGCGCGCTTCACATCCTCGGGCTCTATCGCACTCAGGGCCTCCGGGAGCCCCGCGTAGTAGTCGAAGGGCAGCTCGTAGACGAACAGGGTGCTCAACGCACCGACGACGGCGCTACGGGTCTGAAAGTACGCCGGCAGGGAGCGGGCGAACTCATCACGTGCGCGGGCGAGCTCGTCCTTGCTGACCCCTTCGCAGCGCATGCGCTCGAGCTCTTCCACGATGGCGCCGAGCGTGGTGGCGGTTTGGTCAGCGCGCACCGCCGCGCTCACCGCGAAGGTGCCATTGCTTCGGCGAAAGTCGATGCTGGAGGCCACACCGAGGGCGGTGAGCTGGCTCAGCCGCTCGCTCAATCGGCTGTCGTATCGCCCTCCGAAGATCGCATTTGCCAGCAGGAGCGCGAGATAGTCCGGATGAGACTGGGACACCGTGACCTGCCCGAGAAGCAGCTGCGACCCTTGGGCACCGGCCCGCGCCACCAGGAGGATATCGGGCGACGTTGCGACCGGTGCCGTGGGAATGGGCGGGAGCGGCTCGTCGCCCCGAAGCCAGTCGCCGAAGTGGCTTCGCACCCGTTCGAGCAGGCTCTTCATCTCGACGTCTCCGGCGACGATCAGCGCGGCGTGCTCCGGGCGCAGGACACGGCGATGAAACTCGATGAGCTCCGGCTGCGTGATCGCACGGACCGATTCGATGCTTCCTCGGGCGCTGTGGCCGTAGGGATGCGCGCCGTAGAGCAGCCGGCTGAGCTCACTCCAGGCGCGGCGGGAGGGGCTTCCCTGTTCTCGTTCGAGCAGACGGATGCGCTCTTGCTGATAGCGCTCGAAGACGGGCTCCGGAAACGTCGATCCCTCGACCACATCTGCGAGCAGCTCGAGGAGCGGCTCGAGGTTCGAGCTCAGTGTCGAAGCCTGGAGCGCGACGGCTTCGCCCGCGAGCCCGACTTCGAGGGTCGTCCCTAGGAGCTCGACCTCCCGGGCCAGGGCGTCCGCATCCCGGGTTGCGGTGCCGGCGTCGAGCAGATCTGCCATCAGGCTGGCGAGGCCTTCACGTCCCTGAGGGTCTTCGGAGGCCCCAACCCGAAAGACCAGCCGCACGGACACCGCCGGCAGATCGGAATTCGGGACCGCCATGACGGTGAGGCCGTTGGGCAAGGTCGCGACCTCGGCCACGGGAGCGCGTAGCTCGGACCGTGCCCCGGGGCTCGGGCGTCCCGCACGAAAGGCCTGCTCATCGGCGACGGGCACGACCTCGACCGTCTTCTGAGCCGGGGCCACACAGGCTGCAACCCACACGCACGGGATGAGGAGGGCGGCTCTCATCGTGTCGGCACCGTGGTGACCACGACCCGGCGGTCGTTTCGCAAGAGCTCACGGGCCAAACGCTGTACGTCCTCCGTGCTGACCCGCTCGTAGCGCGCCACTGTTTGGCGAAGAAGACTCGGGTCACCGCGGTAGTGATTCGTCCGATTGAGCTGATCAGCCCGGGCGCCGACTTGCTCGAGACCGAAGACGGCCTCCGTCATGAGGAGGTTACGCGCGCGTGCCATCTCGAGCGCCGTGGGCGGCGAGGCGCGGATCGCATCGATCGCCTCCTGCAGCGCCGCTTCGAGCTCGGACACGGGGACCTCGGCGGGCGCTGTCGCCGCGATCGAGAATACGGACTTGAGCTGTAGGGAGCGCTGCGAGGCGCTCACGGACCGGGCGAGCCCATCCCGGTCAACGAGGCGCTGGAGACGGCTCGAACGTCCGCGCCCGAGAATCACGGCGAGCAGATCGGCCGCTGCATCGCCCTCCTCGAAAACCGCGGGGGAGTGCCACCCCATCTCGATCCGGGCGAGCTCCACGGGCTCTTCTACAGTGAGGCGGATCTCCTTGCGGATCGGGACCGTGATGATCTGCCTGGGCCCGGGAGGGGGGCGTCTCGGCAAGGTGCCGAAGTAGCGCTCGATCATTTCCGTCATCGCATCGCGGTCGAAGTCACCGACGACCGCGAGGGTTGCATTCGCTGGCGCGTAGAACCGATCGTAGAACTCGCGGACGCCTCTCAGGGTCACTGCGTCGAGGTCCTCGGCAGTTCCGATGAGAAAGCCGTGATAGGGGTGGCCAGCGCCGAACAAGGCGTTGAAAAACGCCTCGGAGCTACGGCCGTAGGGGCGACGATCTACGGTCTGGCGACGTTCGTTCAGAATGGTCTGCCTCTGAATCTCGAGCTTCGATTCGCTCAGCGCCGGAAGCAAAAATCCCATGCGGTCGGCCTCGAGCCAGAGGGCGAGCTCGACCTGATCGGAGGGCAGGGTCTCGAAGTAGTTCGTGCGGTCGAAGCTCGTGGTCCCGTTGATGTTCGTAGCGCCTGCGGACTCGAGCAACGCGAAATGCTCTTCGTTCTCGACGTGCGCGCTGCCCTGAAACATCAGGTGCTCGAACAGATGCGCGTAGCCCGTCCGTCCCGGCGGCTCATTCACCGGGCCTACGTGGTACCAGACGTTCACCGCGACCACCGGGAGTCGATGATCGGGGCTGAGGATCACCTCGAGACCGTTTTCTAGGGTGTACTTCTCGACCGGGAACGAAAGCTCTAGGACCGCACTGAGGAAAAGGGCGAAGAACGCGCTCACCATGGCGGCACGATGCTGCGGCTGCGCGCCCCGATCAAGCGCCTCTTGCACGACCGAGCCGGGAAGAATATTCGCTGAGGGTGAGGCGTCTCAGTAGCACGGGAGGACGTGTCTCTTCACGGATACCCTCGATGAATTGCGAGGAAGGATTAGTAAGATGCTCCGCAGTTTCACACTCACCGTGCTCGTTCTTGCTTGCCCGGTCATCGCCGAAGCGGCGACTGTCCGCGAGGGATTCACGATCGACGGATCGCTCGGGCTCGGGGTGAACCGCTTCGCCGGCGATACGGATTTTGGCTTTCAAGGGTTGAACATCGGCGTGGGCGCCTTTCTCACCAACGAGCTCGCGCTGACCCTTCGCTGGGCCTCGTCGACCAATCGACAGGAAGTTCGAGTCGTCGATCCGGACGGCGAGGTCGAACGGGTGGACCTCGATTTTGGTGTGCAGATGGTAGGGCCACACGTCCAATACTGGCTGAACGATACGCTCTACATCGGTGCGGGGGCGGGGTTGGGGATCTACGGGATCAACCCGATCCTCGATGGTCTGGCCCGCTCGACCGACTTCGACGTCGAGATCGATACGGAGTACGGGGTCGGCACGTCGTTCCGCACGGGGGCTGTGGTCTGGCAGCGCGAGAACGCAGCGGTGCTCTTCATCGGCGCCGAGGTCCTGCCGGTCTTCTTCGAAGGTGAGGTGGCCGTGGGCGGTGGTGTCCTCGCGGGATTTCAGGTGCTCTAGGCACCGCGCTTCACCGTCAATAGTAGAACTGCAGCGACGCCTCGGTCTCGAGCAGGTCGCGAACGGACCGGCCGGTCAGGCGAAGGGAGAAGCGTCTCGAAAACGCGTAGCCTATGCCACCGCGCAGAGCCAGGTAGTTGGCGCCGGCGGTTCGGTCGCCCAGGAAGTCGTAGTGGTAGGCGCCTTCGAGGAGCAAACGCAGACGAGTCGTGAGGCTCCAAGAGGTGCCTAGGGCGCCGTCGATCCCGATGCGGTAGCCGTTGTCGAAGACATCGCCGCCGAAGGCGTTCAGGTCGACGAAGGTGTAGAACGTCTGCACGCCGAGCCAGCGCGACCGCGCAGCAAGCCCCGCACCGACGTGAAAATCCGCGGCGGTACAGCGCCAGCGTCGACAGTTCAGGTCTTCGACCCAGCCCGCGCCGAGGTTCACGCGCCAGGAGGCGCGGCGCACCCAGCCCTCCAAGGGCGCAACGGACGCCATCCTCAGCAGGTCGATGCGATCAAGGATGAGCGCGTCCGAGCGGTTCAGCTCGAAACGCGCGGGCTCGAGGCGAGCGCGTACCTTGAGCATTTCGACCGTGGACCCCGGCACGTAGCCCTCTTGCCCATCCAGGGGGTCGTGCAGCGCGCCTCGCCACTCGAGCGTCTGAAAGGCGCGGCCCGCCCGATTGACGCCCGCTCCCAGCCGCACCCGTGCACTCTCGTGTGAGCCCTCGGGCGGCGCAGGGGTTGGGGGCGCGACGTCTTCGAGCTCGACCTGCAGCTCGCCTCGGGCGCGAAGCAGCTCGAGCTCGCGTTTTCCACTGGGTGTCGACAGGTACGCTGCATCTTGGTTCGGATGAAACCCCGCGTCGTATTTGTGCAGGTCGAGGGCGGATTCGAGGACCGCGGCGCGCCGTTCCGGTTCGAGGCCTTCGAGCCTCTCCCAGGGCGGGTCTTCTCCCACGAGGTCGGAGGCGAGTGAGCGTTCCTCACCCGTGAGCCGGCCTCGGCGCGCATTCATGTTCGCGGTGTGCGCGGGGCGATAGATGCGCTCGCCGATGAGTTCTTCTTCGGCGACCACGGCTTTGAGCGTGTCCGTGGGGATCGCGTAGCTTGAAAACTGATTGGCGAGCTCGAGCTCCGGACGCGCGATTTCGAGCAGGCGCAGCAAGAGATAGGAGCAATTCTCGGTGAAGAAGTAGTAGTCGATCCAGGTCGTATCGAGCTCCCAGGCGTGGAGCAGGAGCCGAAGCGTCTCTTCGGGCTCGAGGAAAAGCTCGTATTCCCAGAGATCGCGGGACTCGATGTTCGAGTACTCCTGTACCTTCACGTAGTAGGGCAGAGCGGTGAAGCGGCCAGGAAAACCGCCGGTCAGACCGAGAAGGGCGTAGACCAGCGGGTTGTCGGTCGTGGGGTAGGCCGCGAAATTGATCATCGTCGAGAGCAGCGCGTTGTTCGGGTGCCGCTGATTCTCGATCCGCAGCAGCGTGTGTCCGAAAGAGGACGCAGGAGCGCTCAGGAACGCGGACGCGAACACCAAATAAACTCGGCCCGGTGCAACGGCTTTTAGGAACTTCGCGAGCTCCTCGCAGGGGCGATTGGGCAGCCCGCCACTGAAGAGGCCGAGCTTCTTGTCCAGAAAGAGGGTGCGGGCGGGAAAACGGCACTGGGTGTGCATCGTCTCCGGCTCGGACTCGCTGAAGAGCGCGCGCAGGGTGGCGCGAAGCTCGGCGTTTGCGTCGTTTGCGCCGTCTTCGGCGAGGAAAAAGCCCGGACCATCGACGATCGAGCGGCCGTCCTCGAAGTGGAGCAAGCGACGCCACTCACGGTCTTCTCCTAGGCCGAGCTCGTCGGCTCGGCGCAGGGTGTCCTCCAGGGAGAGCGTCGGGGCCCAAAGGGCGAAGGTGAGCGCGAGAGTGAGCATGAAAAAAGCCGGGCACGGTCGACGACGCGTGCCCGGCTTAGCGGATTTTCTCCTCTGCGGCTAGCGCCTCAGGCGCCGGCGACGTTGCATTGTTGGGCCAGCATCGGGTCCTGCTGCACCACGTCGTTGACGCTCTTCAGGGTCGCTTCCGCGTCAGCCGTTTCGTTGAAGATTCGCCGGTGGTTCTTCTGGGTCGCCTGGAAGAAGTCGGTGTGGGCCGTTTCTTCGCATCCCATCATCGTTGCGAGAGTGGCGAGGTATTCGCCCTTGCCTACCGCCGCGTCGCGCATCAGGCTCGCGTAGTTCATTTTCACGAAGGCCTTCTTGTCCACGGACGAAAAAGCGCCGCCGCTGCCATCGACGCATTCGGAAGTGCCCGAGGTGATCCCGAAGGTCTGGCTAGCAAACGTGCCGTTGGTCGTGGCGGCGAAGACCTGGACGAAGCCCTTGTCGTTGCCAAAGATCATCGCACCGAGACCGCAGCCGGCCGTGCCGTATTGGGCGAAGGCTGCTGACGGGAACGCGAACGACACTGCACACACGATGAGAATCTTCTTCACTCAGTGCTCCTTGCTGAGAGGTGAAAGGAATAGCTGAAAGGATTCACCAGACTGGACTTCGAGACAATCGAGAGTTTGCGAACCAGATGGCGCTCCGCTGCAAAGACGCCGAAGAACGCTTGACGACCTGAGCTGAATCGCCTAAGAGCCGTCATCCTCGCCTGCCCAGGTGGCGGAATTGGTAGACGCGCTGGCTTCAGGTGCCAGTGGGGGCAACCCCGTGAAGGTTCGAGTCCTTTCCTGGGCATCCCCGGCATCCGCCGGTGGCAGATGCGGGGATGCCGCGCGGCCCCGGCGGATTCTCGACGCGATGCGTTTTGCCCTGGTCGCCGGGTTCCGAGTAAGCGGGAAGGATGCTCATTTCTTCTTCCCTGGTCCTGGCGGCGGTGCTGCTCTTTCCCTCCGTTCCCGAACGCGATGTTCAGGAGGAGGTGGCAAAACAGCCGCCGGTCTCCGTCGCCTACGAGAATCTCTCGGCGGTCCGCGTCAACCCATTGGGCCTCGTCGATTTCTTCTACCTCACCGGGCGCGTTCGTCTCTTTGACGACGACTTACTGATTCTGCGCCAGAATTTCATCGGTGGAGGGCTCGCCGGGGGGCTGAGTCCCGCCTGGCTGCGCATCGGCGGCATCGTGGAGGTAAAGCCACTCACCGTCTGGCGACTCTGGGCCCGCTACGTGTTTGTGCAGTACTTCGGGACCTTCAATCTTCTGGCGTCGTTCCCGGGGGCCGAGTCGGACTTCAGCGACAGCGCGATTTCCGATCGCGCGGACCAACCGGGGACGGAAAACCAGAGCACGAACGGCACGGAGCTGACCCTCGGCAGCGATTTTCAGATCAAGGCGGGGCCCATCGCTCTGCGCAACTTCACCCGTGCCTATCGCGCGGACATGGAGCTGCGCGAAGGGGACACGACCTTCTACGATCAGATCTACGATGTGCTGATGCCAAACGGTGGCTGGGTCGTGACGAACGAGACCGACCTCCTCTACCTCACCCGTGTAGGCCTGATCCTGGGCGGCCGCTACACCTACTCCAAGCCCTTCTATGAGGATCGCCACCGCGCGAGCGACGATGCCCCAGACAACATCATCCACCGAGCCGGCCCACTCATCGCCTACCAGTTCGACTCCGAGCCCGGCGGGCGGATTCAAACACCGACACTCCTTCTCCTGACCCAATGGCACATCGAGCACCGCTTCCGCACCGGTGAAGACGTGAGCCGAGCTGTCCCCTATGTCGGCCTCGGATTCCTCTTCAGCGGCGATCTCCTGTCCGAATGAGCGGCTTCTGAGGCCCTTCGTCCCAAAACGGGTCGAGTGTTCACGAAAGATAATCGATGTGCGATAACCCGCGACCCTTGCCGACGGGTATGCACCTCGAGGGATGAGGAAAGGACGAGACATGGGCTTCAGGATCAATCCGGAGATACACCGTGCTACGCTGCCCCCCACCGACGATGGCGTTCAGGCACCCCCGAACGCGTCGCGGAGCGCGGGCAACACCATTCGCGACGGTGAGCGGTTACCGAAGCCCACCCGAGCGCCCTTCCCTGTCGACCCGAGGCCCCTGAATGGCGCGTTCGTGCAGCAGGTGCAGTTCAGCGGCGGATCGGACTCCGGAAGGCCCGTCTCCCTCGCCCTCGAATGGCGTGACCGTAACGACATTCACGGCGAGTTGGGCTTCTTCCCGCTCTTCTTCAACAACCCCCACCTCGGTGCGTTCTTCGAAGAAGACGGGCACAGACCGTCCTCCGAGCTCGCGGAGCGCTTGCCGGCGGGGGCCAATCTCGTGCAAGCAGATGGCTGGGTTTTTGCGACCCTGCCGAGTGGAGCGGAGCAGCCACTGAGTGAGGATGTGCGCAACCAGCTCCTCTCGAACGGGGCCCGCATCGAGGTCGACCAAGATGGCTCGATGGTGATCTATCAATCCGACGCCGACGCGATGAGCCGTCGAAGCGTTCGAAAGATACTGCGTGAGAACCATAAAGAGTGGCAAGGAACCCATCGCTTCTATCATCAAGCGGGTGGGCAGCACGGACTTGCGGAACGGACCTATTTGACACCGCTCCAGCTTCTGACGAGCTGACTCGAGGCGCAGCGCGCCATCGGATTCGGCTGAGTGGTACCTTTGCGCGGCCGGCGGTCCTGGTCTCTTTTTTTCGCTAGAGTCGCGTCGTGTTCGTGCTGTTGACGTTCATCTTTGCCGCTCACCCTTGGGGGCCTGACATGGCGAGCCGGCCGCTCGGGGAGCGTATTGCCCCTTCCTACGGTTTATCCCGAGTCCCCGGTGGCGCCGCCACTGAGTTTTTTCGCTCCCTTCCGGTGAAGGCCGGCCGCCCGCCGGTCCGCTTGCACGATGGACGCGAGAAGCGCAACCAGGGCGCGCACTACCTCGTCTTGGATATCGAAGTAGGCCGGCGTGACCTCCAGCAGTGCGCAGACGCGGCGATCCGCCTTTGGGCGGAAATGCTCTGGGCGCGGGGTGACGGGAACAGCATCTGCTTTCGATTCACCAGCGGCGACCGCGCAAGTTGGAGCGAGTTTGCCACGGGAATGCGCCCAAAGGTGAGCGGCTCGAAAGTCCGGTGGACGCGGAGTGCGAAACCGGATCGGAGCTATCGCAGTTTCCGGCGCTACCTCGACCTGGTCTTCACCTACGCCGGCAGCGCCTCCTTGGCCCGCGGACTGACGCGTGTGCCCGACGCGCGGACGATTCGGATCGGTGATGTGCTGCTTCAAGGGGGCTTTCCCGGCCATGCGGTGATCGTCGTCGACCTCGCCCGGGATCGGTCCGGTGCGCCGCACGTTCTGCTCGCTCAGAGCTACATGCCGGCCCAGGAGATCCACGTACTGAAGCACCCTGGCTCCGAATCGCCCTGGTATCCGGTGGGGCAGGGCAGGGTGGTCACGCCCGAGTGGGTTTTCGATTGGTCGGCAGACCTCTACCGCTTCGAGCCCGATAGCTGCCCGTGAGCGTTGGCGTCGTACTCGAGACGTTGAGCCGCATCCGCCGGCGTGAGACGCTAAAAAGCGATGCGAGCTCTATCCGCGTGTTTTGTGTGTCTCGTGGCCTCGCCTGCTCTCGCTGACGATCTCGGCGTGAAACGCGTGGAGGTCAGCGGGGAAGACCAGCGCTACAGATTCTCGGTCACCCTTCTGACCGCAGACCGCGGCTGCGAGCACTATGCGGATTGGTGGGAAGTGCTCGACGGCAAAGGCGAGCTGCTCTACCGCCGGATTCTCGGACACAGCCACACCGATGAGCAGCCCTTCACGCGCCGCGGAGGCCCGGTGAAGATCAACGCGAGCACGAAGGTCATCGTCCGCTACCACATGAACGACTCGGGCTACGTGCGAAACGCAATGGTGGGAAGTGCTACCGACGGCTTCGAGCCGATCGAGCTCCCGGAGAACTTCGCCCCCCATGTAGCGAAGAAGCCGCCGCTTCCGGATGGGTGCGCATTCTGAGCGCGCTTGAACGCTGCGGCCGAGCCAGCGCCAATTCGTGCGTGCCGCTCCCGGCCGCGTCTGGATGATGCGCGCAAAGAAAGGGCGCCAGCCAGTGGCGAAAGCGCAAAAAACTGTTGACGCTTGAGCTGCCGATCCGTACCGTCTGCGCCATCTCCAATGACGGAGTAAAGAGATACACGTGATGAACGCGAACACTCTCATACAGCGCGAAAGCCACTGCAGGCGCGGCGATGGCCATCCGGCCGTCGTGCTCCATCTGCGGCCCGCATTCGCGAGACGTTCTCGGTGAGTTTCTAGGTCTTTTTCGACTCTAAGCCTCCCGAGACGCCTCAGTTTCGGGAGGCTTTTTTCATTTTTGGGCCGCAGATTCGCGGCATTGACACTCAGGGGTTGAGTACTCCTGGGCCAGCGGCGCGGTGCGCACCGTACATGCGGTTTTGCGCTTCCGTGTTCCGCGAAGTGGGTTCTAACGAAGGGAGGGCTCGGTCCGCCACGGTTAGCTCAGTTGGTAGAGCATCTGACTCAGGATCAGACTGTCGCGGGTTCAATTCCCGTACCGTACCAGGCCTGTAACGCCTGATTCGTTTCAGTCCGGTCGGGAGCATTCGTCCCTCGAAGGCGCCGTCTTCGTTCCGAACTGCATCGCTTCGGCTTTGCAAGCGGCGCGGGGACAGACATCGAGCGGCCCTGCGGTGAGATCGAAAGCCAACGGGCGACGCGATTCGAGGGGGCACACGAAGCCTTGGGCAACCGAACGCAGCGTGCTGCGCGAGGCCCCATTGGCGGGAGGTGTCCGCCGGTCGAAGACCCCGATGGAAAACGACCTCACCCCGCCAGCGAGTGTCCAGCGCGTCGTTCGGGGTTCGGTGCTCTCGTCCGGACATCCACGATGAGCTCAGGAGTGTTTTGAACATTTTGCCCGCACCTGTGGGCAAGCAGAGAGATAGTGGGCCGCTCGCGGCCCGAGAGGAGTGAATGACCATGTTTGGAATCAAGCGGACGAAGATCCGGCCTTTCGAGCGTGGTCTCGTTTTCCGGGAAGGCGTGTTCGAGAAGGTGCTCACTGAGGGCACCGTCTGGACGTTTCCCTGGGGCAAGACCCGCGTCGAAGTCGTAGACACCCGTGAGGTGTGGCTCGACCATGCCGAGCTCGCTCAGATCGCCAAGAGCGACGTCGCGATCGAGGGCCTGACCGTGCTGGACCTCACCGAGGATCAGCGCGCGATGGTCTGGGTAGACGGCCGTGCGGAGGCGGTGGTGGGCCCCGGGCTTCGCGCCCTTTGGACCAGCTTCGCGAACGTCGAGGTCGAGCTCTTCGACACCACCGCGAACGTGCGCTTCGAGCACGCTCGACTTCGGAGCATGTTCCGCGCGAGCGGTGCCGATGAGTGGCTCGAGTGGGTCGTGGTCGAGGCCGGCCATGTGGGGCTTCTCTTCGTCGACGGCGACTTCAAGGAGCTTTTGACCCCGGGTCTGGTCGTGACCTGGCGGTTCCGGGGCCGGGTGCAGGTGTTCCAGCTCGAGACTCGCGAGCAGATGCTCGAGCTGACCGGGCAGGAGCTCATGACCCAGGACAAGGTCACCTTGCGTCTCAACGCGGGTGTGACCTTCCGGGTCGCCGACCCGGTGAAGGCGGTCACCGCCGTCGACAACTTCACCCAGGCGCTTCACCGCGCCGGTCAGCTCGTCCTTCGGGAGGCGATCGGAGCGGTGGCGCTGGATGCGCTGCTCGTAGACAAGGAGCAGATCGCCGAGCGCATGCTCGCCGAGCTGGCCCCGGTAGCCAATGAGTTTGGTGTTCAGGTCAAGCGGGTGGGTCTCCGCGATGTGATCCTCCCGGGTGACATGAAGGAGCTCATGAACCGCGTCACCGAGGCGAAGAAGGCGGCTGAGGCTGCCCTCATCACCCGGCGCGAGGAGACCGCGGCGGCGCGTGCGCACGCCAACACCGCGAAGCTGCTCGAGCAGAACCCGACGCTCATGCGGATGCGTGAGCTCGAAGTGCTTGAGAAGGTCGCGGAGAAGGCGAACCTCACGGTCATGCTCGGTGAGGGCAACCTCGCCGACCGGGTCATGAAGGTGCTCTAAGTCAAACCGGACCCCGGCCGGCCCTGCCCGGCCGGGGTCTTCTCACAATCTTCAAATCCTCGGTCACCGTGCCCCCTGCCAGGGCTCGCTCGAGGATTTCGCGGCTCAGTCCTCGCGCACGATCACTTCGAGCTCACCCATCGCGTCGAAGGCTTCGATCGCTCCGAGGACCGCTCGGTCGTTGAGCACGCCTCCAAAGCGTGGAAGCTCATCGAGCACCGACGTGTCAAAGAACTGTGGCGGTCCAACGGCGCAGATTTGGTAGTTGCAGTAGAAGTCGGGACAATCAGAGTCCGTGTCGCAAGCGAGTTGCGGGTCGCTGTAGCAGAACCCCGACGACCCGTATCCGCCGCAAACGAGGCCTCGCCCATAGGGCGCGCAATCTCCATCCTGAGTGCAGGGAAGCTGTTCGTCGAGTGGCTCCGGCAAGGTGACCATCTCGGCCACGAGCCACTCCGCCACCGTCTCGGAGAATCCAATCCGGTCGTATTGGTCCAAGAACCAGATATCGCCTCCAGCTTGGCCCCGCATTGTGTAGCGATCTGGCATGGCTTCGAAGACATCGCCGGGGTTGAGCACGTAGCCAGGACTCAGAGGCAGAGGTGTAGGCCCTCGAATCACATCGTTCAGGGTCACGATTCCCGAGCTCAGCTCGAATCGCGTGCGCTCGGGCAGCTTCGACAGGTCTACGAGGGACCCGGCAGAGGGCGAAGCGCCGAGGGCGATCAGTCCATCCTGCAGCGAAATCTGCCAGCGATCGGTCACTGAGGGCGTCCAGCTCACCGGCTGACCGGTCTCTGCGAAGCTCGCGTTGAGCTCGTCGACCACGAGCTGCACATCGAGTTCGCCATCGGGTCCGATCATGCTCTCGAGCCCCCGGCCGAAGAAGCGGTAGGCGCTGATCCCTTCGAGGAGTGCCTCTTGGGCGACGAGACTCGCACGCATCCCCAGCGCACTCACGATCCCCAACGGCACATCGGAGGGGTTTGCGAAGGTTCCGGCTGGAACGGTGAAGGAGAATGCTTCGCCCTCCACTCGGATCAATCGATCGAGCAGAACGCGAGCGCTCGCGAGCTCATCGACGAAGCCATCGAGGAACTGCAGAACGATCGCATCGTCGAGGGTCGGGCCGCATCTTTCATCGAAGTAGCGCACCCATTCGCCGGGTGATTCTGGCAGCTCTTCCTCCTCGAGGTCACCGAGGGGGAGCGCATCGCGGTCGATTTCCAGCGGACCGTCCAAGCTGTCCTCAACCCTGCCGTTCAACAGGAGCGTGCCAAAGCGTGCGTCCTCGAAGACCACCCGAACCGCTTCACCGGGCTCGCCAGACACGTCACTGACAACGATCGTCCCCGATTCGAGGTCGTAGTTGCTGCCGTAAGCATAATCCGAGCGACCGGATGGGCTCGAGCTCTCGAGCCAGACATCGATATAGGGAGGCCCACTGTCGCCGGGCTCGATCAACAATCCACCCGCCCACTGCGTCGCGTCCGCTTCGATGGATATAGAGATGCTGAGTGATTCGCCGTTCTCGTCGTACACGTCATGGGCTTGGAGACTGAGTCCGCGCCACTCGCCAGTATCGTTTCCGTTGTCGTTCCAATT
>CAYXVF010000035.1:29663-37363 GCA_964468125.1 uncultured Bdellovibrionales bacterium | reverse complement strand
GTTCCAATTCGAGTTGTCGTTCCAACTCGAGCTGTCGTTCTGGTTCCCGTTGCTGTTCCAGGAGCCACCCGTTCCGTAGCGATAGACGCGTGAACGGACGACTGGGTCGGATGGCGTTCGTGTGACACCGCCGTAGGAGACGCTGAGCGCTGCCTCGCCGTCCGCGCCCGCACGGGTTGCGGCGATGAGACCGTTCGGACCGTAGACGAGCGTCTGTTGAATGGGCTCGATGGCGCACTGGGTGAGCAAGTCATCGACGGTTGGGCTTTCTGGAAGCAGCAAGACCTCGGTGAGCGCTGCGCCGAAGAGGCCGGTTGGGTCGTTGGGATCGATCACCAGCGCGTCACGAAACGCGTCGCGTGCCGCTTCGAGCCTGCCTTCCGCGAGAAAGGCGCGCCCATCCTCTGCGGTCGCGAGCGCCTGAACGCTCCGATTGTCTTCGTCAACGGTCCCGCCGCAGGCCGCGAGAAGGCCGACGAGAGGCGTCAAACACAGCTTCTTCAAGTTCATCCTAGTTTTCCTCATTGGGTTGTGGCGCCCGCCGGGCGTTCTGGAGCTCTTCGATGGCGATCCGACGCTCGAGTCGCCTCAGAAAACCGTCCACCCCGAGCGCGTCGATCGCGCGTGCGACGAGCCTTGCGTTGTCTCGTGTGGCGGAAATCGAATCGGCTTCGATGTCGTAGATTCGCCACCCGGTCGTGCGCTTGAGACGGAAGCTGACCGGAACCGGATCGTAGTCGGGAAGCTCGAGCACGCAGCCCACCTCCGCATAGGGGCCGCGTCGCTTGCGCAGCGCGCAGGCCGTGGGCCAGCGCTGTGGCTCCAGTTGGCGATAGGCTGACGCGACATAGCGTCGTAGCACCCGACTCAGACGCGCGCGCTCGTGGGGAGCAAAGTGACGTTCACGCGCCCCGAGGACCCGGCGCGCGAGCTCATCCCCATCGATGAGGTTCGAGCGGTCGGCTGCTTCCGAGCTCGGGCTCGGGCGCGCGAACGCCTCGACGGTTTCGACCGGTGTGTTGGCGGGGCAGACGGCGAGGAGAAGCCACGCCGTCCATGCGGTGGCACTCATGTTGTACTCCTCGAATGTGACGGTGAACACCCCGCGGGACCGCGAGGTGCTCTTCATCTATCGGTGACCGTGCCGAACGAGTGCGGGAAAAGACAGCGTACCGTCCCGTTATTCTGCGACGCGAGTCTCGGGATCCGGTGCAGGGTTGCCGGTGTCTTTTCAGTGGTCACCAGGAGCGAGCGGCCGTCGCGGTCGAAGGCGATCGCTTCCGCTTGGCGCAGAATCGGCGTGTCCACGTGGACCGGCTCTTGCTGGAACGCCTCGACCCACGACTCTCCCTCGGCCCGCTGAAAGAGGTAGGCACGATCGTAGGTGAGGACCGCCGCCTCCCGACCGTCCGGCGAAAAATCCATCGCAGTGGGCTGGTCCGGCCATTGAGCGGCGCGCGAGTCGGGGTCGTGTACCGGGCGCGGGACCTTCGAGAACCGAGTCAGGTCGGCGACTCGCCACCGGATGGGGCTCGGGGAATAGGTAGAGGGCGCTGTCGCGGTCCCGAGCTTTATTGTTCCCGACGTCCGCGACGACTAAATGGGAGACGCCGTCTCGGGTGAAGCGGGCGAGGTCTTCCCAATCGGTGCTTGGGGCCTTCAGCTCGACCTTCGCGAGCTCCTTGCCCTGCCGGGTGATGGCGAAGAGCTCCGCCGGATTCCCGGCGTCGTTGTGGGACCAGAGGACGTTGGGCGACCGACCGGAGACGACGAGCCCGGAAGATTCGTGAAGGGACTCCGGGAGCCGGCCCAAGAGCTGGGGACGGCCAAAGCGGGGAGCTTCCGTTGTGGGGGACAGCGGTGCGGCACCGCGAATGAAGCGGTCGGTCTCGAATGTGATCATGGGCGATGGCTCTCCAGTTGAGAGCATCGGCAGGGGCGGCGGCGGCGTTGCGCCGCCGGCCAATGTGGAAAACCCGGCCACCGCGAATGCGATGACCGGGCTTCCGGGGACAAAGGAGGTTTCTACGCTAAACGACTCTCAGGGAGCGCAGGCCGCCTCGGTGCAGTAGATCGCACCTTCGAGGCAGGTGCAGTTGTTGCACCCATCCCCCTTCGGCCAGGTGTCACCGTTATCGTAGCGCTCACCGCTCGCCGTGGTGCACCCGGTGTGGTCCTGACACTGTTCGCTCTCCACGCAGCCGCGTCCGGGGACGAAGTTCTCGCCGAAGCCACAGTCGCAGCCGGGGATCACCGCATCGCAGGCCGGTGGCTGACCGCAGGCGTAGTGACCACAGGACGTCTCGTCCCAGATTCCGCCGCTCTCTAGGCACAGGCTGACCTCGTCGCAGCAGTAGCTCGGATAGATGCCATCGTTGGGCGCGCGGCAGCTACCTTCGGCATCCATCCAAGCCCCCCAGCAGTCCTGACAATAAGCGTCGGTGCAGGCGAGCTGACCGTCGAGGCAGAAACAGCTGTTGCACCCATCGCCCGCCGGGAACTGAGAGCCCGACGGATAGGTCTCGCCCTCGTACTCACACGGCTCACCGTCCGTGCAAGTGGGATCCGGCACGCAGCCTTGCTCGTCCACCCAGCTCATCCGCGGTCCGCAGTTGCAGCCCTCTTCAGGGACAACACAAGCCACCGCATAGTCGCAGTTGGTGTGGCCGCAGCCGAGCTCCCAATCGCCGCCGGTCTCCTCGCAGAGCGCGCGTTCCTTCGGCACGCAGGCGCCGCAGCAATAGGGAAAGTCCGTGCTCCACTCCTCGCCCGGTCCGCATTCCTGCACCGGCGGAAGGGCGCAGTCCACGAGCGCGCAGCGATCGACGCAGCGTCCATTCTCCGCTTCGGTCCCGTCCGGGCAGACGCAGATCGGCGGTCGGGGGCAGCCGGTGCCGTCGTAGCCCGGATCGACCCACTCGCCTTCGCATCGGTAGTCCGGTGCGCCGTAGGCCGGGCACTCAAATGGGCGGCAGAAGCCATAGCACTCCACTTCGCAGGGAACACCGGTCGCGGGATCGTCCGCGTTGCTCGCATCCGAGCCATCGCCTTCCGAACCGGGATCGCTGCCGCCTTCACACCGAGATTCACACACCACCGGCTCGCTGCAGTAGCGCTCCGGTCCGCAGTCCGAATCGCTCAGACAACGCTCCGGGCCGTCGTCGGGAACGCACACGCCGCAGCAGTTTGGATAGTCGGTCTCCCAATGGAAGCCGGGCGGACACTCCTCGATGATCGCAGGGCATTGCACCGCGCTGCAGTCCCGGGGCTCACAGTAGTAGGAGCAGCAATCGGTCGGATCGCGAACCGGCTCCCAACCCGGAGGACACTGAGAGATCGCAACGTCCGGGCAGACCTCGGCGCCGGAAGCGTCGTTCTCGCAGCGGTCTTCGGGCACGCAGATCGGGCAGCACTGCCCAGGGGGCACCACGGACCGGAAGCCGGGGGCGCAATCCACCGCCGGGCATGCGACTGCCGAGCAGTCTGGTCCGCAGGTGTCGCTGATCACGTTGCCGCGGCGGTCGTAGCAGCGCTCGCACTCTCGGACGCCGCCGTCGTCGTCAAAGACCGGGTAGTACTCGCAGTGTTCGGGCTCGTCGGGGATGCAGGTGGAGTAGAGGACCGGTCCGTCGACGTGTGCACAGACCACGCAGTCGGGCTCCGGTGCGGTCACCAGCGTGCAGGCGATCGCGGTGTCGTCGCATCGCTCGTAAGTCACCTCGCCGTTGCTGCCGATGCAGCGCTCGCAGGTCGCGCCGGTCGCCGTGTCGATCTCGATCTGGAGCGTCGCGCAATCGTTCGGGTTCGAGACGGTCACACAGTTGCTCGGGTCGTCCGCCTCGCAGTAGCGCAGATCGCCGTTTTCGTCGCGCTCGAGCGCGAGGGTCTCCGTGTTGGTTGGGGCCGTCGAGTCCGCCTGCGTCGTACAGGCAAGAAGCCCCCCCATACAGAGCGTGAGGGTCAGTGAAAGTTGGTGGCGCATCGTCATGAATCCCCTTCAAAGCGCCGGATGGCTGGCGTCACCCGGACGGGGGAATCGAGAGCAAAGGGTGTGCCACACCTACACCGGCCCTGTCGGGCTGTTCCGCCCGTCGTGTGTCAACGAGAGTCGACGCTTCAGCAGGCGCAGGCTGTCGACAGTCGACATCAGTTTCGAGAAGTCAACGCAACCATCATCCGTGTCGTGGATTATTCCCGAGGAGGAGCGACGAAGATGCGATCGAGTCGCTGCCCGCCATCAACGACCTTCTCGAGTCTGACCCGACGGCGACCGATGCCGCCGTGGATCGGGCTCTAGTCGCGGGCATCTACGTCGTAGCCGCGGCGGGCAACACCGAGCTTGCCCGGGACGTCTGGAGCGATGCTCAGCGGTTGAAGGGATCCGCACGTCTCAAGCGAAAGCCTTGCGGCAGAGCGCGAAATGCCCGTTCCATCGGCGCGCTGGCGCGCGCGTGAATCTGCATGCAGCCGAGCATCGAATCGACCGTGCGCTGGCCTCCACCGAGCCGTTGAAGCGTGTCTTCGAGTGCGTCGGTTCCGAGCTCGATGTGCGGTAGGGGGCTGAATCCCGCAAGCTCGCGAATGTCACCCGCGCGGGCGATCATCCTCTCGGCGTATTTCACCTGGTTGATTCCCTGCTCGGGATCGTTTTGCGCTTTGTAGTTGGCGGCCGCGCAGCGATTCACTTGAGAAAGGTCGTAAACGACACCCATATCGCCCCTCCGAGTACGAGGGGTATATCGGCGAGAGAACGGCGAACGTTTCGTGCATTACGGTGCGCTCAACTCAGTTCAACGCGACGCGCACCTCCTCGATCAGGAGCCAATTTACTGACCGCTTCGGCGATCCCTATCTGTGCTAGACATCTTGAGCACCATGCGCATTCTCCGATTGCTCTTACTCCTGGTGAGTGTCCTTTTCGGCTGCGGCGACCGGACCGAAGACCGCGCCCCCGACGGTGATGCCCGTGAGGAACAAACGGGCGAGGTCAGTGGAAACGGCAACGAGAACGCGTGCGGCTCCAACAACAACGACTCCGTCGTGGGTCTCAAGTGCGAGGCGACGGAAATCGAACGTGCGGGCGCCTGCGTCGATGCCAACGAATGTCTGGGCGAAGGTGCGGGGGAGCAGCTGTGGCCCCAACGCAGAGTGCGACGTGCAAAGCGTGCCGTCGCCGTCGTAGCCGCTTTGCCTGGCGCAATCGTAGCCGCCGACGCGGTCGACGGTAATCGATGGCGCCGCGACGCTCCAGATCTGGCACGAGCTCACCTATGGCAAATGCGAGGAGACCGACAATCTCGACCGCTACGTTCTCGCCGGCGGTAAGTTCGCCGTAGGCGACGATTATGCGGGCGGAGGCGGGATCGCCCTCGGAATGCCGGTTCGCGAGATGGAGTTGATGCAGCTCGCGGGCATGACCAATCTGGAAACGATTGTGGCGGCGACATGCAACGGGGCCATCGTCGCAGGGCTCGAAGAGCAGCTCGGTACGCTCGAGGTGGGAAAGACCGCGGACATCGTCCTGTTGAGCGAAGACCCGCTGGTCGACATCAACCACATGGGATCGATCGCTTATGTACTCAAAGAAGGTGTCATGATTCGCGAGCCTTGGGCGCGGCGGCTCATCGCTTTCGCGCCAGGACGTGGATCATCGATTCTTTGCTCGAGCCGCCATCGACCACTACTGAGTCTTCGACGTCGAAGCCGTGGTTCGCGAGCCAGGCGCGAAAGCCCTCTTCCTGGTAGCGTCGGCTGTAGAGCATCGTGACCACGCGCCCTTCGTCTTCGATCACCAGGTCCTGACAGTAGTTGACCGAGCCCGGCACCGCGCAGGTCTCGTCCCCTTCGCGCAGGGAAATGCGGGTCCGAATGTTTGCCGGTCGACGGTGTCCCGCGGCTTCGAAGCGGCGGTAAGGGCCCTCCAGGACCAGGCGGCGGTGCGCGCTGCTTGCGGTTTGCTCATCGTCCCCCATTAGGGAGTGCATCGGATCATCCTCGGCGCGCTCGAGTCGCCGGTTCACCTCGATCCAGAGGTAGTCACCAGGCTCGAGCATGTGGTCTAGCTTGTCCGCGACAAAGCGCTCCTCGTCCCGGACGCTTCCTAGGACGTTTCCAAACATCAGCACGACGCGCTTTGCGTCCGCCTTGCTTCGGGCCCGCGGCAGGCGCTCCAAGAAGTTCAGCTCACCCTCCTCGAAGTCTGCGCAGCAGGGCAGCACCGCCACCCCTTCCTCGCCAAAGCGGTCGAACACGAGGCCGCGGGCGGTGCGAGCGGCGCGCATCAGAAGGGGGATCGATACGTCCACGAGCGCGAGCGCCGTCCAGGAGGGGCGATAGGTGAGCTCCGCCAAAACCTCGAGCACGACCTTTTCTTTGCCACCCTCGCCCGAGCCCAGACTGACGAACTCGAGGCCGCTGCGCTGGGCGCCGCGACGGAGCCCGAGGGCTTGGTTCAGAATACCCCCGTGTGCCGAACCTCCGGCGCCGAACCAGCGGCGGGCACACCGTGCGACCCCATCGAGCCAGGCGCGATGGGTGTAGTTATCCCGGATGAGATTCTCCCAAGCCAACGCACCCTGCGGCTCGTAGTAGAGGAATCGGTGACCGAGGTAGTCGTAGTGCAGCCGGTCCGCGAAGCTCTTTTGAAGCGCGTCGGGACCCGAGGTCTCCTCCACTTCGAGCTCGATCAGGCCATGACGCAAGCCCACCTCGGTCGAGGCGCGGTGCCCGCGCAAGGCCGCGATTTGATCTGCGATACGGTCCGCAATGCCGTTGAGTGTTTGACGCTTGAACTCCTTGACGGTCCCAGCGCGCCAATTGGCGACGTTTTCAGGCGTCACCCCGGCGAGTTCGGCGATCTCCCGATCGGACTCCCGTCCCAGGGCGTGGGCTACGCGCATGAACAGCTCGATGACCTGACTGCGATTGGGCGTGCGCGATGACATAGGCGGCGAAGATAATGCCTCAGGGCCTGGTCTCAAACACCCGTTCGAGGGCCTCGGGTGTTTCTGCAACCCTGCGACGTACCGCTGCGGCTTTTTGTTCTAGCATTTCGAGGGTCCGCTCGAGCCCGTATCGCTCCACGGTCCTGCGCAGGGTCTCCCGTGCATGGGCGCTGAGCCGAAATCCGGCCGCTCGTACGTCCACCACGCGGCGCTCGTCGCTGATCAAGAATCCGAGCTCGATCGGAAAGAATCGGTGTCGTATGTCCATCACGACCCAGCGACGGCCCGGAGGCGCCTCCTCGCCTGCGCGAAGCTCAAGGGGGGTCGCGACGTCGGCGCGCTCGAGGGCCAGCAGGTGATTGGCGAGCAGGAGCTCCTCGAACGCCCGGGTGAAGCGCTCGCGTTGCTCGTGGGTCATTCCCCGCCACTGGGCTCCGGCGCTCAGGCGCGCCATGGCCGCCCAGTCCGTCAATCGTCTAGCCTCCCGGCTCAAGCGTCGGAGCCGCTCGAGACGCGCTCCGGGTCCCTCGAGCTCGGGATTCTGGAGGATCATCCGGGTTCGCTCGACGCTCTCACGGAGGAGCTCGACCGCCTCGTCCGAGCCGAGGGGTGCCGCCGGCAAAAGGGCGAGCAGAGCGAGAGTCGGTGGGGAGCACATCGTCGAAGAATATAACACCTCGATTGACCGATTGACTCCGAGGCCTAAGCCCCAACGGAAAGGAGTGCGAAAAGCATGATAACAGGTCAAGACCATCG
>CAYXVF010000035.1:0-29563 GCA_964468125.1 uncultured Bdellovibrionales bacterium | reverse complement strand
TCGATGCGCGGAGCGCCCCCGGGCTGGTGCGGATGGTGCGGGAGCTTGCTGAGCGCGCCGAGATCCCAGCTCCACGGGTCTACGTCCTGCCCCAGGCGCAACCGAACGCCTTTGCCACCGGACGCAATCCGGAGAACGGCGCGGTTGCAGTAACCGAGGGGATTCTTCAGCTGCTCTCGGAGCGGGAGCTGCGCGGGGTGATCGCCCACGAGCTCGCACACATCAAGAACTGCGACAACCCGGAAGGACTCGCGCGCGCTCTGGAGAAGCTGCACATCGGAACCCAGCGCATCCCGGCGGTGGTCGAGCCCGCAACGGCGAGCTGCTTAGAGCACGGGGCACCGAATCGAAGCGTCGGCACCGTCCGAGGCCCTCCGAATATCGCGAGCACTCCGAAAATCAATTGCACACCCCGCAACTCGACCGGTGGCTCGCCCGATAACACGAGCACGATGATGGAGATGGTGAGTCGCCAGGTATCGGCCAAGGTGCGCAAGAGCCAGGAAAATGCTCTGACGGTGGGTTTCGGCCTGAGTTTGATCCTTCTGACGCTCGTGGGCTTCTCCTACAATGTAAATCCGGAGACGCGCACGGCGAACCTGCTAACTCCGCCGATCGTGATTCATGCGATCGCGTGCATGTCGTGGCTCACGCTAATCGTAGCGCAGTCGGCTCTGGTTCGTACGCGCCGAGTCGCTCTCCACATGAAGTTGGGTTGGCTGAGCATGGCGGTCGCGGCCACCGTGTTGGCGAGCTCGGTCTTCTTGGTTGTCAGCCGAACCTTGGAAGCCGGGGCGATGGGCTGGCAGGACCAGGGCAATTTGATCTCCGTCTTCTGTTTTGCGCTCTTCGTCGCAATGGGGTTCGCGAAGCGAAAGAAGCGGGTGGAGCACCGTCGCTACCTGCTTCTCGGGACTCTCTTCATGATGTCGGTGGTGGCCGGGCGCCTCGGTTTCGTGCTCCATCCGGCGGCGTATTTTGGAGCCTACGCGTACTTCTGGCTCGCGATGACGCTCTTCGATCGCCGGGTGATCGGGTACTTGGCCCGGCCGACGTGGGTCTTCGTGTTGTTGACCGGGGTACACGTAGGCTGGGTGGCCCTTCACAAATACGGCGCAATGGCCTCCTGACCCCAACGCAGACGCCTCGGCCGCAACAGAGCTCCAACGCGCATCGCACCGAATTCCGACGAGGAAGTGACGACGCCTTCCGACGTGGCGCGGTAGCCTCTGATGGGCTCGAGCGTTCGACTCGCATGGCAATCGGTCGCGCGGCGCAGTAGGGTCGAGCCCATGTTCCGAGCGAGACACTCCACGCAGAGCGTGGGCCACCTCCCAGGCGCTGCGCACCTCGGTGCGGCCAGCGTCGCCGTGCTACTCGCGAGCAGCGGCTGCGCATCGACGACCGTTGCGGGAAGCTGGACCGCGAACGACTACGCGCGCGCGCATCTGCAGCGCATCCTCGTGGTTGCTGCCACCAAGAATGAGCCTGCGCGAAGTCTCTTCGAGAACACGATCGCATCGGAGCTCGGCGCGCGCGGGTTCGAGCCGGAGCTCGGCAGCAACGTGCTCCCCCCGGACGCAGCCAAGATGGACCGGACCGTGTTGCGTGCGCTGATCGAAGAGCGCGGCCTCACCGCCGTGATGGTCGTAGCGCTCGCCGATGTGAGCACCCGCACGACCTACCGGCCGCCGAGCTACGACCCCTGGCCCTATTACGGCAGCTTCCACTCGTACTACCAGCACCACTGGGCGCTGCCCCCTCCGATGCCGCCGATCTACGGCACGCCCGGCACCGTGAAGGAAGAGCAAGTGATCGCTCTCGAAGCGATGGTCTACGATCTGCTCTCGGAGCAGGGAAACGGCATGGTCTGGAACGCGCGTACGAGCTCGGTCGATCCCGCCAGTCTCTCGACGCTGGCGGACGACTATGCGCGGGTGATCGTAAAGGAATTCCTGGCGGCGAAACCTCGCCGCTAAACGCAAGCCCGGCGCGCGCGAGCCCGCAACTTCGCGGCCCGACGCGCCGATGACTCTGGCGTCCTCCGAGCACTTGGAGCCAGGCCATGAGCGAGCAAACCATTCCCGTCGTTGACCTCGAAGACTACCGCGCCGGCAGCGAAGCTCGGGAGCGCTTCTGCCTCACCGTTGGAGATGCGCTCAATGACCTCGGGTTCTTCGCCCTGGTGAACCACGGCGTCGACCCCAACCTGATCAAAGACGCCTACAGCGAAGCCGCCGCCTTTTTCGACCAGCCCGATGCGGTAAAGGCTCGCTATGAGGATCCGAAGATCAAGGGACAGCGCGGCTACACGAGCTTTGGCCGCGAGCATGCCAAGGGCAGCGAGGCGCCGGACCTCAAGGAGTTCTGGCACGTCGGGCGCGAGTTGCCAGCCGACCACCCGGCGCTCTCGAAGTACGGCCAGAACCTCTGGCCGGAGGAGCTGCCGCGCTTCAAGCCGGTGATGGTCGAGCTCTATGAGCAGCTCGAGTCCTGTGCGGGCGCGCTTCTGTCCGCCTGCGCGCGCTATCTCGGGGAGCCCAAGGACCGCTTCTCGAGCATTGCGGTCGATGGGGATACTATTCTGCGGGTGATCCACTATCCGCCCGTGCCGCCGGAACGAAACCCGGCGAGCGTCCGGGCCGCTGCTCACGAAGACATCAACCTGATCACTCTCCTGTGTGAGGCGACGGAGGGTGGTCTCGAGCTCCTGCAACGCGACGGCAGCTGGCGGCCGATCCACGCGCTCGCGGGACAGATCGTCGTGGACGCCGGGGACATGCTCCAGAACATCACCAACGGCGTGCTCAAGAGCACCACCCACCGCGTGGTGAACCCGGACAACGACCGATCACGCCGCTTTTCGATGCCCTTCTTTGTCCACCCGCGCGGTGAAGCGGACCTCACCCCACTGGCCAGCTGCGTGGAACGCACCGGGGGGACGCGCCTGTACCCGAGCTGGACCGCCGGCGAATTCCTGGCGCAGCGGCTGGCCGAAATCGGACTCGCAAGCTGAGAGAGCACCCCTTTTCGGATGGGGGGACTCCCTTGCAGCGCCCCTCGGGGGTCAGATATGTCCTACCCTCATGGACCCAGCCGGGGTCTACCGAGACCGAGGGAGCTCGCTGCAATGTTCGTGGAAGGCGAAGTTGAGATCAAAATCAAGGACAAGGCCGCGCTGGGGCTCGATGAGCACGAGACCAAGCTCTGGATTCAGCGCGCGTTCAAGGACATGAGCTGCTATCGGATCTCCAGCTTCAACCGGCAAGACGACAAGACCGTTCGCGTCGCTGTAGCACTGAAAATCAGTGACTTACCGGAGAGCGAGCGTACGATGATCGAGTCTCGACCTAACGATGTGGGCATGCTGCGCTCGTTCATGGAGAAGATGTTCGACGGCAAGGGGACCATTCGCGCCGTGGGTGATCCCAAGCTGCGCGCTAACTAGCTCAGGGGCGGCTCTCAGATCATGTCGGTCGACAAAATCGCGCGCATGCTTCGGCGGCGCCCGCCGCCGGGGCGATTTCGCGAGCAGCTCTTCTGGCTGGTCGACATTGTCTACGCCTGCAAAGCGAGCGACGACCGCGCCCTTTCGGAACAGGCGCAGCTCGTGGAAGACGCGCTCGGCCGGCTCGGCGAGTACATCGAGACCGGTGAAGAGGGTGCGCTCGAAGATGCGAGCGCCCGGGTCGAGCAGTTCGCACGGGTGGTGAAGGAGAAGGTAGAAGCCAACGCACAGAGCGAGGAGTGACGTCATGACCGCACCTCAGGTTTTTCGGCAGGCGGAGGAGGAGCTGCGTGCGGGGCACTACGACGCCGCGCTCACGTCTTACATGAAGGTCCTCCGCGGTGTGCCGGATTTCTGGCGGGCCCGATTTCGAATCGCCGACACGCTCCTCAACTTCAAGAAGCATCGCGAAGCCTACGAAATCTACAAGAGCATCGCGTGGTACGCCCTTCGCGGCGGTCAGCCCTTGAACGCGCTGCTGGCGATCAAGATGGCCGCTCTCATGGATCCCACCATGAAGGAAACGCTGGGCCTGCTCGCCGAGCTGTACAGTCGCGAATCGGATTTCGTCGACCAGAACGCGGACGCGACCCGCAATTATCGACACCTCAAGCTCAACGACCCGGTCGGCGAGGTGTCCGAAGACGGCGAAGCCTTGCTCGCCGCCGCGGCGAACGAGGCGGTCCACACCGAGGAGCTGCCACCGGCCGAGGGAGATCTCCCCCCGATTCCCCTGTTCAGCTTTCTCGAGGAGCACGCTTTCGAGGGGGTTCTCAACTCACTGCAGCTGCGTCGGTTCGTCGACGGCCAGCCGATCATCAAAGAGGGTGACCCGGGCGACTCCTTCTTCATTCTCGTCGAGGGGAATGTCTCGGTGACACGCGAAGCGGACGGACGGACGATCACGCTCGCCCAACTCCGGCCGGGTGCGGTCTTCGGCGAGATGGCGTTGATCTCGAATGCACCACGCTCTGCAACGGTCACCGCCCAGGGCGACTGCGATCTCGTGGAGCTCAAGCGGGCGGACCTCGAGGCGCACGCGCATCAGCTCGCGAGTGTGACCCAGGCTCTGCGGCAGTTCACGCAGGAGCGCTTCTTGAACAATCTCACGGCAACCTCCGCGATCTTCAAACCCTTCCCGCGCTCTGTACGCAACGAGATCGTGAAGCGCTTCCAGGACTTCCCCGTCGATCCGGGGGACGAGTTGATCGGCGAAGGGGAGGAGGGTCAGGGTCTGTTTCTGATCCTCAAGGGACAGGTGCGCGTCACCAAAAAGGACGACGGCGAAGACATTCAGCTCGCCGTGCTCAAGGAGGGCGACGTCTTTGGGGAAATTTCGCTGATCAACGACCAGCCGACCACCGCCTCATGCACCGCCAAGACCCGGGGGCAGCTCTTGTTCCTTCCGAAGCGGGAGTTCAACTCGGTGGTGGCCCGTCATCCGGAGATGCGTGACGAGCTCGCGAAGATCACCCAGGAGCGAGTTGAGAAGACCAAGAACGCGCTCGAGCCCCCAGAGCTGATCACCGACGACGATCTCATCCTGCTCTGAGGGCGACCGCCCGGTCGAAGGTCTCGACCAGTGTCTCCAGCAGCGCTTCGTCACTATGGGCCAGAGGATCGTCCATGGCGTCCGCGAGGCTCAGCATGCTCATCAGGCCCAGGGCCGAGCTCCAGGCGCTAAAGGCGAGGCGTCGCAAGGCGACGCGGTCTTGCTTCTGAGTGGCGTCCGCGAGTCGCTCTTCGAGTCGTTCAAACAGCGCGCGCGTACGTGGGTGAACGACCTGCTCCAGAGTGCCACTTTCGATGCCGAGCGCGTGGCCCTGGGTGAGCTGGGGTTGGGCGTAGATCAGGCGAAAGTCGCTGAGTCGCCCGCGATAGTGACGATGGAATGCGCGTATCATCGCGCCGAGCGCTTCTCGACCGGAGGGGCATGCGTTCACCGCGGCGCCGAGCGCATCGATCTCCTCGCCGAGCAGGCTCGCGATCAGCTCGCGAACGAGCGCCTCCTTGGACGAAAAGTAGTGATAAATTGAGGGCTTCGTCATGCCTAAGTCCGCGGCGATCCCTGCCACGGTGACCGCGGCGAGGCCTCCCGCTTTCAGGCGTGCGAGCGCGGTTTCGAGGATCTCGTTTTTGGCCTGGGCTCGCTTGCGCTCGACTCGGGTGCTCATGAATTAAATTTTACTCTTGTTAAAATTTTTAACCAAGGTTAATTTTTCTTCAGTCCGGTCTGACGAGAGCGAGGATGCGTCGATGGAGAGCGTTTTGACCCTGGAGAACCCCGTCTTTCACAGCTACGTGCTGACGTCAGCATTGATGGTCCTGAAGCTCATGCTCCAGCCCTGGATGACGGTGCAGCGCATGATGACGGTTCGGGCAGGGTTCCGCAGTCCTGAAGACGCGAAGAAGAGCCCGCTCAATCCCGCTCCCGCGGCGGGGCAGCTCGAACCGAACGAATACGTCGAGCGCTCGCGGCGCATGAACCTGAATGACCTCGAGAACATTCCGGGGTTCCTGGCCGCTGGATTCCTGTTCCTCTTCGCCGAGCCGCCGCTTCTTCTCGCCCAGATCCTGCTCTGGGGTTTCGTTGCAGCGCGCGGGGCGCATTTTGTCGCCTACGCGACCGCGCAAATCCACGACGTGCGAGCCACATTTTGGACCTTGGGCTCCGTGTCGGTGATCGCCATGGCGGCTTACACCTTCGTTCGACTCGTTTGAAACGAATCCCTGCGACAAGTTGTCCTTGAGCTAGGTCAAGCCGCGCGCGCCGCACGCCGATTCCTGTCGGGTGGTCTCCCTAAGCTCGTTCGCACGTTACGAGAACGAACCGTGTGGAGAGGGATATGGAGACAGTCGTGAACGTGGCGCGCACGATCGATGAGTATCTCGATCGATCAGACTGGCGCGTCGCGGCCAATGCCAATCAGGGCTACTCACTCGGAGGGCTCATTCTCAATACCTCGGGCAAGGTAGTTGCCAACTACTGGCTCGACCGGGTCTACCCGAAGGCTGTGGGAGACGCGCACCGCAACGGGGATTTTCACATTCACGATCTCGACCTGCTCGCCGGCTACTGTGCGGGGTGGTCCTTGCGAACCCTCTTGCGCGAAGGGTTGAACGGGATCCCAGGAAAGATCGAGGCAGGCCCCCCCAAGCACATGTCGTCGGCGGTGGGGCAGATCGTCAATTTCTTGGGCACCTTGCAGAACGAGTGGGCGGGGGCACAGGCGTTCTCGAGCTTTGACACGTACATGGCGCCCTATGTCCGGATCGACGGGCTCGATTATCGCCAGGTGAAGCAGTACATCCAGGAGCTGATCTACAACCTCAACGTACCGTCCCGTTGGGGCTGTCAAACCCCCTTCACGAATCTCACTTTCGACTGGGTCTGCCCGGAAGATCTCCGCGATCAGGTCCCGATCGTCGGGGGCGAGGAACAACCCTTCACCTACGGTGAGCTCCAGGAGGAGATGGATCTCATCAATCGCGCCTATATCGAGGTGATGACCGAAGGGGACGCGAAGGGGAGGATCTTTACCTTCCCGATCCCCACCTACAACATCACCCCCGATTTCCCCTGGGAGAGCGAAAACGCTCAGCGTCTCTTCGAGATGACGGCGAAGTACGGGCTTCCCTATTTCCAGAACTTCATCAACTCCGAGCTGTCACCCAACATGGTGCGGTCGATGTGCTGCCGACTGCAGCTCGATCTGCGCGAGCTCTTGAAGCGTGGGAATGGTCTGTTCGGCTCGGCGGAGCAGACTGGATCGCTCGGGGTCGTGACGATCAACTGCGCTCGCCTCGGCTATCTGCACCGTGGAGATGAGGGCGCGTTGCTGCGGGCGCTGGACCGTTTGTTGGAGCTCGGCAGGGACAGCTTGGAGCTCAAGCGTCAGGTGATCCAAGAGCACATGGAGCGCGGGCTCTTTCCCTACACCAAGCGCTACCTCGGAACGTTGCGCAACCATTTCAGCACGCTCGGCGTGAATGGGATCAACGAGATGATCCGCAACTTCAGCCACGACCGGGAGGACATCACCACCCCCGAGGGACACGCACTGGCCGTGCGTTTGCTCGATCACGTCCGAGCTCGAATGCTCGAGTTTCAGGACGAGACCGGGCACATGTACAATCTCGAGGCGACGCCGGCGGAAGGCACCACCTATCGCTTCGCCCGCGAGGACAAGAAGCGCTACCCGGACATCATTCAGTCCGGGACGGACGACGCACCGTACTACACGAATTCGTCCCAGCTGCCCGTGGGTTACACCGACGACCCGTTCGAGGCCCTCGAAATGCAGGAGGATCTGCAGTCGAAGTATACCGGTGGCACGGTCCTCCACCTGTATATGAGCGAGCGAGTCAGCTCCGTGGATGCGTGCAAACGCCTCGTGCGGCGCGCGCTCTCGAGCTTCCGATTGCCCTATATCACGGTCACACCGATCTTCTCGATTTGTCCCCGGCACGGCTACCTCGCCGGGGCCTATGAGTTCTGCCCGCGCTGTGATGAAGAGCTGATCGCCAGAAAACAGTCTGAACAACAACGCGTGGCCGCTCAGGTCTGACCTGGGGGGCCATCACCTTTGCGGGGACCCGTCCCTGCTCTGCATCGAGGGGTTTGAGAATGAGGGAAAACATCGAGCTGCGTGACGAGGAACGTACCCGCTGTGAAGTATGGACGCGGGTGATGGGGTACCACCGCCCGGTCTCCGCATTCAATGCGGGTAAGCGTTCGGAGCACCAAGAGCGAACCTATTTCTGCGAGTGCACGACTCAGAGGCCCGCCACGGAAAGCGATTCGGCCTAGGGCTAGGTCTGCACTGAGGGAACGGTCGCATGTCAGAACCGACGACGCTCCGGGTGGGCGGGCTCACCCCTCTCACCACAGTCGACTATCCGGGCGAGCTCGCCGCGGTGCTTTTCGCCGAGGGATGCCCGTGGCGATGCCAGTACTGTCACAACGGACATCTATTGGCAGGCGCATCAACGCGAATTCCATGGTCGCAGGTGATGGCGTTTCTCAGGAAACGCCGGCGACTTCTCGACGCGGTGGTTTTCAGCGGGGGCGAGCCAACGGCGCAAAGCGTGCTTCCCGTGGCCATCGACGAGGTTCGCGAGCTCGGATTCAAAATCGGCCTTCACACCGGCGGCGCCTATCCGAAGCGGCTCCAGTCCGTGCTTTCTCGCGTGGACTGGGTCGGGCTCGACATCAAAGCCCTGCCCGAGGACTATCCACGGGTGACCGGCGTACCCGCCTCGGGGGAGCGTGCCTGGCGGAGCCTCGAGCTATTGGCCGACTCGGGCGTGCCGTTCGAGGTGCGGACCACCGCCATGCCGGGCCTCGACGGTGATCGTTACCTGCGGACGCTGATGGAGAGGGTGAGAGGCGCGGGAGCGCGCCACTACGTGCTTCAACACTGTCGCGACCAGCACGGCTCGGCGCCTCGCCTCGCTGGCCGAGTCTTGCCGAGTGTCTGGCCCGGACACGGCTTCGAGACCTTCGCGGTGCGGGGACCCTGAGTCTTGAGCGTCGGTCAGCGGGGTAGGTGAAAGAGCTCGAGGCGCCGGACGAGGCCGTCGCAGTCGTCCTTCACGGGAACGCTCACGGCGATCAGGACGGCGCTCGGTAGGAGAAAGCCCACGTGGGGGCAGCGCTTGCACGATGCCAAGTCGGTGGCTGCGGCGCGGAGACGCTCGGCGCTCGCCCCGTGCAAGCGATGAGGGGTGTCGCCGACGGTGATCGTTGCCTGCTCTGCATCGACGTCGACCTGATGACGGATGCGGCTCGCATCCTTCGATCTCGGCCAGACCGTCAGGAGATCTTTCGAGCCCTCCTCGCAGCTCGTCACTGTCGTCCGCTGCCCGTCGGTGAGACGGACGCGGACCGGATTGCGCAACGCCGTGTCCGATCCGAGCGCATTGTGTTGCTGGATGCAGGCCCAGGCTCCGGTTCTCTCGACGTGGGTGACGACCTCTTCCCAGAGCTCGCAGCCGCCGAGCTGCGTGGGGCTCATCTGAAGCAGAGCGACGACGACTAGGCTCCCCATGACAACCACTCCGGCTTGAACAAGAGGAGCAGGCCGATCGCGGCCATTACGAGCCCGCTGACGAGCTTGAGCCAGCGGCCGCCGCTCTCCTGCAACCTTGTGCCACTCAGGGTAGCTACGGCGACCCCCACCATCAAGCCGTCGTCGGCCATGTAGGCCAGGTTATAGAGCGCGAGGTAAGCGTAGTAGCCTCCCGTGCTGAGCTCCTGCGATGCGAGGATCTGCGTATACACCGCAGGAAGACCCGCGGTGCACAGGAGCTCGACGAAATTCACGAGCACCGCAAGGACGGTGACACCCGCGAGGGCTGCTCCCAGGTGCTCCGCCCGCAGGATGCGGTTGACCCGGCGATAGAGCGAGGGTTTCGCCGAGTCCGGAATCGAGAGCGAAATGCCTCGCTTGAACGCAAGGAAGTCCTTGATGTTGATCGCACCTACGACCAGCGCAAGGCCGCCGAGGAGGGCACGCACTACGACGCTGACGCCGATCAGCAAGAAGATGTTGAGCCAAGCGGCCATGAAGCCGAAGTACACGATGCCGCTCACCAGCACGAAGGTGCCGGCGATCAAGAACATGCGCGTACGGCTGCCAACGTGGACCAGAAGCGACAGGAGGAACAAGAGGATCCACATCGCGCAGGGGTTGAAGCCGTCGACGAGGCCCAAGAGGACGGTGAAGCCGACCAGCCCGTAGGAATCGAGGGAGACGGTCCCAAACACGGGCAGCTCCACCGCGCGAAGATCCGCCGCAGGTGGCTCGCTCCGACCGAGCATCGCGAGGATCTTCGGTCCTGTCGTCTCAGGTTCGGTGAACCCGACCACGAGCCGGCCGCTCGCATAAAAGGCGGGCAGGGCGAGAGCGCCCGTGCCTGTCTCTTCACCGAGAGCACGCAAGCGCTCGAGTGCCTCCGGCTCTTCTACGACATCATAATAGCGGATCGAAAGATTCTCTGCCTCGAGCGTCTCGAGGAACGCCTTCGCCTCGGCACAGTAGGAGCACCCGGGCCGAACGAAGACCTCGAGGGTGACTCCACCGGCGCCGTTCGCGCCCACCGTGGGGCTCAATAGGAGCGCGAGAATGATCGAGGTCATCATCGGTTGACTCAGGCGTAGCGTGTTGCCGCCGGCGCGCCTTGATCCGCGTCGTTGACTAACAGCACGAGAAGCTCGATCTACTCCAGTTATGCTAAATCCCCCAGGTTTTGCCCTTCGCGGGGGCCTCCTCGTCGTCGCCTTGCTCATCCCCGCCGCCGCTCGTGGCGCCGAAGGAGGGAAGCAGGCACAGGTCACGGTGGAGACCGTACCGGTGGGAGCGACTGTTTCTGTCGATGGCAAGCCCTTCGGCAATGCGCCGCTCGAAGTGCCGCTCGCTCCAGGGATACACGAGGTTCGGGTGACAGCAGAAGGCTACGACATCGCGACCCGGCGGGTTACTACCGAAGCTGGAGTGGCGCAGACCTTGAGTGTGATGCTCGAGGCAAGCGCCATCGAGTACTACACTCGGGAAGGGAACCTTACCTTTTGGGGTGGGCTCGGGCTCGGGGCCGCCATGGCAACCGCCGGACATTTGGGCGCGGCGAACAGCGCCGACGCGATCCGTGACGGAGACCTCGACGCGATCGGTGCCAACCGCGGCTACTCCGCCCTCGCACTCGGGGGGTATTTCGTGGCGGCGGTGGGCACGGCGTTGGGGGCCTACCTCTGGCAACAGCCGAGACGAAAAGAAGTGGAGATGGTGTGCTACGAGGAGAAGCAGACCGGGCGCCGCCTTCCACAGCGCATCTGCATTCCCCGCGATGAAGAGCTCGGGGAGTAGTCCGATGCGGAACGTGCTCATCGTCCTTATCGCCATCTCGTCGGCCGCGTGTGGAGATCTCTTCTTTCAGCTCGAGCGCGAGCTCGGGGACGCGTGCGCGCAAGACGAAGAGTGCGGCAGCGGGGTGTGCTCCGACGGAGTGTGCTGCGACCGCGAGTGTGACTCGATCGTCTGCGTGTCGTGTTTGGGAGCCGAGACCGGCGGGACGGACGGGACGTGCCTGCCCGTGACCTCGGGCATAGATCCGGACGATGAATGCCCCGGCGTCTTCGGTTGCGAAGGGGCGGGCGATTGCCAGGAGTGCAACGACTTCCCGGACTTCACGCCCTGCGACGACGGCTGGTGTTACGACCTCGTGTGTAGGCCCGAAGTGTGTACCTCCGTTGGCTGCAATATCGGTGGTCCTGGCTTTGTGCTCGGCGATACGAATCAACGGGTCTGTTTTGATGACAGCTCCCCCATCGCATGCGAGTCCTGCAATCCCTGGTGCGGCCAAGACGCGCAAACGGGGTGGGACACGGAGTTCGCGGAGGGCGACCGGTTCACGCGGTCGACGGAGGCGGAAGCGGTGGTGCTCGACAACGCCACGGGCCTGAGCTGGCGCGGCTGCTTCGTGGGGCAAACCGGAGCGGATTGTGGCGCAGGAGCCCTCGAACGTGTGCCCTGGTCGGACGCTCACGACCTCTGCCAGCAAGATGGCTGGGCCGGCGGCGATTGGCGTCTCCCGGACATCTACGAGCTCCAATCGCTCGTCGATTCCGGCGGAACCTCCACGCCCACCCTAGACGCGAGTAGTTTTCCCATGGCCCCGGGCGAAAAGTCCTGGACCGCGTCGGTCGTGGTTCTCGGAGTGTTGTCCGTCGACTTCGGCAGCGGCCGCATCGAGCGCGAGGCGAGCGAGTCCGCCGGAGCTGTGCAGTGCGTGCGTGGCGGTCGGTCCCCGATCTCTGAGCGTCGATTCGGATTTAATGCGGGTGTGGTCGTCGACCGGCGAACGGGTTTGGATTGGGAGCAGACGGGTACTGCGCCCGCGAGTAGCTGGCTCGAAGCGCTCTCCTACTGCAATGGCTTAACGCTCAGTGGCGCCTCCGATTGGCGGCTTCCGAGCCGGGTGGAGCTGGCGAGCCTCATCAACGTGCGAGAAAGAACGCTCCTGATCGACTCGAACGTGTTCCCCGATGCAGCGCCCGAGGGCTATTGGAGCTCGACTTCGGATGCAAACGATCCCGGTCAGGCCTGGGAAGTAGATTTCGGCTCCGGCGAATCGCGGGCTGGGAGCAAGAGCGGCGAGCGCCAGGTGCGCTGCGTGCGAACGCGCTGAACCGCCGCAAGACCGGCTCGATCACTTCTCGATGCGTCGTGCGAGTACGGGCGCGAGTCGCTCATGGCGAGGCCTCAACGCGCTGAGGAGTCGGAACGCGACTCTCAGGAAGTCGCGGCCGATTCGGCGCCGCCTCGTAGCCCGGGCATTTCCACGTCCCAGCCCTCTTCGCGCCGCTTGCTGCGCATCACGATGAACGCTTCTACGACGAGCCAAGCCGCGAGCACGAAGAGGGTCCCCCCCACCACGAAGAGTAACCACTGCCCCTTGTCGAAGAATTCGGTCAGCTTCTGGCTCATCGCGAGCACCGTCGACAGGAGCATGAAGGCTGCCGGGACGCCGGTGAACCAAACCGAGCGGCCGCGCTGCTTTAGGTAGAGAGTCGCGGTCAGCAGGGTGAGTCCCGCCAAGAGCTGGTTCGTCGTGCCAAAGAGTGTCCAAAGAGCGAGCGCCGCAGGTTTTCCGTCCACTCGGTAGAGGGCGAAGGCGCCGATGACCATCACCGCGGCGATGGAGCTGACGTAGCGATTTATCTTCAGGCCGAGGGTCTCGCCGATCTCCTCGATGTTGTAGCGCAACAGCCGGGTCGCCGAATCGAGTGTCGTGAGCGCGAAGGAAACCACCACCACCGCGATGAAGGCGCCGCCGAGGCCCTCGGGAACCCCGAGCGCCGCGATGAACTTGGCGGTTCCCGCGATGAAGGCGGCGATGTTCTTGCCGAGTCCCTGCACCGTATCCCAGCTGGCGTAGTGCACGTGCCAGGCCTCACGGCTCGTGAACCCGGCGGTGGTGGCGAGGACCGCGAGGAGGCCGAGAAGGCTCTCGGCGATCATGCCACCGTAGCCGACGAAGCGAGCGTCGGATTCCCGATCGAGCTGCTTGGCGGTCGTGCCCGACGACACGAGGCCGTGAAATCCGCTCGCCGCCCCGCAGGCGATGATGATGAACACGAAGGGCAGCATGCTCGGGGCGTTTTCGACTTCACCGCGAAAGGCGGGCGCCTGAAACTCGGGAGCTGCCACTAGGAGGCCGACGTAGGCTGCGCCTAGGCCCAGATACAGCAGGAGCGAGTTCACGAAGTCCCGCGCTTGGAGCAGCACCCACACGGGCAACACGGAAGCGATGAATGCGTAGAAGAGTAGGGAGTAGACCCAGGGACTCCGCGAGGGCCAAAGCGCCGGGTCGAGGCCCATCGTGGGGTAGGCGTAGCCGAGCCAAACGAAACCCAAAGACACCACAAACGCGGCGGCGGCGAGGGGGCCGAGGGGCAAGCCACGCTTGTAGAAGAGGTAGCCCAGGATGAGCGCGAGGCCGATGAGACCGACCGACGGGGTGACCGCGCCCGGATAGCCGGGAGGCCCCGGTTGACCGTCCACGCCTGGAGCGAGCTCCACCTGAAACAGGGTGCCGATCACGTATACGAAGACGCCCATGGCGAGCGCGACTCCGAAAAAGATCACGAGGTGGAACAGCGTCTTGGCGCGCGGCCCGATGATCCCTTCGGCCACCTTCCCGATCGACATGCCCTTGGCCCGAAGGGAAACCACCAGCGCCGAGAAGTCGTGCACGCAGCCGACGAGAATCGCGCCAAAGACGACCCACAGCATCGCCGGGAGCCAGCCCCAAACCACCGCGACGGCGGGACCCAACATGGGCGCGAGTCCCGTGATCGACGCGAAGTGGTGGCCAAACACGACGGGTTTCGTTGCGGGCACGTAGTCGACCCCGTCGGTCAGCGTGTGCGCGGGCGTCGGTCGCACATCGGAGAGACCGTAGAGGCGTTCGGACAGGAAGCGCGAGTAGAACAGATAGCCCGCGGCGTAGACCGCGAAGCAGGCGAGGGTGGGGATGATTACACTCATTTTTGCTCTCGAAGCAGGCGTCCTAGCGAGTTGATGCGAGAAAGAGAAGCCCGGCCGTACCTGCGGCCCCTCGAATTCGCCACCGATTCACTGCACTATCGCCGAATGCGAATCCTCGTCTGCTCGGCCCTGGCGCTCGTGGCCTGCACGCCTGCGCCCGCGCCAGCCCCAAAGGCCCAAAGCGAGCTCGAACGCTGGCAGGCTCGCGCCGCCGGTGTGACCATCACCCGCGACGACTGGGGCGTCCCCCACATCGAAGCGCCCACCGATGCCGATGCGGTCTTCGGCCTGATGTACGCCCAGGCGGAAGACGATTTCCCACGGATCGAAGAGAACTTTCTCTTCTCCCAGGGGCGGCTCGCCGAGGCTCATGGCGAGAAGAAGCTTTTCACCGACCTCCGCATGAAGCTCTTCGTCGATCCGTCGGAAATGAAGCAGCTCTATGCCGAGAGTCCGCCGTTCTTGCGCGCGTTGATGGATGGCTGGGCGGATGGATTGAATTTCTTCCTGCACACGCACCCAGAGGTGAAGCCGCGGGTCCTCGCGCGTTTTGAGCCTTGGATGGCGCTCACGTTCAGCGAAGGGAGTATCGGCGGCGACATCGAACGCGTGCGGGTGGCCGACCTCGAAGCGTTCTACGGTGGTGCACCGCGCGAGGAGCTCTCTCCCACGGGCGCCCTCGAGGAGCCGCAGGGATCCAACGGAATCGCAATCGCGCCGGGGCTCACCCGCGACGGTAACGCGCTTCTTCTGATCAACCCGCACACGTCTTTCTTTTTCCGCCACGAGGCGCACGTGACGAGCGACGAAGGCTTGAACGCCTACGGTGCGCTCACCTGGGGCCAGTTCTTCGTCTATCAGGGCTTCAACGAGACTGCCGGCTGGATGCACACGTCGAGCCGGGTGGACAACATCGACGAGTTCGCCGAAGTGGTGCTCGAGCGCGACGGCGAGCTCTTCTACCGATACGGCGATGAGGTGCGTCCGGTGGAGGTGAAGACCATCACCGTCCGCTATCGAACCGGTGACGGTTTGGCCGAGCGTCAGTTCGAGACCTATCGCACGCATCACGGTCCGATCGTCCGCTCGGAAGACGGCAAATGGATCGCGGTGGCCCTGATGGAAGAGCCGATGAAGGCCCTGATTCAGTCCTACACCCGCACCAAGGCCAAGAACCTGACCGAGTACCTCGCGATCATGGAGGCCCACACGAATTCGTCGAATAACACGGTCTTCGCCGACGCCGAGGGCAACATCGCCTACCTGCACTCCAACTTCGTACCGGTGCGCGACCCGAACCTCGACTACTCAAAGCCGGTGGACGGAAGCGATCCGGCCACCGATTGGCACGAGGTGCATGCGATCGACGAGAGTCCGAATGCGATCAATCCGCCGAATGGTTGGGTTCAGAACACGAACAATTGGCCCTACTCGTCGGCGGGGGCGAACAGTCCGAAGCGTGGAGACTATCCACCCTACATGGATGCCGGGTCGGAGAACGCGCGCGGGGTGCACGCCCTTGCGCTCCTCAAGGGGGCGGAAGCGCTCACCCTCGATGGGTTGGTCGACCTCGCCTTCGACGAGGCCCTGCCCGCGTTCGACCTGCTGCTCCCCCCTCTTTTCGCGGCATACGACGCGCTCCCCCCATCGGAACGCGCGGAGTTGAAGCAATCGGTCGCGCTTCTTCGGGCGTGGGATAGGCGGTGGAGCACGGAGTCGGTCGCGACGACCGTGGCGGTGTTCTGGGGGACCGCGCTGCTGAGCGATCATCGGCCGCCGGGAGGGGTGAGTGACGTGCCGCTTCTCGAGCGTCTGGCGCGGCTGCCGCCGAAGGTCCTGCTCGAGACGCTGGCCGACGCCCTCACGCGCATCGAGAGCGATTTTGGCGACTGGCGAACGCCCTGGGGCGAGGTGAATCGTTTTCAGCGCCTGAGCGGCGCGATTGATCTGGCCTACGACGATTCAGCCCCGTCGATCCCCGTGGGATTCGTCTCCGGGCGCTGGGGGGCGCTCGCGGCCTTCGGCGCGGCGCCGAAGGCGGGGACACGCCGCTGGTACGGCACCCGCGGCAACAGCTTTGTGGCGGTGGTCGAGTTTGGGGAGCGGGTGCGCGCGCGGGCGGTGACCGTCGGGGGGCTCTCGAATCGCCCGGATTCGCCCCATTTCAATGACCAAGCGCGGCGCTACGCCACCGGTGAGCTACGCGAGGTCTACTTCTATTCGGAGCAGCTCGAAGGCCACGTGGAAGCGCGCTACCGCCCGGGGCAGCGGTCCGTTCGGAAGCCTTGACTGGGACCCACGCAGCCCCACACTGCGTCCATGGAACCTGCAAGCTATCGAAGTGCGCTCGGACGCGCCGAGTCGAGAACCCGCTCCGCCGACCGGGCTGACTTTTTCTGGAAGACCTACCAGTGGATGTCCCTCGGTTTAGGACTCACAGGGCTCGTCGCCTTCATCGTGGCGAACACGCCCGCCATCGCCTCGATCGTCCTGGGTAACTCGATCGTGTTCTACGGGGTCATCATCGCCGAACTCGCGATGGTCTGGTCGTTCAGCTCGAAGGCCCACCGGATGCCCACGGGCAAAGCGGCGGCGATGTTTCTCGCGTACTCGGCGCTAAACGGCCTGACGTTCTCGGCGATTTTCCTGATCTACACCCAGGAGTCCATCTTCCAGGTCTTTCTGATCAGCGGCGGCTCCTTCGCTGGTTTGAGCCTCTTCGGAATGGTCACGAAACGCGATCTCTCTCCGATGGGCCAGTTCCTATTCTTCGGGGTCATCGGGATCATCATCGCGTCGGTCGTGAACATCTTCGTCGCGTCGAGCGCGCTCTTCACGATCATCAACTACGGCGGTGTGCTCGTCTTCGCGGGTCTCACCGCTTATGACACTCAAAAGCTCAAGAACCTTTATGATGCTCGCGGCGAAGGCGGGAATCTCGCCCTGCGAGGCGCGCTGAGTCTCTACCTCGATTTCATCAACCTGTTCTTGTTCTTGCTCAGGATCTTGGGCGATCGGCGCTGAGCAGGTCGCTCGCCCGGGTCAGATCTCGTTGGTTCGGGCGATCAACCATCGCCCGTCCACCCGCGCGAAGTAGGGCTGAAACGCGGCTTGGCCCTCCCGTGACCGGACTGTGATCGGCGGGCTTCCGTCGACATGGGTGAGTGTCACGAGCTTTCTCGATGCCAGTGCCTCGAACACGAGCTCGCGGGGTTTGAGCTTCGAGACCCTGTAGCCGCGTTTCCTTCCAAAGAGCCGCTTCAATCGAAACTCGAGCGCGCGCGTCGCGTGGTCCTCTGGCTGCTCTTGGGCTCGGCCCGTGTCGACCGCCGCGTAGGTCAAGAGCTCGACCACGTCCTTCAGTCGTCGCTGCGCCACAGCGCTGTGTAGTTGCGCGAGCATCGATAGGAGCTCTTCCCGATCCTCGTCGCTCAACTCGACCGCTTCGGCCCGCGTCCAGAGCTCAGTCCCGAGGTCGACTTCCACCTCGAAGGCGAGTTGATAGGCGTGCGGAAGCTCGTGCTCGACGGTCTTCGCGCGCACGGACGCACGGTGCTCTTCAATCCTCGCGTCGAGCTCCCCGATCAGCGATTCCGGTTCGGCCACGCCGCGGGCTTTGAGCGTTTCGTTGCTCGGATAGGTGCCGTCTTCGAGCGCCCGGACAACGCCCTCTTCCAAGCCGCGCGGCTCCAGGTGCTCGCGCCGCAGGCGCCGCTCTTCGCTTAGGTCGTAGACGACGCCGATGGGCCAGTGGAACTCGAGCACGCTCTCGAGCACGCCGCGGGCCGTGTCCGCGTACCAGCGTTCGCGATCGACGCTCGCGCGAAAGCTGCGCGGTGGTGGGCGGTTGTCGCTCGCCGCGAGCGCCACCGTGACCGCATTTCGACCGGGCAAGAGCCATCCGTCGAGCACCAGCGTTCTTTCATCGCTGCCGTTCGTCCAGCTGGCGATACACGCGCCGTTGATGCACAGCTCGCCGTCCACATTCGTCCCGCTCGTCGTGATCGTATAGCGTTCGCGAAGCACGTCGGGAGTGGCGTTGCTTTCCGTGCCTTCCTCGCCTTGGGCCTCCGCCCCTGGCTCCTCATCGCCGCCGCCGCTGCAGCCCGCGGCGAGCGCAAGGAGCGCCAACACGCGAACACTCTTCACAAGGCACCTCCGATCTCTCCCTCTAGAACGGCCCCCTGGGCCGGGACTTGAGCGGGGAGCTGCGCGAGCATCTCGCGAAGGCGCTGTTGGATGGTGTGGTCGCGCAGAACCCGTGCTCGGCCACGCAGAGCGATCTCTCGCGCACGTTTCCTGTGACGCAAATAGAAACTGCTCTTGTCCGCGAGCTCGTCGAGACACCGGTAGGAGTCGAGCTCTTCACCGACGTCAAAGAGCTCCTGGAGCATTTCGTTGTGGGGCGAGAGCACGAATCCGCCGCAGGCCAGGACATCGAAGACTCTCATGGTCACAATGTCCTCCTGGTAGAGCCGACTGAGGTCTACGTTGACGACGCTGTTGCTGTAGATGCGGTTGAGCTCCTCGGTGTGCCGCGCGGGTCCGCGGTAGTCTAAGCCCGCAACACTGCGCCATCCAGCGTCACCCCAAGCGACGAGACCCATGGGGACCAGACGCTCGGCCACGGCAACGCGTTTCTCTGCGGCCGCGATTTCGCCGACGAGCTGAACGAAATCGGTCTCGGGGTCGGCCTGTGCCAGGCTCGAAGGGAGTCGCTCCTCGACGAGCTCGGGGATCCGATAGGTCGACCAATCTCGCCGCTGGGAGGCGAAGACCGCGTCGAGCTCGGCCTTTGGCTCGCGCAGCATCGTCAGGAGCTTTTGCTCGTGCTCGCCCGCTTCCAGGACCATGCTGCGGCCGACGAGTGTCAGGGCTGGAACGTTCTCCGACGGGGTTGGGACTCGCCGATTCGGGTTGCTCGCGAGGGGCAAGCCGCGCGGTGAGAGAAAGCCAACACGTCGCAAGAGCGGGAGGGTGCTGGGCCGGTACGTGAAGAGCGACACGTGCGCATGGTCTTCCCGTGGCTGCCAGCGAGTGGTCGTTGGGTCGACCTCCCAGGTGAGGAGTGGAACACTGCGGGTGGCGCACAGCAACCCCAGTCCCGGGCGGTGATTGATGCTCAGGACGAAGCGCGGTCGAAGGCGAAGAATCGTGTAGGCGATCTCCTCGAGGGAAGGCACGGCGACGTCCATGCGATAGACGCTGAAACCCTCCGCCTGGACCGCCTCGACCGCGTCGTCTACGAAGAGCTCCCCTTCCACCACGATCGCGCGAGGCAGGGTTCGTGTTTCCAGGAGCGCCACCGCGTCGCGGTAGAGCAGCCCGAGACTTCGATGGGTCACGATCACCCCGGGCACGAGAACGATGTCGATCAGGTCAGCGCCCAGGTGGAGCGTGAGCTGCTTGCGTTGGATTGCCGAGCTGAAATCGTGCGCGTCGAGAAAGGTGCGCATCAGCCAGGGGTCGCGATCCCAGAGGTGAACCGTCGCGCCGGCGGCGAGCCACTGAGCCACGATTAAAGGGTCGCTCGCCCCCACGGCCCGGATTTGCACGGCGGGCGCCTGCTGCGGGTATCCCCCTTCGAGGCCGTGATCCCGACGCCGGTAGCGGATCGTCCGCCCGCCACGGACACTGCGGACGTGCTCAGAGCTCACGGAAAAGGTGAGCCGCTCCGCCAAGACCGGCGCAACCTGCGCGAGGGCAGCGAGGTTGCGTAGGAGAGCCTTCGAGTGCACAGGGAGGTTGACGGATCATCCGCGCCCCCGGAGTAGGGGATTTGTGTCGTAACGGTCCTTTTGGCAGAGGTCGGCAGCGTGTTGCCTTTTTTGAGCAAGCTCTTCTGTCTGCTGCCCGAACGCTGGGCCTTTGCCCTCGGTCGGACAGTTGGCTGGCTATGGTTTCATCTCCTGCCTTTTCGCCGGTCGGTGGCCTTGCGCAACATCGAGCGCGCACTCGGCCAGGAGCTCGGCCGCAAGGAGCGACGAAGGGTGATCCGCCGTTGTCTGCAGCAGCAGGCGCTCTTCGGTGTCGAGGCCCTGCGCTTTCCCCTTACGAACGAACGCGAGAGCGAGCGCCTCGTTGAACGTCGAGGCTACGAGCACATGCAGGCCGCGATCGATCGGGGGAAGGGAGTGGTCGCCGTCACCGCACACGTGGGTAACTTCGACTTGCTCGGTGTCAGTCAAGCCTACCGGGGGATGCCGCTCGCGATCATCTATAAAGACATTCACTGGAAGCCCGGGCACGATTTCTTCTTCGGTCAGCGCAGGGCTGCGGGGATCTTGCCCATCCTCCCTAAGGGTTCAGAGCGCGAGATCATTCGTGCATTGCGGAAGGGAATGGTCGTGGCGTTCGTGATCGACCAGCACATGCCGCCCCATCGTGGCATGGCCACCGAGTTTTTCGGTATGCTCGCCTCCACGACCCCCGCGCCAGCACTTTTCGCACTCCGCACAGGGGCGACGCTCATCACCTCGCACATTCACCGGGAGGGCCTCTCGCCGCGGCACGTCTGGGAGGTCGATCCGCCGATGGCACTCGAAGAGCCCTACGAGGATCGCAAGGCGAATCTTCGGCACAATACGGACAAGCTGAATCGATGGCTCGAAGGGGTCATTCGCCGCTACCCGGACCAATGGTTGTGGCTTCACAAGCGCTGGAAGGTCGAAGATGATCCGACCGGCTTCGAGCTCACGGAAGAGCTCGAAGCGGCCCACCGGGCCCGTCGCCAACGCCTCAGCGCCGCGGGCTGAGCTTCGGCTCAAAGGTGAGCTCGAGTCCGGGCTGGCAGGGAATTTCCCGTCGCCAGCGCCGAAAGCCCTTAGCCTCGAGCTCGAGGATCACCGGCCGGCCCTTCTCGCAGCGTGTGTCGAGCCCCGCAGGGGTTTCGCCCCGTTCGACCCCGTCGACGGTCAGGACAGCGCCGGGTGGCTCGCTGCGTACCACGAGCATCATCGATTTGGTCTCGCCGAGCATCGGTCGGACGCGAGCGCCAGCGCCGGTGCTTTGCCGGAGGACCTCTCGATCGACGCGCTCAACGGCTGGCCGCCTCGCCGGGGGGATTTGCCGCTGCTCCCGGGTGTCGAGATACCAGAGGAGCGCTCCGATCCCGATGAGGGCGATGAAGCCCATGCGAACCCAACGCTGAATGCGCAGAACTCGGTCGGCCCTAGACGTTTTGGCCTGCAGGTCGAGGACGTCCAGGGGGATCTGCTTGCGAATTCTCGGGGTCTGCTCCAGCGACTCCTTCGCGGGCCTTTCCTCCGGCGAACCGGGCCCCCCGTCGGGTTCGTCTTCCCCTTTGCTCACGTCACCGCCGAAAGGTGCGGACGGTCTCGATCACCGCTTTGGCGTTCGGCACGGGGGTCGGCGGGAGGATGCCGTGCCCCAGATTGAAGATGTAGCCCTTCGCGCCCCGCGCTTTTTCGAGCGTGGCCTTCGTGCGTGCACGCACCGATGTTTCATCCGCGAGGAGTGCCGTTGGATCGAGGTTGCCCATCAGAGCGACCCGGTCACCCAAACGTGCGGTGACGTCGCGCAGGTCCACGGTCCAATCGACGGCCAATACGTCGCAGCCTACTTCCGCCGCGGTTTCGAGGTGCGCACCAGCGCCGCGGGGGAAGTAGATGATCGGTGCGCCGAGATCACGGATCCCTTCGATGCAGCGCCGCGTCGACTCGAAGGCCACCTCGCGCAGCTCCTCCGGGGCGAGCTCGCCCGCGTTGCTGTCGAAGAGCTGCACCGTGTCACACCCAGCGGCGAGCTGAGCCCGCGCATGGGCGATCACGGTCTCGACCACTCGGTCGATCAGCGCGTCGAACACGTCACGCGACCCATAGAGCAAGCGCTTCATCTCGACCCAGTTCTTTCCCGGCTTTCCTTCGATCATGTAGCCGGCGAGGGTAAACGGTGCGCCGCAGAAACCAATCAGTGACACGTCGTCCGGGAGCCCTGCGCGCGTGAGGCGAATCGCCTCCATCACCGGCGACAGGTCGCGGTCGGGATCGACATTTTTCAGCGCCTCCACGTCCGCCATCGTGCGGATGGGGTCGTCGTAGACCGGACCTGGCGAGAAGCTCAGAGAAAGCCCCATCGCCTGGCCGGGCAAAGTGATGTCACTGAAGATGATCGCTGCGTCCGTCTGGAGAATGCGCTGGGCATCGAGGGTCGCCTTCGCGGCGAGAGGGGGATTCAGGCACAGCTCGAGAAAGCCTCCCGCTTCGGCCCGGACCTCCTGGTACTCCTGCATGTAGCGGCCCGCTTGGCGCATCATCCATGCGGGCGGGCGTTCGGTGGGTTGGCGTCGGCAAGCGCGGAGAAACAGGGAATCGTTGATGGCTGTCATGGGACGGAAACTAGTCCGGCCGCTCGGGGTGAATCAAACGACTTCGGTCAAACGCGACCACTCGCATCTCAGCGAGCGCTGAACTATGGGAGCCCTATGAGCCTCGAAATGCGTGAAAAGATGGAGCGGATGGTCCGCTCGGTGCAAGACCAGATCTGCAATGCGGTCGCTGAGGTGGACGGCACCTCCTTCCGCGAGGAGAGCTGGGAGCGCGAGGGCGGGGGCGGAGGGACCAGCCGCGTGCTTCAGGACGGCAACGTCTTCGAGAAAGCCGGGGTCAACGTGTCCGTCGTGTACGGTACGCTCTCGCAGGAAGCGGCCAGCAAGATGGGCGGCGGAAAGAGCCTCGGCGACGCGGACCTCGACTTCTTTGCCACCGGTGTTTCGGTAGTCATTCATCCTCGCAACCCGATGGCCCCGACCGCGCACTGCAACTATCGCTATTTCGAGCGGGGCGACGGCTCAAAGGACGGGTCCTGGTGGTTCGGTGGTGGGGCCGACCTCACCCCGAGCTACCTTTTCGAGGAAGATGCACGGCACTTTCACCGCGTTCACAAAGAGGCCTGCGACCGTCACGACCCTGAGTTCTATCCACGCTTCAAAAAGTGGTGCGACGAATACTTCTATATTCCGCATCGGGAGGAATGCCGCGGCGTCGGCGGGATCTTCTTCGACGACCTCCACGATCGAGACCCAGGCACGCTCTTTGCGTTCTCGAAGGAGTGCGCCGAGGCCTTCGTTCCCGCCTACGTACCGCTGGTGGAGAAGCGGAAAGACGCGGAGTATACCGAAGCGCAGGAGCGCTGGCGCATGTTGCGGCGCGGGCGCTACGTCGAATTCAACCTGGTCTACGATCGGGGCACCACCTTTGGCCTGCGCACCGGCGGTCGCATCGAGAGCATCTTGATGTCGCTCCCGCTCCATGCACGTTGGGAGTACGACGTGCAGCCGGAGCCCGGCTCCGAAGAGGCGAAAATAGCCGAAGTACTCAAGAATCCGAGGGATTGGATCGCTTCTACCTCCTGAAGGAGAAGCGACATGGCGGTCAGCGAGGCGGTAGAGAGAATTCGATTCGCGGGACGCTCGGCATTCAACGACGCGGTCGAGCGCATGCCCACCAAGGCACGCGAAACGCTGGCGCTGCACGGCTATGGGCTGACGCGGGTGCCGATGGTGTTCTTCGTTGGGCCGCGGGTGGAAGAGCTGACCCTGGAACGGGCGGTGGTTCGTATTCCTCATACGTTTCGAACGCGCGATCAGGGCGGCGCGCTCTATGCGGGGGCCATGACCGTCGGCGCGGAGCTCGCGGTTGGCCTGATCGACATGCGTACGCTCCGGAGCGCAGACACCCGGGTCGAGCTCGGGGTCAAGGGTGTGGACATGAAAGTGCACCGCCGAGTAGAGCGCGACGGCGTCTTTGTGTGCAGTGAGGGCGCGGTGATCCGCGAGGCCGTGCGCGAGGCTCAGCGTACGGACGCCCAGGTCAATCGTCTCGCCCGCGTCTACTGCTATCAGGACGGCGAGCCCCACACCGACCCGTCGGTGACCTTCGACGTGACATTTTCTTGCAGATCTCTTCGGACGCCGCGCTGAGTCGCGGCTACGATAGGGGCGATGAGAGCTGTTCTCCTCTCATGCCTTCTGCTCTTCGTCTCCTGCACGAAGGTGACGACGCCGGAGTTTGAGCTCCTCTCCGTGACGCCCGAAGTCGTCGAGGCCGAGGTCGCCTCCGTGCTCGAGCTCGACGGTAGCTTCCCGGTTCCGGTCACCGTCAGCTACCGCGGCGAGGAACCACGACTCGGCTCCTACGGGGTGCGGGCGGGAGCCGTCGAGCTCGAGGAGGTCGCGCTCATGGATGGGAGGCGTCTGCGTGCGACGCTTCCCGCCGAGGCTCTTGCACCGGGCCGCTACGACATCGAGGTCCGCGACCCGGACGGCCAAACTCGGGTGTTGCGCTCAGCGCTTCAGGTCGGCAGCGAATGGCATGCGCCGGAGTGCGGACGCCGCTCGTCAATCGATCTCGCGGATCCGGAAGTACCACTCAGCGACCTCAACGTGCCAGTGCTGCTCGACCCATCGCGGATTGATTATGCGCTCGCCTCGTCCGAGCACGTGCGCTTTTTCAGCGAGAGGGAGTTACTCGCCCACGAGATCGAGCGATGGGATAGCGCGGGCCAATCGGTCATCTGGGTGCGCCTCGTTCGACTCGACGCTGGCGACAGCACACGCATCTGGTTGTACTACGATTGCACCGACGCCGCGTCGCGCGCCAACGCCTGGAGCGAGGCGTATGTCGGGGTTTGGCACCTCGGAGAATCCGCCGACGATGAATCGACAGAGGCGCTGCACTTCGATTCGAGTCCGAGCGGCCTCGACGGCGAGCAGGAGGGCAACGAAGCGGTGGACGGACGCCTCGGAGGCGCGCAGCGCTTCGACGGGGAGGACGATCGAATCGTTGTCGATCTTTCAGCCCTCGAGCCCGTGACCGAGGCGATCACCCTCGAGGCCTGGGCACGACCGCGGGGTTTTCCGAATCTCTTTCCCCACATCATCGGCGTCGGAGGCGAGGCCGAGGGTGACGATGAAGGACGTTTCTGGCAGATCTGGTGGGATGTCGTACTGCAGGGCTGGGGAGGGCGCCTGCGTACCAGGGACGGGCCTGTCAGCGTGAGCACTCGTCTCGGGACCCGCGACGGTTGGAATCACGTGGCTCTTCGCTACGACGGTGCGCGGGTGGCGCTCTTCTGGGACGGCGCTCTCGTGGAAGAACGTGAAGCGAGCGGTGAGCTCAACGCGATCGAGCCCGAGCTCTTGATCGGCGCGAACCCGGAGCTCACTCGCGAGTTCGAGGGCGACATCGACGAGGTGCGCATTTCTCGCGTGGCCCGGAGCGTTGAGTGGTTGTCTTATTCCTATCGCGCGATGAACGACGAGGTGCAGCGCTACAGGCAGGCGGAGACGCGTCCGTTTTAGCCGGCTAGTTCCCTGGTCTTACTTTTTGCTCATACACAGAGCGAACGTCGGACGGCGGAACCCGGTACTCGGCGCCGCAGAACTCGCAGGAGACCTCCGCGGTTTCTTTCTTTTGCACCATGTCGGCGAGGTCCTCGACTCCGAGCATCGCCAAACCTCCGAGGACGCGCTCAAAGCTGCACCGGCACTGCCAGCGCAACGGGATGGGCTCGCCCACCGGCTCGATCGATTCACCGAGCTTCTTCGCGAGGCCCTCGAGGTCGACGGCGAGCCCGTCTCGTTCAGCATAGGAGCGCACTTCGTCGCTGAGCTTGGCGAAGGCGTCGAGGTCTGCGTCGGGCATTGCCTGAAGCAGCACCCCTCCGGCGTTGTGAATCGCGCCGGCGTCGTCCATGCGGAGATCGGCCGCGAGGGCGGTGCGCACCTGCTCAGAGGTTGCGAGAAAATGCTCGACGTCTCGGTCGAGCTCGCCGCTGACCAGCGAGGTCGTCGACTGACTGAAGGGACGGTCCATCGGTTGCCAGATCACGCCGAGCTGGCCCTCGCGAAACGCGTGGGCAAGACTCCGCCGTCCCTTGGCGAGCTCTCCGGGGAGCCGCGGGAGACTGACCTGAGGGTTCTTGATCATCGTTCGAATCCGGCCCTCCTCGGTCACGTCCGTGAACAGGTTTCCGAGCACGCCTGAGCCCACCACCTGCAGGCTGAGTTGCCCCTTGCGGCTCTGGGAAAAGGTGGCCAAGGTCGCGGCGGAGAGCAGGCGCCCGATTGCGATCGTGGCAAGCTCGGAGGCGTCGTGAATCCGTTGAGCTTCGCGGCAGGTTTCGGTGGTCACGGCGACGCCCACCGTGATGTTGAAGCGGCGGACCACGCCGGCACGGAATGAGTCTTTCATCTCAATCACGTTAGGTTCCAATCGCAGGCCCCGCAAACCGATGGAGAAACGGAGCGATTCACCCAGATACTGGAGCACTGAGCTTCACGCTGCCACGCGCCTTGCCTTGCCGCTCGCGCTCAGTCAAGTAGGCCACCACTTCCTCGGCTTCGTCGACACGTTTCTGGCCGGGAAGGTCGATGCCGCGACCCTCGGAGCGATCTCCATCGGCAATTCCGTCTACTTTGGCGCCTCCGTTTTGGGCATGGGGCTGATGATGGGGCTCGATGCGGTCGCGTCGCAGGCGATGGGCAGCGGTCGCCTGCGCGCGGGTCGGCGGGCTCTGTGGCAGGGCGTCTACCTCGCAACAGCGCTGAGCCTGCCGCTCGTCCTGGTGATGTTCGCGGTTTCGTCATCGCTGCCTGCGATCGGCGTGGTCCCCGAGCTCGCTCCTGGGGTTGCGGACTACATAGATGCACGATCCGTCTCGATCCTGCCCTGGCTGACGATGACCGCCAGCCGCTCTTACCTCCAGTCAGCCCATCTCACGCGACCGATCGTGATCTCTACGGTGGTCGCAAATCTATTCAATGTCGTGGCGGACGTGCTTGTGCTCTTCGGCGATGACGCTTTGCTCGCGGTCGGGTTGCCGGCCCTCGGTCTTCCTCGGCTTGGCGCCTTTGGGGTGGGGCTCGCGAGCACGGTCGCCACCCTTGCGCAGGCGGCGGTCCTCGCCTGGGCGGTGCGCTACGTGGAGGTTCCCGACGGCCCCCGTTCCTTTCGACGCATCGACGGCGACCTCACGCGCCGCATCATGAGCGTCGGTACGCCCGTGGGCCTCCAGCTCTTTGCCGAGGTCTTCATCTTTTCACTCACCGGCGTGTTAATGGGGCGCATGGGCGCAGATGTGGCGGCCGCCCACCAAGTGGCTCTCATCTATGCGAGCCTCTCGTTTTCCATCTGCGTTGGGATCGGCGCCGCCGCGGCGGTCCTCGTCGGTCGTGCGGTGGGCGCCGGGGATGCACGGGGCGCGCGTCGAGCTGGCCTCGCGACGATGGCACTCGCGATGATGGTGATGATGGTGTCCGCGACGATCATGGTGTTTGCGGGCGAGCCGCTGTCACGCTTCATGATCGACCGCGACGAAGTCGTACCGCTTGCGACGACCCTTATGATCATCGCTGCGGTGTTTCAGCTCGTCGATGGTCTACAGGCGGTCGCCGCCGGGGCGCTGCGAGGCGCGGGAAATACGCGCTTTTCACTCGCGAGCAATCTCGTCGGCCACTGGCTGGTCGGTATCCCCGTAGGCTTGGTGCTCGCCTTTGGCGCCGGTTGGGGGGCCGTGGGTCTGTGGTGGGGACTGACGAGCGGCCTCACGTTCGTCGCGCTCGCTCTCGCCTGGAAGTTTTTAGCGGTCACGGCGCGAGAAATACGCTCTGTCGTCGGCGAGCTCAGCGACGATTGACCTCACTCGTCGTAGAGGGCGACCACTTCGAGCGGCGGGCGACGCACGGAGTTGACCGGGCTCGTCAGCAGGTCGTTTGAGAAGCAGATCTTCTCGCCTTTGCTGGGCGTGCCATAGTGCGCACTATAGCCACGCTTCTCGCCGTAGCCGATCCCGCCGAGCAGCCGACTTCCCACCGCCGGATGCTCACGGGTCAGGTCGCCGTGGCGCAGGCTGCGCACCGCGACGCAGACACCGCTGCGGACGTGGTATTCGCTGTTCGCGGTGACGAATACGTTGTGGACGCGACGTTCAGGACCTTCGTAGCTCATTGTTTTCGTTCCTCCTATGTGACGCCGACACTACCCGCTCCGATCGATCGCGCAAGTTTTTGACCCTGAAGGGCAGGGCAGCTAGAGAAGGAGCATGGTGGAGTTCATACGGGTTGCGTCGTGGGAGGCACTCGCGCACCGGTCGATCGATGCGATCGACCGAATCGTGGTGCATCGCATCGAAGTCTCCCAGGAGGACTCTTCTTTCGCGGACACCGCGGCTGACACTGCACGCTTTTTTCTCGAGCATCCGCTCGGACGGTCCGCCACCGGCGGCGCAATACCCTATCCCGTTTTGATCGCCAAAGACGGGACTATCGAGCAGGTCGTGCCCTTCGACCGGGTTACGCCGCACGCGAGGATCGCGAACGTGACCGGGATCGGGATCGGGTGCATCGGGGATTTTCGTCGCTCGAAACCGGGCCCCGAACAGCTCGACGCGCTCGTCACTGTGTGTGCATCGCTCTGCCAGACCCTCGAGCTCGATGTGAGCGCGATTCTCGGGCACGATGAAATCTCCGGTGGGAGCCATGATCCGGACAAACAGTGTCCAGGCCCGGCCTTATCGATGGATGCTCTGCGTGAGCGGGTGAAACACGCACGCGCCAATGGACCAGCCTTGCGCTTCGTCTGGAGTGACGCCGACCTGAGCTAAATCCTGCTTTTCGCTTCCCTTGTGACCGGCTCGCTCGGCGCGCCGATGATGAATCAGGCTCGCTGGTGCGGGTCGAGTTTCGTTGCGCATCGGCTCAGGGTCTAGGACGATCTGCCCGAGCTCGACATCAATCGATGCCTCCCGCCGGTCCTGCGGCGAAGGAGGCGGTTGATAGCGCTCCGCCTCCTGGAGCGTATGGCAGGAGCTCTCGTGGCGACGGTGGTGCGCACTCCACGCCCATCGCGTTCGTCCTTTGTTTGCCGGACTCGGCGCCCCGGGGTGGGGCAAGCGCTCTGGGGCGCCGAGCCTCTCGCCGAATGTTGCACACAACCATGCCCAATTGGTTTTGCCTCGGCGTGCGTTCGGAATCGGCAGTGAAGTACGG
>CAYXVF010000034.1:3246-55245 GCA_964468125.1 uncultured Bdellovibrionales bacterium | reverse complement strand
CGGGGGCTGGATTTGAACCAACGACCTTCGGGTTATGAGCCCGACGAGCTACCAGGCTGCTCCACCCCGCAACGAGGAGCACGGCTATATACGGGCGAGGGCCTACACTTCAACCCCTTGTCCCCACTTTTTTCGTTCTCATGTGGGAGCAACGCCCAGTTGGCCGGAAATTTCCGGCGATGCCGGACGGTGCTATGGTCTGCGGGTTCAATGACGGACTCGCCGACTCAGCTACCGGTCGTTCCGCGGTCGCGACCGCCCGATGAAGCCGGACTCAACCTCGGCTTTACGCTGAGTTTCATCAGCGGACGCGGTCTCCTCACGAGTCGGGGGAAGAAGGTCGGCCCCTTCGAGGTGAAAGTCCTCGAGCTCGAGATCCCGAACATCGAATTCCCGTTCGACGTGACCGGTGGCTCCGATCGCTTCAAGACCCGGCGTTGCAATCTGCGCCACCTCGCGATCTCCGTCGACGCTGATGGTCTCGGCCGCGCGATGACTCGCCCGGTGGTCGAGCACGGAGGCTTCCTCGAGGTTCGCACCGCCATTCGCGACGGCTACGTGCAGCTCGGCGGTCGATTCGCCATCGGTGAGCACGCAGCCGACTTCACGATGCGCGTCGCGCTCCTGATCCACTCGCCCCGCGAGCTTTCGATCGTCTTCTACGATACGCGCATGTACGGCTGGCTGCCGATTCCCGCCGCCACCCTGCCCGTGTACTTGCAGCAGGCGCTGCAAATCCCGTTCGTCTCGGTTAGCAAGGCCGGCGCCTGGACCCTGACCCCGGTCGACGACTTCCTGCGCGCGGTGCTTCCCCGCGCGGGCTGGAAAGTTCCCGATACGCGCACGGCAGGACTTTCAGTGGCGGATGTGGCTCGCGGCAGAATTTCTCTCTCCGCCGGTGTTACGCGCGACCCCAACGCAAAGCAGCGCCGCGAGCGCGAGCCTCCGGCCGAGGCCGTGGCCGCTGGTGAAGGCATCGCAGCCTTTGCCAAAGCGGAGGAGTCGCTCGCCGCCGGCGATTTCGGAGATGCCTATCAGCGCTACCGCGAGGCGATGGACGACGAACGAGGTGGACGCTTTGCGCGTGAACGGCTCCTGCAAATCGGAGCCGCGGATCCGGAGCTCGCCCTCGAGACCCGGCAGCTTGCCGAGGAGATCCTCGCCTCGAACCCCCAGGACGTGCAGGCACACCTAGCGCTAGGCGCGATCGCGATGCGGGAGCGGGCCTGGGGCGAAGCAGCGACGCGCTATGGCCGCCTCGCGGACCTCGCTCGAGCGGAGAACCTTCGCTACGACATCGTCGCTGCGGAGCTCGCGGGGGCCGCTGCGGCCGCTCCCGTCGATCCGGTCACCGCGCTCGCGAGCTACGAGCGTGCAGCGGCCCGGGCGAGAGACTCGATCATCGCGCACCAGGCCCTCTTCGAGGTGCGCCAGGCCAATCAAGACTGGGACGGTGCGGCAAAAGCCGGCGAGCGTCTGGCCCGTTTAATTCAAGAGCCCAATCGCGCCTCTGCCATTCATCGGCAGCTGGGGGTGCTGCACCGTGTGCACCGCAGCGACCTGAAGCGCGCTCGGGTGCACTTCGAGAAAGCGCTGAAGATCGAGCCGGACGACCCGGCTGCGCTCGAAGGGCTCGCCGAAACCTACGCAGCCCGCGGCGAGCCGGCGCGTGCGGCGACTTATCTCGCGCGCCTCGCCGAACACGCGGAGGCTTCCGCGGATGAGCAGCGCATCATCGGATTGAATCTGCGTCTCGGAGAGATCTGGGAGCGCTGGCTGGGCGACGAGGAGAACGCCTCCCGGCGCTATCAACGCGTCCTGGACGTAGACCCGAAGAACCGCACCGCACGCTTGCGCCTCGCCTCGCTCTCGGAGAAGCAAGACGATTGGAACCGTGCACGCTCGCTCTATGAAGACCTGCTCGCGGTGGAAGAAGAGCGAGGTGACCCGGACGCTACGAGCGATCTGGTGCAAGCGTATACACGCCTCGCGCGCGTCACTCTCCAGACCGATGGTGCGACACCGGAGGCGATCGCCTGCCTCGAGCGGGCCGTAGAGCTCGACCCCTCGAATAGGCCCGCCCGGGACGAGCTCGCCCGGGTGATGCGCGAGCGCGGCGAGTGGTCGCGTTTGGCCCAGCTCCTCGACGAAGCAGCCCGCCACAGCAACAACTTCGAGGAGGCGCGCCGCTCCCGCCTCGACGCGGCGAGGCTGCAGCTCTCCCATGGCGGCGACCCGGAAGTCGCGCGCCGCCACCTCGAGGCGATCCTAGACCGACGCGCGGACGACCCGGATGCGCTCGAATTGCTGATTCCGCTCCTGTCGCAGAACGACGACGTGGGAAGCCTCATCACGCGCCTCGAACAGGCCGCCGACGTGACCTCCGAGCCGGTTCGCCGCGCTCAGCACATGCTCGCCCTCGCTAACGTCCGTGCGCACCTCGGCATGGATCCAGAGTCGCAGCGGGCAGCGCTCGAAGCGGCGCTGGATGCAAACCCCTACTTGTTCGATGCCGCACAGCGATTGGTCCTCCTCCTTGAGGACAACCGAGACTTCGAGCGTCTCGCCCGAGCCTTGGGCCGCCTTTCAGTGGCGAGCAAGCAGCCGACGGAGCGCGCCGAGGCACTCGTCACGCGTGCTACGATACTCTGGCGTCAGCTCGAGCACGTAGATCTCGCGGAGCAATCGTTCAGGCGCGCACTGCAGCTCGTCCCCGGCGACTTCGCGGCGTGGAACCAGCTCTCGCGCCTCTTCGAATCCAGCGGAAAGCTCGCCGAGGCGCGCAAAGCGCTAGAGACGGCACTCGCGGAGGCCTCCAAGCGCGGCATCAGCACCGCACCGCTCCACGAGCGCATGGCGGAGCTCGCCCGGTCGCAGGACGATCCGGAGGCGGAGGTTGCTTCGCTGGCTAAGGCGATCTCCGCGGGCTTGCGAACCGAGAAGATCGCACAGCGTTTGATTCGAGTGTTGAGCCAGCTCGACCGAGGACGGGAGGCCGCCGAGCTCCTCGAGGAGTGGGCGAGCGACGCTGTGTCCGAGGACAATGACCGTCTCCTGCTGCAAGCGGCTGTTCTCCGAAGGTCCCTCGGGGAGACGGAGCGGGCCTCCCATACTTTCGCGGCGCTCGTCGAACGCGGCGGCCCGGCCGCCTGGCCGGCGGCGGAGCAGCTCGAGAAGCTCGCCTTTGAGCGCGGCGACGCAGCGCGCGAGCGCCTGGCCCTCGCGTATCTAGCAACACACACGGACGGCGACGAGCAGGTCGAGATCTACGAGCGCTGGGTCAACGCGCTCCATCGCCATGGCGAAAAGAAGTCGCTCGAATCCACCGCCCGCGAGCTCCTCGAGCTCGACCCGCGCGCGCCCGCGGCGCACCACCGCCTCGCCCAGCGCCTCGAAGCCGACGAGTCGTTCAACGAAGCGCTGATGCACTACGAACGTCTCCTCCTCGAAACCAAGCGAGAGCGGATGGACCGGGGCGAGCGACGCGACGCCTTCGTTCACGCCGCCGGCTTGGCGCACGAGATCCAGCCGAACCTGATCCCCCGCCTCCAGGAAGCGTTCGATTTCGAGTTCCCAGAGGCCGCCGACGACACCTTGGACCGTCCCCTGGGGGAGGTCCTCCGCGAGGACGAGCGCTGGGAAGAGCTTTATCGCCTGCGACGCAGCCAGATCGAATGGGTGGGTGAGGCAAAACGCCGGGCCTTTGAGGCGGACATCGCCGAGCTGCTCCATTACCGTCTCGGACGCCTCGAAGAATCGATCCCCTATTACCAGTCGTGCATCGCCTCTTCGGACCCGACCGTCGCACGCGCTGCCCTCATCGACGTGTTCGAGCGCCTCGGTCGCTTTGGTGATCTGGCGAGTCATCTGTTTGCGATGAGCCAGCTCGAACCGGACCGCGACACCGCGATGGCGCATGGTCTGCGCAGCGCCCGGATCTACGGCGACGAGCTCGGAGACCGCGCTGCAGCTCAGCAGGTTCTTCGTACCCTGCTCCAGGACAGCGAGCAGGATTGGCGCTTCGGGGCACTGATCGATGCGCTGCGCGACTTCGGCTTGCACTCTGAGCTCTCGCTCCTCACGGAGAAGTCCCTAGAGGCCGAGCCCTCTGCGGACGACGGGCGCCTGACCGAGCTCGTCTATCTTCTCACCCGCGTCTTGAACGACCCCACTCGCGCCGTCGATTGGGCGCAGAAGATGAGTGCGCGCTACCCGCAGGTGGATGAAGGCTGGAGGACCTACACGGCACTCCTCGAGGAGTACCCGACACTGGGTGACCGTCCCGCGGCGCTGCGGGAATGGGCGGAAAAGAGAGAAGGAGTCGAGCGCGCGAAGATTCTGATCGAGCTTGCGGCCACCCATCACGACGACGGCGATCACGACGCGGAGCTCGCGGTTCTCGAGGAGGCGCTGACCCACGACCCGAAAGCGCTCGGAGCACTCGAAACGCTCGTGGAACGCACGATTTCCCGTGGCGATTGGCTGGCGACCGTGCGCTGGTTGGAGCGGCTCGCGGAGGTCACCGAAGTGGGGGAAGAGCGCGACGCTCGCTGGCGCCGGCTCATCGAGGTGGCCGTAGACTACGCGGATGATCCGACGGTAGCGGTGCGCGGCCTCGAAGCGCTTCGCGAGCCCACGGAAGACGAGCGGGCCCACCTCACCCAGCTCTATATCGACACGGGCAACATCGAGGGCATGGAGCGGCAGCTCGAAGCGATCGGCGCCTCGAGCGTCGACGAACAGCTCCGCGCCGCCCGTGCCGCGTTCAACGGCGAGAACCGTGCGCTCTCCAGACGCTTCTTCGAGCTCGCCATGCGGGAGGACACGGCCCGGTCTTGGGCTCTCGCGAGCGAGCTCTGGCGCGACGATGGCTCGGTGGAGGAGCTCGCCCGCTGGCGTCTCCAATACGCCGACAGGATCGAAGCCGGGCCATCCCATGCCCTGCGCCTCGAAGCCTACGCTGAGCTTCTCGAGGCGGAGGTCGGCGGAATCGATGGACTCGACGAGGCGGTTTCGGGGGCTTTGATCTCCGATGTTCCGATCGCCTGGGCGGTTTTCCGGATAGGGCGCAGCGTTGAGAACGCTGAGTGGCAGCATCGTGCCGCGGTGGTACTCGACCAACTGCTGGACGAGGACGACCCGCGGACGCGCTCGGTCCTGGTGTTCCGGGCGCGGCGGGAGCTCGAACGCGGTGAGGACCCGGACACGGCGGTAGAGCTCGCTCGACGACTCTTGCAGATGGGCGAGCCCTCGGCCTCGCAGCTCCTCGAATCTGCGCTCGAAGCGGCAGGGCGCACGGACGAGCTCGTCGCCGCGCTTCGGGAGCGTGCCGAAGCTTCGGACGCGTCGGATGTGCAAGCGGTGCTGTGGACGCGGATCACGGAGCTCGAAATCGAGCTCGATGACGTTGCGCGGGCGGCGGAAGACCTCGAGCGGGTTCCGGAAGGCGAGCGCGGTCGGTCCTGGGCCAGTCTCGCGCAACGGCTGGGTGAGCTGTTGGGCGATCAGGAGCTGCGGATTCGGGGCGCGCAGGTGGCGCTCCGAAGCAGCGTCGACGATGCGGAGCGGGCTCAGTGGCTGCGCACGGCTGCGCGGATCGCCCTCTGGGAGCTCGGAGACGAAGAGCGGGGCCACGGTTGGCTCCGCGACGCACACGCCCTAGACCCGCAGACGCCAGCACACTTTGTGACCGCCCTGGAACAGGCGAGCGATTCCGAGATCGAGATGCGTCTGGTCGAAGGCTTCGTGATCTACGAAGACGCCGACACGTATCCGCTCTGGAACTACAAGCTGCACCGCGCCCGCGATGCGGGGGATGTCGACGCTGCTCGGGCAGCCCTCGACGAGATGGCTGCGCTCACCGAGGCGAACGATCGCGAAGGATGGGTGGAGCTCGCCGGTCTGGCGACGATGCTCGATGACCCCATTCGAAACCGCGACTTGCTCGGACTGGCCTACGCGCTCGACCGTGCATTCGAGGAGGAATACCTCTCCGCGGTTCGCCGTGCTGGCGGTCCAGAAGATGTGATCGGCGCGCTGGAGGAACGCGCGGACGAGCTCTCCGGGGAAGAAGCGATGCTTCGCTTCGAGCGCGCTGCTTCGATCGCAAACGACGAGCTGACAGATAGGAGCCTGGCTCTCTCGTTCTTCGAGCGGGCGGTGCGTGCCCATGCTACGCGAAGCAACCTCGAGGCTACCGTGGACCTCGCCCAGGACCTCGGCAAGCTGGCGGTGGTGGCCGCGCTCTGTGGCCCGCTCCTGGAGCGAACGGAGAAGGACGCGCCGGAGCGGGGAGCGCTGCTGCGTCGCTATGTCGACGCGCTCGACGCGGTCAGCTCGACCCTCGAAATGCAGGAGCCGCTGCAGGAGCTCACGGAAATGGGACTCGCGACCGCGCTCGATCGCGCGCGGCTCGCCGAGCTTCTCGAAGACGATGATCCGCGGCGCGCGGCGGAGCTCTATGAAGAGGCGGCACTCGCGGACGAACACCTCGGCCAGTCTCAGCCCGTGGTAGCCGCGGCGGAGCGCTGGCATGCGCTCGGCGAAGGGGCCCGGGCGTCGAGCCTCGTGCGAGAGGCCCTCGCCCGCGGCGCTGACGATCTTCGAGCGCATGCCCTCGGTTCGGAGCTCCTGAGTGGCGAGGGGAGACTGCACTCGCTCGAGCGCCTGCTCGAGCTAGAAGGCGATCAGAGCTGGGACGACGAGCGGCGTCATCGGAGCCGCGTCGAGCTCGCCGAGTGGCGCTTGAACGGGGGGGAGCTCGACCGCGCGCTCAGCCTCGGCCAGGCAGCGAAGGCCTTTGGTGAGTCGGATGCCTACCTACTCCTGATGGAATCGATCTGGGCTGGCCTCGGCGAGGACGACGAGCTCGCGAGACTGCGCCTCGATGTGATCGGCTCCGGCCGCCAGGTCTGGGACCGCAATGCGCGGCTGAGCCGTCTGCGCGAGTCGGTCTCCCATTTTCGCGAAAGTGCCGATGTAGCCAACGAGTATCGCGCTCTCGATCTCCTGCTGCGCGATGCGCCTGAGGACCACGAGTCACGCGAACGACTCATGGCGGTGATGGCCGAGTTGGGCGACCTGGACACCTTCCTCGAACAGGTCGAGTCGCAATGGGAGTCGCACTCGGATCCGGCCGAGCGCGCGGAGCTCGCGCTGCGCTATGCCCCGGTCTTCGTCGAACGCTTTGAGGAGCCGGAAGCGGCCCTCCGATTCCTTCGACGTTCCTACGAAGAGGCACCGACTTTGCGTGTGCTCGAAGCGGTGCTCGACGCTTCTGAACGTGCGGAGAGCCTCGGACGGGACTTCGAGTGGCTCGAGCGGGGCGCCTCAAACATGGAAGGGGACGAGGTCCAACTCGCCCTCGAGCTTCGACTCGCGGACGTGGCCGAGAACGATCTCGGCGACCTCGACGCGGTCTATCGCATTCATCGACGGGTCTTCGACCGAGACCCGAGCGTCGAGACCTCACGCGATTGGATCGTTCCCGCGCTCGAGCAGAACGGAGAATGGGACGAGCTCGTGGAGGTGCTGAAGCGCGCCGCCAGCGGTGCTGAGGATCGCGGGGTTCAGAAGGGCGCGCTCCTCCGTGCGCTTCAGATCGTCGAGAACGAGCTGGACGCGCCAGAGCGCTGGATCGAACTCGCCCAGCGCACCCTCGAGGTCGATCCCGGAGACCGCGCCCTCTCCACCGCGTTGTGCGAGCGCCACCTCGAGGCGGGGCATCTGCGCCAAGCGCGACTGCTGGTGGAACGCGAGCGAGTCCACAAAGAGCGGGAGCACGAACTCTTGCTCGCGTTGATCGATCGGTTTGGGACCGCGGGTCACACCGACGACGCCGATGCGTTGCGCGCACTCCTGGCCGAACGTTTCCCCGAGAGCCCGGAGGCGGTGCTCTATCGCCTAGAGCGTGCGCGCGTCACTGACGATCCCCAGGCGATCATGGTCGAAGCTGAGAAGCGAATCGCGACGGTAAAGGATCTCGATGCCGCTGAGTGGATCGCGCTTCACGAGGAGGCCGGTGACGCGTCAATGCGCGTGGGCGAGCGGAACAACGCCTTGATCCACTACCTCGCCACGCTCGATACACCTGATCCAACACCACTCTCTGTCCTCAAGGCCGCGGAGCTCGCCGCCGATTTGGACAACGAGGAGAAGCTCGACTTCGTAGAGCAGGTCGCGGCCCGGATGCGCGAGCTCATCACGACCGAGGCTATCAAAACAAAGGGCGACGATCGCGTCCGCTGGTTCACGCTCCTGGGGCAGGCGCACGAGAAAGCCGGCGACGAAGGCTCCGCGATCGAAGCGTTCCGCCAGGCCTTTGCGCTCTCCGGGAGCGAGGCGATGCGTCCCTTCGACGCGCTCGGCCGTCTCTATCGGCGTAAGGGCGCCTGGGGCGAGCTGGTCGCTCTCGAAGAAAACCGCGTCGGTAAGCTCAAAGACACCGAGCAACGAGCGCGGGCCTATATGCGGATCGCAAAGATCCAGTCCGAGGAGCTGCAGAACGAGGACGCCGCGGAAGTAGCGCTGAGCGCCGCACTCGAGGTGGAACCGAGCCTCGAAGAGGCGAAGATGCGGCTCGGGCTCCTCTTGATGCGCCGCCAGCAGTTCGAGCGTGGTGTGGAGCTCCTCGACGGCCGGATCGAGCTCGAGAGCCCTGAAACACCGCTCGACATTCTCGTAGGCTACTTCGAGGGACTGAGAACTCTCGATCGCCGCTCCGAGGCGATCGACGTCGCGACGGTGATCCTCGCGCGCGACCCGGATGATGCGGCGCTGTTGCGCGCGCGGGCCGAGCTGCTCGAGAAGGAAGGCCGCCTCGATGAGTCCGACGCCGCCTGGGCGGACGTTCTGGCCCGCCTGGGACCGATGGCGGATGCCGAGATTGTCATGCCCGTGCTCCTGCGCTTGGCGCGGGGCGCGAAACGCCGGGGCGATGGCGATTCGGCGATCGACTACCTCGAGCGGGCCGTGGAGCTCGACGACAGCAGGCCGGAGCTGTTGCGCGAGCTTCGAGTCGCGGTGGAAACGAGTGGTGACAACCTCCGGGCCGCCGCCCTCTACGAGCGTGAGGCCGGGGCGATCCCCAACGATGACGCGAAGGCCGAGCTTCTGCTCGCCGCCGCCCGTCTCCTGCGCACGGAGAGCGCCGAAGAAGAGCTCTTCCGCGTGCTCAATCGCGTTCACGAGCTCCGGAGCTCGGATGCGGGTCTGCTCGGCGAGCTCGTACAGCTCGCGGACCGACTTGGCGACGAGGAGCGCTTCTTCGAGCTGGCCACCCGCCTCGAGGAGCGCGAAGGTCTCGGTGCGCTCGATGCGGAGGTGCTCGTCCGCCTCGCCGCCGTCGCCGAGGAGGGAGACCTGGGTCGTGCGAAGACCCTCTATGGCGAGCTGCGCATGCGCCGACCGGCGGACATCACCGTTCGAGACAAGCTCCGTGACCTCGCGCTCGCGACCGAAGACTATGAGATTTTCGCTGAGCTCGAAGAGGTTTCCATCAGCGAGCTCGAAGATCCGAACGCTCGGGTCGAGCGCTACAAGTCACTCGCTACCATCGTGTTGAAAGAGCTCAAGCAACCGAAGCGAGCTGGCGACGTCGTCCAACGGGCCCTAGAGCTCTCCCCCGAGGACAACGAGCTGCGCAAGCGTCTCGCCGACACGTATGCCCTCGACGCCGGCTCCTACCAGGAAGCGACCGCCATCTACCGAGAGCTGCTAGCCCAGAAACCCTTCGACACTGGACTGCTGAGAATTCTCGCTCGCCTCTTCGGCCAGGTAGGGGACACGGACCGTGCGTTTGGCTACTACGCTGCCCTGAAGGCTCTGATCCCCAGCGACGAAGAGGCGATGCGCTTTGTCGAAGCCTGTCGAAAAGCGATGCCCGCGGCGCCTCCAAGGCCACTCACCGACAAGGACCGGGGACGCGGCCTGGTGCACCAGGGGCAGCTCGGACCGGTGGAAGAGCTCTACGCTCCCCTCGCTCGCTTCGCCGAGCTCACCCACCCCGGTGACTTGCGCCTGCGCGGCGTGGAGGAGCGAGACCAGCTCGCCCCGAACGATGAGACCGCGCAGGGGCTCCTACGGGTTCTGGAAGCCGTAGGACTACAGAACGTGGAGCTCTACGCCTGGCGCGGCGGAGGATTTGCCTGCGAGGTGGAGCTCGTTGGAAAGCCCGCGATTCTTCTGGGATCGATGCTGATGAGCGATGCGTCCGTGCGCCAGCGAGCCTTCCTCGCCGCACGCGCAGGCGAGCTGTACCGCACGGGACACACTCTGTGCGACCGGTTGAGCCCGGCGCAGCTAGAATCGTTGGCCGCGGCTTTGGCGCAGGCTGTCTTGCCCGATGCGAACATTCCTGGACTCACCACTCAGAGTCAGGCGTGGGCAAAGAAGATCGGTGCACCGATGACGCCACAAATTCGGCAGCAGCTCGCCCCGCGCGTGCACCAATACATCAGCCGTTTTGGCGAGGTAGACGTTGCCGCATGGCGCCGGGCCTGTTTGTCCACCGCGGCACGCACTGCGCTCGTCGTGTGCTGCGACATCGACGAGGCCATCGCGGCGATGCTGCGTCTGCGGGGCTTTGACGACGTAACCGACGAACAAAAACCGGCCGTGCTGCGTGAATCGCCGGAGGAGCTCGACCTGTGGACGTTCGCGCTGAGTGACGTGTACTTCAAGCTCCGCGCATCCCTGGGGATTGCCCTAAAGAGTGGCTAGGGCCTCAGTGTAGGGTCTGATCTTCCTTCGGTGGGACGACGTACAGTCCGCGGCGCCGTGGCGGCTTTCTCTTGAAGCCCTTGAACCAGCGCGTGGGGCGCCAATTACCGGTAATCAGCAACCAACCCATCGCGAGGCCACCGAGCGTCATGCTGAGGTTCGTGGCTCCGTTGACGAGGGCAAAGAGCACCTCGATTCCGATCAGTAGATAGACGGCCGTCTTCGCGCGAATTGGCAACACGAACCCAAAGAGGATGTTCGCGTTCGGCGCGCTGAGGGCGAGGGCGATCAGCATGGCGTCGATCATCGGTCCCGGGCCAGCATAGAGGCCCGGGTCGCTGAAGAGCCCCAGTGAATTGAAGACAATACGGATCGGGATCGCGATGAGCGCTGCACCGACGGCGCTAGCGGCGTTGAACTGGACAAAATCTCTCGTACCCCACTGCCGCTCGAAAGAAGTGCCGAAGAGGTAGAAGATCAAAGCGCCGAGGAGAAGCTGAAAACCGCCGAACGCCACGAAGGGGTAGGTCAGCACGCGCCAGACTTGGCCGGACAAGAGCAGTGCCACGTCGTAGTGGAGGTCAGCGACGCCAAAGTCGAGCTTGCGCTGAGTGACCGATCCCAAGGCCGTGATCACCACCATGGCGACGGGAATCCACTTGGTCGCGGGACCGGCGTGGCGAGGATCGAGGTCGAGGCCCCTGCGGTAGAAGCTGCTCATGGCTGCCCTTCAGAATAGGGGTCCTGTGCCCCTTGTCCAACGTTCTCGGGAGCGCTTTCATTCGCGGCCGGTGCCGGAGGTCTGGGCGGGCCGTCGTTTCCGCACCAACAGGCGGATAGCGGAAGCAGCAGCACGAGAGCGTATCGCAGCATGTCAGGACGACCATTTGGTGCGAACGGAGGGACTCGAACCCCCACGGGTTGCCCCACTGGAACCTAAATCCAGCGCGTCTACCAGTTCCGCCACGTTCGCACGGGCTCCCCGGTCATACGGGAACTGCGGCCAAAGGGGCAACAACCCTCGAACTTTTTGCCGCCCTTTGTGCTTTGCGCATAGACTCGGCCCCGATGAGCGACGTCACCCAAAGCGCCCACTGGACTCGAGACGTCAGTCGTCGGGCGGTGCAGCGGTTGCGAGATGCGCTCCTCGCCGGGACCTTCGAGCGCCTGATCGCGATCGACCCGTCGAGTGGCGAGCTGCAGGATCCGGACGCGCGCGCGCTCTTCGCCTCCCTTCCCGCCGTCAATCCCGCCACCGCGCCCGATGAGCTCGTCAGCCAGGGGCTCATCCCACAGGTGCCAAAGAACCTGCGACGCGCCTTCGAGAAGCCGAAATACCGCGTCGGTCGCGAGCTCTTCATCCGCACGACGGTCTCCCACTCGGCTTCCGATCGAGACCGTCCCGCCGGCCGCTTTGACCCGACCGGTGCCACGAGCTTTACACACCTCGCCCGCTTGCTCGGGCGCAGCGAATCGAGCTTCTGGGTGGAGGTGGAAGACGCTCCGGAGCCCATCGAGTGCCTGCAAAGCGATGTCTTCGCCTGGAACGAGCCTTCGGCCCTGCCACCTCAGGGCGGGTCACTCAGTGGCGTCGATGTCGACTACAATGACCCGCTGATGAAGGCGCACATCTGTGCGGCCTATCTGGAGCTTTCCGAGCCACTCGCCGCGCTCGATTTTGATCATCCTGCGGCCTTCGAGCAGCAGCGCTCCTTGGTCTACAAACTCGCCTCCCGCCTGCGCTTCACCTTCTCTGGCCGTGGCCACGGTTACCGGGGCGCCCGCGCCGGATCGTTGTTGAGCGGTGGCGAGGGGGTTTCCTTCACCCAGCGCGCGGTGGCCCTCGGGTACCTGCAGGCCTTCGGTCGCGTGGCGGCTTTCGATCTTCAGGCAGCGGTGGGGGCGACCCTGCGCCTCGGCGCTCCACACGGCTTTGTCGTGCTGACCCTGCGCCCGTCGATGAAACGTTTTGTCTGCGATCCGGCCTGGAACGAGCCGCTCACGGACCTCGATGTGGCCTTTTTTGGACCTGGCTGGGGCCACGACCGGCGTCTCCTCGCCCTCGAGGGCCACCAGCAGGTGACCGTCCGGCCGGAGGAGATCGACCTGCCCCTGATGGAGGCTGAGTCGTGATCACGGTCTACTACGCGGTCTGCTCCGAACGCGACGGCAAGCCGACGGTGCGCGCGCTCTTCAGCGAGCGTCAGAAGGCCGAGGCCGCGATGGACAAGGTGCGTTCCATGGATGGCACGCGTCCCGAAGATGCTTATTGGTTGGCGGAGGTTGGGAAGGAAGCGGAAAGCTGGTTGCGCTTTCTGCCCGATAATGCGACCGACGCCGGCACCTGAAACAGCGCATGAAACAAAAAGTTCATTTTGTCTCCCTCGGTTGCCCCAAGAACCGAGTCGACTCCGAGGTGATGCTCGGACACCTGAGTGCGGACGGCTACGAGCACGTCGACGATCCCGAGCGCGCCGACGTTTTGGTGGTCAACACCTGCGCCTTCATCGACTCGGCGAAGGAAGAGTCCGTCAACGCCATTATGGACGCCGCGGAGGTGAAGGCACGCGGCGGCCAGCGTCTCGTGGTAGCCGGCTGCCTGAGCCAGCGCTACGCGCCAGAGCTCGCGAAAGAGATCCCCGAGGTCGACCACTTCATCGGCACGGGCAACATCGAGCAGATCGGCGAAGTCCTGGCAGACCGTGGCCGACCGACTTTGCCCATCGTCGGCCAGCCCACGGCGCACCCGCGCCTACGTGGCCGCAATCCGCTGAAACCCTATCGCCACGAGCCGGACAGCCCCGAGGCGCCGCAGGTCTTCATTCCCGATCCGGATTTCACCATCCGCGCAGACTCGCCGCGCGTGTCGAGCCAAGCGTTCTACACCCACTATTTGAAGGTCAGCGAAGGCTGCTCAAATAGCTGCGCATTCTGCATCATTCCGAAGTTGCGCGGACCGCAGCGCTCGCGCACGATCGCTGACATCGTCGCCGAGGCGGAAGCGCGCGTGGCCGCGGGAACCGTCGAGTTGAATCTCATCGCTCAGGACCTCTGCGCCTACGGCAAGGATCGCGACGGAGGCGAAAATCTCGCGAAGCTCCTGCGCGCTTTGAACGAGGTTGGGCGCCGGGCGGACCACCCGGTCTGGATTCGATGTATGTACGCCTATCCCCGTGGCCTCACCCGCGAGGTGATCGACACCCTCGCATCGAGCGAGCACGTGGTTCCCTATTTGGACATGCCGCTGCAACACATCTCCGACCGACTCCTGCGCAGCATGAAGCGCGGCAAGGGCGGTGCGGCCACCTGGGAGCTTCTACGTCGCCTGCGCGTGTCGATCCCTGATTTGACCCTGCGCACGACGTTCATCACTGGCCTTCCTGGCGAGACCGAGGAAGACTTCGCCGAGCTGCTCGCGTTCGTGGAAGAGCTGCGCTTCGAGCGCATGGGCGTGTTCACCTATTCACCGGAAGAAGACACCCCGGCCGCGGAAATGCCGAACCAAATCGACCCAGAGCTCGCTCTCGCGCGCTGTCAGCGACTCATGGCACTGCAGCAAGAGATTTCCGCCGAGCAGCAGAATGAACTGATCGGCCAGACGGTCGACGTCCTGGTTGAAGGGGTTTCAGAAGAAACCGATCTCCTGCTGCAGGGGCGCCACCCGGGACAGGCTCCGGATATCGACGGGGTCACCTACATCAACCAGGGCACCGCGAGCCCGGGCGAGGTGGTCCGGATCGTGGTCGAGGAAGCCGGGGATTACGATGTCGCCGGTGGCATCGTCGAGCAGGTCTCGAGCGCCCTTCGGTAGACTCCCCCTCGGGGCGCCTGTATTTTCCTGGCGTGCAGTTCAATAGCGCACAGCGCGAGCTGGTCCTGAAGATCGTCTATTATGGACCGCCGCTCAGTGGAAAGACCACGAACCTGCAGGCACTCCATCGTTTGCTGAACCCGGAGCTCTGCGGGCGCCTCACGACCCTCGATACGGCCGACGACCGCACGCTCTTCTTCGACCTCCTGCCTCTCTCCATGCGGACGCCAACCGGCTACCGCATCAAGCTGAAGCTCTTTACCGTCCCCGGGCAGGTGATTCACGCGGCTACCCGGCGACTCGTCTTGGCAGGGGCGGATGGTGTGGTTTTCGTCGCGGACAGTCAGCTGAGCGAGGCGCGCAACAACAACGAATTCTGGCGCGGAATGAACCGCTACATGAAGGAGAACGGAATCGATCCGGCGAAAATGCCGACGGTGATCCAATTCAACAAGCGGGATCTGCCAGAAATTCGAAGCGAGGAAGAGTTGGTGCGCATGCGACGGAAGGGCCCGGAGCCGATCGTCAAAGCGGTGGCGGTTCGTGGGGAGGGCGTGCGCGAGACACTCTATGTCCTGCTGAAACTACTCTTCACCGAGTTGAACGAGCGCTATCAATTCGAGCAGCGCTTTGAGATCTCACAGTCCCAGTTCCTACAGTCGATCTTCCAGGAGTTCGTACCCCTGGATGCGCTCGTAGGGGAGGAGAAGGCCTGAGATGGTGTCTGCGATCGACAGAGAGCCGACGCTTCTGGAGCTCCTCGACCTCGAGAACTTCAGGGAGGTCGCTCGAACCTTTCGTGACCTCTACGGCATGGGGGTCAAAGTCTTCGATGTCGAAGGCAAGAAGGTGGTCGATGTCGTCGCCGGCGAGAGCAACCTCACTGGTTATCTCTTTCGTTTCCACGAGCCTCAGGTTCAGATCACACGAAACGTGCAGCAGCTGCGCGAATACGAGCTCCCCGACGCCAAGTCCCAAAACGTCGATGACTTCCTCGGTCTGCGCTACAAGCTGTGCTCCATCGAATTCGGCGGAAGCACGCTCGGGCGGATCATCTTTGGCCCCTACCGTCCACCGGAGCACTCCGGCGCTCCGGCGAGTCTGGGCGCAATCGAAGGCGTCGACCTCACTGAGGTGCAGAGTCACCTGGAGAAGATTCCCAAGGCGCCGGAAGCTACCGTCGAGAAGGTGCTCAGTCATTATCGCGCGGTCGTCGATGTGATCCTTCACTCTTCCTACAAAGCGCTGATGACGAGCCGCATGCATCTGGCGAGCACCAACGAAGCGTTCGAGAGTCTCGAGAAGACCAACCGGGAGCTCCTACGAGCGAACGAGCAGCTCAAAGAGCTCGACCAATTGAAGTCAAACTTCATCGCCACCGTCTCGCACGAGCTCCGGACTCCGCTGACCTCGGTGATCGGCTACTCGGAGATGCTGATCGAAGGAATGGCAGGCGAGCTTTCGGAGGAGCAGACAGACTATGTTCGGACGATTTTAGAGAAAGGCGAGAGCCTGCTGACGCTCATTGGCCAAGTGCTCGACCTCTCGCGGATCGAAAGTGGCAACGTCATGATGAAGCGGGAGGCGACGGATGTTCGCGAACTCGCCGAGCTCTCCGTGTCCGATATCCTGCCGCAGGCGAGCAAACGCCAACTTCAGATCGACGTTCGCGTAGCAGAAGATGTCGAGCCGATCGCCGTCGACCGCGACAAGATCCGTCGAGTCCTGACCAACCTCTTGGGCAACGCGGTGAAATTCACGCCGGAGGGTGGACGGATTCGCATTTCCGCCAGCAGCGTCGAGGAAGCTCCCGAAGGAGAGGACCGCTTCGACATGTTCGAGCCCGAGCGCATTCGCTGCTTGAAGGTGGACGTCGTAGACTCCGGGATTGGGATCCCCAAAGACAAGCTCGAGCGCATTTTTGACACTTTCTACCAGGTGGACAACAGCTCGACGCGCCAATTTGGCGGCACGGGATTGGGGTTGTCGATCGCCCGAAATTTCGTGGTGGCGCACGGCGGTCACATCGACGTGCAGAGCGAGCTCGGCAGGGGGAGCACCTTTTCGTTTGTGATCCCCTACCGAGCAGAACAACGCGAAGACACGCGGGTGCAGATGGAAGGCATTCGATTCGAGGAGCACTGAGTCGCTCTCAACGAGCGAACGTGATCACACGACTCGACGGCTCGCCACCGATGGAGCGGTCAGCGACTTCGACCGACTCGTTCTCCACGAGTTGTCGCACGATGCTAACCAACGTACTCCCCCCGAACTCCCGGCCCATGAAACTCGCGACGAGAAACAGGGCGAGGGCCGAGACCGCGAGCGCAGCGGCGAACGAGGCGAGTCTCTCGGCTGCGCCTCGCCGCCACGATGTCGGTTGCTTAAACGTTGAGCTCACGGTGCGTCGCCCTCAGGATTTGGAGCTCGGCCTCGAGCTTGTCCTTGAGGCTCTGCTCGTTGTCGGGCTCGTCCAGAGGCTCCACGTCGATCGGCGGAAGCTGTTGACGGTAGCGCCGAAGCTCGCTCGCGGCGCTACCCGGACCGGCCCTGCGCTTCCTGACGACCTCCCAGGCGCCGGCCACCACTTGGTCCGCGAGGGCGGGGTCTCCGCCGGCTCGCACCAGGTGGCGCCGGTACTCGTCGATCTTCAGGATCTCCTGCCGCTCGTTTTCATTCAGCTTCTTGCCGTTTAGCCCCAGGGCGTTCTTCTCATTGCGCAGTCGAACGCGCTCTTCGACGCCAGGAGTGCTCATCAGACTCATGATCCTCACTGCTCCAAATATCCCGAACATCACCACGAGGAAGAACGGGCCGCGCTCGAACAAGAAGAATGTTGCGAGCGCGAAGTTGATCCACACGCTTGGACGAGAAAGTACCCACATCATGGAACGGCCGCTCAGTGGCTCCGCGGGAAGCGGATCGAGCGTTGATCCATCGTCGTCATCCATCCGCATCGCCTCGTCGATATCGTCGAAGCCGTCGGACCAGTGACGCCGGCGGGTACGGCGTTTGTCATAGCCGCGTACGCCACACATCAGATGACCACCTGTTCGGTTTCACGGGGTGCCGCCGCATCGTCACGCTCAGCCGCCACCGCGAGGTTGTTGTCGTGCTCAGGGAGCATGCGCCCCTTGAGCTCCATCTTGAGCGCCTGGAGCGCTTCTTGGTCACGTCGCTTGGCGTCGTCGCGCCGGAGTGCTTCGAGGGAGACGTCGTCCACCTCCGAGCGCGTCTCGTTGCTGAGACCGGCCTGGCTCTCCATCATCGCGATGGACTCGCGGACGTTTTCGAGCGCCTGCATGTTCACGCTGTAGGGCGACATCGCGCGGTCGAGAACCGATTGAATGTCACGCCGGGCCATCGCGTGCGCTTTGCGAGCGAGCATCTCATCACGTTCGTTCTTCAAACGGGTGATCGACGCCTCGAGCTCGCCGAGGGCGCCCTTGGCCTCACGGGCTTGCTCGGAGAAGCGCTCGAGGTCTGTCTCGAGACGCTCCACGACCTCTTGGAGTCGTCGGCGCTTGTCGATCAGCAACAGAGCGCGTTTGTCGTCGTCGCCCATTGCCGCATCGCGCAGCGCCCGCTCAACGAGCTCGAGGTTATCGCGCTCGTTGTCGAGCACCGCCTCGGTCTTGTTGCGCAGGTAGATCAGACGCCCCAAGGCCTGCTTCAGCTTGTCGTGGTGCTCGCGCTGACCACGAATGGCGTTGTGGTAAACGGCTTCCGCGTTGCGCGCTTCCGCACGCGACATGCGTAGACCAAAAAATCCACGGACCAAACGGCCCAAACGGGCAAAAAATCCTTCACGTTCTTCCATGATTAAAACTCCACTGGATGGGCGCGAGTCGGGAAAGACCCACGCGGGTTAGGCATCACTATTGCGGCGACCAGGTACGCGAAGATCACGACCCCACCGCTGACCATCGTCAGGGCCAGAACCCCGAGCCGGACGAACACGGGATCGACCTGCCACGCACGGGCGATCCCGCCACACACGCCGAAGATCTTCCGGTCTTCACTGGTCCGTTCGAGAGGGGGTGAGTAGCGTCCCGAAGACGCGCCCTTGCGCCACTGAGTAGGCTCGATCACGAGCTGGTCTTCCCGAGGCATCAGCCACCAGAGGGCGAGGTAGGCGAGCAGGCCGGTCCCGAAGAACACCACCGCCACCAACCAACCCACGCGCAGCAGGGTCGGGTTCACGTCGAAGTAGCGACCCAGCCCATCGCAGACGCCCGCGACGTAGCCGTCACGGGTCCTCACCAGGGGGCCGCGCATTGAGTCGTAAGCATCCATTCTCTTCGTCCTCCGTCTGTCGAAAAAAACTACAAGACTCATTATGAGGGATGAGTGTGTATTCGTCAACCGTAAAGACCATAAAGATACACATTTCCACACCGTGTTCTGGGTTGAGTCAAAGATTCCGGGGAGTTAGAGAGAAGTAATGAAGACTGGCGAGGAAACCCGACGCATCAACATCGTGATCCTGGAAGAGCAGTACCAGGCCCTGAGTCAGCGTAATTTGAACGTCTCGGGGCTGATCCGGGATCTTCTTGGCGATTACCTGTCGAAAAACGTGATCACGCTGCAGGTCTCCGCGGAGACCCGGAAGATCTATGAGACGGTGGTCGCCAACACCTCGACGACCGACTCGGACATCGAAGCGCATCTTCGCATGGCCCTGGCGGACGTGCTGGAGGAGCAAATCGGCGAGATGCAGCAGTTGCATCAGCGCCTGATGGACGAACAGAAGAAAGCGGAATCGTAGCCAGACGACCGACGGCTCGCCTAGAGGTCCTCCGGGACCCGGCGCTGGACCTCGAGCTCGGCCCACCACAGAAAGAGGCTGGCGAGCCAGGGGGCCGCCGGGTGCTGCTCTACTCCTTCGATGAACACGCGTCTGCTCGCGGGGCCCACGAGCTGAAGATCCGCGACGTAGCCTGGCGCAACCCGCGATAGGGCGTCCTCGAGATGCAACGCACGGGCCGGATTGCGGAAGAGCTCCGCGGGATCCGCGCCCTGTGCTCCAAAACGAGCGAGCGAGAGCCCTTGGGGCGCATCGAGCTCCGCCGGTACGATCCACAGTGCCTCAGCCGCGCCCGCCGCGTCCCAGGGCTCCCTCAGGGACGGCGCGACCCAGACCGCCCGGGGAGCGCAGGCGAGCGCCGTGAGCGCTTCTGGCGCGCGGGCGCGAAGCCAGACCAGAATACCCTGCCGTTCTCCTTCCTCTACCACCGCACAGACAGCCTCCTGACCCGCGACCCCATCGACGACCACGAGCTCCGCGCCGAGAGCCGCGTAGTCCTGCACGCGGCCGCGATATCGCAGCTCCGTCGCTCCTTCGCCGAGCGAACCGGACAGCTCCGGTCCGGAGACGAAGATGCGGGGCCCCCGACCGCGGGCCGTGCCGACATAGCTGCGCAGGGCGAGGGAATCGACGAGGGGGCGATCCGCCAGCACCAGGTTTGTGACGCCATCGCGCAGGAGATCCGCGAGCTGCTCCGGGGTTGGAACACCCGGCTGCTCCCAGAGTGCGAAGGTGCCGGGACTCAGCGTTCCAGAGCCGCCTTTCTCGACCGAGCTGACGTCCGCGATCACCCCCCGCTCGATCTGCACGCGATGGGGACCCGGGTCCGCGGTCAGGTCGACGACGCGTTCCACCTCGAGCACGATCACCTCCGGGGGAGGCGAGGCGCAGGCGGTCGCGAGGAGAGCGGCGCAGGCGAGGCGTCTCACCCGGTCTGCTCCCCCGTCTTGAGCTTTGGAGCCGGCAGGACGCCGTATTCCCGAAGGTCTCGGAGCGCCGTCGCCACCGCTGCGGCCGCTTTGGGGTAGGCTGCTTTGCCGTCGCGGGCGTGATTGAGTCCCGCGTCTGCGCACTCCATCCATTCTTCGAGAGCGCTGTCAGTGAGTGGCGGCGCGATCGAGTCGTGGCCCTCGACTAGCATGACCAGTAGCTCCCAGAGAGGCATCTCGAGGGCCGCTCGACGTCCCTCGGCCCGCGGAAGCAGGGCGAACTGCACCTGCCGCTCCACCATGATCCCGAAGCGTTTCGGGTTCATGCGCAGCATCGTGCGCAGGTTGTCGGTGACTTCGGCGACGTTCACGCTCATGACTCAAGGGATGCCGATCTTCTGATCGAGCTTCTCGTCATCGAGGCCATGGGGCTCCTGATGCGTCAAGACCTCCGCGCTACGCCAGCGTCGGCGGATCGCTTCTTCTACCCGCGTCGCGATTTCGTGGCTCTCGGTGAGGGAGAGATCGCCGTCGAGCTCGAGATGCATTTCGATCACGGTGACCTGACCGGTGTGACGGGTCCGTAGGTCGTGAATGCCGCGGACGCCCTCAATCGCCATGGCGACCTCGCGAATCGCTTCGCGCTCGTCCGGGTCGATCTCCTCGTCCATCAGCACGGCCATCGCACGTCGACCGATCAGCACGGAGTTGCGGATGAGCAGCGCCACGATCACCAAGCCGAAGGCCGGATCTACCCACGTGGCGCCCGTGAAATACGTCGTCGCCAGGGAAGCGATGACGCTCGCGTTGAGCAGCAGATCGCCTCGGTAGTTCAGGCTCTCCGCTTCAATCGCCAGGGAGCCGGTGACCTGCACCACGTGTTTTTGGAAAGTGATGACTGCGATCAGGCCCAGGGTGGAGGCCACCATCACCGCAATGCCTTCGAGGGTGTGCTCGACGAGGCGTGGGTCGAAAAGACGGTTGAGAGACTCGTAGGCGACGAAGACCGCCGAGGCGCTGATGAAGATGCACTGAGCGAAGGCCGCGAGGGGCTCGGCTTTGGCGTGACCGAAGCGGTGGTTGAAATCCGCTGGCCGCGCGGCGTGGTAAATGCTGAACAGCGTCACTCCGTTCGACAGGGCGTCCAGGCTGCTGTCGAGGAGTGACGAGAGCATCGCCACCGAGCCGCTCCTGAGCCACACGGTGAATTTCGCGACGATCAGCACGGCCGTGAGCCCGCTCGAGGCGAACACCGAGGCGCGGCGCAGTCGCCCGTGGTGTGAGAAGGTTGGTGTGCGTTGCCGCATCGTGTCAGCTCCCAGAGAGGCTGCGCGGTCGACCAGTTGGTGCGACCAGTTGAAGCCTTTTCAGCGGCTACCCGACCGTGTATACCGCCCGCGCGATGACAGCTCCAAACGACCTCAAGAAGCCCAAGTCGAAATCACGACGCTCCAAGACCACGACGACCCGCAAGAAAAAGGTCTCCGGGAGCACTCCTTCGAAGCGCGCCAAAACAGCAAGAAAGACGGCTTCGGCCCGCAAAAACAAGGGCGTCGACGCGAAGCTGTCCCGGGAGCAGCGCACCATCGTGTACCGTACGATGTACACCAGCCGTCGCCTCGACGACGTCGAGATCGGCATGAAGCGCCTGAATCAGATCTACTTTCAGATCTCAGGCGCAGGCCACGAAGCCACCTTAGTGGCCGCCACCCTTCACATGAAGGCCGGCCACGATTGGTTCTTTCCCTACTATCGCGACCGCGCCCTGTGCCTCGGACTCGGGGTGACCCCCGCCGCCATGCTCCTCCAAGGGGTCGGGGCCGCGGCAGATCCGGCGAGTGGAGGCCGACAGATGCCGTCCCACTGGGGCAGTGTGGAGCACAACATTCCGTCGCAAAGCTCTTGCACCGGCTCCCAGTTCCTCAACGCGGTCGGCTGCGCCGAAGCAGGCATTCGTGCGCAGACCCTCTCAGATGCCACTCAATCGCAATTGCGCTTCGAGAAGGACGAGGTCGTCTACGTTTCGAGCGGCGATGGCACCACCTCTGAGGGGGAGTTCTCCGAAGCGCTCAACAGCGCCTGCAACCTGAAGCTTCCGGTGCTGTTCCACATCGAGGACAACGGCTACGCGATCTCCGTGCCGATCGAGGTGCAGACCGCCGGCGGCTCGATCAGCAAGCTCGTCCAAGGCTATCCGAACCTGCTGGTCCTCGAATTCGACGGGTGTTGCCCGGAGGCGAGCTCGATCGCCTGGAAACGAGCGGTGGACCATGCGCGCGCGCGCAAGGGACCGGTGCTGCTCCACAGCCACGTGGTGCGTCCCTACTCGCACTCCATGTCCGACGACGAGCGCCTTTATCGCTCGGAAGAGGAGCGTGCGGACGACGCGAAGCGCGACCCGGTGGGCAGCTACCGCCGTCGTCTGATCGAGGAGTTCGGCTTCAGCGAAGAGGACATCAAAGCGATCGAGGAGGAGGTCGACGCCGAGCTGCGCGTTGCGAAGGATGATGCGCTCGCGTCACCGCCGCCGCCACCGGAGAGCGCGCTGCAGTACGTGTTCTCACCGGACGTCGATCCCACATCCGAGGCCTTTGCGACCGAGCCGGTGGATGACGGCGACGCCCAGGGCAAGACCATGGTCGACCTGATCAACGCCTGTCTCAAAGACGAAATGCGGCGAGACGAGCGCATCGTGGTCTTCGGTGAAGACGTGGCCGACGCGTCGCGAGAAGAAGTGCTGCCGAACGTCAAAGGCAAGGGAGGCGTCTTCAAGGTGACCGCCGGCCTGCAACGTGAGTTCGGCGGCGATCGCGTCTTCAACTCGCCCCTCGCCGAAGCGAACATCGTTGGTCGCGCGGTGGGCATGGCCCTGCGCGGCCTGAAGCCCGTGGTCGAGATTCAGTTCTTCGACTACATCTGGCCCGCGATGATGCAGATCCGAAGCGAGCTCGCCCTCACCCGCTGGCGCTCGAACAACACATTCTCTTGTCCGGTCGTGGTGCGCTCGACCTACGGCGGCTACCTCAAAGGCGGCGCCGTTTACCACTCGCAGACCGGCGAATCGATCTTCGCTCACATCCCCGGCCTGCGCGTCGTCCTCCCGAGCAACGCGCTCGATGCGAACGGTCTGCTGCGAACGGCGATCCGATGCGAGGACCCGGTCCTCTTCCTCGAGCACAAGCACCTCTACCGCCAGACGTATAATCGTGCGCCTTACCCCGGTGCCGACTACATGATCCCCTTCGGGAAAGCTCGTCTCGCCCGTGAAGGCGAGCACCTCACCGTGGTTACCTACGGTGCCCTCGTGAAGCGCGCGGTGGATGCGGCGAACAAGCTCGAAAAAGACCACGGGGTCCGAACGGACGTCATCGACCTTCGCACCGTCTCCCCCTACGACTGGGATGCGATCGCCACCTCGGTGAAGAAGACCGGCAAGGTGCTGGTCGCCTACGAAGACTCCTTGAGCTGGGGCAGCGGCGCCGAGATTGCCGCGCGCATCGGTGACGAGCTCTTCGAGGATCTCGACGGTCCGGTTAAGCGACTGGCTTCGGCGGACTCCTTCGTCGCCTATCACCCGACGCTCGAGGACTACATCCTGCCCCAAACCGAGGACGTCTACACAGCTCTCGAACAGCTTGCGCGCTACTGAGTGGCGCTCGCGATCAAGGGGTGCTGAAACTCCACCGCGTTTGGTTGACCGACTCCAAATTGGGACGGTTTGCCGTCGTGTAGACTTCGTTGAAGGCGGTGTCCGAATCGACCGCCACGATCGCCCAGGCCGGGTTTCCTATGGGAGCCATCTGCCCATAGTGGATCGTGAAGCCCGAGGTGCCTTCCTCAAAACGCAGCTGAAAAGCGCCGCTGCCGCCGCCGAGGTAGGTCCCCACCCATTCGATGGTCCAGGTGCGGTTCGGCGCGTCACCCTCCACGAGGCTGTAGATCGTGGCGACGAAGGTGCTCGAAATGTGCACCGCGATCCCCGGGGCGCCGTCGCTCACGGAGAGGGCGCTCGTTGCTGTCCCTGCGTTGACATAGTTGGTGCGGCCATTGAACGTCAGGTGGCCGTCGTCGGAGAGCGCGCCCTCGGCACCAGAGATCAGCGTTCTGCCGTAGAAATCGAGGTCGAAGGGGAGGGCGATCGCATGAATCCCCGAAGGATAGACTACGCTGTTTGAATCCCCTGCGATCGAGCTCAGACCGCCCGCGACGCTAGCTGTCACGAGATAGCCCTCGGCGACGATGAGGGTGAGCGTCCGGCGCTCCTCCACGGCGTTGCTCTCCGTGTCGATCCCACTCGCGAGGATCTCGACCTCGTAGACCCCCGGTGACTCACCGCCGCTCAACGCAAATTCCGCGGTGTAGACACCATCGCCCGAGGCGGTATCGGGGGCGACCCCGTCGTCGCGCATCGGCAGTGGCGTCCCGCTGAGGACGGGGGATGTGGCCTCCACCGCGGTCACCGTTGCGTTCGTCGCGGTCACCGGCGCTTCCATGCGAATCGTTCCCGTCGAGCCAAAGGGAACGGTCTGCGGGGTCAGGAGCGTATCGAGGGGACTGAGGGTGATCGAGCCGACCGGCGTGGTCGAGTCGTTGTCGTTGCTGTCGTCCGCGTTTTCGTTGTTGTCGTTCGTGTTCGTGTTCGTGTTCGTGTTCGTGTCGTTCGTGTTCGTGTCGTTCGTGTTGCGGTTGTTGTCGTTGGAGTCGTCAGTGTTTGACCCCGCGCTCGGCGGGGCCTCGTCGACCGGCGAGGGTGTCGGGTCGTCGTTGTTGCAGGCGAGCGCGAAGGCGAGCAGGGCAAGGAAGAGAATGCGCATGGAGCGATTATGACGGACTCTCGCGAGTCCTTCCCGTGAAAGACTCCTAGGCGCGAATCCGCATGGCGGTGCGGGAGGGGCCTCGCGGTTTTGGCTCGGGCTCCGGTTCGGGTTCCGGTGGGAGAGGGGCGGCGCCGATGCGTCGAAGCAGAGCGATCGCGACGGCGCTGGACGCGGTGAGAGCGGCGACGCTCGGTCGGCCGTGAACCCGCGCATGGTCAACGAGGGCCCAGGCGATCGGCACATCGGCGTCGATTCGGCCGGTCCAGAGGGCGTCGTGGAGTGTGGCGATGAGACCCGCGCCTCCGACCTCGATGGCGGACACCCGGTACGCCTGGGCGAGCCACTCGATGTGTTGCGCATTCAGGAGCGTCGCGGTGGGCATGGACAGCACGGCGCCGCTCGTCACGGCGGGTTCCGCGAGACCCATGAAGTGTTCCGGATCGAGGGCGCGCACGCCGGGCAGGCTCACCTTCTCCTCCCCGACCCAACGCAGCATGAGGTGCGGCAAGACGATCGCGTCCGGACTCGCGGCCTGCAGAAGCGTACCCTGGAGCAGGACCGTGACCGATGCCAGTGAGGGGCCTATAGTCTCGAGAAGCTCGTCCAAGAGCGCACCCTCGTCGATCCCCTTGCTGCGCTCTACGCGCAGAAGGATCGGCGCGCCCTCGAGCTCCCACTCGACGATCCGTGCGTCGGTCAGGTGCGGCTCGATCCGCTGTAGGTCGACCAGGTCGAAGCGCACGCCGTCGATCGCAAAGCGTTGAATGCCGACGGTCTGATCCGCTGCCCGGCGCTCTTCCAAAACGCGTTCGTCGCGGCGAAAGAAATCGCGCATGATCGCGTAGACGCGCGATTCGTCTACGAGGCTCGGCAATGGGCCCAGGTCCACGCCGAGGGCGTCCGGGTTTTGCCTGGCCCAGCTCACGAGGGGTTCGCGGAGCTCGCGGCCGTAGGGCGAGAGGCAGTCGGTCACGACCTCACCCCCGATCCAGAGGTGAATCGGTCGCCCCGAAAGCCCCGCCTCGGCGATCACCTCGCCCATCTGGCGTCCAACCGCACCCCCCTGCCGCTCGACTTCCTCGGCGGCGAGGTCCGCGTGAATACGCAGGAGCGGCAGCTCCACCGGCCGTCCCAGCAGCTCGAAGAGCACCCCGCGGGTAGCGGCGCTCGCGTCGACGAGCTCTTTCTCCGTGATGCCGAGATTGAAGGCGAGCTCGGAGAGGTCCGGAATGCTCGGTTCATCCGGGGCGGGCTCCGCATCGGAGTCCTCCAGCCCGGCGTCGTGCTGCTCCTCGGTGCCGTCGCTCTCCCACTCGGCGAAGAGGTCGTCTTCGGGGGGCACGTCTTCGTGCCCGACGAGCGCGTCGATCTTGCTCCACTCCACGGCCAAGGCGCAGATCGTCGCCGCGAAGCCCATGAGACTGTGAACGCCGTCTGCGAGTTCGATCAGGAGCGCGCCGTCCTCCGAGAGTCCCGCGGGCCAGCCGCTGCCGGGAATGGGCCGGTGCTCGAAGCCGCTCAGGCTGCGCACCAGGCGCACCTCGTCCACCTCCGTGAAGTGCACGGGCAGTCGTTGAAGCGTGTCGCTCAGGGTTTCGATCGAGATCTTGCGCGGGTTTTCGAGGTGCGGGTGTCCGCTCGGCTGCAGCTGGACGTAGGCGTCGATGATCTCGGCGATCTCGAGCTCTCCTTCGCGGGCGGCGCGGCGGACGAGGAGGCTGAGCTCGGCGCTGGCGCGGGCGATGGTCTTCTGGAGCGAGCGGCTCACCCCCTGAGTAACCGGGATGGGCCCGGGGCAAGTCAAGGCGACGATCGCCGCCGGTTGACGAAGCGCCACAGGCGCGCAATGAGACGCTCCGGCATGGCATTGGATCTCAATCGATTGAACCCGCAGCAGCGCGAGGCTGTTCTCGCCGGTGACGACCCGTTGTTGGTGCTCGCCGGCGCTGGAACTGGAAAGACCACCGCCATCACCTACCGGATCGCCCACCTGATGGAGTCCCGACGGATCTTCCCGAGGGAGATCCTCGCCGTCACGTTCACCAATAAAGCGGCCCGGGAAATGCGTGATCGCGCCGCTGCTCTGGCGCACATGGAGCCGCGCGAGCTCGACATCGGGACCTTTCACGGGATCTGCGGGCGCATTCTCCGCCGCTACGGCGAGCGCCTGGGTCTCGACCGCTCCTTTACGATCTACGACTCGGACGACCAGCTCTCTCTGATCAAAAAGACCCAAGGGGACCTGAATATCGACACGCAGGCTTTCCCCCCGAAGGCGCTCCGCGCGCGAATCGAGGCGTGGAAGAATCAGGGACTCCTCCCGGAGGAGGTCGAGCCGTCCGGGCTCGACCTCATCGAGCAAAAAGCCCGTGTGGTCTACGAGACGTACCGCAAGCGCTGCCTCGAAATGAACGCGGTGGACTTTGGTGACCTGCTCTTGAATGTCGTCACGCTTCTCGAGCGCGACGAGGCCGCTCGCCTCTCTCTGCGGCAGCGATGGCGCTTCATCTTGGTGGACGAATACCAGGATACAAACCCGGTTCAGTACCAGCTCCTGCAGCTGCTCGTGACCGGTGACCACTCGCTCACCGTCGTCGGGGACGACGATCAGTCGATCTATCGCTGGCGTGGCGCGGACATCGGCAACATTTTGCGCTTCGAGCGCGACTTCCCGGGCGCGCGAGTGATCCGGCTGGAAGAAAACTACCGGTCGACGCAGGTCATTCTCGACGCGGCGAACGCGGTGATCGCCCACAACGCTGCGCGCAAGGGGAAGACCCTCTTCAGCCGCGGCGATGGTGGACAAGCGATCCGCCTGCGCCTGTTCGCGACAGATCGCGACGAAGGGGCGGCGATCGCCGAGGACTGCGCGGCCTGGTTGGAAGAGGGACGGAGCGCTTCGGATCTGGCGGTGCTCTACCGCACGAACGCCCAGTCTCGCTCGATCGAAGATGCGCTTCGACGCCAGCGCATCCCTTATCGAATTTACGGCGGTCTGCGCTTCTACGATCGCAAGGAGATCAAAGACGCGCTCGCTTACCTTCGGATGTTGGTGAACCCGCGCTCGGATGTGGACCTGCTGCGCATCATCAACGTGCCCACGCGCGGGGTCGGCAAGACCTCGGTGGAGAAGCTCACCCGCCACGCTCTCGAGCACGGCGGCTCGGTCTTCGAGGCCGCGACGGCGGTCGCCGACGGCACCTTCAAGCTCACCGGCAAGGCCAAGAGTGGGATCAGCGAGCTCGTGAGCATTTTGCGTCAGTACCAGGAGCGCGCCGCGAACGAAGAGGAGCCCGGACGCCTCCTCGAGGACCTGCTCGAAGACGTGGGCTATCTGCAGGCCCTGCGCCTCGAGGCGACCGTGGAGGCCGAGGCCCGCCTCGACAACCTCGTGGAGCTCGTGGCCGGTATCGACGAGTACACAGTAGAGGAGGCGGCGCCCTCTCTCACCGGCTACCTCGAGTCCGTCGCTCTCGCCTCGGACATCGACGACTTGGGCGACGAGGAAGACACGGTCAGTCTGATGACGCTGCACTCGGCGAAGGGTCTCGAATTTTCCTTGGTCTTCATGCCGGGAATGGAAGAGGGGCTCTTTCCCCACAGCCGCAGCGCCGACGACCACGCGGGACTCGAGGAGGAGCGTCGCCTGGCCTACGTAGGGATCACCCGGGCCAAACAGTTCGTAGTGCTCTCCGCGGCCCGGGTGCGCCACGTGTTTGGGGAGCCGCGTCTGTGCGAGCTGTCGCGTTTCGTCGGCGAGATCCCGAACGACTTGCTCGATGTATCGAGCTCCGAAGGTGCCTCGTCGCTCAAGCCGGACATTCAGTATGATCACCGCGGTATTGACTACGACGCGGTGGACGAGCTTCCGGGATACGAGAAGACGATGGAGCCGTATCGTCGAGCGGAGCCCGCTACGCCGGAGTTCACGCACACGGGCTTGGGGGGCGGTGACAACGGCGATGGAGGATTTCCGGCCGGTCAACGAGTGGCGCACGCGAGCTTTGGAGAAGGGGTCGTGATGAGCAGCGAGGGCGCGGGCAAACGGCAGAAACTCACCGTCGATTTCCCCTCCGTAGGACGAAAGGTGATCGTCGCTCGTTTCGTCGAGAAGGTTGTGGGCGACAACCTAGACGACGTCCCATTTTAGCCGTACCGTCCCGGGTGTGAACGTTCACTGCCCCGAATGCTCCACCGAGTTCGTGCTCGACGAGGCGCAGATTCCCGCTGGCGGCTTGCAGGTGCAGTGCACTCAGTGCGGCGCGGTGTTCAACGCGCAGAAACCCAATCCAAATCTGCCCGCGGCCAAGAGCGACGGTGAGTGGATGATCCGACAACCCAATGGCACCGTTTTTCGGTTCCGTGAGCTGACCACCCTTCAGCGTTGGATCGTTGAGCGGAAAGTCACGCGCGAAGACGCCATTTCCCGTACCGGGCAGAAATGGGAGCTCCTGGGCAACATCGCCGAGCTCGCGGTGTTCTTCGAGGCGGTAGACGTGGCCCCGCAGCCCCATCTCGTCCAGCCGATCGCCGGTACTTCCGCATCGCCCGCGCCTGCGCCCGCAGCTGCGCCCGGAGCGGCACGCGCGCAAGTGCAGGTGGGGTTGCTCCCGGGGGATCCGGCGGCTCCCGCGGTGCCCTCTGGAAGCGTGCTCGAGAAGAGCGCCGCCTGGGAGGACACGCCCCAGGCACGACCGCAGGCGCCGCAAACGGGCAACTGGCAGATGCAGAGTGGCCCGGACGATTTCGACGACGACGATCTCGATTTTCGCCCCAAGCGCCGCGGATGGCTCTGGGTGGCCCTCGTCTTTGCGGTCGTGGGGGGCGCGGCCGCGTTCTATTCGACGCAGCCGCAAATGATCCACCGATTCCTCGATGGGCTCGCCGGCAAGACGCCGCCGGAGCTCCTCGCGAAAGTGGACGCCGCCTATCTCGACCTCATGCCCGACACCGTCGAGGCCTTCGAGGCGGCCCGAACCCGATTGGAGGCGCTTCGAGAGGCACACCCGTCGCTGGTGGAGGCCGACGTCGCATTGGCCGAAGTGCTTCTCGCCCGGGCGCATCACGCGCGACGCCACCGGGCGGTGCTCGCGGCACTGCCCGAGAAGCAAGGCGACGGGGAAGACGAAGACGAAGACGAAGACGAAGACAAAGACGCGCTCGCTAGCGACGTCGATTCGGTGGCGTTGTCCGAGCCGGAGGTGACGAAGCTCCTCGACCGTGCCGGTGAGCTCCTGCGTGAAAGCGCGACGTCCGCGGTGGAGCTGCCGAGCGCAAAACGGGCGATGATGGAGCTGCAGCGCCTCCGGGGAAACCGGGACACGGCGGAGAAGCTGCTCGTCGAGCTGCGCGCCCTGCCGGGTTCACAGAAGAATCGCTGGACCTTGTTGCTCAGTGCCGAGCTCGAGAACGACACGGGCGCGCTGCAGACGCTCGCGGCAGAGACCCCGGCGCTCATCCGGGCGCGCATGGACCTCGCCTGGGCCCACTTCGAGACCGATGACGTGGAAGGTGCTAAGACTCTAGCGGAGGCGATTCTCGAAAGCGCTCCCCACCCGACCGCGATGCTCCTCCTCGCGCGCCTGGCCAATCCGCCTGGCGACGAGGACGCCGAGGCGGAGACAGAGAAGCAGGAACAAGCGGAGGGAGAGGAGGGTCCGAGCTTTGCGCGCCTCCTGGCGATGGCCGATCGCGCCCGGGATTCGGATCGCTCTGGGCGCGCCCTGGTGCTCTACGAGCGTGCGCTCGAGCTGCAGCCGGACGATATCGAAGCGCTGACCGGAATGGGCTTTGCCTACCTCGATCTCGACAAGCTTGCCGCAGCCACCGCGACCTTCAAGCGCGTGTTGCAGCTCAACGCGCGATTCTCTCCGGCGCACATCGGCGCAGCAGAAGCGTTCTACCTCCGAGACATGAAGCGCGACGCGCTGAAGCACTACCGTCGCTATCTCGACTTGGTCCCAAACGGTCCGGACGCCACGGTGGCCAAGCGCATGATCGAAGAGCTGAGCGAGTAGCTTGCGCCCTCATGTCGCTTTACAGCCTCCTATCGCCCCGCTAATAGTCCGCCCATGAGCGGACACATCACCGAAGACGAGATCCAGAAGATCGCCCGTCTCGCGCGCCTGAAGCTCGACGATTCGGAGGTCCAGAGCCTCACGAAAGACATCGAGAGCATCCTGACCTACGTCGAGAAGCTCGACGAGCTCGATACCTCAAACGTCGAGCCCACCTCCCACGCGGTGGAGCTGCCTACCAAGTATCGCGCGGACGAAGTCGGCGAGGAGCTGCCGGTAGAGAAGGCGCTCGCCAACGCACCGGAGCGCCTCGGCGACGGATTCGGCGTCCCCAAGATCATCGAGTAATGACTATGACTGACATCGTTGAAAAACCTCTCCACGAGCTCAGTGGCCTCTTGGAACGCAAGGAGCTGACGAGCCAGGAGCTCACCGACGCGATGCTCGCGCGGATCGAGTCCCACAACGCAGAGCTCGGTGCCTACCTGCACGTGGACCGTGAAGGCGCGACGGCGCAGGCCGCCCGTTCGGATGAGCGACGCGGGAAGGGCGAAGCGCTGAGCGTGCTCGACGGCATCCCGGTGGCGCTGAAGGACATCTTCCTGACCGAAGGCGTGCCCACCACTTGCTCTTCGAAGATCCTCGAAGGTTTCGTCCCGCCCTACGACGGCACGGCTGTGAAGAAGCTGAAAGAGAGCGGCGCGGTCCTTCTCGGCAAGACGTCGATGGACGAATTCGCGATGGGCGGCTCGAACGAGTGGTGCTCCTATTCGACGGTCCGCAACCCTTGGGATCGGGAACGGGTTCCCGGTGGTTCCTCCGGTGGCTCGGCGGTCTCGGTCTCGGCCAGCCTCGCCTCCGCCGCGCTCGGAACGGACACGGGCGGATCGATCCGTCAGCCCGCGGCGTTCAACGGCATCGTCGGCCTGAAGCCGACCTACGGCCGGGTGTCGCGCTTTGGTGTCATCGCCTTCGCGAGCTCCCTCGACCAAGTAGGCCCGATGACCCACGACGTGACCGACTGCGCCCATCTCCTAGGCCGGATCGCCGGTCACGACCCCTTCGACTCCACGAGTGTCGACCTGCCCGTACCGGACTACACCGCGGGCCTCGAGGACGGGGTAAAGGGCACCAAGATCGGGATCGCCACTGAGTTCTTCGGCGAGGGCCTGAGCAACGCAAACCGGAAAGCGGTGGAGGCCGCGATCGAGAGCTACAAAGCCGCCGGCGCGGAGGTGGTGGAAGTCTCGATCCCGCACATGGATTACGGGATCGCGGTCTACTACCTGATCTGCACCAGCGAAGCGTCGAGCAATCTCGCGCGCTACGACGGCGTGCGCTACGGCAAGCGGGTGGACCCGGGCGAGGGACTGCTCGAGATGTACATGGAGAGCCGGGGCCAGGGCTTTGGTCCCGAGGTCAAGCGCCGGATCATGCTCGGCACCTACGCGCTCTCCGCCGGCTACTACGACGCCTACTATCTGAAGGCCCAAAGGGTTCGAACGCTCCTGCGCCAGGACTTTGCGGCGGCCTTCGAGAAGGTCGACGTGATTCTGACTCCCACGACGCCGAGCCCGGCGTTCAAGCGCGGCGAGAACACGGACGATCCGATCCAGATGTATCTCGCGGACATCTACACCGTTACCGCGAACCTCGCGGGCTTGCCGGCGCTTTCCCTTTCCTGCGGCTTCGACGACGGGGGACTCCCGCTCGGCTTGCAGCTGGTGGGCCGACCCTGGGGCGAAGCGGATCTGCTGCGCACCGCGCGTGCCTTCGAGCGTGAGCACGACTTCCACACCCGGAGACCGACCCTATGAGCGAGTTTGAGACCGTCATTGGCCTCGAGGTCCACGCCCAGCTCAAGACCAAGACCAAGCTGTTTTCCTGGAGTGAAAACACCTTCGGCGCCGCCCCGAACAGCCACGTGGACGTGGTGTGCCTCGGCATGCCCGGGGTCTTGCCGGTGCTGAACGAGCACGCGGTGGAGCTCGCGGTGCGCGCGGCGATGGGCCTGCAGTGCACGGTGCACTCGGTGAGCCAGTGGGCCCGGAAGAACTACTTCTACCCGGACCTGCCCAAGGGCTATCAAATCTCGCAGTACGACCGCCCTTACGCCACCGGTGGCTACCTCACCTTCGAGCTCGATGGCGAAGAGAAGCGCGTGGGCATCACTCGGATCCACATGGAAGAGGACGCGGGCAAGAACGTGCACGACGATGTGGTGGCTGGAAAGCGCTCCTACGTCGACTTCAATCGCGCGGGCGTGCCTCTGATCGAGATCGTGAGCGAGCCGGACATTCGCAGCGCGCAGGAAGCCGCGGAGTACATGCGGACCATTCGTCAGGTCCTGCGCTATCTCGAGGTCTGCGACGGCAACATGGAAGAGGGATCGCTGCGCTGCGACGCTAACGTCTCGATCCGCCCCCGCGGTCAGGAGGAATTCGGCACGCGCGCGGAGATCAAGAACATCAACTCCTTCCGCTTCGTCGAGCAGGCCATCGAGTACGAAATTCTGCGCCAGGAGGAGCTCGTACGCGGCGGCGGCGAGGTGGTACAGGAGACTCGGCTCTGGGACAGCCAGGCGAAGCGCACGCGCTCCATGCGGAGCAAGGAAGACGCGCACGACTACCGCTACTTCCCAGACCCGGATCTCCCAGAGCTCGTCCTGCACGAGCCTCTGATCGCGAAGGTCCGCGACACCCTGCCGGAGCTGCCAAAGGCGAAATACGAGCGCTACATCGGAAACTTGGGGCTGTCGGATTACGACGCGAAGATCCTCACCGATGACGCGGAGGTCGCGCACTTCTACGAGGCGGCGCTCGCCGCGCACGACAACCCAAAAGGCATCGCCAACTGGGTGATCAACGAGGTGCTGCGCGAGATCAAGGACCAGCCCCTCACCACCCTGAAGTTCGAGGCGGAGGCGCTCGGTCAGCTCGTGAAGCTGATCGACGACAAGACGATCAGTGGCAAGATCGCCAAGGACGTCTTCGCGGAGATGATGGCGAACGGCGGTGAGCCGGATGCGATCGTCGAGGCGAAGGGCTGGAAGCAGGTCACGGACACGAGCGCGATCGAGCCGCTCGTGGACGAGGTCCTCGCGAACAATGCGGAGAGCGTCGAGAAGTACAAAGCCGGAAAAACGAACGTCATCGGCTTCCTCGTCGGCCAGGTGATGAAGGCCTCCAAGGGCAAGGCCAACCCGCAAATGGTGAACGAGCTTCTGAAGACTAAGCTGGAGGGCTAGGGCCCGGCCGCTGATTTTTCCTAGACGGCGATCCCACTAGGACAGACTCGCCCTTCGACTCGGTGCCGCCTCACGGCCCCACCGGCTCAGGTCGCGTCCTGAGCTTGACGAAGGGGCGCACGGTGTTGTCCGGTATCGGTAATGAGATGCACCCTAGTTCGGAACGACATCGTCGGCCGAGCGGGGCTCGATGGTGACCAGGGGGATAATGACGTTGGTGAAGAGCTCCCGTTTGATTCCCGTGAAGCTCGAGAAGGTCTGACCGACCGTCGGGCTCGGCAAATCGTAGAACAGACCGTCGGACCGGAACCCATCGGTAAACTCCACGCCGAAGCCGTCGATGGCGCTGATCTCGACGTTCTGGACGGAGATCAGGAGCCCATCGTAGGCCTCGCGATTGGTGCCGGTGCCGACGAAGTCCGACGGGAGGGCGATGAGCGGGAGAACCACAGTGCCGCTGCCGTCGATCTGGACCGAGTCCACCGGCCCGATCTGTACCCCGAATCGGTCGCTCGCCGAACCCGTGACCGTGACCGCATCGCCAACGGCGGGGACCGGGGTGCGGTCGTCGAGGAACACCGCGATCGCGCTGAGCTCGGGGCCGACGTAGTCCGGGCTCGCGGAGTCCACCTGCATGTAGAAGGTCACGCCCGGCCCGGCGGTCACCGCGGTCACGACCCCCTCGACCGTCACGGAGTAGCCTTCCGGATAGCGGCGTGCTCGCACGTCGTAGATGGTCGTTTCACAAGGGGTGCCGAGGGGATTCGGCGCGTCGCAGAGATCGCAGCTGTCGCCGACGCCATCGCCGTCCGCATCGTCTTGCGTGGGGTTGAAGACGCCAGCGCAATTGTCCTCCCAGTCGAGGACCTGGTCGCCGTCGAAGTCGATCGGATCGCGGGGAAAGCAGCTGCTCCCCGCGTCGAGGGGGCAGGGGTCGCAGGCGTCCCCAATGCCGTCGCTGTCGCTGTCGAGCTGGTTCGGCGCCTCGAGGGGGCGGACCGGGTTGAAGACGCTCGGACAATTGTCGTTGGCGTCGAGGAGCCCGTCGCCGTCGGAGTCGTCCGCGCTGATGGCTCCCGTGTACTCCCCGTCGCGAAACGGCGTGCACGAGCCCTCGAGGGGCGCTTCGGTGCAGTGGAACAGCTCCGGTGCGCCGGGAACCGCTGATAGCAGCGCCGAAAGGCTAAAGCCACTGAGCGGCGCTGCGCACACGGCTCGTGGGCTCGTACAGCTCGTGCTGTCGACTTCACAGTCCGAGCGCAGAGCGCTCACGACCGTTGCGTCCCCCGCGCGAATCTCGCCGTTGATGAAGACCCCCACCACGTCTTCCTGCGCCGCGCCGACCACCGCCGCGTGATGGCGCTCGGCGCTCGAGGCAAAGATGGCGATGTCCCCACGGTATCCAGGGCGCAAGACTCCGATCTGCTCCTGGGCTCCCGCGGCCATCGCGGGGAACCAGGTGGCCGCGAGCCACAGGTCAAAGTCGCTGAGTGTCGAATTCCAATGCGTCTGGTTGAGGACATCGGCGCAGCGCAGCTCGGAGAGTAGGTCGCGGCTGCCGAAGGGCGAGAAATAGGTCGCGAGCGCGAACGGGCTGCCCACCGCCTTCAACGCCGTCACCTGCGTCGTCATGCCAAAGGTGTGCACGTCGGAGCGCGGGCTCCAGGAGGGAAAGGCGCCGAGGGCGTTGATGAGCTCCCAATCAAAGGCGTCGAGCGCCTGCGCACCGAGAAGTGTGGTGTTCGGGAACACCGCCTCCACCCCGTCGCTGCTGTTGATGCAAAGCACCTCGTTGCGCGACGCGGCGTCGATGCCGCCGCCGACGCGGGGCAGGTAGGCGCCGCGGTTCTCGGCTTGCGCGGGGTTTGGGAGCTCGAAGTACGACATGCAGCCGGAGACGGCATTTCCGCTGGAGGCCCCGAGGGGGAAGGTCTCAAAGTCGACGTCCAGGCCGGTGAGTCCGTGGGCGGCGGGAGCGCTCGTGAGGTTGCGCAGCGCCCCGGTGTCGAGGGGGGAGCGCGCGTCGATGACGCTGGTGACCCCGCCGGTGAGCTGGCGAAGCTGCGCCAACGCGAGCGCCTCGTCGCTGCTGTCGCTGGTGGGATTGACCTCGGGTTTCCCTTCGAGCCCTTCACGCCACTGATTTCGGTTGTCGTAGCGAACGGTCCCGAGCTCCGCCGCGGCGGCGTTTGCGTATTGCGCGCGCGCTTCGGCGTCGATGAGGCCGGGGGAGATCGCAGCCCCCGCGCAGGCGATCTGCGTGGCGTCGGTGGCACTTGCGAGGCAGTCACACCCCGCGCACTCGATCACGCCGCTCGCGTCCACCAGCACCGCACCGCCTTCGTAGACGTGCTCACCGGAGAGCACGTCACCGCGGAAGAGGGTTTTACCGCTCGTGCCCACGGTCACGACACAGCGGTCCACGCCGGCCGCCGGTGGGTCATTGCACATGGTGCACGTGACGCCCTCGTCCACACTGCCCGCACACGTCGGGGTGTTGTTGTCGTTGGTGTTCGTGTTGTCGTTGGTGTTCGTGTTGTCGTTGGTGTTCGTGTTGTCGTTGGTGTTCGCGTTGTCGTTGGTGTTCGCGTTGTTGTTGGTGTTCGCGTTGCCGTTGGTGTTCGCGTTGGTGTTGCTGTTGGGGTCACCGGTGGGATCGGGGTCGCTGCCGCAGGCGGAGGCACCGAGGGCGCAGAGCAGGATCAGGCGTTTCATTGGATCTCCTCGGGACTAGAATTTGACGACGCTTCACCCACTCCCCGTGTTCTTTTGGAACGCGGAGGCGCGGGGAAAGTGCTCGGGGGCGCTCGCGTCGCGCAGCTGTTGCATCAGGCGTTTCTGTTCGGGGGTGAGGTTGCCGGGGATCTCTACGACCACCGTGACGTGCTGATCGCCCTGGGTGCCATTGCCGCGCGGGGCGCCTTTGCCGCGCAAGCGAAATACGCTGCCGGTTTGTGTCCCAGGGGGGACCTTCATCTTCACCTGACCCCAGAGAGTCGGGACCTCGACGCTTCCGCCGAGCGCCGCGTCGTAGACGGGCACGGGGATCTCGAGGTGAATGTCGTCCCCTTCGCGCGCGAACATCGAGTGCTCGTCCACGTTCAAGACCACGCGCAAGTCGCCGGCTGGGCCGCCGTTGATGCCGGGCTCGCCTTCGCCGCTGTAGCGCAGAGTGGTGCCGTCGCTGCTCCCCGGAGGGATCTTCGCCCGCAGCTTCGTGGGGCGATACTGGTTGCCCTTCCCGTCGCAGGCGCTGCAGGGCTCGATCACGATGCGTCCGCGACCGTTGCAGTAGCCGCACTGTTTGCTGACCGAGAACAGCCCCTGCTGCACCTTTACCGCGCCGGTGCCGCCGCAGGCGTGGCACAGTTGGGGCGCACTCCCAGGCTTGGCACCGGTCCCGGCGCACACTCCGCAGCGCTCGGCGCGGTCCACCTCGATCACACGCTCGCCGCCTTTGATCGCCGTCTCAAAAGACACGGTGATGTCGACGCGCTTGTCCCGCCCCCGCTCACGGCGCGCGCCGCCGCTCTGGCGTTTGCCCCGGAAGAAGTCGCCGAAGATCTCACTAAAGACATCGCTGACGTTCTTGGCCGCTTCCTCAAAGTCCGCAGCCCCAGGGGCAGAACCCCCGCCCCAACCCGAGGGACCAACGCGGTCGTAGCGTTTGCGCTTCTTGGGATCGCTCAGCACGTCGTAGGCGACCGTGGCCGCCTTGAAGCGCTCTTCGGCGTCTTTGTCACCCGGGTTCTTGTCCGGATGGAGCTCGTGGGCGAGCTTGCGGTAGGCGCGCTTGATTTCCTTCTCGTCGGCGCTCCGGCTCACGCCGAGTATCTCGTAGAAATCTTGCACGGATTACGGGTCACTCACCCTTGGGCGTAGACGGTCTCGGCGATCCGATAGGATGAGGTCTCGAGCGCCTTGAAGAGTCGATCGATCTCGTCCGGGTCGTTGCCTTCGAGGGCAGACTGGAGCTTGGTGAGGTCCGCCTGAATCAGCGCCGCGTCGTCCGGGTCCAGGCTCGCGCCGTATTCTTCGAGGGAGCGCTCGGTGGCGTAGATCAAACCCTCCGCCGCGTTCTTCAGCTCGACCATGTGTCGGCGCGCTTCGTCCGTCGCTTTGTTGCTCTCCGCCTCGGCGATGATGTTCTCGATCTCTTCCTCCGAGAGACCGCTCTGCGCGGTGATCTGAACCGACTGGGTCTTGCCGGAGCCGAGATCCTTGGCGGATACGTTCAAAATTCCGTTCGAGTCGATGTCGAAGGAGACCTCAACCTGAGGCACGCCCCGCGGCGCAGGCGGGATCCCGATCAGCTGAAAGTGCGCGAGCGACTGATTGTCCGCCGCCATCGGACGTTCACCCTGAACGACGTGCACATTCACCATGTTTTGGTTGTCGATCGCAGTAGAGAATACCTCCGCCTTGCGGTAGGGCACCGTGGTGTTGCGTTGAATCAGCGGCGTCGCAACCCCACCCTTGGTCTCGACACTCAAAGTGAGAGGCGTGACGTCGAGCAGAAGGACATCTTTGACCTCACCGGTGAGGACCGCGCCCTGCACCGCCGCCCCGACGGCGACGACCTCATCCGGGTTGATTTCCCGGTTCGGCGGCTTGCCGAAGTAGTCGATCACCCTCTTTTGCACGAGGGGCATGCGGGTCATTCCGCCCACGAGGAGCACATCGTCGATGTCCGCGGGGGTGAGGTCTGCGTCGCTCAAGGCGGATTTCACCGGGCCGAGGGTGCGCTCCACCAGATCCTCGGTCAGCGCCTCGAGCTTCGAGCGGTCGAGGGTGAGGTTCAGGTGCTTCGGACCGGTCTGGTCCGCCGCGATGAAGGGCAGGTTGATCTCGGTCTCGAGCGAGCTCGACAGCTCGTGCTTAGCCTTCTCAGCTGCCTCCTTCAGGCGCTGGAGCGCCATCGGATCCTTGCGCAGGTCGATTTCGTTGGTTTCGTTGAACGTTTTGCAGAGGAAATCGATGATCCGATTGTCGAAGTCCTCGCCGCCGAGGTGTGTGTCGCCGTTCGTGGCGCGAACATTGAAGACCCCGTTGTTGAGCTCGAGCACCGAGATATCAAAGGTGCCGCCGCCCAAGTCGTACACCGCGATCTTGGCGTTGTCCTTGTTCTCGAGACCGTAGGCGAGGGCGGCCGCCGTAGGCTCGTTGACGATGCGCTTGACTTGGAGTCCGGCGATGCGCCCGGCGTCGCGTGTGGCCTGCCGCTGACTGTCATTGAAATAAGCGGGGACCGTAATGACCGCTTCGGCCACCTCTTCACCGAGGTAGTCCTCGGCGATCTCACGCATCTTGGCGAGGACGAGGGCGGAGATCTCCGGCGGTGAGAAGGTCTTGTCGCGCACCTGGATCCAGGCGTCTCCCCTCTCCGAGTCGACGATGTTGAAGGGCATGCGTTCGACTTCGCTTCGGACCTCGTCCGTGTTGAAGCGACGACCGATGAAGCGTTTGATGCCAAAGAGTGTGTTCGTGGGATTGGTGACGGCCTGGCGCTTGGCGACCTGCCCCACGAGCCGGTCTCCGCTGTCCGTGAACGCGACCATCGAAGGCGTGGTCCGCGCGCCCTCGTTGTTGGGGATGACGACGGGTTTGCCACCCTCCATCACCGCCACGCACGAGTTCGTGGTCCCCAGGTCGATCCCCACGGTCTTCGCCATCCTACGCCTCCTCGCCCTCGGCCTCTTCCGCCTCGGCCTCATCAATGGCCTCCGGCGGTGGCATCGCCACGACGACCCGCGCCGGACGCAGCAATCGTTCGTGAATCATGTAGCCCCGTTCGTGTTCGTTCAGAATCGTGCCTGCTTCGTGCTCCGCCGAAGGCATCTGACTGAGCGCCTCGTGCTTCTCTGGGTCGAAGACCTCGCCCAGGCTGTCGAAGCCACGGACTCCGTAGTGATCGAGTACGTCACGGAATTGCTTCATCACCATGCGGATCCCCGAAACCAGGGGATGGGAATCGTCTTCCTCCGCGGCAGCGAGCGCACGCTCGAAGTTGTCCAGCACGGGCAACACGTCGCGCAACAGGCTCTCGATCCCGAATTTGCGCGCGTCTTCCATCTCGCGGCGCGTTCGTTTGCGATAGTTATCAAAATCGGCGGCGAGACGGAGGAGCTGGTCCTGGAGCTCCGCGTGACTTTCCGTGTTGCCGTCGTCTTCGGCGGCGCTCTCCGCGGCCGCCTCGTCTTTACCAGTCTCGACTTCGACGGCGTCGCCATCGGCGTCGGCTGAGTCGCCCATGGCTTCCCGTTCCCGCTGTTCCACGGATTCGAGGGCTTCCGCCATGGCTTCGTCGAGGGCGTTGCGGGGTTCTTCTTCACTCATTACGAACGTTTCCCAGAAATTACACCATACCTCATTTCATGGAAAACGCTGTGATGTCGAGCACGTCCCTAAATCTTGTTCCCGTTTAGGACGATCGCGACCACTGGCGGGCGAGGAGCGTGCTGGCGTAGTCGACGAGCGGCACGAGGCGACCGTAATCCATGCGCGTAGGACCAAGAATCGTCACCGCGGCGCTCTCTCCAGACGGCGTCGCCGAATAGGCGCCCACGGCGGCGACCCCGAGCATTTCGCGCACTTCGTGATCCGACCCCAAGAGCACCTTCACCCCCGGTCCCTCCACGACGCGCTGGAGCAGGGCGAGCAGAGCGCTCTTCTCCTCGATGGTGCGCAGGAGGCTCTTCAGGCGTTCGTGGTCGGAGAATTCCGGCTGATCCACCAGGTTCGCCTGCCCACCGACATAGAGCTCGGTGCCGGGCTGGGGCACGACGCGCTGGCCGATGGTCGCAGCGCGCTTGCGCAGGGTGTCGTATTGGTCGTGGTCGTCGGCGAGCTCGTCGCGCAGGATGATGCGAACCTCCTCCAGGTTACGGTCCCGGAGCCGGTCATTGAGGAAGTTCTGAATCCGCTGCAGCTCTTCGGAGGAGAGGTCGAAATCGACCTCGACCATCGTTTGTTGCACGACGCCGCTCGGGGCCACGAAAAAAGCGGCAAATCGGCCCGCATCGACCCGCATGAGGCCGATCTCGCGGAACCGTGCGCCGAGAAAGCTCGGCACTGCAACGATCGTGAGCTGGCCGGAGAGCCCAGCCAAGCCCTGGCTCAAGCTCGAGGGGCTCGAATCGTCGCCGGCGGCGGCTTCGAGGCGGGTGCGGTCCCAAGGGCGCAGCTTTGGGCTGAGAAGCGCGTCGAGATAGAGGCGCAATCCACCCTCGGTGGGTACGCGACCGGCAGAGGTGTGCGGTTGCTGGAGCAGACCCCGATGCTCGAGGTCCGCCATGACGTTTCGGATGGTGGCGGGAGAGGCTTTGAGACCGCTGACGCGTTTTGCAACGGCCAAAGAGCTAACCGCGTCGCCCGTCTCCAGGTAGATCTCCAGGACAGCTCTGAGGACTTCGCGATCTCTTGGGCTCAGGTCCATGTGTGCACGCGTCGCTCCTCTCGGGAAGAAGCGTATTTTCGGGCCGTTGGCCTGTCAAGCTGGTCAGATGCGTCGCGTCAGCAGCGAATCGAGTGGCTCCCCGGGGCGTCTGTTTTTACGTTGGAAGAAACACGAGGGATCGCAGAGCCATGAGTCATTACATTTTTCTTTGGTTCGCCGAAAAACCCTCTGCTAGGCTTGAGTTTCGGTAGCGCGTGAAGGAGGCCCGGTGCCACGCAAAGATTTTCAGGGCGGACAGTTGACCTGCTCTTTCTGCGGAAAGAGCCAGCGCGAAGTACGAAAGCTCATCGCCGGTCCCACCGTTTATATCTGTGACGAGTGCATCCGCCTGTGCACCGAGATCATCGAAGAAGAGAGCGAGCGCGAAAGCCAGGAAAAGGGCCCCCAGGAGCTCCCCACCCCGCAAGAGATCCGCGAGTTCCTGGATCAGTACGTCGTCGGTCAGCATCGCGCCAAAAAGATCCTCTCCGTCGCGGTCTACAACCACTACAAGCGGATCGAAAACCGCGAGAAGAACCCGGATGACGGGATCGAGATCTCCAAGTCGAACGTCTTGCTGATCGGACCCACTGGGACCGGCAAGACGCTGCTCGCTCAGACGCTCGCGCGCATGCTCGACGTCCCGTTCACCATCGCGGACGCCACGACCCTCACCGAGGCGGGCTACGTCGGCGAAGACGTCGAAAACATCATCGCGAACCTGCTCGTCGCCGCAGAGAACGACGTCGAGCGCGCGCAAAAAGGCATCGTCTACATCGACGAGATCGACAAGATCGCCCGCAAGGGCGACTCGCCTTCCATGACCCGGGACGTCTCCGGTGAAGGCGTGCAGCAGGCGCTCCTCAAGATCATCGAAGGCACCCGCGCAAACGTCGCCCCCCGCGGCTCGAAGAAGTATGGCCAGTCCGAGATGATCCCGGTGGACACCACCAACATTCTCTTCATCTGCGGCGGAAGCTTCACGGGGATCGACCAGACGATCATGAGTCGCATCGGCCGGCGGGGATTGGGGTTCGGTGCGGAGATCAAGAAGAAGGAAGAGCGCCGCCTGGGCCAGGTCTTGAAAGACACGGAGCCTGAAGATCTGACCAAGTACGGCTTGATCCCCGAGTTCATCGGCCGCTTGCCAGTGATCGCCACCCTCGACGACCTCGGCCAGGAGGACCTGCGCCGTATTCTCACCGAGCCGAAGAACGCGCTCATTCGCCAGTACCAAAAGCTCTTCGCTCTCGAGCGCGTCGATCTCGTCTTCGAGGAGGATGCGATCTTGGCGGTGGCGGATCAGGCGATCGCGTCCAACAGCGGGGCGCGTGGCCTGCGCACCATTCTCGAAACCGCGATGCTCGACATCATGTATGAGGTGCCCTTCCTCGAAGGGATCAAGCAGTGCCGGATCACCCCCGGGGTGATCGTCCAAGAAGCGCAGCCTGAGCTGGTCTTCGAAGCGAAAAAGTCTGCCTAGTCATGCCGCGCTCGCTCGCGGCAGTGGATGTGGGATCAAACGCCATCAGGCTTTCGATGGTGCGCCTGTGCCCGTCGGGCGTCGTTCTAGAGTCGCAAAACCATCGCTACGCGCTCCGACTCGGCGCGGAGGTCTATCGGTTTGGCCGCGTGCGCGATACCGTAGCGCTCGCTTTCGTTGAGGTCTTTCGCGACATCGCCCTGCGGATGCGGAATTTTGGGGTGGAGGAGCGCCGAGCCGTAGCAACGGCCTCCCTGCGCGACGCAGAGAACCGGGACGAGCTGACGACTCGGGTCTACGACGCCCACGGGATCCACATCGACGTGATCACCGGGGACGAGGAGTCGAGCCTGTCGCGCTCAGCGCTCGTGCGCGCGCTCGGCTTTCTCGAGGCGGACAGCCTGCTGATGGATCTCGGAGGCGGCAGTCTCGAGCTCATGAGTGTGGATGGTTGCCAATCCGTGTCCTTACCCCTCGGGACCGTGCGTCTGCTGGAGCAGTTCCCGAGCCTCCGTGGCCAATGCTCGACGGACGCGCTCACGGAGGCGCGCCGAGCGGCCCTCCAGGTGCTCGACTTGTCTCCCTTGCCCGAGCGGCCGCAGCGCTGCGTGGGCACGGGAGGGAACCTGCGCGACCTCGCCCGACTCTTGCCCGGACCGGTGGGGCTTTGGCCCACCATCGACCTCTGCCGCTTGGACGAGTTGATTCTGGAAGCGTCGCAGCTCGACACGGACGAGCGCGTGGTTCGCTTCGGTGTGCGACCGGATCGCGCGGACGTGCTCCTGCCCGTAGCGGTCGTTCTTTCGGCCTTGCGGCAGCGCTTTGGCATCGAGTCGATGGTCGTGCCGGGCACCGGGATTCGCGAGGCGATTCTGCAGACGCTCGCAGCGAGCGGCCATCTCGACCTCGGGCTCGACGCGCTCCTCGAAACGGCCGAGATCGATCCGGCCCCTGCGCGGGCGCGCGCTCGACTCGCGATCGCTCTTTTTCAGATGCTGAGCCCTGTCCACGGTCTTTGGCCGTCGGCGCTGCCGAGCCTCGTGCTCGGCGCTTACGGTTGGGAGCTCGGTCAAACGATCAATGTCGACGACCCTCTGCGCCACGGCGCCTACCTCCTCCGCCACTCGCGCAAGCTCCCTGTGGACCCGGTCACACGAACGGTCGCGGCCACCGCCTATCGTCACTCCCTCGGCGGGCGCGCCTACGCCAAGTCTCTCAGTGGCGAGCAGCGCAGGGCGGCGCGGGTCCTCGGGGCGATCCTCGAGCTTGCGGGCCGCGCCGAGCCCGAGGCCAAGCCGGAAGACCTTCGGGCGGACCTCACAGGCTCTCGACTCTGGCTCGTGGTGGGCTTGGGCGCGCAGCGTCGCTGGCACCGCCTGGAGCGCGCCCTCGGTCGTCGCCTGGAAGTCAGCTGAGATTTTACATGGACCAGCCCGATTCGGGTACACACCAGATCCCGGTGACCTCCGGGGCCCAGACGCGGCGCAGCGCTCTTCCCCGACCGAGCCCCGGGCTGTTGGCGACCGTATCCGGAACGACCATCTATTACGGCATGCCCGTCGACTCGACGCGGATCGACGCAGCGACGATCGGGAACGAAATCTCCCACCTCGTGAGCGAGTCGCTCTTGGATCTCGATGCGCCGGACTACGTATCCTCGGCCGAGTTGATCTCGGACGCGGTCTCGCTCCAGATCGAGCCACGTCGCACGGCCTTCGAGATGGTGGTTCAGGCGCTCGTGGAGAACGGCCACCTGGAGGGCGAGGCGTTGCCGGCCTCCTACCGAAGGGGTGTGCGGATCGTGGACGACGTCCTGACCCCGGAACGCCAGGCCGCGATCGCGGCCTCGCTGCTCGCGGGGACCCCCGATCTGCGCGACGGCGAAAGCGAGGCGTTGCGGGAAGCCTATGTGGAGGTCGCGCGCGAGCTCTTGCCTCAAACCGTTTCGGGGGAGCCCGCCGTGCGCTAAGGTAGAGCCATGGGTGAATCCCGCGACCTGTCCCTGCTCGACGACATCACGAGCACCATCAAGCGCTCCTTTCAGGAGGACCGCACCCTGATGAGCTTTCCCGAGTACTTCGAGCTCGTGCTCGAAGACCCGGGGCTGCGCCTGCGCTCCTCTGCGCAGTACCTGGTGGACATGATGAACCACTACGGGCGCGACCGGCTCGAGCTCCCCACGGGCACCGTCGACCGCTTCCAGCTCTTCGACGCCCCCTTTGGCAATGGCGAGCTGCGCGTCTCGGGACAGGAGCACGTGCAGAATGCGCTCTATCGGATCTTTGCGAACTTCGCGCGCGAAGGCCGGGTCAACAAACTGGTTCTGCTCCACGGGCCGAACGGTTCCGCAAAGAGCTCGATCGTTCGGGCGTTGATGGCGGGCCTCGAAGACTACTCAAAGCTTCCCGAAGGCGCGCTCTACAGCTTCAACTGGATCTTCCCGACGGAAAAGCTCTCGGGCACCGGTGGCATCGGCTTCCAGGATTCGGCGACGCGGGCCACGCGGCCCAAGGGCACCTTTGCCTATCTCGGCGCGGACCAGATCGACGCTCGAATCCCTGCGGGCATGCACGATCACCCGATCTTCCTGATCCCGCGGGACCAACGCGAAGGCCTGCTGAAGAAGCTACTTCCCGAGCCCACCGGGGAGGAGGTCGAGGGCGAGGACTCACGTACGATCCTCAGCGACTACCTTCGCAACGGAGACCTCTCCCACAAGTCGCGACAGATCTACGACGCACTTCTCGCGAGCTACGATGGCGACGTCGAGCGGGTGCTCGACCACGTGCAGGTCGAGCGGCTCTATCTCTCCCAGCGCTATCGCCGGGGGATCGCCACCATCGAGCCTCAAATGTCCGTCGACGCGCGGATTCAGCAGCTCACCGCGGACCGCTCCCTGGCCTCGCTCCCGAAAGCATTGCAGCACACGTCGCTCTTCGAGCCTTCCGGGCCACTGGTCGACGCAAACCGTGGGCTCTTGGAATTCAGTGACATGCTCAAGCGGCCGGTGGAAGCGTTCAAATACCTCCTGGCGACGGTCGAAACGGCGACCGTGTCGATGGATTCGTTCTTGCTCCATCTCGACATGGTCTTCATCGCCTCAACTAACGAGACCTATTTGGACGCGTTCAAGGAACATCCGGACTGGCCGTCCTTCAAAGGGCGCATGGAGCTCGTCAAGGTGCCCTATCTCGTGCGCTACCGCGACGAGGCGGCGATCTACGTGCCTCAGGTGACACCCCGGGTGGTGGGCAAACACGTGGCGCCCCACTCGATCGAGGTGGCCGCGCTCTGGGCCGTGCTCACGCGCATGCGCAAAAACGATCCCTCACTCTACAGCGAGGACATGAAGCCGGTGGTCGAGTCCCTGACCCCGCTGGAGAAGCTGCGGCTCTACGATACGGGCGAGGTCCCCGAGCGCCTCACGTCGACAGAGGCACGGGAGCTACGGCAGCTCGTGCGCGAGCTGTACCGAGAATCCATCGGCTACCCGAACTACGAGGGGCGCTTTGGGGCGAGCGCGCGGGAGATCCGCACGAGCCTGCTCAACGCCGCACACCACGGATACTACAGCTATCTGAGTCCGCTGGCGGTTTTCGAAGGACTCGACGAAATCCTCCGCTCGAAGGGGGTCTATGAGTTCCTGCAGCAGGAGGTGGTGGGCGAATACCACGACCACCGCGCGTTCCTGCGGCAAACCGAGTCGCTCTACCAGAATTGGATCGACGACGAGGTACGCGAATCGATGGGCCTTGCCCCCGAGGAGAGCTACGAGCAGCTCTTTGCGCGCTACGTGAACCACGTGTCCCACTACGTGAAGAAGGAGCGGATCTACGATCCGGTCTCCGGGAACACCTACGACCCGGACGAGAAATTCATGGGCGAGATCGAGGACGTGTTGATGAGCGAGGGGGAGTCGACGGATGATTTCCGCCACGCGGTGATCGGGGCCATCGGGGCGAAAGCGCTCGAAAGCCCGGACGAAAAGCCCGATTACCGAGTGATCTTCAAGAGCTACATTCAGAAGCTCCGGGACGACTTCTTCGCCAAGCGAAAAAAGGTCGTCGTGAGGAACATTCAGAACTTCCTGACGTTTACCGCTGACGGGGTGACGGACGTGGAGCGCGTCTTGGACCCGAAAGACGCGGTCCAGGCCAAGGCGATGCTCAGCGTCTTGACCGAGCGCTACGGCTATCGAAGAGAGAGTGCGCGGGACACAGTTGCCTACCTGTTGAAGAAGAAATATGCAGACTGACCATGACTGAGGAAAAACAGAAGTTGCTGGTTCCGTTCTCGTTCACCAAGAAAAGTGAGCAAGCGCTTCAGTTTGCCCTGACCTACAGCCGCAATGTTCACGCGTCGATCTATTTGTTTCACGTCTACGAGGAGAAGTCGTCGGACTTCCGAAAGGTGGACAAGCTCAACGAGGAATACCTCGAGCGCATGAAGCAGATCGTGATCAACAACATCAACGCGTTCCAAGAGAAGGGACTCACCCACTCGGTGGAAAACGTCTTCCGTCGCATCGCCAACGGAAAACCTTCCACTGAGATTCTCAAGATGGCCGGTGGCATCGGGGCTGACATCATCATCATGGGTGCCCCGGAATCGAGCTCCTTCAAGAAGCTCGTCGCTAAAGCGCCCTGCACGCTCGTTCTCGTAAAAGAAAAAGACCCCGCCTTTGTGATGGTTTAAACGCCAAAAGAGACAGCTTCATGGCAGACGAAACGCCCGCGTACACGGAGATCCTTCGCTCCGTTTCCAAGGAAAAGTTCCACGAGATCCTCAACGCCTCGGCGCGCAAATCGCGCGAGACCTACTTTGCCCGTCATGGCGTCAAAGCCCCGAAGGGTACCGGTTTCCAGAAGCCCGGAGCAAAGAACGAGGCACGCGCGCACGGTCTGCACGAGGCGCTGATGAGCACGTCGGACGACGAGCTCAGCGAGGAAATCCTCCGAGTTTATCTCCTCGGCCAGCGCGACATGCTCGCCTCCGCCCTCGACCATCTCGGCATCGAGCACGAAAACGGGCTCACCGAGTCCGACGACGTCGAGAAGTTCGGGACACTGAAAGGCAAAGAGCTCAAGAAGCTGGTTGAAGAGCTCGACTCAAAGGCCTCGAAGGACGACATCGCCCTCTACTTGAAGTACATGGGCGCGGACATGAAGGAAGTGGACAAGGCGGTCGCTTGACCGGAGAGAACCCCTACGCTGCGCCGGGCGCACCGTTGGATGAGGGGTCTGCAGGGCAGGCCCGCGGCGCCGGGGAGATCGGGCGAGACTTCCTCGCCATCATCCTCGTTTTCGAGGGCCTGTCGGGCGTGCTGAGCGCGATCCGCGCCGAGGCCGGTTTGCTTCTCGGAGGCTTTCCCGTCGCGCAGATCGCGCTCGGGCTGCTCTATCGCTATCGGCCGCTGACCGTCCCACTCCTGGTCCTCTTCGCCCTGCGTTTCGCGCGCTCCGCCTATAGCTTGTCCTACATCGGTGACGCCCTCCCGCCGGGCTCCGCGCTTGAGCTGCAGCTGGTGGTCTATCAGATGATCTTTCGGGAGCTTGCCTGGCTCGTGGTGATGGCGGTCGTGCTGCTCGCCGCGGTGCGGGTGAATGATCGTGGCCAGCGACGCTTGTGGTGGATCACCGGCCCTCTCATGGCGTGGGCGGTCGTCCGCGCCGGGGCATCGCTCTGGGCTCTTTAGGCGTCTAGAGCGCTTCCAAATACCCGCGGGCCAGCAGCTCGTTGAGCGACTTGATCGCAACGTGGTCCGGCTCTTCGGCGCCGTCGATGATGCTCTGGATATCGCCGTAGTTCAGGGCACTCTGGAGAATGTCGAGCTCTTTGGCGCTGAGCTCGGAGAGCTTGGGAACGAGCGGGTCGCAGAGGGTCACGCGCGTTTGCCGATCCGGGAGGTTCTTCTCGATCTGGCGGGTTTCGTCGATGTAGCGCAGCTCGTCGAGGAGAATGCTCTCGGTGGTGCCCTGGAGGCTCTCGGTGAACGGCTCGCTTTCGTCGTAATCGTCGAGCTGAAAGCTCCCCGATTCCCAGGTCAGCATGCGGCCCAGGGCTTTGAGCGGCGAAAAGTCTCGCTCGTTGATCCGCGCGAAGACGAGCTGACCGTTCTTGATGAAGATGTCGCCGGTCTGTTGACCGCGAATGCGCAGAATGCCGCTCTTTCGGTTCGTGCCGAAGAGCTGGAGCAGGTCCGGGAGAGGCACTTCCTGAAGGTCGCCACTCATGGTGGTTCCGCTGCGGCTGCGGTTGCCGAGCTCCTCCATCATGTTCTTGACCGCCTGCCGGTCTCCGGCTTGGGCCTCCTCGAGGGTCATCTCTGCGGCCGGGATGACCTTCAGAATACTCGTGCCGATGAGGACCCGATCGTTTTCCTGAAGCTCCGCGCGCTTCACCTTCTCGCCGTTGACGAAGGTACCGTTGGTGGAGCCAAGGTCGGTGATCTGCATGGCTGGACCGTCGATCACGAGCTTCGCGTGTTTGCGGGAAACCATGTCTTCGACCAACACGAGGTCGAGGTCGGACGCGCGGCCGATCAGGATCTCACCGTGCTCCGGGATGGGGAACTCGCCACCCTGATACTTGCCGGAGATGAATTTGAAGGCGTAGCCAGCCATGGTCAGTCGCCCGAAGTGTTCAGGATCCCTTTACCATCGAAACATACATCTTCGCGCGGGGGTCGTCAGGATTTCGGTCCAAGACGTACTGCCACTCTTCCAGCGCCCGTTCCTTCTCGCCGAGCGAGTAGTAGCATACGCCCAGCAGAATGTGGGCCGGGAGATATTCGGTCCGGTCCTCGATTGCTTTTCGACATTCAGCGGCTGCATCCTCCGTTGAGCCCGCGTCGCGAAGTGCGGAGGCGAGTTTGGTACGAATGTCTACAAACATCGGGCGGAGGTCGACCGCCTTGCGGTACTCCTCGATCGCGCGCTCGAGCTGCCCCGCGGAGCGGTAGGCGTCGGCGACCTCGGCATGCATGTTGGCGATTTTACCCGCCACGAAGGGGTCCAGCCGGTCCACCGCGGCCCGGCTGTGTTGCAGGGCCTGCCGATAAACCTCCTTGGCTTCGGCGTACTTGCCGAGGTCGTTGTAGAGGACCGCGAGGTTCAGGGCCGCTTCCGTGTAGGCCGGGTTGATCTGAAGGGCCTGCTCAAGGGAGCCCTGGGCCTTCGAGAATTGACCCATGTCGTGGTAGATGACGCCCAGCATGTTGAAGACGTCGGCGAAGGATTGGGTCTGGTCGACGACTTGCTCCAGGTAGGCCCGGGCGTTCGCATAGTCGCGCTTCAGGTAGTACTCCTTACCCAGGGTAAGGAGTTGGCGAAGGTTCTCATCCATCGGTGGCCTGCCCTTCGGTCTCAGCGTTTTCGTCACTGCCGACGTTCTGCGTCCCAATGCGCTCGATCAAGTCGCGCGCGCTGCTCGCGTAGCGCCCGTCCGGGTACTCGTTCTGCAGGCGAGCGGCGGCCTGCAGCGCGAGGTCGAGTTCAGCCCGCTCGAAGCGGGAGCGCGCGGCGATGTGAAGTGCTCGTTCGTCTAGGCCGAGTCCGCCGTAGTCTTTCAGGAGGCCTTCCGCGCGATTCGCGGCTGCCAACCAGCTTTCGCGCTTGAAGTAGAACTCAGCGACGTAGATCTCGTGATCCGCGAGGAGACGGCGGCAGCTGTCGAGCTCTTCTTTTGCCTTCTCCGACTCTGGCGAGTCCGGATAGCGGGTGAGCATGTCTTTGTAGGCGGAGATCGCGAGTCGCGTGCTCGCCTGGTCTTTCTCGTGGTCCGGCGGGAGGAGCCAGAAGTCGCCGGGGAGCTGTTCACGGTAGGCAGCGGCGATTTTGTACATCGCGTAGCTGCCCTTTTCGTGGCGTGGGTAGAACTTGAGAAAGTTGCGATAGGCGTCCACCGCTTCGACGTAGGCCCCACGCGCGTATTGAACATCGGCGATGCCGAGCTCGGCGAGGGCGGCGAACTTGCTGTACGGGAACTTGTTCTTCACCGCCGCAAAGCCCAGAACCGCTTCAGGGTAGAGGCCGTCGTCGAGGTCCTCTGCCGCCTTGGCGTAGTACTCCTCCGCCGTCGACGGCGCCTCGCGGGAGAGAACGGAGGCGCAACCGGTGCTGAGCACCCACGCCAGAATGAGCCAAGATCGCTTCATCGTTAGGCTTTCAGGATATCACGTGCAGTTGAAGGGTCTCAAGGTAAGGGGCTCTTAGCGCAATTGGTGGCGCTTTGACAGTAAGTCTGGAGCGCCGTAATAAGACGTGTAGACTACGAGGAGTCTACACGTTCTCATTCACCGGCCGACGGAGCAATCACCACCCATGTCCGCCGACATTCACGCCCTCGAGATCGAGTTCGCAAAAAACCCGACGCTGGACGCCTGTATCCCGCTTTGCGAGGCCTATCTCGAACAGCAGCGCTTCATGGAGGCGATGGTCGTTTGCAAGAAGGGGATGAAGAGTGTCCCCAACGACCCTCGTGGTTCGCAGATGCTCGCTGAGGTCTACATTTCCCAAGGGAAGATGCCGAAGGCGAGCCAGGAGCTGCAGAAGCTCCTCGCCGCGCATCCCGGGAACCCACGGGGCCTCGAGCTGATGGGCCGGGTACTCCTGGAACAGGGAGACAAGGCAGGCGCCGTCGCTCAGCTCCAGGCTGCGCTCCAGGCGGACCCGACCCTCGCGGACGCTCCGGGCCTGCTGCAGCAGCTCGGCGCGCCAATGCCGGCCGCGCCTCA
>CAYXVF010000034.1:0-3146 GCA_964468125.1 uncultured Bdellovibrionales bacterium | reverse complement strand
CGGACGCTCCGGGCCTGCTGCAGCAGCTCGGCGCGCCAATGCCGGCCGCGCCTCAAGCGGTTGCACCTCAGCCGGTCGCGCCTCAGGCGGTTGCACCTCAGCCGGTCGCGCCTCAGGCGGTTGCACCTCAGCCGGCCGCACCTCAAGCGGTTGCACCTCAGCCGGCTGCACCGCACGCCGCGCCACCGCCGGTTGCCGCTCCGCCGGCGGCCGCGCCACCGCCGATCGCCGCCGCGCCTCAGCCGGCCGCGCCTCAGGTCCCGGTTGCACCGCCGAGCGCGGAAAGCCCGCTCGACGTCGCCGGAACCTGGGCCGATCCCGCTGGGGACAAAAAACTCCAGCACGTAAACGACTTTTTCGCCCCCGACACGCTCGGCTTCTCGAACGATGGCTCGCACATCGAAACCGCGGGGCCTGGGCGCTTGACGATCCTCGGATTCGTTCCTAAATCTACCGGCTCGATCAAAACGACCATTCTGGCCTTGATGGCGATGTTTGTCGTCGCGGGGGGGTTCGTCGGCTACCAGGTTTGGCAAGCGGACATCATCAAAAAGAAGAACAAGCTCTTCGGCGAAGTCCGCGAGATGCTTCGGGACGACAAGTACTACCGCTACAACGACGCGCTCAAACAGATCGCGGCGATCAAAGAGCTCGACGCCGGAGATCCGCTCGCCCTCGGAGCGGAGGCCTACATCTACGCGGTGCTCGCCATGGATCACGCCGCGGACGGAGCCCTCGAGAAGGCAAAGGGCTTGTTGCCTCAGGCCCGCGAAGCGGCGTCCGAGGAGAACAAGTTCCTCGTCGCCGCATCGGCGATGGTTGCCTACGAGGAGCAGCGCTTCGACGAAGGCATCGCCGAGCTCTCCGGCATCCTCGACCGCGGCGGCAACGACGTGCTGCTCCAACTCGAGAACTACCGCCTTCGCGCCCAGACTTCGCCGGACGACGATGAAACCAAGAAGGCCTTCGCGCAGTTGACCGCGCTCAAGAGCGGCGAGCCGCGGGCACTGAACTTTCTCGGCTGGCACTACTACAATGAAGAGAACTACTCGCAGGCCGACGCCAACTTCGACCAGGCGCTGAAGAACAGTCGCGACAACACGCGTGCGCTCATCGGGGTGACGCTCGTGGACCTCGATCGAGGCATCGGCCTCGACGAGCGGCAAACAGAGCTCGAAAAGAACATCAAGACGATGTTCGCGCTCCCAGATGACGAGCGCTCGGTCCGAGACCTGGCCCTATCGCACTTTGCGCGCGCGCAGCTGCTGCAGTGGCAGGGCAAGACCGAAGAAGCGAAGAAGGACTACGAGCGCGCCTATGAAATTGACCCGGAGAACTCACTGTTCGATTACCGTCGTGGCCTGCAGCTCCTCAAGATGAACGAGCCGAAGGAGGCCGTCGAGTTCCTCAAGAAGGCCGCGGCAAAGGACAGTCAGAGCGTCGATGTCATCAAGAAGCTGGTCGAAGCGCAAACCGCTGCGAGTGATTACGACGCAGCGATCAGCAGCCTAAAGCGTGCTCAGGAGCTCGCCCCTGACGACAAGAGCCTGCTCCTGCTCGAGGCGGATCTGTTGCAGGGACAGCGCAAGTACTCGGACGCCCGAAAGGTTTACGAGCAGATCACCATTAAGGACGGTGGAAACAACTGGGCGAAGGCGCAGATCGGGATCTCCTCAACCTACCGGGAGGCCGGTGACGGGGCGAAGGCCGTGCAGTTCATGCAGAACGCGATGGGCGAGGTGCCGAAGTCCACCGGCAAGCGGACCGAAGCGATGATGTGGGAAGAGCTCGGCCGTGGGTTTGAGGCGACGCGCATTCGCGACGGCGCCGAGAGCGCCTATCAACAGTGCATCGACACCTACAACCAGTACGCGGACTGCTACTGTCGGCTCGCGAGCGTGCTCGGTCGTGGCTCAGAAGCCGTGCAGGCGGCCAAGTCCTGCCAGCGGGTGGACCCGCGCTGCAGTCTGATCAGCTCTGTCGAGCGTTTCTTGCGCTGAGACTACGTGCCGCGTTGGCGGATGCGAAAGCGCTCGCTCAGGCTCGTCGCGAGGTCTTCGACGGTCACCGCGGCGATGTCGACTTGCTTTGAGTCCAGCCAGGCGACCATGAAGTCGCGGAGCGCTTCCATGTCGGAGTCTTCGTTCGGCAGATTGCTGACGGTGGGCGGCTTGGTGCCGAGCCAGGGCGGATCGTTCTCCGCGTCGATCCCTCGCTCACGTACCCAGTCGACGATCCGCTCGCGCATCTTGTGGTCGCGAAACTCGAACCAGCGGCGACGCTCTTCCGGCAGGGTCAGGAGAATGTCCTTGAAGCGTCGAAAGGCACCCTTGCCGTTGATCGCCGCCTCCATCCGGTCGCGCAGGTCTTCCTCGTCGACGGAGCGGATGAACTCGTCCAGCCACTGATATTGAATGCGCGACGGGATGGTCTCGATCGCCGCGTAGGAGTCGATCTGCTGTCGCACCTCGGCGAGCTTGGGATCCCCGGGGGGAAGTTTCAGGATCTTGCCGGTTTCGAGGGAGAGAAAACAGCGCACCTCTGGCATATTCATCTGGAAGGCGCTGTGCAGGGCCGGCCAGTCAACGGGTACTTTCCGCACTATCTACATTCCTACAATTCTAAGAAACCCTTGCGTCCAACGAGTCTAGCCTAGGTCGCCGAACGCTTCAGGGAAATCTAAGACGTCGGAACGTTTAGGCGCCGTCGACCGCGTCGGCGAATCCGCCAAGGGCATCGCGCAGGGTCGTTTTCTTGGCGCCCACCTGCCGAGGTTCTCGACTGGAGGGCACCTGGACCGGTTCTTCAACCGGGCCACGCATGCCGCTCATCCCCTGAACGATGGTTCGGGCCACGGGTGTCTCCGTTGGGGACGCCACCGGGTCCTCTCCGAGGCTGAAAATGCCGTTCAGGGCACCTGCGGACGTCACCGCCTTCGCCCGTTCGAGCTCGCTCAACCGCGCTTCGAGCTCCAGCAGCCGTTCACGCTCCTGCTCGAGCTGCTGCTCGCTCTCGCCTCGAGCGGCCCGTTCGTTTTCGAGGTCCGCCCGAAGCATCGAAAGCTCACGCTCACGCATCTGCGCACCGGCACACACCGCCTCGCGCTCCTGCCGTTCACTGGCGAGCCGCTCCTCGACGGCGGCAAG
>CAYXVF010000033.1:0-55698 GCA_964468125.1 uncultured Bdellovibrionales bacterium | reverse complement strand
GCCTGAACCCCGCAGGCGGGAATGGCCGCACCGAACCGCCCGGATTGACGAGAATCAGCGGGCTACCTGCTCAGCCCTCATGCGAACGGATTTCGACTCATGCAGTATCGGGTCATTCTTGCTTTTGCTGTCGTTGCGAGCGCTGCCTGTGCTCATTCGCCCGAAGAGCGCGAGCCGCCGGGGCGTTTGCCGAGCTACGAGCCGGTTGGCATGTCATCGCGCGTCGCGTCCGGAGCAGAATCTGAGCAATCGACCCCACCCGCTCGCCCAGCTGCTGCCGCACCCGCTGCTGCGTCGCAGTCGGAGGAATCGCCGATGAATGGGCGCGCGGAGTCCGAAGCGGCCTCGGATGCAGCGGCGATCGCGCACGAGCTCGCCGCCACCGCCAATCCGGAGATCGACGCGGTCCCGGCGACACGCGCCCCTCGGGAGGCGTCACCAACGGCCATGGTCTCGGCGTCCGAGCTCTCGCAGCCAGACTACGCGACCCTCGATGTTCGTGTGACAGGACGCGACGATGCAAAGTGCAACGTCACCGTCGACGGGCGGGCTGTGGGCTCGACGCCGGTGGTCGCCCTCGAAGTACCGCTCGGCGAATCGCCCGTGCAGGTCGTGTGCAGTCGCCGCGAGCGCTTCTTCGACCTCCTGCGTTTTCAGCCGGGTGACCAGCTACGCGTTGTGGTCATGGTCTCGGAGGAAGCGCCGAAGAAACCGCGGAAAGGGCGGCGCAAGCGGCGTCGGGGCAAACAGCGCCGCTAGCCTCTTTCTCGCTTTTTTCGCGGTCGCCTTGAGCCGGGCGAATCGACGGGCCACAGTGTGAGCCCTAGCCATGAACCACCCCTTTGCACCTCCTCCGCGTCTGCCCCGCTTCATCCTCGATGAGCTCCCCTACCGACGTCGACTGTTTCTTCCGAGCGAGGGGCCGGATCGCGGCAGACCCCTCCATTTCATCGACGAAGGTCCGGCGGATGCACCGGTGCTGTGGCTTCAGCACGGTAACCCCACCTGGTCCTATCTCTATCGCAAGGTGATTCACGAGGTGGACACCACTCGCCTTCGGGTGATCGCGCCCGACCTCTATGGCTTTGGCTTGTCCTCGAAGCACCTGAGCATCGAAGAGCACCAACTGAGCCGCCACCTCGATGCGCTCGATGCACTTCTCGAGAGCCTCGATCCCAAGCGACTCATTCTCGTCGGCCAGGACTGGGGAGGCCCGATGGTGGCCGGTCTGGGCGCGCGGCACGGCAAGCGCGTTGCGGGTCTTCTGTTGATGAACACCTCCGTGCTCGTTCCGAATCGGCCGCTCGGAACCGCCTTTCACCGTTTCTCTCACCTGCCCGTCGTGAGCGACGTGGTCTTTCGACTCGGTGGCTTCCCTCAACGAACACTCTGGATGGTGCAAGGAGACAAGCGCAGTATTCGAGGCTCCGTTGCGCGGGCGTATCGTTGGCCCTTGCGACGGGTCTGGGAACGTCAGGGACCGCTCGCCCTCGCGCGAATGGTACCGAGCTCCGTCGACCATCCTAGTGTAGAAGCGCTCCGACCTGGTGAAACGTGGGCCACTCAGTTTAAGGGGCCGGTCGAGTTGCTCTGGGGGATGCGCGACCCGATCCTCGCGCGCGCTCTTCGTCGCCACGAACGCGCACTGCCTTCGGCGCGGGTCACCCGGACGGACGCCGGTCATTTCTTGCAAGAGGAAGTGCCGCTGCAGATCGCTGAGGCGATCTACCGTCTCAGTCGAAGCCTCTGAGTGGCCTAGAGCTCGTAGCCTTCCGGTTCCGCACGATCGATCGGGGGATGCTGGAAGGCCAGGGTGAGCTCTCGAAATTGCGTGCGGGCGGTTTCGAGGTCTTTGCTTTCGGCTAGGGAGAGCGCGCACTGATGAATGCGCGTGTTCATCGACTCGAAGAAATCAGCGATCGCGAGGGCGTGCTCCCGTACTCCGTTGAGTCGGCCTTTTTCGAGCGACGCTGCGATCGCCTGAAAAGCTCGAATCGACCGTTGGGCGGAGGGATCCATCGACTGCGTGTCGTGGCCGTCGCTCCCAACCCGTTCGAGGGAGCGACCAGGGACATCCGCCGGGGCACTCGACGGGGTGCGAAGAATCGAGAGACTCCACCAGACCGCGCTGGTAAGGAGGACGCCGAGGAACAGACCGAGGACCGCGTTTCTCATGGGATCAAAGTTAGAACTCGCGAGCGATTACGCCAGGACTAAGTGAGGAAAAATTCCATCGAGCGACCTCGAACGTTTACGGAGGGGCCACAGACGACTTACCTTCCGCCGGTGACCCGCTTTCTGTTCATCGTCCTTGCCTGGGTCGGGACCGCCGGATGCTTTGGTCGCCTTCAGGTTCCGACCGCCGAGGAGCTCGAACCGACCCTGCTCAAAGCGTTCACCTACGCGCAGCATGGGCGAATGCTGAGCCCTGATGATGCGCGGACGCTGCGAGAGAAGTTGACGGGCGCGAAGCTCGACCTGTTCGAGAGACTGATGGACAACCTGGAGGATCCCTGCGCACTGGACGACCGGGCCTGCGGCGCGGGCAAAATCGATGAGCTGGCCGCGCTCTACCGCGCCTGGGCCGACGAGGTGCCCGATGCGTTCGAGGTTCAGCTCACTGCTGCGAGCGGTCTCTTCTTCATCGGGCAGAGCGCTCTTCGTGCCGGCTTTGAGCGCGGCGACGCCCTCGTCGACGACGGTCGAGCGCGCGTCTCGGACCTGTTGCGACGCTATCCGGAAGAGCCGATGGTGCACGGGCAACTCGCGTTCATGAAAACCTTCGAGCAAGGCAATGAGGAAGAGATCCGAGCGCACATCGCGCGCTGCTTGGAGCTCGACCCCTCCACGGACTGGTGCCGAAAGCTCGCGCGGAAATACTAGAGGGAGATGAGAACAGTGACAGAGACACTGGAAACGGTAGAAGTCGAAACCGGACCGGTCGAACGCTCGGTGATCTGGTTGCACGGGCTGGGTGCAAACGGCCACGACTTCGAGCCCGTCGTGCCCGAGCTGCGCATGGAGCGCACGCGCTTTGTCTTTCCCCACGCACCGAGTCAGCCCGTGACCATCAACATGGGCATGGTGATGCCCGCCTGGTACGACATCGTGACCCTCGAGGGACCGCTGCGGGAGAACCTCGACGACGTGAAGCGCAGCGCCAAGCGGGTCGAGGTGTTGATCGCCCGGGAGAACGAGCGCGGAATCCCGACCGGTCGCATCACCCTCGCGGGCTTCAGCCAGGGAGGCGCCATGGCGCTCTACGTCGGCCTGCGCTATCCGGTGGCGCTCCAGGGGATCATGGTCCTGTCGGCCTACATTCTGGATCCGGAAGGCACGCCGGCAGAAGCCGCGGAGAGCAATCGAGCGACCCCGATGTTCTTTGCCCATGGTCGCCAAGACATGGTCGTACCCTTCGACGGCGGCAAACGATCCTGCGAGCTCGTTCATTCACTCGATCCCAAACGTGACCTTCAGTGGCGCGAGTACGCCATGGGGCACGAAGTCTGTTTGCCAGAAATCAAAGACATCTCCCAGTGGCTACGCGGCCTCCCATGATGCCGACCGTTGCCATCGCGGGAGCCACGGGGTTTGTTGGTCAAGCGATCCGGAGCGCTTTGCGCGGACGTTATCGCATCGTGGGGCTCACCCGTTCGCCGGTTCGAGCGAAGGCGCTCGCGGGAGATCCGGACGTCGAGTGGCGTCACTGCGATCTGTTCTCATTGACCGACGTGGACCGCTCCCTCGAGGGCGTCGACTACGCGTTTTACCTCGTGCACTCGATGATGCCATCCGCGCGGCTGGTGCAGGCGGACTTTGAGGATCTCGACTTGATCCTCGCGGACAACTTTGCCCGCGCCGCAAGACGCAACGCCGTGCAGCAGGTCCTCTATCTCGGGGGCATCATCCCGGGGGAAAAGGAGCTTTCGCGTCACCTGCGCAGCCGCCTCGAGGTCGAGCAAACTCTGATGCAGAGTCACCCGGCGGTGACCGCGCTCCGAGCGGGCCTGATCGTCGGCCCAGGCGGATCCTCCTTCAGCATGCTGATCAACCTCGTGCGCCGCCTGCCGATCATGATCCTCCCGTCCTGGACCGATTCGGAGACTCAGCCGATCGCGATCGAAGACGTCGTTCGCGCCTGTCAGCACTGCCTCGGCAACTCGAGCACCTTCGATGCGCACTTCGACATCGGCGGCCCCGACGTCATGACCTATCGCGACATGCTGAGTCGAACCTCCGCCGTCCTCGGCGTGAGTCGGCGCATGGTGAGCGCGCCGTTCGTTACCGAACGGCTCTCCCGGGCGTGGCTATCGATGATCACCGGGGCCTCGATGGAGCTCGCAACACCATTGATCGAGTCGCTTCGCCATCGAATGGTCGCGAAGGACAACGCGGTGCAGAAAGCGATCAACGAGGGGCTCATCTCTTTCGACGATTCCTTGCGCCAGTCGTTGGAGGACGATGGGGCTCCCGCGCCGAACCCGAGGCGTGCGCTCCAACCGAAGGAGCGCACGGTGATGAAACAGGCGCGCACGGTCCGTTCCGTGCAGCGCCTGCCACTGCCGGACGCGCGCGACGCGCGCTGGGTCGCGCGAGAGTACATTCGCTGGCTCCCGGGGTTCGTCTGGCCGTTTCTGCGCTGCGAAACCGATGAAAACGGCGTGTGCGGATTCTACATTCGCGGCACCCGACTGCGGCTTCTCGAGCTCACGCTCTCACCGGAGCACAGCTTCAAAGGACGAGACCTCTTCTACATCACCGGCGGAATTCTACTGAAGAAGTCCGAAGCCAAAGGCCGCTTTGAGTTTCGCGAGGTTCTCAATGGCAAGTCCATCCTGGCGGCGATTCATGATTTCACCCCGACCTTGCCCTGGCACCTCTACAACATCACTCAGGCGGTCGTGCATCTCTGGGTCATGCGGGGTTTCGGGCGTCACCTGAAGCGGATCGCCGCCGGCTTGTCAGCGAAGAGGCGGCGCCTCCTCGATGACGGTGGGTGAACCCGCTTCGAGCATCCAGACGCGGTCACCGTGGCGGGCGAGCTCGCCGAAGCCATCCACCGCTCGCCCCTTCATCTCCCGCAGGCCGACCGCACCGCTCTGATCTCGGAACAGCCAGCTCACTCGCGTGCTCCCGTAGAGCAAGAGGTCCTCTTCGCCCGGAAGTCCTACGGGGGCTATGCGATTGAACGTGTACTCGTCGTGGCTCTCAACCACCGGCTCGACCTCGAACGCACCGTCGATGTAGCGCGCACGCTGCAGAAGCGCCCGTCCCTCCCGTGCGTAACGCGCGGACCAGCCGTCGGCGAAGTAGAGCGTCGGCACATCGTCGATCCGTGTATCTGCGATCGCCAGCGCACGGACACCGCCGAGCACGGGAAGCTCGTGGACCCGACCGTTTGCGAGCTCGATCCGCAGGTCTCCAGGTGCTCCCACGGTGTCCCCGTAGATCCGGCCTACCACGCGGTCGGTCTTGCCGTCGCCGTCGAGATCTGCGAACGCACGCGACGTCGCCATCCGCTCCGGGGGTCCTGCGTTGGTCCCCCGCCACTCACGGACCGTGTACTTCGAATCGTAGGCTGCGTAGACGAGCTCGCCGTTCACGACCGACAGATGGGTGAAGTCGGCCCGCGGGCTCTCCCACTGGCGAATCCGGGAGGCTTCGCCGCTTTCCGGATCGACTGCGTCGAGGGTGAGCGGGGCGTCCAAGCGACCGCGGCCGCGCCCAAAGGCGAGAATGATCCGGATCCCCTCTCCTAGATTGCCGGCCGCGACGCGTTGGATCGCACCAGGAGCCGGGAGGGTCCACTTCACCGTCGGCCGTTCGCCCGCGAGGCTAGCTCCCCAAACCCGCTCGCCGGCCGAGCCGACCAGAAAATCGCGAGTGGGGGAGAGGTGAACGACGAAGAGCTGTTGCGAGTCGGGAAGGACCGCCATCGCCTCCTTCGCGGCGGCCTGCTCCTTCGGCGCGTCTTCCTCTCGCGCGCAGGCTCCGCCAAAGAGGGCCGCGGCGGCGACGAGGAAGCAGTAGGTGCGTCGGCTGCTCATCCCGGTTCCTCCAGGGGCTCGAGGCTCGGATCGCCGACGTGCCCCGGGGTCTTTACGGACGCGGCCGGGTCCAAAAAGCGCTGTATGCAGGCCTTCTCGCCCACGACGATGAGATGGACGCCCGCCGGAAGCGGTCGCTCGGGGTTCGGGACTTCGTCCCGGTCCGGGGTGTCCGGGTCCTGGATCGATACGACGGTCAGGTTGTAGCTCGCGCGCAGGTTCAGCTCCTTGAGCGACTTGCCCGCGTGGTGCGGAGGAATGGCCAGGCGCTCCACGGCAAAGCCATGGGGCAAATGGATCAGATTGTGACGGTCAGGGTCTTCGTCCCGGCCGTAATCGAGGGTGCCGAGAATGTCCTTGCGAATGATCTCCCGGTTGTAGAGGCCGATGATGTCGTGCTCGGAAACGGTGCCGAGGAAATGGTCGGTCGATTCGGACACCACCGGCAAAACCATCGCGTGGTGGCGGAGCATCTCCTCCATGCACTCGGTGAGGCTCGAGTGCGGCGACACGGAGGGCACATCCGTCCGCGCGATGTCCTCGGCGACGATCAGATTCTCCGGCGTATCTTCGAGCTGACTGGCCTCGTGGAGGTCGTGGAGCGTTATCACCCCGTGGTAGCGGTTGTCGTCGTCGACCACGTAGCGCTCGTTGACCCTCGAGGCGAGGAACTCGGTGACGAGCTTGGGCACCGGCATGGAGGGCGGAACTAGCCGTCCTCCCGAGCGCATGACGTCCTCCACACGAAAGCTCTCCATCAGGAGCGCCTCGGGCTGCACGTGCGGGTCCACACCGAGCTTCAGGAGCTTGCGATCCTCCATGCTGTAGGTCGACAAGCCGCGGGAGATCGCCATCGAAGAAACACTCGCGGCCATCAACGGCAGGATGATCTCGTAGTTGCCGGAGATCTCGAAGAGCATCAGGATCGCGGTGATCGGGGCGTGCGTGGTGGCGGCGAGCAAAGCGCCCATTCCCACGAGAGCGTAGGCGCCCGGAGTTCCCGTGGAGCCCGGGAAGACGCTGTGCGCAAAGAACCCAAAGAACCACCCGACGATTGCTCCTAGAAACAGGGTAGGCGACAAGAGCCCGCCGGAGCCACCGCTGGCGATGGTGAAGGCGGTGGCGAGGAGCTTGGCGACCAGTATGATCAGCAAGGCGAGAAAGGTCTGGTCGTTGGTGAGAATGTCGGTGATCGCGCCGAAGCCCGTTCCATAGACCGCGGGTGTTGCGAGCAGGAGGACCCCGACGCCCAGGCCGCCGACGACCGGTTTGGCAAAGTCCGGCAGCTTCAGCTTCTGAAAAGAGTCGTGCATCAGCTCGATGAAATGAATGAAGAAAACGCCGACCAGACCGCAGACGACCCCCATTACGACATAGACGACCAACTCGTATCCGCTCTCGAGGCTGTAGGCGGGGACCTGAAAGGCCGGGTAGTCCCCGAGGTTTGCGCGGGAGACGGCAGTGGCGGTGACCGAGGCCAAAACGATCGGCGCGAAGAGGGACGCGGCGAAGTTTCGGAGGATGACTTCGAGCGCGTAGAATGCGCCGGCGATCGGAGCATTGAACACCGCCGCGATCCCTGCGGCGGCCCCGGCGCCGACGAGGCTCGAGGTATTCTCGGTGCTCCACTTCAGCGTGCGCGACAGCTTTGAGCCGAGCGCAGCGCCTATTTGAATGATCGGACCCTCGCGTCCAACGGAGCCACCCGTTCCCACAGTCACGGAGGACGCGATCAGCTTTCCGATCGCGACTCGACCTCGAATGCGCGCACCGTCTGCGATCACCGCTTTGATCACCTCGGGAGCACCGGTGCCCCGCGCTTCGGTGACCCAGCGATAGACGATCGGCCAGGTCACGAGCCCACCGATCGCAGGCAGCACGAGAAGCCACCACCACGGAACAGACCCCGCCCCCAGGACGTCGAGCGGGTCGCCCTCCCGGCCCAGGGCGAGGGTCTGAATGAAGTCGGTGAGGTGGTGGTAGAGGACGCCAACGTAACCCGCGGCGACGCCGACAGCGACGGACGCTGCGAGCAAGTCGAGGGGGAGCCCGCTGCTCCCTGCGAGCTTCTTGAGGGTGACCTGTGCTGCGCGGGCTCCGGGGATCACCCGCGCGCTCTACACCAATCGCGGAGCGAGGTCACTTCTTGCTGTTGAGTTTCGCAGCTTCTTTGAGCCAGGCGCTCAGCTGCGCAGCGTTGATGTCGTTGACGTCCTTGAGCTTGACCACGCGCTCTGTCTTGTTCTTCACGCCTTCGAGCATCCGGTCGGGATCGCTCAGCTCCTGGCCCCGGAAGAAGCCGAAGGTGACGTGTTTCTTCGCGGCGCTGGCGTAGCACATGATCCCGTCGCAGTCCCAACACAGGTTGCGCCAGCGGATCACCTCGCTCGCCTTCGGCACCGCCTCGCGGACGATGCGACGCAGCTCCGCGATGACCTGCTTGGCCGTAGGCTCGAGGGTGATCAGATAGGAGTCGAGGGCGCCGTCGCGCTTGGACACGATGGAGGCGGGCTTTGGGAGATTCTGCTTCTTCTTGCGCGCGCCGCGGCTCGCGGGATTCGCTTTTTCGAGCTCGGCGGCTTCCGGGGGTCTGCGGGTCAGGCGAGGACTCGGCTTAGGCGTCGCGACCTCCGTGCGCGGCTCCACGCGGCGTGCCGTGCTCGTCTTGCTCGCGCTGGAGCGCGGGGTGGTCTTTCGGGAAGTGGTGGTTCGGGTACTTCGTGTCTTCTTGGCCGTAGATTTGGCCGGGGTCTTGCTACTGCTCGCCTTCTTGCGCGTCGCCATCAGTCCGCTTGCCTCCAGAATTCGCAGGGTGCGGGTGGTGCTATCAGGTTCGGGCCGATCCGGCCACGCTGAATTCCCGGTTTTACTCGGGTTTTTTGCCCAAACCGCGATCGGAGCCAATGAACAATGTTCAGCCCGCGCCCTGTAGGTGCACCGGCACCCCCCGGGAGCCCGCTCGAGCGAGGCCCCTAGAGCTTGTTGTTCAGGGCGAGCAGGTTGCCCTCGGTGTCCTTGAACCACGCCGCTTGCGCCGGGCCCATGGTCGCGATGCCTTTTTCGTTGGTCGAGACCATGTCGTTGAGCTGGTAGTGCTCGAAAACCACGCCCTTGGCGGCGAGCGTGTCCACGGTGCCCTCGAGGTCGTCGACCACAAAGGCCGCGATCGTGTGGTCCGCGCGTGTCGCCTCGCGCTGGTAGAGCATGATCTGGGTGCCACCGGCGCCGAGCAGCGCGATCCCGGACAGTTCGGGCATTTCGTAGCGGGCGAGCCCCAAAACGCCCACATAGAAGTCGAGGGCGCGTTCGAGGTCGACCACAGGGATCTGAAGGACGAGTGACGATTCAGCGAGCATGGCTCTTCTCATATCCGGCTCTTGCTTCTTGCGTCGAGTGCTGAATCAGTCGCCCCATGACAGATCTCACAGGAAGAGCGGTTGCGGTCGTAGGCGGCGCGACCGCCGGAGCCGAAGTCGCCTTCAAGCTCGCCGAAGCGGGCGCCACGGTGGTCGTGTTCGAGCAGAACCCGAGACCCTACGGCAAAATCGAGGATGGTCTGCCGCGCTGGCACTCCGCGCAGCGTCGCAAAGAGTACGGTGTGATCGACGACAAGATCGGTCACGAGCGGGTGTGGTTCGTTCCGAATACGAAGTTCGGCGAGGGCATCACACTCGAGGAGCTCGAGCACCACTGGGGTTTTCACGTCGTGGTCCTCGCGCTCGGGGCCTGGCGCGATCGCCCATTGCCACTGGAAGGCGCTGACGCCTACGTCGGCAAGGGCTTGGCCTATCAGAATCCTCTCATCTACTGGTTCAACCACAAAAACGAGCCCGACTACGCGGGCGAAAGCTACGAGACGCCCGACGGTGCCATGGTGATCGGCGGCGGGCTCGCCTCGATCGACGTAGCGAAAATCATGATGCTCGAGACCGTCGCCCGCGCCCTTGGCGAGCGCGGGATCGACGTCGACACAGAGACCATGGAGCACAAGGGCATCGACAAGACCCTAGCTTCCCACGAGCTTTCCTTTTCCGATTTGGGCCTCAAAGGCGCGACGCTCTTCTATCGCAAACGTCGCGACGACATGCCACTGGTGGGCATCCCGCCCGGTGCCGACGAAGCAAAGCGTCAGAAGGTTTTCGCGTCTCGGGCGCGCGTCGCGGACAAGGCGCAGAGCAAGTACCTCTTCCACATCGAGCCCCTGATGAATCCGGAGTCGCTGATCATCGAAGACGATAGGGCGGTTGGGGTGCGGTTTCGGCGAATGGAGCATCGAGACGGCAAGTTCGTGAAGACCGACGATCTCATCGAGCGCCGAGCCCCTCTGATCGTCAGCTCGATTGGATCTATTCCCGAGACCCTGCCCGGCGTGCCGATGAAGGGCGAGCTCTTCGACTTCGAGGTGATCGACGCGGACAAAGAGATTGTGCGGCTTGCCGGCCACCCGCACGTCTACGCCGCCGGCAACGCCGTCACGGGCAAGGGAAACATCGTCGCCTCCCGAAAACACGGCACTATCGTTGCCGAGCGGGTTGAGGCGTGGCTTCTCGGCGAGAGCGACGAGCCGCCGGTGGACCCGGAGCGCCAGCGCGAGCACGCCTCTGACGTGAGCGACGCTGTGATGGTGAAACTCTCGGAGATGTCACCGCTCAATCCGGACGCCTTCGCGGCGCTGCGTGCGCGCGTGGAAGCGCGTTGGAACGCGGTCGGCTACGATGGCAACTATAAGGCATGGATCGACCGGCATTCTCCTGGAGCGTGATTGTCCTCGCCGTCGTGGCCTGCGCTGAAGAGCGAGACCGCATGCTCCCTACCGGCTCGCGCGCAGGGAATATCGACGTCTTAGCGGAGGACGAGGCCGACCCGAATCGCGACGCAACGCTTACGCTCGTCAACGGTGAGGAGAAAAGTGTCGTGCGGGTGGGCGCCCTGATCCCTGACGCGCAGCGCATCGAGGTAAATGACCCGAACCACGGCGACGTGAAGCGCTACCTCGCCGTGCCTCTTCTTCCGCTCTTGACGCGAGGACTCGGGCTCGAGCCGTCGCGGCTCGCGCAGAAGACCCTCGTATTTGAGGCCCTCGATGGTTACGCGTCGCCTGTGGCGGGAGATGTCTTGTTGCGCGATGGCGCCTGGCTCGCCCTCGACGATCTCGACGCGGTCGGTTGGGCAACGATCGGCGAGAAGAAAGCCGATCCCGGCCCCCTCTACGTCGTCTGGACCGGAAAAGATCGCTCGCCAGAGGTGTATCCGTGGCCCTGGGCTCTCGCGCGGGTACGTCTCGCCGACCTCGAAGAGGAGTACGCGGCGACGGCTCCAGGAGACGACGCCTCCGAGCTCGCCCGAGCCGGACACTCGGTGTTTCTAGCGAATTGTGTGCGCTGTCATGCGATCAATCGCGCCGGGGGACGATTAGGGCCGGAGCTAAACGTGCCCCAGAACATCGTCGAGTATCGGCCGGAGGCGCAGATCCGAGCGTATATCCGCAACCCGCTGACCTTTCGCTACGGCAACATGCCGGCCAATCCACACCTCAAAGAGACCGATCTCGACGCGCTGATCGCCTATTTTCGGGCGATGAGGGGAAGAAAGGTCGACCCTGCGGCGGCAGTTCGATAGGGGAAGCGCGTACGAGAGGCCCCGGGCGTAACGTTCGCTCAGGTCCATAGACGAGAAGGGGCATGCGCACGGTGACCGTGTGCCAGAAGGAGGAGAACGCCAGATGGCAGTGGTTGAGCTGACCAAAGAGAATTTTGACGAGACCATCCGCAACAACCAGGTCGTTTTGCTGGACTTCTGGGCGGAGTGGTGTGGCCCCTGCAAGGCGTTCGCTCCCGTCTTCGAGAAAGCAGCGGAGGATCACACGGACATCGTGTTCGGCAAGATCAACACCGAAGAGCAGCCCGAGCTTGCGATGCAGTTCGGGATCAACGCGATCCCGACCCTCATCGTGTTCAAGGAGCAGATCGGGATCTTCCAGCAGCCCGGAATGCTGCCCCCGGCGGCTTTCACCGAGCTGATTGAAAAGGTGCGTGAGGTCGACATGGACGACGTCCGCAAGAAGATCGCCGAGCACGAAGCCTCTCAGCCCGGCTGAGTCGAGGACACTCAATCGCGTGCAGTGGTTGGTCGCGCTCTGTGTTCTCGCTTCCGATCCGGGTGTGTCCCGGACCGTCAGCGACATGGAGCGGGACGTTCGCCACGCTCTCTCGACCGAGGGAACCGCTGCAGACCTCGCGAGAGTGATAGACCGCTATCTCGACTTCGAGCAGCTCTCGGCGTATGCGCTAGAGCCTCAGTGGTCTAAGATCCCCCGACCAAAGCAGAAGCAATTCGTGAGCCTGTTGCGCGACGTCGTCGTGCTTCAGACTCAGCTTCGGGTGAAGCGGCCCGCTGACTTCGAGGTCGAGGTGCGTCGTCAGAACCGAGCCGGTGACTACGTAGCGGTGATGGGGGTGCTGAATCCCGCGGGATCCGACCCGACCCAGCTCGCGCTGACGCTCTTTGAGCGCGACCGCACGTGGAGAGTCGTCGACGTGGCGATCGACGGCAGCTCGCTCGCTCGCTCCTACCGCGACGAGCTCTTCGACGTTCTAAACCAACGCGGCATGCCCGCGCTCTTCGCCAAGCTCATCGCGCGGCGAAAGTCACTGAAGAAGCAAAGCATGCGCGAACGGCCCCGCTAGGCGGCCGCCCGCAGGCGAACGTGATGGGGATGGGACGGCAGACCCGGGTAGATCACCGACAGGCCCTTCGCCTCCAACCGTCTCGCGAGCTCCAATGCACGCGTGTCGTGCTCCTTCACGCGGAGGCCGAGGTGTGGAAGGCGGAGCGAGATGGCGTGGGCGGTTCGTGGGTCCATCGTGGGACCGAGGAGCATCTCATCGGACTTTGTGTACTACGTACTCGCGCAGCGCTCCCGCGATCCGCACCTGAATGTCGTCACCTTCGCGCCTTTCGAGGAGAGCGTTACCCAAAGGGGATTGCGGCGTCACCACGCGCACGGTCTGCCCATCGCATTGCGCCTGGGTCCCTCCGGCGCAGGGAAGGACCATGAGGGTCTTCACTTCACCCTTCTCGTCTTCGAGCTCGACCACCGCGCCCGCTCCGATCGGGCTCGACGAGTCAAAGGGGCCCACGCTCAGAAAGCGCAGCGTGTCGATGTCGCTCTGTAGGCTCTTCGCGCGCTCGGCTAGGCCGTGCGCGAGGTAGCTCGTTTCTAGGCCGCGGGTGTCCTTCGGGTCTTCCGGGCGGCTCTCTTCGTGCGTTGCGCCCTCCGCTGCGGCGAGCGCCCGGCGCTCCACCGCTTCGAGCTCCGCCTGAAGGATTCTGATGACAGCATGGAGGTAAGCGTTCATCGGTACTTGAGCGTGTCACGGGCGAGACCCGCGAGCTAGCGAGTTGTGCGCACCTGAAGGCCCGCGGTAGATCGGATCATGCTCGCAACCCGCCGATTTCCGGTCAATCTCGTCATTGCTTTCGGGCTTCGGACCGCTGGACGCGGTGCGGTTTAGGCGGTGGCCGTTTTTTGCCTGTACGAGCTCGTCCCGGGGACCGACTTTCTGCGCATTCCGTCTTTGCCGATCGCGACCATCGGGACCGCCGTCGCTTTCTACATCGGCTTCAAGAACAACTCGGCCTACGAGCGGTTCTGGGAAGGCCGCAAGATCTGGGGTGGTATCGTCAACTCGTCGCGGACCTGGGCCGCCTACGTCAACAGCTACGTCCATCCGGACGACGAGAGCGAAGAGGCGAGAGAAGAGCGGCGCGTGCTCGTGTATCGCCATCTCGCGTGGGTGAATGCCTTGCGTATGCGGCTGCGCAAGACATCGCGTTTTTTCGACAAGCCGGTGCGCACCACGCGGCTTCGCATGGAGCGACATGCGAAGCACATGCGCAATGACTGGGACCAGGAAATCTCGCCGTTCCTGAGCCCCGAAGAGCTCTACACGCTCCAGGGCAAGTGCGAGCGGATCAAGAACACGCTCTATCCGCGCGCGCTGGTTCACCCGCGTGTTCGTATCCTTGGTGCCTTTGGGGCTCCTCGACGTTTTTTGGCGATCGGATCGACCACGGCTCGGTGCTGAAGAACCTCCTGCCGGTGATCCCGTTGCTGCTGTCCTCGTCGCTCATCAGCTGGGTCTTTCTCACGATGGAAGGCATTGGCGACGCGAGCGAAGACCCCTTTGAGCGGAGCATGAACGACGTGCCCATGAACGCCCTCCCGCGCACAATCGAGATCGACCTCCGCGAAATGCTCGGCGAGACCGAGCTGCCGCCGAAGGAGCAGCCCGTCGACCACGTGCTCTACTGATCGGTGCGTGCGCCCGTGACGACTTCTAGGAACGCTTCGCCGTAGCGCTCGAGCTTGCGGGCGCCCACGCCGCTCACCTGCGCGAGCGCTTCGGGAGAGTCCGGACGCAAGAGCGCCATCTCCACAAGGGTCTTGTCGTGAAAGATCACGTAGGGCGCTACGTCTTGCGCCCGGGCGAGCTCGAGTCGCTTGGCGCGGAGGGCCTCGAACAGCTCCCGGCCCTCGGAGTCGAGGCTGTCGGCCGGGGAGGCGCCGTTGCTGCTGCGAGAGGTGGGGCGCTTGACCGCGTCCCGGCGCAGGGTCAGCGCCTTCTCACCCTTCAAGACCTCTCGCGAAGCCTCCGTGAGCGACAGCGTGCCGTAGCCTTCCTCATCTACTTCGACCAGTCCGTAAGCCAGGAGCTGACGAAAGACCGAAGACCAGCCGCGGGCATCGAGCTCCGTACCGATGCCGAAGGTGGAGATCTTATCGTGGCCGAGGTGAATGCAGCGCTCCGAACGTTTGCCGAGGAGAACGTCCACCAGGTGTCCCACACCAAAACGCTGGCCCGTACGGTAAACACAGGAAAGCGCCTTCTGCGCTTCGACCGTTGCGTCCCAGGCGTCGACCCCGTCCAGGCAGACGTCGCAGTTGCCGCAGGGCGCATCCAGGACATCGTCGAAGTACTCGAGCAACACTTGGCGCCGGCAGCGCGTGCTCTCACAATACGCGAGCAGCGCGTTCAAGCGCTGGCGGTCGAAGCGCTTCTGCTCCTCCGGTGCGTTGCCCTGTGACAGCAAGTGGCGCATCTGCACCACGTCCTGCAGGCCAAAGAGCATGAAGGCTTCGGAGGGCAGACCGTCCCGGCCGGCGCGACCCGTTTCTTGATAGTACGCCTCGATGCTCTTCGGTGGGTCGAGATGGATCACAAAACGCACGTCGGGTTTGTCGACGCCCATCCCAAACGCCACGGTGGCGACGACAATGACCCCATCGTCCTTCACGAAGCGGTCTTGCACCGCGCGCCGGGTCTCCGAGTCGAGCCCCGCATGGTAGGCCATCGCGTCGTAGCCTTCTCTCTGGAGGGCGGCAGCGGTGCGCTCGACGCGAGCGCGGGAAAAGCAGTAGACGATCCCGGACTCGCCTCGTGGGCGGCCTGCCAGGAACGCGAGGAGCTGCTTGCGTGCGTTTTTGCCTTTGGGTTCGACCCGGTAGCGAATGTTCGGTCGATCAAAGCCCGCGATGAATTGACGAGCGTCGCCGAGGCGCAGGTGCTCGACGATGTCTTTTCGGGTTACGTCGTCCGCCGTGGCGGTCAGAGCCATGCGCGGAACGCCTGGAAAGAGCTCGCGAAGGCCGTCGAGCTCGCGGTACTCCGGACGAAAATCGTGCCCCCACTGCGACACGCAATGCGCCTCGTCGATGGCGATGAGCGAGAGCTGAACGCCACTTAGCATCTCGCTGAAGCGCCCGGAGCTCAGACGCTCCGGTGCCACGTAGAGGAGGTCGAGCTCGCCGCGGCGCAGGGCCGCTTCCGTGCTCCGTCGCTCCTCGTAGTCCATGCTCGAATTGATGTAGGCGGCGGAAACCCCCGCTTGCCGCAAAGCCGTGACCTGGTCGTGCATCAGCGCGATCAGGGGAGAGACCACGAGCGCGCAGCCGCGCCGGAGAATCCCCGGGATCTGGTAGCAGAGCGATTTCCCACTGCCGGTGGGCATGATGACGACCGCATCGCCGCCGCCTTCGACGTGGCTGATGATCTCCTGCTGGTGCCCACGAAAGCTCTCGTAGCCAAAGACGTCGTGCAGGACGCGAAGGGCGTCTTTGCTCGGGAAGGGCAGCGTTGCGGTCACGAGGGTACCGAATCCGCTCCCCGGCGCGATGTCAACGTCTCCTGATCGGATCAGCTCGCAACCGCGCGCGCTTCCGGTGCCCGGAGGCGCTCGATGCGCATCGGCATTCCGTTGCGGGGCCGCAGGGTGACGGAGGGCACGAAGCTGACTTCGTGCCCCTCGCGATGCTGAAAACGCGCGTGTTGCAGCAGTGTCACGAGAAGAATCTTCAATTCCATGATCGCAAAGTGGTTGCCGATGCAGACCCGCGGGCCACCGCCGAAGGGAAAATAAGCGAAGCGCGGGAGCTCGTCGCAGGAGCCATCGAGCCAACGCTCTGGACGAAAATCCTCCGGCGCCTCGAAGAAGCGTGGGTCGCGCTGAATCAGGTACTGCGACACGTAGATCTGTGTGCCGCGCGGTACGTACCACTCCCCCAGGGTGGTGTTCGCACGCGCCTCGCGGGCCACGCTCCAGGCGGGAGGCTTCAAGCGCATGGACTCCTTCAGAACGGCGTCGAGGTAGGGGAGCCCTTCGAGCGCGTGCGAGGAGAGCTCTGGGCCGACGGACGCGATCTCTTCCCGCAAGCGCGCCTCCGCATCCGGATTCTCAGACATGAGCCACAACGTGTTCGCCAGGGCGAGGGCCGTCGTCTCGTGCCCGGCGATGAAGAGCGTGATCACCTCGTCGCGCACCTGCATGTCACTCATTCTCGCTCCGTCTTCATCGCGCACCGCGAGCAAGCGGCTCAGCAGATCGTCACCTACGGCGCCCTCGGCCCTTCGCTGCTCGATGATCGCGTAGACGATCTCATTGAGCTCGCGGACCGCGGCCGTAGCGTTGCGATTGTCGCGATTCGGAACCCAGCGCGGAATCAAACGTCGGAGCGAGCGAGAGACTCGAAAGAAGTAGTCCATCACCACATCTAGGCAATGGCCCACCCGGCTCGGGTCGACGTTCAGGTCACTGCCAAACAATGTCCGACTGACGATATCGAGGGTCAGCCCCATCACCTCCTTGTGAACGTCGCGCTCCGCGCTATGTGGCAGGTTGCGTACGTAGTCGAGGGCGAGCTCGCGCATCACCTCGCCGTAGCGCTCGACCTGCTTGCGCGTGAGGAAAGGCGAGGCGAGCTTTCGCTGACGGCGCCAAAAATCTCCTTCGCTCGTGAGCAGCCCTTCTCCCAAGAGGAGCTTTATCTGACGCAGCAGCACGTCCTTCTGGTAGGATCCCGCGTCTTTGAGGAGGAGTTGCTCGATGAGCACCGGGTCCTGCACGTAGTAGCCGGTGCGGCCGATCAGACGGAGCAAGGACACGTCGCCGAAGCGTTCCCGGAACTGGGCGAGAGTGCGGATCGGGTCCCTCCGGAGCTGCGGTAGGGTCTTCAGAACCTCCCAGCGCGAGGGGCCCGGGGGACGCGCGAGACTGCCCATGATGCCTCCTTGAACGGTGATCGTACCGGCCATTGACCCCGTACCGAACCTAATTCTACCCTTTCGAGGAGACTCATCGAGATGGCATACCGTCGCACGGACAAGGTCGAGAAACGGCTCAAGGAGCGCCGACGCCGCATGTTGCATGCGGCGCGCACCCATTTTGCTGCGCAGGGCTACGCGGCTACCACCATGCAACAGGTAGCGAAGAGCGCCGGCACCTCCATCGGCAACCTCTACTTCTACTTCTCGAACAAAGAGGAGCTGCTTCTCGCGGTCGTAGACGACTTCATTCGTGAGATCGGCGGGCGCATCGACCAGGCAAAGGCCTTCTTCGAATCCGGTCCGCACCAGATCGCGAGCGGTGTCTACGCGGCAATCCTCTCGGCGATGGGCAACGATCGGCTCGTGGCCCTGATCCTCATGAGCGACGGCGCACAGTCTCTGCGCCAGCGGGTCCTCGAGTTCTTCACCGCTCGCCTGCTCGAGTTTTTCGATGAGCATCGCGAGGAGATCCCCGAGACCCAGCACCTGATGGCCGCGCACGCCTGGCAGGGAGCGGTCTTCAACGTGCTGGAGCAGCGTCTCTCGAACGAGCTCGCCTGCGACGACCTCGAGCTCGCGCGCTTTCTTGCCCTCTGGAACCTGCGCGGCCTCGGTCACGAACAACGCGAGGCCGAACGAATCGTCGAAGAGGTCGAAGGCAGAGTGCGGGAAGAGCTCGAAGCCTTTCGGGCGAATAGCCGACCGGCTGCCGCCGCTCACCCGTGACCCACCTCATCCGCGCGTCGGAAATCCTCTATCGCGACGACGTTCTCGTCGTCATCAACAAGCCTTCGGGCCTCGCCGTGCATCGCGGCGCGAGCAGCGACCGGGTCACCGCGCTCTCGGAGCTTCGCAATCTCATGGGCCTCTGGGTCCATCCGGTCCATCGACTCGACCAGGGCACGAGCGGCGCACTCCTGTTCACCCTCGATCGGAAATGGGTGGCTCCGCTGCAAGCGCAATTCACGAGCAACGTCGTGTTCAAGCGCTATGTCGCGCTCGTCCGGGGCACCCCCGACCCGACCGGCCTCATCGACTACCCCATTCCTCGCCAGAAGGGTGGGCCGCGGGTGGCTGCAAAGACCCGCTACGAGCTGCGCGAGTGTTTCGAGCGCCACGCCTGGGTGTCCATTCAGCCACTCACCGGCCGCATGCATCAGATCCGTCGGCACATGAAGCACATCTTTCATCCGATCATCGGTGACACGACCTACGGCGACGGACGCGTGAATCGCGAGTTCCGCGCGCGCTTCGAGCTGCACCGCCTGGCCCTCCACGCCGCGGAGCTGCGCTTCGAGCACCCGGTGGAGGGTCACGTGATCGAGGCCCGCGCACCCTTGCCCGACGACCTGCGACGCCCAGTGAGCCGCATGGGACTCGCCGCGATCGTCTGAACGCAGGCTCGTTTCCGCGGGGGCCCTTACTCGCAACTGTTGACGAAGTTGGCAGTGGCATCGCTCGTGGGCGGCAGGGTGAGCGCCTGAAGCGTCGCGGTTTCGTCGCCGCCAATGGAGCCGGAGGGCCGTTCCCGGCCGCTCCATGCCACAGAACCCTCGAAGCGACCCGGCAAATCGCCTACTCTCTGGAGCAGTCCCCTATGACTGTCCTTCCGATCCTTCTCCTTCTCCTTCTCCTCGCCGCGCTGCTCGAGCTGACCCTGGGGGCACGGCTCCTGCTGCTCGCGAGAAAGACTCACGGGGCCGCGGAGACGTCGCTCGGCGTTGCTTTTTTAGTCGACGCTTTTGCGCAGATCGCCGGCGCGCTGACCGGTCGGCTGAGCGGTGGGCTTTGGGTGCTGGGCTATGCGACTTCCACCAGCCTGACAGTGGTTGCGACCGGCGCGTTGCTGCTCGGCGTGGTTCGCGTGTTCGAGCAACACCGGCCGATGCTGCTCCAGGTCGCGATTGCGGTGATCGTCGCAGTGGTCGTCGGGCACGCGGTGGTCTTTCTTGCCACGGGAGGGGGCCTCGAGGGGCAGTTCGTGCGGTCCCGGTGGCTGAACCGTACGTTCTCCGGGCTCACGTTCACCTGGGCTGCGATCGCCTCCATGCGGGCGCACAACGCCGCGCGGCGCCAGCTCCGGATCGGCCTATCGAGTCGGCTGGAGGCGACCCGTTTCCTGCTTTGGGCGATCGCGGCGACGGCGTTCCTGTTGCTGATTCTCATGTTATTCGTCCGCGACACGATCGGGTTGCCGCGGGTGGTGACCGTGATTGGACAGCCAGTCCTCGCGGTGGCATGCGTCACCGCGGTGTGGTGGACATTCTTTCCGCCGGCGTGGTTGGAGCGACGACTCGAGGTGGTTCATGGCACTCGGTAGCGAGGCTTTTCAGACCGTCTCGACGACCGTCGAGCAGATGACGTCGCTCACCGGTCCGCAGGCGAGAGGCGCGGTCCGCCTCGCGCTCAAAGAGGCAGGTTTGGAGGCGGCGCTGGCCAGCCGGGATGAGATGCTCGTCGTCCTCGAGAAGATCATGCCCCGCATGCTCGCAGCGCAGGGTGTCGACGAGGCTCGGAGCGCGGCTGCGCTCGCGAGTGCGGCGAAGCTTCTCGAGGCGGCAGAGGGGTCGGAAAGAGCAGGACCCGCCAGTGTCTTCGATCGCTTGGACAAGGCAAGGAAGGGGTGACGAGGATGACGGACGTGAAAACCATCGACTGCGGCTACATGGGTGAGAAAGAAATGGCTGCGGTCTATCTCATTCAGGACGGCGATGAGCTCGCCTTCATCGACAACAACACCAATGCAGCACTCCCGAAGCTCTTGGACGCGGTCGAAGCGGCCGGGCGCACGCCGGAGGACGTGAAGTACATCATCATCACCCATGTGCACCTCGACCACGCGGGGGGGACCTCGGCGCTCGCTTCCGCATGTGCAAACGCAACGGTCCTGGCCCACCCACGGGCCGCACGACACGTGATCGACCCGAGCCGCTTGGTCGAGAGCGCCAAGGCCGTCTATGGGGCCGAGGAGTTCGAGCGACTCTACGGCACCATCGTCGGCGTGGACGCCTCGCGGGTGCGCGAGATGGAAGACGAGTCGTCTGCGGAGCTCGGCGCGGGCACGCTACGGTTCCTTCACACTCGGGGCCACGCCAACCATCACTTCGTGGTTTGGGACGAGACCAGCAAAAGCCTCTTCTCTGGCGACGCCTTCGGTCTGACCTATCCGTGCCTTCAAGGCCCGGGCCCGTTTACGTTTCCGTCGTCGAGTCCCACGGATTTCGACGCCGAGCTCGCCCGGCAAGCGGTGGACCGCATCGAGCGCTTGAGTCCCGCGCGAGTGTACCCGACCCATTTTGGCGCGGTCACCGACGTGGCCACCGCGGCGGCGCAGATGCGGCGTCATTTGGATTTCTATGAGTCGGTGATGGAGGACGCTTTCGCATCGGAGCACCCGGACGAGGCGCTCACCGCCTACTGTGCTCAACGGCTGCGCGACTACTTTGCGGGACTGCTCAACCAACAGGGCGGCCTCGGCGCCGACCCAGCCACCTGGCAGTGGCTGACGCTCGACCTCGAGCTCAACGCCCAAGGCCTCGCCTTCGCGGCCACGAAGAAACGAAAGAAGAGCTAGTAGCGCCGCTTCTTGAATTCGTCGAGGGCGTCGCGGCGTGCGCGGCCGTCACTGAAGAGCCGTCCCACGCGCGAGCCGTTCTCCATGTCGACCACGTGCTTGGCGAGCTTCTTCACCGCTCCCAAGCGATCCACATCGCCCTTGATGTGGGTGAGAAGCCGTTCGAGCTGCATTGCGGTCAGCAGGTCTTTGTTCTGCCAATTGAAGGCGCGGTTGAGGATTGTCTCCTGCTGGAAGCGGTCCTTCTCGTTGCGCAGCTTGGTCTCGAGCGCGATGAACTTCTGCTTGTCCATCGCGTACTGCCCTTTCCAGGTGACGTGACACCCAGGGTCTACGGGGGTGTAGTCGTTGCGGTAGTTCCAGCACTGTCGCTTTTCTTTCAGCTTCTGCTCGGCGGGGCTCGGTTTTGCGGCCGCTGCCTCCGCGGTCTCGAGCGCGCCTTCCATCGCGTCGAGCGCGGCTTGCATGGCCTTGGCGGGGGCGCCGTCGCAGCCGGTGGCTTCGTCCAACGCGTCCTCGATGGCGCGCCGCGCCTTGCTCATTCCGAGTCGGTTGCCGCTGCGTTTGGCGGCTTCGAATTGGTCGCGACCGTCTTTGAGCGAATTCAGGGCGCTGCTCTTGCATTCGCCCCCGGCGGTACGAACGGCGGTGATCGCATCATCGATCGCCGACTCCGCGTTCTCCATCGGTCCCGCGAAGACCGCGGTGGAGAGCAACAAGACGATCGAAGCAGCAAAAATCCTCATGGTGGGCCCCTTTCCTTGCCCCCGAGCTAACAGATCTAGGCGGGTCGTTCCTACCCAGAGCCCTAATCTTGCTCCTCGGCGATCTCGGCCAACGCGATCTTGGAGCGCTTCTTCAGGAAACCGCATACCTGCCGTTCGGCCACGCTCCGGCAGGGGTGGTCGAGAACCCACTGAAAAGCCCGTGCGGAGGCGTCCCAGTTCTCCTCCTCGAACTCCAGCACGCCCATGAGGTAGTGGTTTCGCACCGAGCTCGGTGAGACCTTCAGGGTCTTTTCGAGATAGGTGCGGGCTTCGTCCGCGTCCCCGATCGGCCAGGGGGCCACGAGATAGAATGCGCCGAAGAAGAAATAGCCGATGCCGTCGTCGAAACGCGGGTCGAGGTCGATGAGTCGACTCGCGTTCTCCTTGTACGTGCCCGAGGCTCCATCCAGGATGGCGCTCACGATTCCCATGCTCGACGACAGGTAGGCATAGCTACTCGCGTAGGCCATTGCGGCGCGAATGTCCTTTGGGCGCTGCTCGAGAGCTTTCTTGGCGTATCCGCTCGCGGTCTCGCTCCATTTCCGCCACACCTTTTTGTTCGTACTCGTGTCCGCGAGCTCCATGTCCCCGTCTTTGATGTAGGGAAGATTCTGGTTGGTGAGCACCGACATCAGGTCGTTCATCGCGGTCGCCGTGCGCAAGAGGAGCTCGAAGTCGTCCGGCTTCTGCTTCAGCAGCGCTTCATAGAGCATGACGGCCTGCTCTAGGTCCTCGTGTTTCACCGACTTTGCCAACTCCTCTGCCCGCGCGAGGTCGGCCGCGGTGTCCGCGTGGGCGAGTGCCGGGACCGCCAAGATGAAGGCGACCATCCTCAACGATTTCATTTAGCCATTCCTAACTCGAGAGATGTTGGCGCAGCGCGTTAGCGAGCTCGCGCACATGGGGTTCATCGACCCCATGTTCCCGCAGAGCAGCATCGAGCTTCAAGACGTACTCGCTGTTTGGGCCGCTCTGGCCCCGGGCGTGTTGGATCTGGTGCACCAGCGCTTCGAGGGGGGCCTCGCCGGCGAAGTTCGGGTTGTGCTCGGCGGCGATGTAGACCACAGAGGCGACTTCGCCACGGCGCGTGTGCGCCACTGTTTCTACACGGTCATAGCCGCCTCGCTCGCGATGATCGAGGGCGTCGAGGGTGGCCGCGACGTCCTCGTCGACGTGGTAGGCCATTCCGAAGACGCTGGAGGCAGGGTCTCGGACGAGGGTGACGACTCGACCAGGGTGTGACGGTGTTCCTCGGTGGTCTGGCGAGTCCTGCCAGAAGCGTCGCGTGAAGCCATGCACCGTCGCCGGAAGGCGCTCGCGATAGGAAAAGCTGGGGCGCCAGATCAGCGATCCGTAGCCGAAGATCCAAAGCGGGCTCACCGCTGCAAGATAGGACGTCAGCGGCTCTTTGCCAAAAGCTCCCGGATCGTCGGGCGAAAATCGCCCTTGGCCCGCAGGCAGCGAAGGTTGTGCGCCAGGCCGGTCAGGGCTCGGAAGAACAGAATGCCTTCGGAGGGGGGGCGCACGCGCAGCATGTCGCCGGTGCGGCGGCTCGCGAGCGCCTTCATGTCGTCGACCATCCTGCAGCTGCCGAAGTCGTAGGGGCCGCTCACTGGTCGCCCGGCGATGTCAGCGATTTCATCGAGGAGCTCGCGCGCCTTTCGGTCCGGGAGTGCTACGGTGAAGCCGCCTTTGCGCATTAGTGGCAGGAGGTCGGTGCGGTCGTCGTCCACCCAGGCCTGAATCGCGTCGCGATAGCAGACCCAGAAATCGCGCGTGAACTCCTTCACCGACCCGAAGTCGAGAATGCCCAGGCGACCGTCGGGCATCACGATGAAGTTGCCAGGATGCGTGTCCGCGTGGATCACACGGTGAAGCAGGAATGGGCCAAACACAGCGCGAACCAGTTGCTCACCGATCCTAAAGCGCTCGCTCTCACTCAACGAGTCCACGCGCTCGAAGAAGTGGTGCAACGTGGGGCCCTCGAGAAACCCCATCGTCAGCACCCGTCCCGTGCTGTAGCGGGCGTGCGCCCGGGGGACCTCGAAGTCGTCCCAGTCACGGATGTAGTCGCGGAACTTTTCCAGGCGCTCGCGTTCGCGTCGGTAGTTCAGCTCATCGGCAAGCTCCGCACGGAGCTCGTCGAGATAGCTCTTGCCGTCGAAGGCGTTCGTGCCGAGGCCTAAGGCGCCGACGAGGGCAGAGAGGTTGCCGATGTCGTCGCCGACCGCTGACTCGACGCCGGGATACTGCACTTTGACCGCGACCCACTCGCCTTCCTTGGTCTTCGCGCGGTGAACCTGCCCGAGGGAGGCGGCGGCGAAGGGCTCGGGCTCGAACGCTTGGAATACGCGGTCGGCGCTGGTGCCGAACTCCGTGCGGACCACTTCGGAAATGTCCCGGAAGGGCAGAGCCGGCGCCTGGGAGAAGAGCTGGCCCAAAACCTTGCGCGCGTCCGGAGGCGTGCTCGCGCCGAGGGAAAGCGTTTGCCCGATCTTGAGCGCCGCCCCTTTCATTTCACCGAGTGTCTCGACCACCGCGGAGGAAAAATCGTCGTCGTCGGTCGGTGCTCCGACGACCTTCTTCAACCGATTCTTGAGCTTGCTCTTCCCGATCTTGGCGCCAAGAGTGACGATCTTGCTCAGGCGTTGGGCACGACCCTGGGGTACGCGGCGTTCCTGTCCATCGGCCATGTCGTGTTGATCCTCCCGTCGAGTCCACGCTCTGGAACGTCTCAATTCCGCATGAGATTGAAGCAAAAGCGTGCGCGCGTGCTGCAACGCGACGTCACGGCCGTGCCGCGAGGCGCGCGTGATAGCTCTGCGTGACGAAGCCGAGGCTCAAGTCTAGGACCTGGAGATCGCGACGCACCGGATCGAGGTGGCGGTCTTCCAAACAGCGCAACAGAGCATCGAGTCCCGACTCCGGATGTACGCCGTGGCCCTCGTACATCACGGTCACCATCTCGAGGAGCTTGCTCTCCGAGATGATTTCCATGCGCGCCTGCCCCAAGCTCCGCAGGTAGCCGGGGCTTCGTTGCTCGAGGTGTCGCAGGAGTGATGCGATCGGCACAAACGGAGTGCATTGACCATCGAGCTCGATGAGCGCGTCGCGAAGTGCGCCGATCGGGCTCTCTACGGAGACCCCGTGCCGGTCGAGGGCCGCAGGGATCCCCGCGAGCATCACTTCTCGGATCTGATCATCGTGTGGGCGTTCCATCGCGGCCCCTCCTCCCTCGGAGCAACGGCACTGCGTGGTGGTCCATTGAGCGCGCGCTCAGTCGTCGAAGGTCGCTTCGTAGACCCGATCGGGGTCTGGCGGCGGCTCGGGCCTCGGTTGCACCCGGGGCTCCGCCCGGGGCTCGACTCGAGGGCCGCGATGGGCTCCGGGTCCGCCTGGACGGCCCGGTCCCGGAGGGAACCCACCGAAGAACACGACCGTCCGACCGCTCTGCACCGAGTGTGCGATCCGGCGAGCGAACCAGCGCTTGAGCACTGCCCGTGCCGGCGGGACCAGGAGCGCAAACCCCACCGCGTCGGTCAGCACGCCAGGGGTGATGAGAAGCGTTCCCGCCACGAGAACCATCGCACCATCGATCAGGGCGTCTGTCGGCACTTCGCCCCGGGCGGTCGCCTCCTGAATGCGACGTAGGACCGCGAAGCCTTGGCTTCGGGCAAGTGCCGCACCGATGAAGCCAGTGGCGACGACGATGCCCAGCGTGGGGAACAGGCCGATCCGCACGCCCACTTCCGCGAGTAGCGCGATCTCCACCGCGGGGACGATGATGAAGAGGGCGGCGAGTAGTCCCATGGGTACAACCTAAGGCTCCCTGGGCTCGTCGTCGAACTCTGATGTTTCGAGACGCTGCCTCTCGACGTCCGTCAACTCTTCGGAAAGCTCCACCGACATGTCGAGGGTTTCCCGCGAAGCCGAGCTCGGCGTCTCGGCGATTTCTTTGCGCGCGAGCGGTAGGCGCCGGGCGATGGCGTGCCAGAGAAGGAGGGGGCCGAGGGCGAGGCTGCGCGTCGAAGCGGCAAAGACCGGGATCGGCGGGGGCTCAGTTCGGTCCACGGCCGCGCGAGATAGCGCCAATAAGTGTTCTCGACCAAAAGGCCCGTCTTCTAGGGTTTCGACCCAGTCGTCCGGGAGCCCGCTCGCGCCGTGGAGCGCGCCAACCCATGCGCCGACGATCGCGGCGATTGTATCCGTATCGCCACCGCCGTTTACCGCGCAGCGAATGGCCCACTGGGGATCGGCGCCGTTTCGTAGAAACTCCGCCGTTGCCGCGGCGACTGTATCCACGACGTAGCCGCTGCGGGGGAGCTCGGCGTAGCGGCGCTCGTCGTCCGCAGCAGCGCTCGCGCGCTGGAGTGCATTCTTCAGTCTCGCGTCGCGGACCACCCCCATCGCGCGACCGACGCAACGTTGCCGGTCCGCGGTTCTTTCGCTGTGAAGACACTGAGTAGTAAGCTCTGCGACGTAGAGTGCGCCTTCGACCGCGCGAGGATCGCTATGGGTCACCCGCGACAGCGCTTTGCCGAAGTACACCCTTCGTTCGGCGTCATCCGGGAAGCGAAGCGCGAGCGCTGGCGCACGCATGCAGGAGCCGTTGCTCGCGCTCGGTCGGCCTGTCTCGGTCAATCCGAGGCTCAGTCGAAAACAAGCGCTGAGGGTCGTGCGGTTCGCACCCCAAGGAATGCGTAGAAACCAGCCGAGCAGGTGGCGACGAAAACCGCGGACGCAGCGGTCCAGGTCGTCTCCTGCATTGAGCAACGCGGTGAGGAGGAGGGCGGTTTGCTCTGTATTGTCGCTGACATAACCGACATCTTCGAGAATGCGATAGCGGTCGATCGTTCCGTAGCGCCGGATGATCGCTTCGCGGCTCATGCCTTCGACCGCCAGGCCCAACGCATCGCCGACCGCGAGTCCGAGGAGCGTCCCGGCGAATTTGTCGTCGAGCCTGTCTCTGTTGCGTGCCACTGAAAGGATCCTTGCCAAGACTGGGTGAGGAGCTCAACGACAACGATCTGGCGTCGCCTCCACGCGGCGCTCGCTCAGACGTTTCTCGAGTGTCCCGTTGTCCGAGTGTACTTCGAGGACCGAAGTCTCGTAGCGAAGTGGTGGGGCGCAGGGCGGTGCGCGCATCGATTCGACCACCGCGTCAAAGGCCGCTCGATGCTTGGAATCCTGCGCCCAGAGGCCCGCGACTTCGTAGTCGCGCCCGTGGAGCGTGATCCGTGCGCGCGCGGAGCGCATGCCGTCGACGGTCGACGTGAAGACCCGCGTCGGCCCCAGAGGCCTCGACGGTCCCGTTGGGGGCTCCGTGCCGCTCGCGTCGTAGACCGACAGTACCGCCTGCCAATCCGGTGAGCTCGCGACGGGTCCGTCGAGGGAGAGCCGCAACTCCCAGCCTTCGGGAAACTCCACCACGTAGGCGAGCCCTGGGGCGAGGTAGCGTTGGCCGTCGAGATGGCCGAGGGCCTTGCCCGGCCCCATCGGGAGCCCGTCGAGCTGGCGGACGAAGGCACTCGGCGAAAGCTCGGGCAGGCCCGGGCCGGGCGCGAGCTGTGGCGCGAAGGCGTAGATCAGTCGCCGTCGCTCCGGGGTGCTCGGATGGGTGTCGAGCATTCGGTCCTCCGAGCTGGATTCGGCCTCGAGGCGCTCGAGCAGCTCGGCGAGTGCGCTCCCGTCGTAGCCGAGGGAGACGGTGAGCACGACGCCGATGCGGTCTGCCTCGAGCTCTTGGCTGCGGCTGTGGGAGGCAAGGGTGCGAGCGAGGAATCGGTCGGCGTCGCCCAGATCGATCTCGAACAGACCCGCAAGGGCGCGCGCAGCGTCGTTCAAGAGGCTGTAGCCTTGGTTCAGAACCGCTCGGCGACTGGCGTGGCGCGCGACCACGTGGCCGACCTCGTGGGCGAGGGTTGCGACGAGCTCGTCTTCCCGTTCGAGGACCGCGAGCAGGCCACGGCTCACGAAGATGAAACCCCCGGGGAGCGCGAAAGCGTTCTTCTCCGCGGTGTCCAAGACGTGGAACTCATAGTCGAGTCGAGGACCGGGTGCGATCGAGGCGATCTTCGCTCCGAGCCGCTGCACTCGGCTCGTCAGGCGCTCGTCCTCCCAAATCCCCGGCGTCACGCTCAGGACCGCAACGCCGGCCTGCCCGAGCTCGACCTCCTGTCGCTCGGTCAAGGCGAGCAACACGGGTTGTTGCGTTGCCGGATTCACCGCGCAGGCCAAAAGAGAGGCCGTGAGGACGATGAGCAACGAATTGACGCCATAGGCCCTCACGGAGGAAGCACCTCGAAACGGGCGAGGCACCCCGTGCAGGTCGGGAAGGTGAGCCGCGACAGGATCGATTGGATGCAAGCTCCCGGTTTGGAGGAGGGCGGCACTTCGATCTCGGTGGCGCGGCCCTCTTCGTCGATCACCCATCGCACGTCGATCGAGGCGAGGGGTTTCGGGGCATCTTCGTAGCAGGCGACGAAGTCGAGGCGGACGCTCTGTAGCACGTCGTGCACGCGCCGCAGCTCGTGAGACTCGTGCAGCTCGATCTTGAAGCGCAGGGATAGCGGACCGGGCCCGGCACTGACCGGTCGCGCCTCGAGGTAGTCCTTCAGGCATGCGTGGTAGGCCGACTCTCCCTCGAAGAGGAGCCGGTCCGGAGGGCGAGGACGGTCGCTCGCGCGCGCTTCGAGGGCAAAGCTCAAAACCTCTGGGCCGCGAACGTAGGGGCTCATGCCGCGCGCCTCGAGCAGGCAACGGCACAGCTCTCGGGGCCAGCGCAGCGTGGCACTCGCGATCTCGCGTGCCCGCACACGCGCGTTGCGCTGCCGGGGCGCCACCGGCGTGGGCGTGGACGCGCAGGCATCGAGGTACTGTGGCGGCGCAATGAAGCTCGAGCTGTCGACCGTATCGTAGTCGAGTGCTGTCGCCGCGGGATCGACGGTGATGAAGAAATCCTGGACCTCGGGCGCGGGTACCGGCGCGTAGGTGTTGGCACAGGCGGCGCCGAGGACCAAGGCGATCCACGAGCAGGCGATTCTCATGGCCAGGCACCTATCACCCCGAGTTCGCGAAGACACGGCCCTTGCGAGAACTCGACGCTTCGGGTCTAGTGGAGACGGCCCCGGGCCGGCCATGGTGCACCGACCTTCGCGTCCTAGCGGCTCGAGCGAGCCAGACGCACCCTGGCCACCCCGGTCGCGTCCCGGGGTCAGACCTTCCAAAAGCGCCTGCGAGCTGCTAGCCACGCCCCGTCATGGCGTCGGCAGCAGTACAACCAGAGACACGGATCGAGCTCGTTGGGCTCGAACGTCCCGAGTTCGTCGCGGCCCTCGCCGCGCACGGGCTCAATCGGGTCCAATCATCGCTCGTGTGGCGAGCGATTTACGTCGACGGCGCTCGCGAGTTCGACCGCATCGAGAACCTCGCTGCGCGCGCCAAGCGGACCCTGCGCGACGCGTTTCAGATCGGCCGGCCAGGGGTCAGCCTGGCGCGCGAGTCCGTGGATGGTACGCGCAAGTGGTTGCTGCGAATGGAAGGGGGCCACGACGTCGAGACCGTATTCATTCCCCACGATGAGAACGGCAGCCTGTGTGTGTCTTCGCAGGTCGGTTGCACGCTCGCTTGCACGTTTTGTCACACCGGAACGATGCCGATGGTGCGCAACCTTCGCCCCTCGGAGATCGTCGGTCAGCTCCTCCACGCGCGCGACGTCTTCGGGGATTGGGACAAGCCGCGCGAAGCGCGCACGGTCTCGAACATCGTGATGATGGGGATGGGCGAGCCGCTCTACAATTACCCGTCCGTCGCCAAGGCGCTCCGGGTGGTGATGGACGGGGACGGCGTCGCTCTCTCAAAGCGGCGGATCGTGCTGTCCACCTCCGGCGTCGTCCCGATGATCGAACGCTGCGGCAGGGAGCTCGGCGTCGAGCTCGCGATCAGTCTGCACGCGGTGACCGACGCGCTTCGCGATGAAATCGTCCCTATCAATCGCAAGTGGCCGATCGAGGTGCTCATGCGCGCGGTTCGCGCCTACCCGACGCTGCGCAATACCCGCCGCATTCTCTTCGAGTACGTCATGCTCGAGGGAGTGAACGACAGCGACGCAGACGCTCGGGCGCTCGTGAAGCTCATCGAGGGGATCCCGTCGAAAGTGAACCTCATCCCCTTCAACCCATGGCCGGGAAGTGCCTACGAGCCATCCAGCCGCGAGAGAATCGAAGCGTTCGCCCGGATCGTTCGTGATGCGGGGGTCGGCTGTCCGGTACGCGAGCCGCGAGGACAGGACATCCTCGCGGCTTGCGGGCAGCTGAAGAGCGAGGCTACTCGCTGACGTGGATCTTCTTAACCTGCACCGGCGTAGTCGGGTTGTCCCGGGCGCCGGTGGGGGTGCTCTCGATCGCGCGCACGACGTCTTCGCCGTCGACGATCTTGCCGAAGACCGGGTGCTTGCTCGGGCCCGGGCTGAACCAATCGAGGTAGTCGTTGTGCTTCGTGTTGATGAAGAACTGCGAGCCGCCGCTGTTGGGTCGTCCCGTGTTCGCCATCGACAGGGTCAGCAGCTCGTTTGAGAGCTTGTGCGCCTCCGGGTGCTCGTCTTCGATGTTGCCGTGCGGCGGGCCGCCGGTCCCGGCGCGCGGGCTATTCGGATCCTTGCTGTGTGGACAACCGAACTGGATCATGAAGTCCTTGATCACCCGGTGAAAATGCAGCCCGTCGTAGAACCCGCTCTTTGCCAGGTCGAGGAAGTTCTGGGCGGTCTTCGGCATCTTGTCGACGTAGATCTCGGCCTTGAAATTACCGAGGGATGTCTCGAATTCGACGGTGGGGTTGGCCATCGTGCTTTGCTCCTTTGGCGTTACGTTGATGTGCGGTAACACAGCTTCCGACCGCAGGACAAACTCCGTGAGAGGCTAGGCTCTGACCCCGAACATCACATTGCCAAAAAAGGACCCAGCGGCACCGGCGAGCTGGCTCCGCCGCTATGCGGGAGTGTTTCGCTACAGTGGGCGAGCGGTCGCATTGGTGTGGGACACACACCGAGGTCTCGCCGTTGCCATCGCTGCGCTGACCCTGCTCGGTGGTGTGATTCCGGCGGCGGTAGCCTATGTCGGAAAGCTGATTGTCGACGCGGTGGTGCTCGCGTCCCAGTCCGGGGCTCCAACCGATGCGCGGGCGGCGATCGAATACGTCCTGTGGGAGGCGGCGCTGGTCGCAGCCCTGGTTGGCACGCAACGGGGTTTGTCAGTCTGCGAGTCGCTCCTGCGCGCCCTGCTCGGTCAGCGGGTCAACGAGATGGTCCTCGAGAAGGCGGTCACGCTCGAGCTCCCTCAATTTGAAGACTCTGAGTTCTACGACAAGCTGACCCGAGCTCGACGAGAAGCTTCCAGTCGCCCGCTGAGCCTCGTGCGACGAACCTTCGGTCTGGTTCAAAACTCGATCTCGCTCGTCACCTACGCTCTGCTGCTGCTGCAGTTTTCGCCCTGGGCGGTTTTGGTGCTCGTCGTCGCGGGGCTCCCCGCGTTTCTCGTGGAGGCTCGCTTCAGCAACGAGGCTTACCAGTTATTTCGTTGGCGCTCGCCGGAATCGCGGAAGCAGATGTATCTCGAGAGCCTCCTCGCCCGTGAAGACAACGTCAAAGAGGTGAAGCTCTTCGACCTCGCTCCGGTGATGATGCAGCGCTACCGCGACATCTTCGCGAGGCTCTACCAGGAGGATCGTGCGCTCACCCTCCGGCGGGGTTTTTGGGGTTATGTTCTCGGTCTCCTGGGTACCGTTGCCTTCTACGGTGCCTATGGATGGATCGTCTTGGATACGATCAGTGGCCGTCTCACTCTCGGGGAAATGACGATGTACGTCCTGCTATTCAAGCAAGGGCAACAGGCCGTGTCTTCCGCCCTGAGCGCGGTCGGGGGGATGTACGAAGACAACCTCTACCTCTCCACCCTCTACGAGTTTCTCGAGCAGCGCGCGCCAAAGTCTGACGGGACCGCCACGGTAGGAGCCAAACCCGGAGATGGGATTCGGCTCGTGAACGTCAGCTTCACCTACCCCGGTGCCCCCCGTCCCGCGCTGCGAGAGGTCTCCTTGCACATTCGACCCGGCGAAAAACTCGCGCTCGTAGGTGAGAACGGGTCGGGCAAGACGACGATGATCAAGCTTCTCACCGGTCTCTACCAACCCACGGAAGGGCGGATCACCCTCGATGGCACCGACGTACCGGACTGGGACTCGGATGTTCTCCGTCGTCGCTTCGCCGTGATCTTCCAGGACTTCGTGCGTTACCAACTCACGGTGGGCGAAAACATCGGAACCGGCGACGTATCGTTCATCGACGACCGAGATCGCTGGACCCGCGCTGCGGACAAAGGGATGGCGTCCGAATTCGTGGGCAAGCTCGGTACGGAGTACGACACCCAATTGGGCCGCTGGTTCAAAGATGGGCAGGAGCTTTCCGGCGGGCAGTGGCAGAAGATCGCGCTGTCCAGAATGTTCATGCGCGAAGGGGCCGATGTCCTCGTTCTCGACGAGCCCACCGCCGCGATGGACGCGGAGGCGGAGTACCAGGTCTTTAAACGGATTCGCGACCTCACGCACGATCAGATCGCAATCCTGATCGCGCATCGCTTCAGCACAGTCCGAATGGCCGATCACATCGTGGTGCTCGCGGACGGCGAGATCATCGAAGAAGGCTCGCACCAGCGGCTTCTGGAGCTCGATGGGGTCTACGCTCGACTGTTCAACCTGCAGGCGCGTGCCTACCTAGACTGAGACTGCGATTCTTCCTAGGGTCCATGGATGCTCGAAATAGTCGACGTTCAGGAACCGCTCACCCTCGATGACTACGACGGCGTGGCGCACCTTTCCCCCGCGGTTCGCGCGCTCCGAGCGGAAGCAAAGAGCCTCGCTCCGAAGCTCGCGGGCCGTACGGTCTGGATGGTCAATTCCACCGCCCGTGGAGGAGGCGTCGCGGAGATGTTGCCGCGGGTGATTTCCATGCTCCGCGAGCTCGGCGTCGACGTGCGCTGGGCGGTGATCGGAACCGACGAGGCGCGCTTTTTCGACTTCACCAAGCGCATGCACAACCTGATTCACGGCGCGGGCACTCCGGAGATCTCGAGCGAAGACCGAGAGGTCTTCGAGCAGGTAAACCAGGCGAACGCCGGGGAGCTTCACGAACATCTCGCGCCTGGCGATGTGCTGGTCGTGCACGACCCACAACCGATCGCGCTGGCCCGCGAGCTCGCACAGAAGACGCCACTCCCTACGATTTGGCGGTGTCACATCGGGTTACCGGAGCGCACCCCGCAGACCGCGGCGGCGTGGAATTTCCTGCGACCCTACTGCGAGCACTACGACCTGGCCTATTTCTCGGCCCCGGAGTACATCCCCGCCTTTCTCGCCGGGCGCTCGAAACTGCTCTATCCGGCGATCGACCCGCTCAGTCACAAGAACCGCGAGCTCCATCCTCACAAGCTGATGGGCGTGCTTTGCAACTCGGGAATGGTGCACAGCCACGGGCCAGTCGTGACAGCGGATTTTGCCCACCTCGCGAAGCGCCTGAATGCGGACGGTCAGTGGCTGCCGCCGAATAGCAACGGTGACCTCGAGCTGATGTACCGGCCGGTGGTCACGCAGATCTCCCGTTGGGATCGGCTCAAGGGTTTCGGGCCCTTGCTCGAGGCTTTCGCGGCTCTCAAGACGAAAGGCACGTCCTCCGAAGACCCCCGCCACCGTCGTCGGGTCGAGATCGTGCGCCTGGTCCTGGCGGGTCCAGACCCGGCGTCGATTCAAGACGACCCAGAGGGGTTGGGGGTGATCGAAGAGCTAAGTCAGGCGTATCGCGCCCTACCCGCCTCGGTGCAAAAGGACGTGGCGCTCGTGAGCCTCCCGATGGATTCACGGGAAGAGAATGCGCTGATGGTCAATGCCCTGCAGCGCTGCTCGACCGTCGTCGTCCAGAACTCCATCCAAGAAGGGTTCGGGCTCACCGCGACCGAAGGGATGTGGAAGCGCGTTCCGGTCTTGGTGAGCTCTGCCGCGGGCTTGCGTCAGCAGGTGCGCGAAGGGGTTGATGGACGAATCCTCCCGGATGCGACGGACACGGAGAACATTCGAGAGGTGCTGGATGCGATGCTCGAAGACGACGTCGGGCGTCGCGTCATGGGCCGAAGCGCGCAGCGGCGCGTGCACGACAACTTCCTGGTCTTCAACCAGGTCTCCTCCTGGCTGAATGCGCTCGTCGAAGCCGTCGAGCGTCGGCCGCAGCGCGCCTAGCACGGGTTTCGATGGGCTGACGGTCTGCATCAAAACACTCGAAGAAGTCCCGATTCCTCGCACAGGCAGGGCACTCGGGGTTTTGGGGCACCGAGATGTACCCTAGCCCTCGAGCGGCAGGGTTTCGAGGGCGCCGTCGGTGATGTCCATGACCAGCGGGACCAGGTCGATGGCGAACCACTGGAGCAGGGTGTCCAGATCCCGTTTGTCGGGCCAGCTGCTCCGGTCGTCGTGCCATTGGGCGAGCTCGCCCTCGAAGATCTTCGCGGCGTTCTTTGCGAGCAGCTCCTCGGCGTCGTCTTCATCCTCGAGGTCCGGGAGCAGATAGGCGCTGGCGAGTACCTCTGCGTCTTCCTCGTCGAGGAAATCATCCTCCGAGACCTTCGACGCCCATTCGAGATAGGGCGCCAGCGGGCGAATCACCACCACACATCGATTGACGCGATTCATGCCGCGCTCCTGTGCTCGGGCCATCGGAATTCGGGCAGACGCCACCACGGGACGGCCGGATGCTCATGGTGCTCCCGGTGATAGCCGAAGTGGTAGCAGGTGAGAAGCGACAGCCAGACTGGAAAGCTCGAGCTTCGGGCGTGGTGCGGGTCGTTCGGTCCCGCGGCGGTGCGATGGGGCAGGTAGGTGCCGAAGTAGAACAGCTGAAAGGTCGACAGGAGCGACGGCACAACCCACAGGAGCAACAGGTTCTGCACCGGCACGGCAAGGCCGTGGTTCAGGACGTTGAAGATGAGCGCCATGCCCGCCACCTGGGCGAGGGTGAGGTAGCGAAACATGAAGCGGAAATACCACCGGAAGAACCCGCGGTGTTCGCCGTCGTGGTAGTCCGGGTCGTGTTCCGGGTCGCCCGGGTATCCGTGGTGAAATCCATGGTGATGGCGCAGCTTCGAGAAGGAGAAGAGCGCATAGAGCGCCACGGAAACCGTGCCGATCGTGTCGTTGAGCCGGCTGCGTCCGGGAGCGACCGTGCCGTGCATCGCGTCGTGAGCAGTGATGAACAGACCGGTCGAAAGGAAGGTCTGGAGCGTCATCGCCGGCAGGACCCAGAGGAGGTCGGACGCGGTGTCGATTGTCGTGTTGAACCACAGCACCACGAGAGTGAGCCACGCGACGATGATGCCGAGCCCGAGGATGACACCGGTGATTTCCTTTTCCTTCACGCCCGCAAGATGAGGCGAATTCGCCGAGACGCAATCATTCATTGAGGCGCGCTGTCCTGTTCATCGGGAGGGGATTCGGGAGAGGGGAGGATCTCTTCTTCTCCGTCCTCGACCGTTTCGATCTCGACCGTCTCGACGCCCGCTTCCGAGCCCGAAGCGTCGAGCGCTTCCGTGCCGACCGGACCGTCAAAAGGCACGAAGAGCTCCCCGTCGTCTGCTTCTTCCACGTCCTCTTCAGGTTCTTCCGCATCCCCCGGGAGTGGTTCTTCGATCACCGTCAGCTCCGGACCCAAGCGTTCCCGGCCGAGGCCCACCGCTTCCCGGAGCGGGCCGAGGTTCGCCTGCACGAGGAGCCGGTTGTAGCGCTCCGCCTCCGATTCGGCGGGCAGCGTCCCCTCGAGGTCGCCGAGCATCGCCTGCAGCTCCGCCTCGATGATTGCCTTTTCATTTTCCGACTGCGCTTCCGCGCGCATCTGTTCGACCTGCGCGATCAAGTTCTCCCGCATGGCGACGGTGGCTTCGGCTTGCGAGCGTCGCTGATTCTGGATCAAGGCCAGGTGAACCCGGGCCTGAACCCAGCGGTAGCCTTTGGGATCGAAGCCGAGCGACTCCGCAGCGCGAGCCTCGGCCCACTGCATCGTCAGATCGTCGATGCGGCCGGACACGGTTTGCCGCGCGGCCCGAGCCACTCGCATGAACATCTGCAGGTGCTCGTCAGTGAGTTTTCCGTCTACGGGGGCGGAAAACGGGGCGATGCCGTCGGGCAACTGCTTCGCGCCGGCAGCGGCCGGCGAGGGGACGATCCCAGGGCTCGGAAGAGGAGTTTCGCCGTCTGCGTCGCCGGAGAGTCCGGCGCTCGCGGGCGCGACGAGTCCGCCGGTCGCTTCGTCGCCTTCCGCGTCGACAGCGCTACTTTCGTCCACGACCGAGGCGCTCTGGTAGAGCCAGGTCAGTACGACGACGACGAGGAACAGGCCGTAAGCCGCCCATAGGTTGCGAGACGCCATTGCCCCTCAGTCTACAGAATCGGCTCAACGAGTCGAGGCGAGAACACGGGGCTCACAAGGTGATCGAAGCGATCGCGGCGTCCACCGCCGCTCTGCGCTCCGCAAAGCGGGTCACTTCGCCTGCGGACTCGACAATCACGATTTTCGAGCCTTTCACGAAGATGGCGATCAGGTAGCTGTAGTCCTCCTGACCAAAGGGCGCGGCGAGCTCGAGACGGTAGCCTTTGGTCGAGCCCGCGCTCACCTCTCCGTCGTCGACGAAGACGTAGCCCGCGTTGTCCATCCGGTTTTTGAGCGCCTCCGCCCAGAATTCGAGGTCCGCCTCCGGCTCGTTGTCCTCGGCGCGCACGCGGAAGGTGACGCCTTCGGGGCTCACTGCCCGAAACTCCCCCCAATCGTCGAAGGGGGCAAAACCGTCGGGAGCGCTCGCTTGAAAGGGCGTGCACCCAGCAAGGGCAAAGACCAACAGGAGCAAACGCTTCATCGTGAAAACTCTTGGATCAGGTCCGCGAGGTTCACCGTATTCAGCCACTGGAAATTCGAGTTGCCCGTCTTCAGGGGCGGACGGCGGTCTCGGAACTGAAAGTCGACCCGGATCTCCGAAAACGCGAGCTGGTGCTCGAGGAGGCGCAGTCGACCCTTGAGCGATTCGATTTCTTGGACGAGTGAGGTCATTTCCCGCTCGACGGTAACCACCGCGTTCACGGTGGCGGTCGAGATCACGGAAAAGTATCGCTTGAGCACCTCCTCGCGCGAGGAAAGACGTGCGCGCATTTCCTCGAGTGGATAGCCGATGTCCCGGGCGTTGTAGTTGCGCTCCACGATGATCCCCGATTGTTCGATGAAGGCGAGAACCTTCTGCGCGCTGTCGGCGGGGACTTTGAGCGTCAGCGACGAGTCCGTGCGATTCGAGAAATAACCGCCCACTTCGTCGACGAGGCCAACGATTGCGTCCGCGGTCTTTTCGCGGTCGTTCACCTTGAGCACGACGCTGTTCTGAATGGCTACCAGAGGTTTGACCGTGTTCTCGCCGGCGCTCTGAGAGGCGCCCGCGTTTGGGTCCGTGGGACCGAGGAGCACGGCCGCGATGAGCGTGAGCATTCCGACCATCAGGAGCCTCCCTTCTCGAGCATCTTCGTGACTGCCTGTCCGTAGCGCGCTTCGTGTTCTTTCGAGGGATAGTAGACCTCCACCACCTGCAGGTCCGCGCCTTCCGCGTTGACCGCGACGACGTAGCGGTACCCATCCCGTCCATCGTCGACGAAACGAAGAACACTGAAGTCGCCAGCCGTCGACGTTTCGATCTCGCCGTAGGCGGAGCTCAGTCGCGATCGAATGGCGGCGAGCCAGAACTCGTCATCGCCCTCCGGTTCATTGTCACGCTCGTGGCTCCACACTTGCGCGCCGTCGGCGCTCTCCGCCATCCAATGTTCAAAATCATCGAGAGAGACCAAACCGGAGCCATCCGGCAGCTCGAGCTCGAAGTGCCCTTGCTCGTAGGCGACGTCCCGTCGAAAGGGCGAAAGACTCCGGATCCAACGAAATGCGCCGACCCATTCTTGCTCGCGTTGGTAGGGGTCCTGCTGCTTCGGCTCCGCTTCGAGCGTGATGCGGGAGTAGCTCGCGAGGGTGGCCAGGGTCTTGAGCTGCATTTCGAGCTGGTCGACCTGTTCGGTAAGCCGTTTGATCTCGCGCAGGATCGTGAGCTTTTCCTGCTCGTTTCGGGCGCGGGCGAGGAGCTCGATCAGCCGGTCCCTCGAGGCCTTCAGCGTCTTGAGGCGGAGCTGCGTCGAGGTAAAGGCTTCGGTGATGTCCTGGGCCGTGACCGATTTCTCGAGCACTTCGCCGAGACCCAAGAGCTCATCGAAGAGCGCGCGGAATCGTGCCACCGGGACGCGCAGGACCACTCGGTTCCCGGCAAAGCTCTCGACGTAACCGCCAGCCTTCTCGACCATCAACACCGCGGCTTCGAGGGTTTGCGCAGGGATCGTGACCCGAAGGCGACCGTAGCCGTTGTAATAGACCAAGCGCTTCGCCCGCGGTTCGGGTTCCGGCTTGGGTTTGGTGGGCTCTGGCTCGGGCGCAGCGTCGACGCCTTGGAGGCTTCCGGTCGCGATGGAGGCCGGCGCCGGAGCCGAAGGGGCTGCGGAGCGTTTCGCCATCGGGGCTGCGCCTTGATCCATCTCGGGCTCCGCGGCCATTTTTGCGTACTCCTCCGCGGGCGCTTCGGAGCGCGCGCACGCGAACGATGCGCACGCCACGGCGAGCGCGACGGGCCAGGCTTTGTGCATTTTTGCTGTTCTCCTCCTGCGCCCCGTTCGTGCTGTCGCGAGGCTTCCTCAGCAGTACGAATCGAGCGCAGACGGGGTTTCGAAACAAGGCTTCAAAAAAGGAACGTCGAAATTTTTATCGCTGGGCCGCTGGAAAGTTCGAGTCCTCGCCGTTTCCCGCTACCCTCATGGAGCTATGCGTCTACTGAGTTGCTCGCTCTTGCTCCTCGCTCTCGCATGCCCTGCGAGCGCCAGCGCCGCGCCGTACCCGGTGAAGGTGCCCGCAACCGATTCGAGCACCGAGCCGTGGCTCGCCGGCGTCGAGCGCGCCCAGGACATCGAGCTCAGCACCTACCCGGATGGCAACCTCAGCCCGAAGCGCGCGCGAGAGCTCGTGCGCGCAGTCGAAGGACGCAAGCTTCGAACCTTGCGTTTCAATCGCTTCGAGGCGAGCGCCGAGGCCCTGTCGGTGCTGGTCAGAGCGCCTGGGCTCGAGCGGGTTTCGGCGATCCAGCTCGTGGACTCCACCCTCTCGGTCGACGCTTTTCGCGCCTTGGCGGGCGGCGCCTTTCGTGGCGTGCGTTTTCTGAACCTCAATGAGACGCAGCTTCGCGACGATCAGCTGGCGGTCCTCGCAGACGCGAACAGCTTCGCGAACGTGGAATGGCTTTCGCTCGCGCGCAACCAGCTCAGCGCGACGGGAGTGCGTTCGGTCGTGGACTCGAAGACCTTCGCGAACCTGCGCTTTCTTCGACTCGACGGGAACACCCTAGGTCTCGAGGCCGCGACCGCGCTCGCCAACGCGAGCCTGCCGAAACTGACCGAGCTGAGCCTTCGAGGCGTGAAGATCGACGACCAGGCACTGAGTGCTCTGGTGACCGGGGCACTCGCCAAACAGCTCGCAACCCTCGATCTGCGCGACAATCCGTTGACCCGCGAAGGCGTCGGCGAGGTCGCTGGGAGTGGACAGGTGACGCTGTCTGGCACCCCGACCCTCGAAACGCCATTTCGCAGCGCCTGGGATGCGGGAACGATTCGCGCCGGCGGTGTAGCGGAGGAGCTGAGCGGCGATGTCGTCGCCGCCTATCCGGAAGATCTCGATGCCCTCCAGGGCGTTCGCCGCCTCGAGGGAACACTCACCGTGACCGACGAAGTCGCGAGCCTGAGCGCTCTGCTCAACCTCGAGGAGATCGGCGGCAGCCTGATCATCGAGAGCACCGAGAAGCTCAAGAACCTCGAAGGGCTCGGGGCGCTCGAGAGGATCGGCGGCGATCTCGTGCTCTCCGGCAATGGCGGCCTGAGCTCGCTCAAAGGGCTCGAGGGGCTGGAAGAGCTGGGTGGCTCGCTCCTGATTCCGAGCGCGAAAGGGGCGGCAAACCCGCGGCTCAAGACCATTGCAGGGCTGCCGGCGTTGGTCCGTGTGAATGGCTCGGTCGTGTTCCAGGGGGCGCCGAAGAAGAGCACAATTCGCAAACTCGCGGGTTTCAACGCTCTCGAGTCGATCGGCGGCGATCTGACGTTGAGTGGTATCGAGGCCTCGAAGATAAGCCCCTTCCCGATGCTTCGGAGCATCGGGGGCGATCTCGAGCTCATCAGCTCAAAGCGACTCGCTGCGATCAACGGCTTCAACTCGCTGACCGAGGTCACTGGCTCTTTCGTGATCCAGAACTGCGGCAAGCTCAGAAAGCTCTCGGGAATGAAAGTGCTCGCGCGCGTCGGCGGGGATCTGCGCCTGTGTTATCCGAAACGCGCTGGGCGAGCGCTCAAGGACGTGGAAAAGCGCCTGAGTGAAATCGAGGTCGATGGGAACACGGTCACCGAGTGCGAGTAGGCGGCCCGCCCGCCGAACGCATCCGCTAGCGTCGCAACTCCAAAGCCACCGAGTCGCCCGGCGCCGCCGCGTTGAGGGCGCTCAGACGCGTCTCCAGGACGAAAAGCACCGAGCCGTGACAGCGCGACCGGGTGTCGAACGCCTCGAACTGCTCGATCGCGACGATCGCGTTCGTGCCGTCGACGTAGGCCACGTCGATGGGATAGTTCACAGGCCGGTTCCAGATGCAGACCCGTGTGGGAGAAGACCATGCGAGCACCAGCCCTTGCGCCTCGTCGAGTGGGGCAAAGGCCGAGAGCCCGGCGCTGCGCCCAGAGCCGTCGTCGACCACGTCGACCTCGAAACGGGCGAGCTCGTCGGTCGCCCGGGAAAGAATTGCCCGGTGCGAGCCTGCGATCGATTCCACTGGGTCCTCCTGATGGGGAGTGTCGCTCTGCGGTCCTGTGGCGCAGGCGACGAAAACGCTGACGCTGAGTGACAGGAGCGAGATCCCGTGAGCACGCTTCCGATACAGCGCTTGGGCGAAGGATTTGCGGTAATCGACAAGCCCTGCGGACTGCTCTCCATTCCCGGCAAGGTCGAGCGCGACAGCGTGGCCCTTCGCGTTCCTCGTCTCATTCCTGGCGCACATGGACCGATCGTAGCGCATCGACTGGATCAGTACACTTCTGGCTTGATGGTGGTCGCTCTCACCCCCGAGGACCATCGCGCGCTCTCGACCGCCTTCGCCGAGTGGCGCGTGTACAAGCGCTACGCGGCCCGGCTCAGCGCCCCCGTGCCGAGCTCGATGGGCGAGATCGCGCTGCCGATCAGATCGAACCCCGAGGATCGTCCCCGGCAGATCGTGGACCACAAAGACGGCAAATTCAGTGTCACCCGTTGGTGGCGAAGGGGGACCGATCGACTGGAGCTCGAGCCGCTGCAGGGTCGAACCCATCAGATTCGAGTGCACCTGGCGCTTGGTCTCGGAGTGCCGATACTCGGCGACCGACTCTACGGCGGGGCACCTGCCCCTCGGCTGATGCTTCACGCCCGCGAGCTCGCGTTTCCACACCCGCGAACTGGCGCTCTCGTCTCGTCGAGCTCGCCCGTGCCGTTTTGAGGGCGCGAGGTGCTATACTCGCGAGGGATGGGTTTATGGGAGACAGGTCGAGCGCTTTGGGCCTTGCGCCGGGAGACTCGCCGGGGACTTCCTCGCGCGCGAATCGACGCGCTTCTGCAGGAGATCGACCGGAGCCCATCGTTGCCGTTGCGAGTCGCTCCTGCGGTCGTGCTCAACTCTCTGCGACGCTTGCGTCGGTTCACCGCGGACGAGGACACCTGTCTCGTGCGATCGATCGCCGCCTACGCCACTCTGCGTCGCCTCGGGCACGCACCGCACTTCGTGATCGGCGTGGAGAACGATGCGATGGAGCTTCGAGCGCATGCCTGGGTCGAAGTCGATGGCCTGGACAGCGATCCCTTCGCCCACCGCTTCGCTCCGATCTTTAGGCATCCCCAATGAGATACGTGCGTGCTCCGGCGACTCATTTTGCGCAGATGCGCGATGCAACTGGAGTCGTGCTCGACCTCGAGCGCCGCAATTATCTCCATTTGAACGCCAGCGGGGCGGTGCTCTGGGAGGCGCTCGCCGACGGTGTGACGATCGACGAGCTCGCCGAAGCCCTCGCTTCGTCTTTTTCCATCGATCGACAGCAGGCCAGGCGAGATGCGCTCGCATGGGTCGAAGACATGCTGACCCGCGGAGCGCTGATCGCGGATGGCTGAGATCTCCCTCGGCGGCATTCGTCTCGCTCTCGAGCTCGATTCGGGGCCCGCGAGCGAGTTTCTCGAGGCGCTCGTCGACGCGCACCGGACCGAGGGGCCGCCGGCGGCGCGGATCGTCGTGCGAGGTGACGCCGCCCCCGAGCCGAGCGGTCCGGTCCGCTGGAAGCACGGCCGTGTTGCGGTCCTCGAGCAGGGGAGCGCCTGGTGGGTCCGCGGTGGTGCCACGGTGGCGAAGGTGGAACGCGCCGGCCACCGGGCCGAAATCTTCGAGCCTCCCCGCGAGCGCAGCGGCGGCTGGGACCGCGCGACCGCCTCAGCTGCGCTGTTTCTGCTTCTGCGCATCCATCGTCGCTTTTCGCTCCATGCCGCAGCCGCTGAATGGCGGGGCAGCGGCTATGTGATCGCAGGACCCAGCGGGGTTGGAAAGAGCACCCTCTCCGTGTTGATGGCACTCAATGGCGGGCGCCTGCGGTCCGACGACACGACTCTCGTCGGCCCGAGCGGCGAGCTCTGGCCGATCGCTCAAGGCGTCCGAATCGATCCCGCGTCGCTCGTGGCTCACCCGGAGGCGCTCCCGACCGGGAGGCCGGGTGTAAAAAGATCTTTAACAGAACTGAGCCCACAGGGCGGGGAGATGTCCGCGGACGTGTTGCTCTTCCCCACGCTCGCATCCACCGGCAGCCTGGACTTCGAAGCTCTCTCCCCCGGCCGCGCCTTGGCGATGTTGCTCTCAGCCAGTCCCTATGCGACCGAGCGCCATCTCGGGGATCCGAGTCCGCAGCTCGCCGCCCTCGCATCCCTTGCGAATTGTGCTGTTTCGTTTCGGGTCACCGCCGGTCCAGCGTTGCTCAATGCCCCGAAAGCGCATCTCGACCTGTTGCCACAAAAATGACGATCGGCGTTCCTGGTGCTAAATTCCAAAGCATCAAAGGGATCGAAACTTCGTGCGGCAGGAAACCAAACCAGCCGTGGAGCCCTCGTGTTCCACGCATCCGACGAAGCAGGACAGTCAACGTTCAGGGGCGGAGTACGAGCCGCCGAGGGTGATCAGTGTGTCACCGCTCGAGGAGATCACCCTCTTTTCCTGCGCATTTGATCCTGAATTGGGCGAGGTCGTGTGCCGCTAGCTCCGATGCGCCTGTGCTCGCACGACCTTCACATGTTGCGGCGATACTTTCCGCCGACCTCGAAGAGCGCATCGGTCACCTGACCGAGAGAGCACACCTTGGTCGCGGCCATCAGCTCCGCGAACACGTTGTCGTTCCGAATCGCGGCGCGTTGGACGCGGTCGAGCGCGGCGCGTGCTGCTTCGGCGTTGCGCTCCTGAAGCTGCCTCAACGATTCGATCTGGGCTTCCTTTTCCTCTCCCGTCGACCGGATCACCTCGCCCGGAACGAGGGTTGGCGAGCCGTCCTTTGACAGGAAGGTGTTGACGCCCACCACCGGGATCTTCCCTTCATGCTTGAGGGTCTCGTAGTAGAGGGACTCCTCTTGGATCTTGCCGCGCTGGTACATCGTTTCCATCGCCCCGAGCACACCTCCCCGCTCGGTGATGCGGTCGAACTCCGAGAGAACGGCCTCTTCAACCAGGTCCGTCAGCTCTTCGATGATGAACGAGCCTTGGAGCGGGTTTTGGTTCTTGGCGAGGCCTAGCTCCTTGTTGATGATGAGCTGAATCGCGACCGCGCGGCGCACCGATTCCTCCGTCGGCGTGGTGATCGCTTCGTCGTAGGCGTTCGTGTGGAGAGAATTGCAGTTGTCGTAGATCGCGTAGAGAGCTTGGAGGGTCGTCCGGATGTCGTTGAAGGAGATCTCCTGAGCGTGAAGCGAACGACCGCTCGTTTGAATGTGGTACTTGAGCTTCTGCGCCCGTTCGCGCGCCCCGTACTTCAACTTGAGTGCCTTCGCCCAAATGCGGCGTGCCACCCGGCCCATCACCGCGTACTCCGGATCCATTCCGTTCGAGAAGAAGAAGGAGAGGTTCGGGGCGAAGGCGTCTACGTCCATCCCGCGGGAGAGGTAGTACTCGATGTAGGAAAAGCCGTTGGCCAATGTGAAGGCGAGCTGGCTTATCGGATTCGCGCCCGCTTCCGCGATGTGGTAGCCACTGATAGACACGGAGTAAAAATTTCGTATGCGGTGGTCGATAAAGTACTGCTGCAGGTCGCCCATCAGCTTGAGGGAGAACTCCGTCGAAAAGATGCAGGTGTTCTGCGCCTGGTCTTCTTTGAGGATGTCCGCCTGCACCGTTCCTCGCACTGCCGAGAGGGTTTCGCCCTTGATTCGCTCGTAGACGTCCGCCGGCAAGACCTGGTCGCCGGTGACCCCCAGGAGCATCAGGCCCAACCCGTCGTGCCCGGCCGGGAGCTCGGCGCGGTAGCTCGGACGCTCGCGATCCTGATAGAGCCCCGCGATCTGGCGCTCGACCTGGTCCGTGCGACCGTTCTCCTTGATGTATTTCTCGCACCCCTGGTCGATCGCGGCGTTCATGAAGAACGCGGTGATGATGGGCGCGGGGCCATTGATGGTCATCGAGACCGAGGTATTCGGCGCCGTTAGGTCAAAGCCGGAGTACAGGCGCTTTGCGTCGTCGAGGGAGCAGACGCTGACCCCGGAGTTTCCGACCTTGCCGTAGATGTCCGGTCGGTGGTCCGGATCGCGTCCATAGAGGGTCACCGAATCGAAGGCGGTGGAGAGTCGCTTAGCCGGCATCTCGCTGCTGACATAGTGGAAGCGCTTGTTTGTCCGCTCCGGGCCCCCTTCGCCGGCGAACATGCGCGTGGGGTCTTCCCCCTCGCGCTTGAATGGGAAAACTCCGGCCGTAAAGGGGAAGGAGCCGGGGACATTCTCCTGAAGCAACCAGCGCAAGAGGTCACCGTGGCCCTGGTAGCGCGGCGTCGCCACCTTGGGCAGCTGCTGATGGGAGAGGGTCTCCACCTTCGTGCCCACGCGGATCTCTTTTCCGCGGACCTCGAAGACGAACTCCTCGTCGGCGTAGCGCGCCCGGAGCGAGGGCCACGTCTCCAGGAGGGCCTTGTTCTCGCCAGTGAGCTGCCGGTCGAGCGCTTCGCGCCTCTCGGCGACGAGGCTTGCGTCGTCGAGCTCCTTCGCGGCGATGTCGAGCGCGTAGCGTCGCTGGGCGATGTCCGCCTGCTCGTCGGTCCAGCGGTTGTAGCCGCGCACGGTTTCGCTGATCTCGGAGAGGTAGCGCGTGCGCTCCGGCGGGATCACGAAGATCTTCTCCGAGAGCTCGTAGTCGGCGGCGAACCGGCTTTCGAGCCCCGCGTTGCTGCGCGCGTTCAGCATCTCGATCAGGGCACGGTAGAGGGTGTTGGTCCCCGCGTCGTTGAACTGAGACGCGATCGTACCGTAGACCGGGATCTCCTCGTCCGGCGTGTCGAAGAGGCTGTGGTTGCGTTTGTACTGCTTCTTCACGTCCCGAAGCCCGTCTTGGGCGCCTCGTTTGTCGAACTTGTTGATCGCCACGATGTCCGCGAAGTCGAGCATGTCGATCTTCTCGAGCTGGGTGGCCGCGCCGTACTCCGGGGTCATCACGTAGAGGGCCATGTCCGCATGGTCCGTGACCTGCGTGTCCGCCTGCCCGATTCCGCTGGTTTCGAGGATGATCAGGTCGAAGCCAGAGGCTTTCAGAAGTGCAAGGGTATGGGCGATCTGCTGCGAGACCGCCGCGTTGCTCTGGCGCGTCGCGAGGGAGCGCATGTAGACCCGCGGGTGATGGATCGCATTCATGCGGATCCGGTCGCCCAGGAGAGCACCCCCGGTTTTTCGTTTGGAGGGATCCACCGAAACGATGGCGATGCTCTCGCTCTCGAAATCCATGAGGAAGCGCCGGACCAGCTCGTCCACCAGCGAGCTCTTGCCTGCGCCGCCGGTACCGGTGATTCCGAGCACGGGCACTGGCCGGCTCTCGAGGATCGCGGCGACCCGCTGGGTCATCGCTTCGCTCGCGTCGGGATAATTCTCGAAGGCGGAGATCACCCGGCCCAACGCGCGCGGGTTTCGCTCACCCGCCGCTCGGATTTCATCGTCGCTCACGTCACGGCCGGTCGGGAAGTCGGAGCGCTCGAGAAGATCGTTGATCATGCCCTGCAGCCCGAGCTGTCGACCATCGTCGGGGCTGTAGATCCGCTCGATCCCGTAAGCGTGAAGCTCCTCGATCTCCTGGGGGAGGATCACTCCGCCGCCGCCGCCGAAGATCTTGATGTGACCGCAGCCGGCGTCTCGAAGGAGATCGTACATGTACTTGAAGTATTCGAGGTGGCCGCCCTGGTAGGAGGTCATGGCGATCGCGTTCGCATCTTCCTGGATCGCGCAGTCCACGACCTCCTGTACCGAGCGATCGTGTCCGAGGTGGATCACCTCGCCCCCGGAGGCCTGGATGATGCGGCGCATGATGTTGATCGCTGCGTCGTGGCCATCGAAGAGGGAGGCCGCGGTGACGATTCGGATCGGGTTCGTGGGCGTATAGGTGGTGTTCGCTTCGCGCTGCATGGGGCCCGCTATACGCATCCGAGCGGGACCCTTCAACGGGGCTTTGTGGAGCGCTGCGTTATTTGCGAGTCTCGCGCATCTGCGAGACGCCTGTGGACGAGACATCGAGGAGAGCGCTCTCGGCATCTTCCGCGGCGAGGCGGAGATCACAGGCCGCCACGAGGTCGAGCCCACCTCCGACGCAGGCGCCGTGCACCGCTGCGATCACTGGAAAACGCGCCTCCTCGCGGTTTCGCGTCGAGGAGAGAAGGACGCGATTCACTACGCCCGTGACCACTCGGTGGCAGACGGGTTCGACTGGGCTGCCCATCGGCAGGCCGCGATTTGGAACCTTCCGGAGGTGATGGAGGCGATGCGGGCGCGAATGGCCAAAGAGGAAGCGTCGCTTGCGGACCTCGCGCCGTTGAAACGGCTGTCCTGAGCGGCCGGCAGTTGCTACGAGCTGCGCCGCGCCGTGACCAAGAAGATCGGGTAGGTGCTGCCTCCGTCTTTCTCGATTTCGACCGCCGTCTCGAAATGGACCGATTCAAACCCCGCCGCTTCGAGCGTTCGCTGCAGCGAGCCACGTTCAAAACCGTGATGAAACACGCCGTCGGTGCCCGGAGGGTGGAAGCTGCCGTCCTCCGCATCGAGATCCGCGAGTGCCAGCTGCCCTCCGGGTTTCAGGTGCTCGTGAAACCGTTTGACCGCGGCCGCCGTGTCCTCCACGTGGTGGAGGGCCATGGCGCTGACGACCGCGTCGAAGCTTTCGCCCAAGGGCTCCTCGACGATGTCCTGGCAGCGGGTTTCGACCTTGCCCTCGAGCTCCGGCTTCTTCGCGAGCGCGTCGAGCATCGCCGGCGACACGTCCACCGCCACGACCCGGTCGACATGCTGGGCAATGTGTGAGGCAACGAGGCCGGTTCCCGCGCCGAAGTCCATCACCTTCATCTCCGGCGTCCAGGCGACCCGCTCGTGCAAGAGGGCGCCAACGGCTTGGGAGATCTGGACCGGTACCGGGCGCTCGTCCCAGTCCTTGGCCTTGTCTTCGAATCGATCGCGTTCCGTCATGGGGCCATCGTAGTCCTACGAAGGGTTAGAGGCTAGGTGCGCTCGTCGCTCGGGCGACTTCCACGCTCTTCGTCAAGATGGGATCCGTGAAGCCGAGGCGCTTTGCGGCGGAGGCGGGGATCAAACTATAGTGAAGAGACGCTTCGACGGTGGTGATCTCCTTCGGGAGAACGAAGTCGAGGGTGCGTGTCTCATCCGGCGCCAGGCGATTATCACGCCCCAAGGCCTTGGCCATCGGGGGGAGGGTGGGCGCTCCCTCCTCGTCTACGTAGACCTTGTTGAGCACCGACTGCGGGCTCTCTTCCATCGGCGCGCTCTCGAAGTTGCGCCACCGCACGCGACCCTGGTTGTCCTTGCCTTCGAGCCGAAGCACCACGGTACGACCAGGAAAGCCGCTGGGGAACCCGTGTGCGCTCTCGTTTCGCATCGTCACGCGGGCACCGGGCTCCGTGCGAGAGACGGAGAGCTTCACCGCTGACGCGAGGAAGTCGCGATCGTCCTGAAGGTAGGCCCGATGCGGGCCGAGGAACGCGTGGCTTCGGTGCGTGGCCCGGTCGCTCACGAGCCCGGAGGCGCCTGCCACCTCGGGCATGTGGCACGATGTACAGCTCGCGTCGCTGCTACTCGCCTCGAGCTCCGAACCGGTGGTGCATACGGGGACCCCTGCGGGATTGGTGTGGTCCCGATGGCAGGCGAGGCACACCGTCTTGCCGTCGGCCAGAGCGGGATGAGCGGCGCCATTGCCGTGCACCGGCGAGCGTCCGTTCTCCACATCCCTTGCGGAGCGCATCGTGTCGTCCTGCGCAAACTCGAGCAGCATGATGCCGTGGCCTTTTCGGTCGAGATGCACCGCCTCGAGGTTGTGGCAGGTTGCGCAGCTCACGCCCGTTTGCGCAATCGGTGATTCCGTGCTTCGCGGTGAGTGGCATCGTTCACACTTGCCTTCGATCAGTTGACCCTTCGAGAGGCGAAAATCGCGCATGGCGGCAAAGAGAGGATCGTTGTCCTGATGCGCGCGTGCGTGCATGCTCTCCCGCCACTCGGCGGCAACAGCGCTGTGGCATACCGCGCACTGGGCTGGGTCGTCGAGATTCAAGGGAAGCTCGAGGCCCTTGGCGAGCTCGACCGCCTGCGGATGAGGCTCGACCGGGGCGGGGGAGGTGCTGGTTTCACGCTGGGGGGAACAGCCGATCGCCAACACCACCCCCGCGAAGGGGAGGAATCGCATCATCATGGGATTGCTCTAGTCGAAGGCCGGCCCGGCCTCGAGGCCTAGGCGCTTCATTAGCAGCGCTGCCGGGCAAAACCCGGTAAATGCGGACTGGAGCATGTTGAGCCCCGCGAATCCGGTGAGAAAGAACCACGCCGGGTGAACGGCGACGCCCAAGGCGACGCTTCCGAGCACCACGACTCCTGCAAAAGCAAAAACAGCACGGTCTATGTTCATGGACTCTTTGTATTTATAAATCCGAATGTTTGCAAGTGGCTATTTTATCTTGACGGGAACAATATTTATAAATATGAATAAACGCATGATTGGACTCGCCACGACCCTACTTGCGGCCCAGCTGAACGCTTCGCCCGTGGAGCTGACGCTCGAGCGTGCGATCGCACAGGCCCAAGAGAACAACCCGAAAGTTACAGTCGCCCTCGAACGCATTGCTGTCGCCGAGGCGGGGCTTTCCGAGGCCCTTAGCGCCTTCAGCCCAACCCTCCAGCTCGGCTTGAGCTATGGCGTCAGCAACAACCCGGCTCAGGTGTTCGCGAGCATCGTGAATCAACGCGCCTTCGACCCCGCCCTGGATTTCAACGACCTCCCGACGGTGGACGACCTAAACCTGAACGCGACGCTCCAAGTTCCCATCTGGATCGGTGGGAGACGCTTTGCGGCACGAGACGCCGCCGCGTTTGCCCGCGACGCGTCGAAAGAGCAGATCGAGGCAGTACGGCGCGCTTTGGCGCTCCAGGTGGCGCGCGCCTTCTACGGCGTGCAGAAGGCGCGGGGCTTCGTTCGCGCCGCGAGCGCTGCGGTGGAGGCCTTCGAGGCCAACGCACGGATCGCGCGAGAGCGCTTCGAGCAGGGCACGCTGCTGAAGCAGGCGCTCCTCGACGTCGAGGTCCGCTTGGCGCGCGCCCGAGAGGATTTGATCCGGGCGAAGAACGCCGAGGCTCTCGCCATCGCTGCGCTCACGACCGCCGTGGGCAGTGACGAGCCTGTTCGCGTGGCAGATGGGTCTCCGACGCTCGTCGTACCGGGTGATGGGGGCGATGTTCGTGGCCGACCCGAGCTCAAAGCCCTCCAGCTGCAGGTCGCCCGCAGCGCGGTGGCGGTGGACGAAGCCGCCTCTGGCTATCTCCCGAGCGTCCAGGCCTTTGCCACGGGCCTCTACAACTATGGGTTTGAGAGCGACGGCGACTCGCTGTCCTACGTCTTGGGGGTCGGTGTGAGCTGGACCGCCTGGGATGGACTCGCCACCCGCGCCCGAGTGCGTCGCGCGAAGGCGGCGGAGGGTGAAGTGCGTTCCCAACGCGTGGACCTCGAACGCAACCTCGAGTTCGAAGCCACCCAGGCGCGGATCCGTGTCGACGACGCCCTAGAGCGTTTGCGCGTGACCGAGCGTGAGATCGCGCTCGCCGAAGAGAGCGCCATGCTCGCCCGGGCGCGCTTCGAGGAGGGAGTCGCACTCGCAACCGAGCTCATCGATGCGGAGACGAATCTGACGGCGGCGCAGACCCGTCGCGTGGAGTCGGAAGCTGACCGTTGGATCGCTGTCGCAGCGCTTCGCAAGGCGCTGGGCCTCCCCATCCTGGAGAAAGGGAACACCTGATGAAGAAGCCCATCATGACCGCAGCCGCGCTCGCCGTGGCTCTCGGCGCCTGCGCCGAGGAGCACCACGGACCGGAGCAGGAAGCCCCACCGCCGCCCGCGGCCGTCGACGTCATGCAGGTCGACGCTGAATCGCTTCAGGGAGCCGAAGAAGTCGTGGGGACCGTCCGTGCGGTGCTTCACGCAACCCTCGAAGCAAAAGTCAGTGGCCGCATCGCGAAGCTCCCGGTGAAGCTCAGCGAACGGGTGCAAAAGGGGCAGCTCATCGCGGTGCTCGAGGTGGCCGAGGTCGAGGCCAAGCTCGCGCAGGCAGAGGCGGTCTACGAGCAGGCGCTCGGAGACTTGAAGCGCTACGAGGCCCTGCTGGCGAAAGACGCGGTCACGCGACAGCAATACGATCAGGTCGCTTCACAACACCGCGTCGCGCAGGCGAATGTGCGCGAGGCGCGCAGTATTCTCGACTACGCCCGGGTGCGGGCACCCTTCGATGGTGTGATCACGCAGAAGATGGCGGACGTAGGCGATCTCGCAACGCCCGGGCGACCGCTCGTGCAGCTCGAGGACCCGTCGCGGCACCGCCTGGAGGTCGCGGTATCTGAAGCACTCAGCCGTTTCGTGGGCGTCGGGGCGACGATCCCCGTCGTGCTCTCGGCCTTCGACGAACGCTTCGATGCGACGGTGGCGGAGATCGCGCCGGCGACGGATCCGAACAGTCGAACGCTGCTCGTCAAGCTAGACCTCCCGGCGCAGAAGGGGCTCAAGACCGGTCAGTTCGGCCGGGCCTTCGTGCCCACCGGTCGGACTCGGGTGATCCAGCTGCCCACGAGCGCGGTGGTGCAACGGGGGCAGCTCGAGCTCGTCTTTGTGGTGGACGGCGAGGTCGCGAAGATGCGTCTCGTGAAGACCGGCAAACGGATCGGTGACCGTGTCGAGGTCGTTTCGGGGATCGAGTCCGGCGAGACCGTCGTCACCGAAGGCGCGGAGATTCTCGTCGACGGCCAAACGCTCGAGGTCCGCTCATGAGCCGCAAGAAAGTTGGATTCTCCGGACAGGTCGCGCAGGCGTTCATCAATTCGAAGCTCACGCCGCTGATTGTCATCACGGCGGTGCTGCTCGGTGTCGGAGCAACGACGCTCTTGCCTCGCGAAGAAGAGCCACAGATCAAGGTGCCGATGGTCGACGTGATGGTCGGCATGCCCGGCTTCACCGCCAAGGAGGTCGAGGAACGGGCCACCCGTCCCATGGAGCAGCTGCTCTGGGAGGTTCCGGGGGTGGAGTACGTCTACTCGATGTCCCGTCCCGGGGAGGCGCTCATCATCGTGCGCTTCGAGGTCGGCTCCGAGCCCGAGGAGGCTCTCGTCCGCCTCAATCACGAGCTCACGTCGAATTTCGACCGGATCCCCCACGGCGTCTCGACTCCTCTCGTCAAGCTGCGATCGATCGACGACGTCCCGATCCTCGGGTTGACCCTTCATAGCGAGCGCTACGACCACCTGACCCTGCGGCGGGTAGCCGCGCAGCTCGAAGGGGAGCTCAAGCAGGTGGAGAACGTCGCCGAGACTCGGATCATCGGCGGCGCAGCGCGCCAGGTTCGGGTGCTTCTCGACCCGGTCAAGCTCGCGGCGCGAAACCTGAGTCCGGCCGGTCTCGTGCCGGTACTGCAACAGAACAATCGGCAATTTCGGGCTGGCGGGCTGACGACGGAGAACCGTGAGGTCATCGTCGAAACCGGTGCCTTTTTGCGGAGTGCCGAGGAGGTTGGCAACATCGTGATCGCCGCCGCCGCGGGCCGTCCGGTCTATCTGCGCGAGGTCGCCGAAATCATCGACGGCGCGGAGGAGCCCAAGAACTACGTCTTCTTTGGCAAGGGCGCGGCCAGCTCAAATCGCGCACACGAAGCCCCGGCGGTAACTCTCACCGTCGCGAAACGTCCCGGGACGAACGCGGTCGGTGTGGCCGAAACGGTTCTGCGCAAGGTGGAGGACCAGCGAGGATGGATCATTCCCCAGGATATCGAGGTTTCCGTCACACGCCACTATGGGGACACGGCGTCGGAGAAATCGAACGAGCTTCTGTTTCACATGATGATCGCGGTGGTCAGCGTTTCGATTCTGATTCTTCTCACCCTCGGATGGCGCGAGTCGTGGATCGTCGCCCTCGCGATCCCGTCGACCCTCGCCCTGACGCTTCTCGTCTTCTACCTCGCGGGTTTCACGCTGAACCGGATCACCCTCTTTGCGCTGATCTTCTCGATCGGGATTCTCGTCGACGACGCGATAGTCGTGGTCGAAAACATCGTGCGCCACATTCGTCTGCCTCGGAACGAGGGGCGCCCGCGTTGGCGCGTTGCGGTCGAAGCGGTAGATGAGGTCGGCAACCCAACGATCCTCGCGACTTTCACCGTCATCTTCGCCGTGGTGCCGATGGCATTTGTGGGCGGATTGATGGGGCCCTACATGCGGCCCATCCCCATCGGTGCGAGCGCGGCCATGCTCTTTTCGCTCGCGATCGCGTTCATCGTGACCCCCTGGGCCGCCCTTCGCTTGCTCCGCCCGGACGCAGGACACGGTCACGGAGAGGGCGAAGAGGACAGGAGCTACTTCACCCGCGCCTACCGCAAGTTAATGGAGCCTTTGATTGCACGGGTACGCGCGCGTTGGGGCTTCCTCGTCGGGGTCACGGTTCTACTCCTCGGCGCCATGGGTTTGGTCGCGGTGGAATTCGTGAAGGTCAAGATGTTGCCCTTCGACAACAAGAGCGAGTTCCAGGTGATCCTGAACACGCCCGAGGGCAGCTCTCTCGAGCACACCGCCCGCGTGGCCCGCGAAATGGCCGAGGTCATTCGTGAGGAAGAAGAGGTGCTCGACTATCAGATCTACGTCGGAACCGCTGCGCCGATGAACTTCAACGGCCTCGTTCGCCACTATTTCATGCGTCGCGGGGCACACGTCGCGGACCTCCAGGTGAACCTGACGCCGAAACACGACCGAGCGACTCAGAGTCACGACATCGCGAAGCGGGTTCGACCGAAGGTGGCGGAGATCGCCGCGAGGTACGGAGCGCGGGTCGCGGTGGCGGAAGTTCCGCCCGGGCCGCCTGTGCTGCAGACCTTGGTGGCGGAGGTCTATGGCCCGGACGCGGAAACCCGCGAAAGACTCGCACGCGACATTCGAGCGATTTTCGATTCTACGCCCGGAGTCGTCGATGTCGATTGGTACTTCGAGGAGGACCAAGAGCGTGCGCGTTTCGTCGTGGACAAGGAGAAAGCCGCGCTCCACGGCGTGAGTCCCGCCACGGTGTCCCACACCCTGCGAATGGCGGTGGAGGGCATGAGCGTCGATTTGGTTCACATCCCAGAGGAGAAGGAGGACGTGAACCTCGTGCTCGAGATTCCTCGGGCCATGCGCACCATCCCCGAGGACCTCCTCGGCATCCGAGTGCGCGCGGGAGATGCGAACGCCTTACCCGAGCCCATCCCTGGCCAGGCGCCACCCCTCGTTCCGTTGCGAGAGCTCGTCCGGCTCGAACGCTCCTTCGACGAGAAGACGGTCCATCACAAGAACCTCATGCCGGTCACTTATGTGATCGGCGACGTGGCGGGCGTCGTCGAGAGTCCGGTGTATGCGATTGCGCAGATGAACGAGAGGATCGGAGCGCTCGACCCGCAGGACTATGGCGGAAACGGGCACGGGATCGAGGTCCTCAACATCGCCCAGCCCTTCAGCACGCAGAAACCATCGATCAAATGGGACGGTGAGTGGCACATTACGCTCGAAGTGTTTCGTGACCTCGGCGTAGCCTTCGCCGCGGTCTTGGTGCTGATCTACATCCTCATGGTGGGTTGGTTCGGATCCTTCATCACGCCGGTCATCGTGATGGCAGCGATTCCCTTCTCACTGGTAGGTATTCTTCCCGCCCATGGAATGATGGGGGCGTTCTTCTCCGCGACTTCGATGATCGGGTTCATGGCGGGCGCGGGTATCGTCGTGCGCAATTCGATCATCCTGGTGGACTTCATCGAGCTCAGGCTGCGGGAGGGCATGCCGCTCGCGGAAGCGGTGATCGACGCGGGGGCCGTGCGGTTTCGGCCGATGCTCCTCACCGCCATGGCGGTCGTGGTCGGTGCGGGAGTGATTCTCTTTGACCCGATCTTCCAAGGGCTCGCCATTTCGCTCATAGCGGGCGAAATTGCGTCGCTGCTCGTGAGTCGCTCCGCGGTGCCCGTGCTCTATTATATGGTGTACCGAAACAACCCACCGGTGAAGCCCGAGCTCGCCTCCGAACCCACGTCGAGCTCCGAGATCGCGGGGCTAGGAGCGGAGGCGCGTGCGTGTTGAAAGCCGGGTCCGCGGGCGTGCGCGAAGCGCTTCAGGTGTGTATAGACCAGTATATACACATGCATGAATGCGTGGAGGCGGACGACATGCGCAAACCCACCGACGCTGGATTTCAGCAAATCGCCGAGCGATTCAAGGTCCTGAGTGACCCCATGCGCCTCAAGATCCTCTTTCTCCTCCAGAGCGGCCCGCACTCCGTAGGCGAGGTCGCCGAGGCACTGGAGTGCCCGCAGCCAACCGCTTCACGGCAGCTTGCAAAGCTGCAGTCCGCGGGCATCCTCAACCGGGAGCGCGACGGCACCACCGTTCACTATTCGATCGCGGACCGCGCCACGCTGCGCATGTGCGACGCGGTGTGTGGCAACATCGCGAAGAGCGTGGAGCGACAGGCCGTCGAGCTGTTCGAGTGAGCGAGGTGTGTAAGGAATGTCCCTTGCTTATACCGAATATCGGTATACCTGTGATAGGTATCGCGCTCAATGGCGATTCAGAGTTTTGCGCGCTCGGAGGTTGAACGATTCTTCCTTCAGGGTAAGGTCCCGCCGAAGGAAGGTTGGGCGAACGTGAGCCGAGTCGTCGCAAGGAAGCTGGATGCTATCGATTTCGCCTCAGTGCTTTCGGACCTCCGGGCGTCGCCCGGAAATCGGTTGGAGGC
>CAYXVF010000032.1:49426-56068 GCA_964468125.1 uncultured Bdellovibrionales bacterium | reverse complement strand
AGCCGAAGAGTCGGTCAATGCCGAAGCGCATGTCGGTGGGCTCGGCGGCCAGGTAAACGCGGACGCTCGGTGGTAGCCCGATCACGCCAACGCGCGCAGAAGCTCAGCGAGGTAACTCGCTGACGGGCGCGGCTCGAATACGATGCGGCGCTCGCCGACTTCGATCGCCAAGCGGTCGACTTCCTCAGAGTCTTTCAACTCGACGAACCCAACCCGCTCAACACCTCGATACCGTGCGAGCCAGTTTTGGAGCGTGCCCATGCTGAGCTGATGGGTCCTACAAAACTCCGACTGCGTGCCGTCGAAGCATCGAAACTCCTGGAGTAGGCTCTGACGTTGATTTTCCGTGTATCGCTTCATTGCTCTCTCCTCGCTGTGGCAAGGAGAAATGATCACGTCCGATCGAACGCCTCAAGACGGACTCTGCTGAACGGGTACCGCCCCGCGACGAACTGAAAGCGACCAATGCCGGTCGCGATTCGGAGCTACCAGGGAATGCCGGTGGTCTTCGAGGTCGCGAGAATAGGTGTGCGGCATATGCGCTAGCTGACAGGGACCGTCTCGGTCGGCAGTTTTTCGCCATCCCTGAGCTCTCCATCGCACGCAGCTCGGTACATCGCTTGTTCGTCACGTGCCGAGAGCGCCTCGTTGAACCGTCGACTGCGGAGTGTGTATGGGCGCTCCAGCGCGTCCGCGAGCCGGTTCGCCCGCGGACCGAATCGCTCGCGGATCTCGCTGCCAGTGCTCTCTGCGAATCCACGACGCATTTCGATCGCGACCCCCAACCTCAAGAGGTCGTATTCGCCGCGATTCCTGCATGACTCCTGTATTTCCGTTTTCAGAAGGCTGTCGACGATCTCGGCGACCTCCGCTACCTGGTCCGCCATGGTAGCCCGCGCATCGAGACCAGTATCTGGGAGACGATTTAGGTTCATACAACTCTCCTTGATCGGTCAAAGTCGTGTGTATTCTCGGCGTGATAGACCTGGCCGTTGCGCGAAATAGCGCGATATCGTAGTTGCGACTCTACCCACGGACTTCGCTATCGCTGTACGTGCGGCGAGGTCTCCGCGCACGCCGTCGACGACCTCGGCCAGCGCTTCGGCGTCGGGCTCCGCGTCCGATTCGACTCCGCGCGCTTGTTTCATAGACCGGTTATGACTTCCTCGCGGGTCTAGATGACGCCATCGAAGAATCGCAGGAACCTCACGGGGCGTCGGCGGGCCATGGAGCGCGGCCCCGGCCGCGATGAGCAAGGCCGACGCGTCGCTCCCAACAGGGAGCGTGCATCACCAAGCGAATTTCGCCATAGTTTGCATAATATGTATTATCAGACAGCGCGGTATAGGCGCCCGTTAATCTCGTGTTTTCGCCCGATAGAAATGTCGTGTTCTCGCGCGTCGTCGCGCGGGGAGCCGCATGCAGAATTCAGGGCTGATCGAGCACTCACACCAGCGATGAACGCGGGCCTCCGTCTCTGGCCGCGCGGATGCGCGCTCGTCGAAACTCTGGTGCGTCGGCCCCCGCTACTCGTCGAGCAAGCTGCGCAACATCCAAGCGGTTTTCTCGTGCACCTGAAGCCGTTGAGTGGCGAGGTCGGCCGAGGCTTCATCCCCCGCTTTCCCTGCCGCCTGAGCGACTCTACGGCCGGTTCGTATCACGCATTCGTGAGCTTCGACGAGATCGCGGACCATGTCGAGGGCTGCCGGTAGACCTTCGGTCTCTTTCACGCTCGACAGGGCTGCGAATGCGGAATACGTCCCCGGCGCGGGAAAGCCTAGCGAGCGAATACGCTCAGCGATCGCATCGACTGCCGTGGCGAGTTCAGTGTAGTGCTCCTCGAACATCGCGTGCAGCGCCTGAAACATCGGGCCGGTGACGTTCCAGTGGTAATTGTGGGTCTTGAGATAGAGCGAGTAGCTGTCCGCCAAGAGTCGCGACAGGTCCTCGGCGATCGCCTCACGGTCGGTTTCTGCGATTCCAATGTTCACATTCATGGGTCACGTCTTTCAGGGTTTTATCGTGGATACTTTCGAACACATTTCGGGGTCTGCTGCCCAGTGCGGTGGCTCGGCTCAGAGACGTCCTTCGCGCAGAAGATCGAGCGCGGCCTCGACGGATGTCGGGTGATCGAGAATGATCGGCCGCACGCCGCGACGCTTGAGGCCGTCCTTCGCACCACTGCCCATGCCCAAGGTGAGCGCGGCCTGACAGTCGCCGAAGAGGTCGAGCCAACCGGAGCGGCCACAGGTGTGACTGGACTCGTTGCCATGCCCGCCGCGATGTCGACGCCGGCCTACACCGGGATCGCGGGGTGGGCCCGTTCGATCCTCGACGACTCGCTGGCCGTCAGCGCTGACGTCGACGATTCGGTACGCGTGGCTCCTTCGGAAGTGTCGGGAGATGCTCCCGGTCTCGCTGATCGCTATCGCGACTCTCATGGTCTCTCCTACGACCGGGGGCGCTTCGGCTTCCCCGGTGATCTGAAGGCGCCGCCCTTGGACGAGGGTCCGGGCCACTTTGGCGCGGGCCCGCTCGAGAATTCGTCCGAAGGTCGCGCGAGAGACCTCCATGCGCGCGGCGCCGTCGGTTTGGTTGAGGGCCAAGAGGTCGGCCAGCCGCACCGCTTCGAGCTCTTCGATGTTCAACGTGACCGGCGGCAACCCTGCGTCGTCAACCGGGGAAAACTCGCGCGCGCAGGGCGGGCAGCGAACCAATCGGGGGGCTCGGGGTCTCATGACTAGAAGGTGAGCATATGTTCATAACTTGACGTGTGGCGAATTGCCGCAGAGCGAGCTCTTTGGGCACGTTCGAGATTCACGCACCCGGCGACACGGACTAGCGTGTTTTCAGCGAATTGCGTCTCTCGAGGCGCGAATTCTTCCGCACCTTCGATCGAGAGCGGAGACCTCCAGCATCGAAGCAGCTTAGCGCGTAGGGAGGCATTGAGAAAGTTTACCTAATTCTTCTTCGGTCAACTCTCGCGACCGTCAGCGGAAGCGTCGGAGTCGCAGCGCATTCAAGACCACGAAAATGCTCGAGCACGCCATCGCACCGGCGGCGAAGCTCGGTGACAGCGAGATGCCTATGACTGGCACGAGTGCGCCTGCGGCCAATGGGATGAGCGCGGTGTTGTACGCGAAGGCCCAGAAGAGATTCTGGTGAATGTTGCGCAAGGTCGCCCGGGAGAGTCGAAGCGAATCCACCACCGCGCCCAGGCGCGACGCCGGAAGCACCGCCCCGGCGGATTCGATGGCGATATCCGTTCCGCTGCCGATCGCGATCCCCACTTCCGCTTCCGCGAGCGCGGGCGCGTCGTTGATGCCATCGCCTACAAACGCCACCGTCCCGTGTTCTTCCCGCAGCGCGCGCACCGCGTCCCGCTTGCCCGAGGGTAGGACGTTCGCCACGACCCTTTCGATCCCCAGGGCCTTCGCCACCGCGTCTGCGGTGCTCTGACGGTCGCCGGTGATCAGCGCCACGTCCACGCCTTCGCGCTGCAGCGCTTCGATCGTGCGCCCGGCGTCGTGGCGAATCGCGTCTTCCACAGTGAAGGCACCCACCACGCGACCGTTTTTGGCCACGAAAGCGGTTGCGTCGCAGCCCTCGGGCGGAGCGTAGCCTTTTGATGCCATCAGGTGGGCGTTTCCGATCGTGATGCGCTCTCCATCGAGGATCGCCTCGACACCCTCTCCCGGGTGGTTCACGAATCCCTCAACCGGCTGGATCTCCCCGCCCCTGTCCGTCGCTCCGGCTACAGCGGCGCGTGCGATCGGGTGCTCCGAATGGGACTCGACCGAGGCGATCCAGCTGGCGAGCTCTACCGAGGCCACATCGCCAAAGGTGCGCAGCTCCGTGAGTGTGGGCGCGCCTTCGGTCAGTGTGCCGGTCTTGTCGAACGCAATCAGCCGCACGTCGCGCAGGCGCTGCAGCGCTGGACCGTCGCGAAACAACACTCCGAGCTCGGCTCCGCGGCCAGCGCCCACGAGGATCGACGTCGGCGTCGCGAGTCCCATCGCGCAGGGACATGCGATGATCAAAACCGCCACCGCGTGCACCCAGGCGGTCGCCGGCGCGATCCACCACCAGACGAAGAATGTCAGCACCGACACGGCAATGACCCCGGGAACGAACCAGCGCGTGACCAGGTCGACGGTTTGCTGAATTGGGAGCTTCGAGGCCTGGGCGTCCTCCACCATGCGTGCGATCTGTGCGAGCAGGGTTTGAGCTCCGACCGCCACCCCTTCGATTTCGAGCGAGCCGTTTTGATTCACGGTGCCCGCGGCGATCCGGTCCCCTTCCCCGCGCGCCACCGGCAAGGGCTCGCCGGTCAACATGGATTCATCGACAAAGCTCTCCCCGGCAACAATCAGGCCGTCCACCGGCACGCGCTCGCCGGGGAGAATGCGCACGCGGTCGCCGATGCGAACGCTTTCAATCGGTACCTGGGCGAAACCACCGCCGCGTTTCACCCAGGCTTCCGCGGGCTGCAACGCGATAAGCCGCTCAATGGCTTCGCTCGCGCGGCCCTTTGCCCGCGCTTCGAGGGCACGACCCACGAGGATCAGGGTTACGATCACGGCGGCGGACTCAAAGTAGACGTGCGCGCCCCCCGGCGGAAGCCACTGAGGAGCGAGCATTGCGATCACCGAATGCACGAAGGCCGCGCTAGAGCCGAGGGCCACCAAGGCGTTCATCTCCGGGGCGAGGCGCGCGAGGCTGCGTACGCCGAGGGTCAGGATTTCCCGCCCAGGCCCGAGGAGCACCGCGGTCGTGAGCAGAAGCTGAATCCAGTGGCTCGTCCTCCAACCGACGCTGCTGCCGATGAGCTCGCCCCAGGCGGGGCTCACGTGTGCGCCCATCTCGAGGACGAAAACCGGAAGCGTCAGTGCGGCGGCCAAGAGGGCCCGTTGCCATGGGCCGCTGTCGGGTGTCTTCGCGAGGGCCCTTTGCTCTGCTGGACGGTCCTGATGGGCGCTGAAGCCCGCTTTTTCCACGGCCGCGGTCAAGCGTTCGACGTCGACGCCGGCGTCGATCTGCACCTCGGCTCGTCCCAATGCGAGATTGACGGCCGCTCCGCGCACACCTGGCGTGGCGGCCAGTGCCCGCTCCACGCGCCCGACACAGGATGCGCAGTGAAGGCCTTCAACGCTGAGGCGGATGGTCTCGGTTGCACGATTCATGGCCATCTAGCACTCGCACGAGCCCTGCTCGAGGCTCCTTGACTTACGTCAGACCCGCACTTGCGCCGTCCGTTACGGTTCGGAGCTGCCCGTTCGGGACGGTGGGTCGCCGCGCACGTAGCGCTGCTGTGCCTCCTCCGCGAGCACCTCCGCGAAGCGGTCGAGAAAGCGCTGTGGGTCGTTGAATCCGTGAAGGTTTCGCAGCGCGATACTAGCGACCGACACCGCCATCGAGATCAGCTTGGAGCGAAAGAGCATGTGCACCGATGGGTTGCGTTCCCCGGCGTCTCGGGTCCAGGACAGGAGCCCGTCTTTTGCGTCCCGGTCGTAGCCGTCGACGGAGCTCCAATCGTGAAAAGTGACGACACGTCCGTGCCGAGCGACGGTCTCGTTCGCCCGCCGTACGAACGCGTCGGCGACCGGCTGTTCCGCGTGGCCGACAACTCGCACGCACAGGATTGAGCCCCGATTCCAAATCTGGATGAGCCCATCCTGGAGATGGACCGCCTCGGGCCGCTCCGCCAGTGCGTCGAAGTCGGTGTCGTAGGTCAGGCAGCGCTCGAACTGTGGGGTCCGCAGCTCCATAGACCTCGGTGCTTAGGGCACGGTCGAATTCAGGGCAACGCTTTTTTGGTCAACCAGCGTCAGAGCCGTGCACTGCGTTCCCCTGATTCCACCATCGACCAACTCTTGCGGGTGGCGTCGAAACTCTGCCGGAAGTGCCGCCAAAAAGCTTCGCCGACGCCGGGAGGATAGAGCTCGGGACGGCTGATGAAGACCTCGAGCTTCGTTTCGTCGCGGCCCCGCTCGAGGACCACTTCCACCTCTTCCACGCCCTTCGATCCGTGGATCCGGATCACGCCGGGCGCGTCGATGCGGTCGAGTCCACCGGCGGTGGCATCCATCGCATCTGTGGCCGCCGAGACGAGCGAGCCGTAGGTCGCGTGTTGCACCGGCACCCGCAAGGAGTAGGCCGGGGCGGAGCATGCGGCGGTGGCGAAGAGAATCGCCAGGCCTGCCGTCTTCATGTCGCACCTCTCAAAACCGGTCTGAACGATCACCCCGTGCGCGCAGCGCCGGACGAAAGGCACACATCCCAACGAGCGTATCGGCGCCCTGGGCTGACGCGTTGCTAGCGGAGCAGCCGGCGGCTCGTTCGGTAGGCGCGGGTGTAGTAGCGCTTGCTCAGCCGAGCCGCGATGGGCGCCCTCTCCCCCAACGCCGGCGAATTCTTGCTCGATTTGCCGGGTCGAGTCGGCGAGCTCGCGGCTCGACGCCCCCGCCGACTCCCTCGCCACCGCTTGCCAGAGACGCTAGAGCAGATAGGGCCGCATCATTCGGCGCGTTGCCGCCAGCGCCCGTCGGACGTCCTTTTCTTCCAGGCGGGGAATCTTGCCGGCCGCGAGCATCGTGTCCCAGTAGCGTGTGAGGTCGGGTGCGATCTCCGGGTCGAAGTGAT
>CAYXVF010000032.1:24300-49326 GCA_964468125.1 uncultured Bdellovibrionales bacterium | reverse complement strand
GATGCCTCCACCCCGAAGAAGAGCGCGCCGGAGATCACGGACTTGGCCGCGGTGATCCCCTCGTCTGTGCCGACATTCAGCGACTTACCGCCAAAGGTTCGCTTCACCTGGGCGACCCAGCGCTGTCGCTCAGCTGCGGTCAAATCTTCTCGGCTCTCGACATAGTCCAGGAGCGTGTGCGCCCGCTCCGCGTCGCTGGTCACGTCGGTGGCGGCGAGCCCGAGGGCTGCAATGATGGCGATCCACGAGCTCATCGGTTTCTCTGACGGTGTAGCGCTCCCGGTGCTTCAAAGGCCCATCCCGGCTATCATGAACCCATGCGAATTTTATTGGGTTTACTTCTTCTTTTCGGGCTCTTGGCTTGCGGCGAGGAAGTAGACGACTTCGCGGGTCGAAGCCAGGGCACCAACGGGTTTCTCGGCTTTGGCTTCATCGATGTGCCTCGGGACTACTCGAATCTGAACGCCGGGTCTTACGAGATGCAGTACCGCATCTGGCGCGCGACGAACCCCGCGGCGCGGATCGGCGCACTCGTCGTGCACTTCGGTGGACCGGGGTCCTCCGCGGTGCGCATTGCCGATGAGTTTCGTTCGTTCATTCAGCGGATCGAAGGCCGCTTCCCCGGCTCGATCACCGAGCGCTTCGACATCGTCGGCCTCGACGAGCTCGGCGTCGGCAGCAGCGAACCGCTGGACTGTAAGTTCGTCCTCAATCGCAACCGGCTCACGGGATTTCAGGGACACCTGGAAGAAGCGGAACGCTTCGCCGACGCCTGCGACCGGGAGCACGGGCCGCTGATGAATCAGCTCGGAACTCTTCGCCTCGCGCGCGATCTGGACCGACTGCGCGCGGAGCTCGGTGAAGAGGTTCTGCACTTTTATGGCGCGTCCTACGGCACACTCGTCGGCCTCGCGTATGCCAGTGAATTTCCAAATCGTGTGGGGCGATTCGTTCTGGACGCGGTGCTCGAGCCCCGCCTCACCGTGACTGAGCTCGTCGTGCAGCAAACCGCTGGTTTCGAGCGGGCCTTCGACGCCTGGCTCGACTGGTGCACGAGGCAGTCGAGCTGTGCCTTTGGCGGCGACGACCCGGCGGCGGCCTTTGACGCCTGGGTGGCGAGTCTCTCTCCTTATGATCCCAATCCAGAAGGCCTATCGCAGGCCCTGATCCGCGGCGGCGTCTATCCGTACCTCTACAGCGAGTTCAACTGGAGCGTGCTCGATGTCGCCCTTCGGATCGCGCAGTCCGGCGATGGCAGCGTCTTCCGTCAGGCTTTGATCGACTTCGACTCCACCTTCAACGAAGACGCCTTTGACGCCACCATGTGCGCAGACCGCCCGCGTCCTACCTTCGACGAGCTCGAAGCGCTCCAGAGCGAGGTTGAAGCTGCTGCTCCTAGGCTCGGAGGGGCCAGATTCGGCGATTTCTTTAGCTGTCTCTACTGGCCCGCAACCCCGGAGGCGATCGACTGGGACGGGCGGCTTCAGAGCATGCCGCCGTTGATGCTAGTGGGGGCGATCGGAGATGCGGCGACGCCTTACGAGTGGAGCGTGTCCGTCAGAGCGGCCGCACCGTTCACGCGCATGGTGACCGCGCCCGGCTACTTTCACGCGACCGCGTTGAGCGGCCTGCGCTCCTGTGTGGACGACGCGGCGGCCTCTTATCTGCTGACGGGTGTGCTCCCCAACGTCGACGTGGACTGTCGCTAGCTTGCCGGTTTTCCGTGGGGCCCTATCCTACTCACATGCTCGCGGCGCCCAGGGAGCACGAGCCGCGGCGAAAGGAAATCCGAGATGACGAAGAACAAGATGGATGCAGGAGTGCGGGAGAAGATGGTCGGGCTGCTCAACGCGCGGCTGACCGACGCGATCGACTTTGGAAACATGGCAAAGCAGGCCCACTGGAACGTGAAGGGGCCTTCGTTCATCGCCTTGCACGAGCTCTTCGACGACGTGCACGACCACGCGGAGGCATGGAGCGATCTCATCGCTGAACGCGCGGTCGCCCTCGGTGGGGTCGCCACCGGTACCACGCAGCAGGTCGGCACGGGTACGAGCCTCAGTCCCTACCCGACGGATCTCAAGGGCGGGCGGGCCCACGTGGATGCGCTCAGCACCGCGCTCGCCGACTTTGGCGACGCGATCCGCAAGGCCATCACGACCGCGGATGAGGCGGGCGACGACGACACGGCGGATCTCTTAACGGAGATCTCTCGCGAGGTGGACAAAGACCTCTGGTTCGTCGAAGCGCACCTCCAAGACGCCTGATCGGACGAGCCTTTAAAAATCCGTAAATTCGGCCCTATCGGGCGGAACTCACGGTTGTGAGCCGCTATAATTCCAGAGGTTATCGTCATCACCAGTGGCGGTCAGCCCCGGGAGTAGCGATATGCGGTTGCGATTGGCCTGGTTGCTCGTGGCGTCGGTAGGTTGCGCCGGCGAGCTCGTGGTCGAGGTGGGGGAAGATGGGACGGTCACCGGCCCCGCGTGCTCTGAAGATACGGATTGCCCGGACGGCTTTCGCTGCGACGGGGTTCGCTGCATCGTCACTGGTGACGGCGGTGGTGGCGGCGGAGGCGGAGGCGACGGTGACGGGGAGCCCACCCTCGAGCTGGGCGAGGAGTGCGAATCCGCCTTTGAATGCCTGAGCGGGCGCTGTGAAGACCTCGGAAGCACCCAAATTTGCACTAAGGGCTGTACAGACGTTTGCGACGCGGGTCTCATCTGCTTCGACGACCGCTGCGTGCCCGCCGGTTTCTGCGAGGACCCCGGTGGGAGCGGCGTAGGGCCCGGGTGCACGAACAGTGTGTGTCTCGCCTGCGACACGAATGCGACCTGTGTCGCCACTGCCGACGGGTTCGAGTGCCGCTGCAACGATGGCTTCAGTGGCTCGGGAACCACCTGCACCGAGATTCTCTGCCGAACGAATCCGTGCCAGAACGGTGGGCAATGCGTGCAGGTGGGTGATCAAGAGTCCTGCAGCTGCGCGGATGACGACAGTGATTTTCAGCCCGATTGGACCGGCGAATTCTGCGAGACGCCGATCCAGAATTGCCCCATCTTCGTCAGCCCAACTAACAACCCATGCCAGAACGGCGGTGTTTGCTCGAACACGCAAGATGGGCTCACGTGCAACTGCGCGGGCACGGGCTTTTCGGGCGATCGTTGCGACACGGATGTCGATGAATGCGATGGCGCCAATCCATGCGAGAACGGCGGACTCTGTATCAATGAAACCGGCGGGTTCGACTGTGATTGTCCGCCGGACTTCGTCGGAGAGACCTGCGCCATCGATGTGTCGGGCGGTTGTGCGGTCACAAACCCGTGCTCGAACGGCGGCGTGTGTGACGAGACGAGCGGTGAGGTGCAATGCATTTGTGCCGGGACGGGCTTCTACGGCGACACCTGCACCATTCCCATCGACGATTGCGACCCCGATCCCTGCCAAAACGGTGCCGGGTGCACGGACCTCGTGAATGACTTCGAGTGTGACTGCCCCCTGGGCTTCGAGGGCAAGGACTGCGGAACTCAGGCGGTCTGCGCCGATGACGTCGATTGCGCAGCCGGCCAATTCTGCGACGTCGGCGACACCGGCCGGTGCCAGCCTGACGCTTGCGATCCGGACGCGGACCGGCGCTGCGATGGCAACCGGGTGCTGCAGTGCACGCCCAACGGCTCTGAAGAAGTGGAGCTCTTTACATGTGTTGGACGACCCGGGGCGTTCAGCAGCACCTGCGTCGATCCGACCAACGACGACGCCTACTGCACCTGCGAGGACGACTGGGACTGCCCCGCAAACACCGTGTGCGACGTAGACCGCTGCGTCGGAACGGGCGAGCCCGCCACCTGCCGCCTACCTGCGGAGCCCTTCTCCAACGTGTTGCCGACGCAGGAAATCGAATGGGGCGCAGAGAGTATCAGCAGTCGCTTGGCCCCCGTAGGAACCCCCTTTCGCGAGTTCACCCAGGTCGTCATGACACCGGTGGTCGCCAACCTCGACGACGACAACGACGACGGGTTGATCAACGAGAAAGATCGCCCGGAGATCATCTTCCTGACGTTCTGCTGGAAGCCAGGCGAAGCCGGCAACGTCCCGGACTATCGGCGTGATGGAGTTCTGCGCGTCATACACGGCGGTGGTGCGGAGCGAGGAGAAGACCATCTGGCGATCTGCGGCAATCAGGTTTGGCGCGATGATGGGACCGGCGTGGCGACGAACGCGAGCTGCGTGTGCAACCGGGGCGATGATGCTGGAAGCGCCCCCGACATTCCCCGCTTTGACCCGACAATGAGCCCCGCGGTCGCCGATATCGACGGGGACGGTGTCCCGGAAATAGTCGTGCACAACGAGTCGGATGAGCTCGAGGTCTACGACAATCGCGGCAATCTCTTGGCCATCTCGCGCAGTCAAAACAGCGTCAGCAACGGCGCGGTCACGATCGCGAACATCGACAACGATGGAATGGCGGAGATCATCATCGGTCGAAACGTCAATTTCCTGTCCGTGAACGGCAACGCCTGGGAGTTCACGGACTACTTCCTGGGTTCCGGTCAACGGGGCGGACTGAGCCAGGGCCCCGCCGCCTGTGTCGCGGACATTGTCGGCGATGAAAAGATGGAAATCCTCGGCGGAGGAACCGCCTACCGCGTTCCCGAACCGCCACCCGGTGTGTCCGTGCAGTCTGCATGCAGCGGCAGCTACAGCGGCGACGCCCAGCTGTACTGCAACGAACAGCTCGCCGAAGTTTGGGACACGGAGCGCGAGGGGTTCTGCTCGGTCGCGGACGTGTATGGTGCGGACGGCAACCCGGCGGGCCCGAGCAATCCCCTCGACGGGGTTCCTGAAATCGTGCTCGTCGGCGAGGCGGACGGCGAGACTGGAAACAACGGCGGCGGCCGAATGGTGGTGATCTCAAACCAAGGCGTGGTCTTGGACGAATACAACTACCGCAACGACCGAGACCTGAGCGACATCGATCTCGGGACCCGTGGAGGGGCGCCGAACGTCGACGACTTTGACGGCGATGGATTCCCCGAGGTGGGGACGGCTTTCAGCGCCGGCTATGCTCTCGTCGACTTTCAGCCGCCGACGGCCGCCTGTCCCCAGTGGCCGGACCGCCTCGAGTCCACGCCTCCAGAGGCCGCCCCGGGAAGCAACCCCGCGCGCACACCGCAGCAGGTCATGCCGAATGGCTGCGACAATGACAGTCAGTGTGAAGCTCTCGTGCCTGGGACCGCCTGTAACGAAGAAACGAAGGAGTGCATCTGCCTCCACAACAGCTGGGTGCGGCGCACGGAAGACGACTCGAGCCGTCTGACCGGTTCGAGCGTGTTCGACTTCAACGGCGATGGCGCGGCTGAGGTGATCTACAACGACGAGTGTGAGTTCCGGGTCTACGATGGGCTCACGGGTAACGTGTTGTTCGCCGAGCCGAGCGAGAGTCGAACACGCATCGAGTATCCGGTCGTTGCGGACGTGGACAACGACGGCAACGCGGAGATCGTCTTTGGAACCTCGAACGAGTCCGGCTTCTGCAGCTTCGACGAAGACGACCAGTACAATGCGGGGGTCGAGGTCTGGGGAGACGCCGGGGACTTCTGGGTCTCCGCCCGGCGCATGTGGAACCAGCACGCGTACCACGTCACCAACATCACCGAAAACTCGCAGGTGCCACTGATCGAGCCCAAGGGTTGGCTCGAAACCAATGGTCGCTTCTACAACACCTACCGCTCAAACCCGCGCAATTTCGGTGTGGCGCCCGACCTCGAGGTCACGGCGGTGCAGGTCGTGGGAGGCGGCGGAGGCTGCGGCGGGGGGGGCGGCGGCGCGGGCCAAATCGTCTCGCAGATCAGCAACATCGGCGACCTCCGAGTGGGGGGCAACGTCGTCGTCGGATTCCAGGGCGATTGGGGGTCGGGCTTCGTGACGCTCCTGGCCGTAGATGGGACGCCGTTGCGCACCACGGTCACGGACACCCTCGAGCCCCGCGGCGCCGTGTTCCTCAGCACGAACTACGACCCCGCGTGGAACGGCGAGGCCGAGCTCCCGAACGAGGTGCGCGTGTTCGTGGATGCGAGCTACGACGAGATGAACGACATGATCGCCTTCGACGGGGGGCGCGAGCGCGAGTGTGACGAGACCAACAACGACCGGACTATCGCGACCACCGGCGGCGCCTCGCTCCCGGATCTCACGATCACCCAATTGAGCACCCCCGGGGTGTGCGGCAGCGCGCCACCGGTTGCGATCACGGTGAGCAATCCAGGGTCGGAGCCGGCACCCGCGGGCACGGTCGTGCGACTCTACGCAGGCGATCCGGACCAAGGGGGCACGGCTCTCCAGGATATCGTCTTGAGCACCGCCCTCCCCCCGGGCGCATCTGTTACGCTCAACACGACCCCCGCACCCTTCCCCCAATGTCGACCGATTCGAATCTTCGCGGTCGTGGACCCGGAGAATGCGGTCGAGGAGTGCAACGACGGCAACAACCAACGCAGCGCTTCGACCACGACCACCTGCTGCGATACCGGCGGCTGACGCGTCGCCGCAGGCAAGATGATCCGTTCATTCCAAACGACGCTATTGGCCCTCTTCGTGACGGTGGGCTGTGGCGATGGTGGCGCTGCGGGCAGCTTCAACGGCTCCACGGGGGTTGGTGGCGGCGGTGGCGGCACAGGCAGCGGCAACAACAACGGCAACGACAACCAGAGCGGCGCTGTTCAGATCGGCTTTCTCTCCGTTCCCGCGGACGAGGACAACCCCGCGTCGGGAACCGTTGAGCTGCGCTACGCGGTCATTGGCGATGTCGAGGTGCAGCCGGTGCTGTTCACGCATTTTGGTGGACCCGGCAACTCGGCGGTCGTGACCCTTCCTGTGTTCCTGGCGGTGATCCCCGAGGAGATCGCCACAACGTTGCAGGAAAGCTTTGCGCTCGTAGCGCTCGAGGAGATCGGGGTTGGCGAAAGCGCACCGCTCGTGTGTGGCGACACGGAGTTTGCGGACTATAGCGAATCCGCACTCGTGACCGCGGGCGAGAGCCTGGCCAATGAATGTCGTTCGGACTATGACCTGTTCGATGAGCTCGGTACGCCACGCTATGCGCGCGACATCGAACGCTTGCGCCAGGAGCTTGCGGTCGACTCGATGAGCTTTCTCACCTACTCCTACGGCACGCAGGTGGCACTGACCTACGCGGTGAGCTTTCCGAACGCGACCGACCGTCTCGTCTTGGATTCGCCCATCGATCCACGCCAATCGCTCCCAGATCGCACCGTCGCCCAGTCGATCGGGTTCAGTCGCGCGCTCCAGGCGTTCTTCGACTTCTGCGACTTTGGCACGGAGTGCGCCTTTGGGAGCGGGAACGCGGAAGCGGCATTCGATCTGCTCTACGCACGCTTCACGGCCCCCGGTCAGCTGGCGGATCTCGTTCGCTTCGAGTCGACGGTCACCGAGGCGATGTATTACGAGCCCTTCTGGCCGCAGCTCGGCGTTTACCTGCAGGAGGTCGAGCAAACCGGTAGGGTCCCCGCCGGTGAGCCAAACGCTGCGCCCGGCCCCTTCTTTGGCACGACCTGCACGGATTTCCCGATCGAATCGCTTGAGGAGATCCGCGCCGCGGACCTCGAGATCAGCGCCAACGAGACCGTCTTTCGCCGGACGCTCTATTCGAGCATGTTCCCGTGCTTGAGCTGGGGAACGACGATGGAATCGGTCGATTGGGAGGGTGGCCTACCGAGCGTAGATGCACTGCTCGCGGGAGCTTTGGGGGATGCGGTGACGCCGGTGGAGCTATCGGACTCCCTAGAGTCGGTGATGAGCGCGGCCTCGCGCGTTCAGATCGAAGGCTTCAGCCATGCGGTCGGTCTCTTCGGCGAGGACGAGTGCTTCGATGATGCGATTCTCGACTACCTGCTGAGGGGCGCGCGCCCGCCAGACTGTATTCCTTAGCTGGTTTTCGGCGCCATGACGGTGCTCTTGCCCGCTTCGCTCCAGCCCTTGATGCCGTCCGTCATGACCGCCACGTCGTGGTACCCGGCCTCGATCGCCTTTTTGGCGGCTTTTTCCGCGGCCCCGCACAGGCTGCTGCCGCAGTAGAACACCACCTTCGCTCCTTTGTCGCGCGGGAGTTCGCGGGCAACGTCATAGCGCGAGTAGTGGCTGAGGAGCTTGGCACCGGGGATCACGCCGTATTTTGCGCGGGTCGCCTCGCCGTTTGCGTCGTAGAGGGCGAGTTTTGGAGCCTTTGCGAGCAACGCGGCGAGCGTGTTGCCGTCGATCGTCGGCACCGCCACGCTCTCGGTCTGTTGGTATCCCTTGCAGGCAAGAGCCGCGCCCGCGCCGACGGTGACGGCGAGCAGACTCGCGATGAAGATCGATTTCATGTGCTCTCTCCCCCGCCTTTGACTCTGCGGTCCGCTGAGCCCATTTGCAAGGCGCAACGCGGCAGCGATATTCCCCGAGGAACGCGACTGAGGTGCGATTTCCTTGCCGGTGGCGGCCGTCCGCCCCACATTCAATCCATGAGCGATATTTACACCATTCCGCTGAAGACCCTGGACGGCCAACAGACCACGCTCGCGGAGCACCAGGGCAAGGTCCTTCTCTTTGTCAACGTCGCGAGCCGCTGCGGGTTCACGCCCCAGTACGAAGGACTCGAGCGTCTTTACCGCGACGGAAAGGAGTCGGGACTCGTCGTCTTGGGCTTTCCCTGCAATCAGTTCGGGGCTCAGGAGCCAGGCACCTCGGAGGAGATCGCGACGTTCTGTCAGAAGAACTACGGTGTGAACTTTCCGATGTTCGAGAAGATCGAAGTCAACGGCGACGGAACGCACCCGCTCTATCAACACCTGAAGGCGGCCCTCGACGGCCAAGACATTCAGTGGAACTTCGAGAAGTTCCTGGTGGACCGCGAGGGCAAGGTAGTGAGCCGCTTTCCTTCGAGCGCCCGTCCCGACCAGCTCGCGAACGAGATCGAGCCGCTCCTCTGATGCGAGCTAGTCCTGCCCCTGATACTCCTCGACCGGCGGGCAGGAGCAGACGAAGTTGCGGTCACCGTAGGAGTTGTCCACGCGGCTGACCGGCGGCCAGAACTTGTGCGCGCGAAGCCACTTGGCCGGGTAGGCCCCCTGCTCGCGGCGATAGGGGTGCGACCACTCGGTGTCCATCACCATCTCGGCGGTGTGCGGCGCATTCTTGAGAGGGTTGTCCTCCCTGTCGAGCTCGCCCCGTTCCACCGCTCCGATTTCTTCTCGGATGGCGGTCATCGCGTCGCAAAAGCGGTCGAGCTCGTCCTTTGATTCGCTCTCCGTTGGCTCGATCATCATCGTGCCCGCCACCGGCCAGGACATCGTTGGCGCATGGAACCCGAAGTCCATCAGGCGCTTGGCGACGTCGTCAACCGAGACATCCGCGCTCTGCTTGAAGGGGCGAAGGTCGATGATGAACTCGTGGGCGACCCGGCCGTTGTTGCCGCGGTAGAGCACCGGGTAGTGATTCTCGAGGCGCTTGGCCATGTAGTTCGCGTTCAGGATGGCGATCTCCGTGGCGTACTTCAGCCCCTCGCTCCCCATCATCCGCATGTACATCCAGCTGATCGGCAGGATGCTCGAGCTGCCCCAGGGCGCCGCGGAAACCGGACCAATCGCCTGTTCGCCCCCCACGTCAGCCAATGGGTGGCCCGGAAGATGGGGCGCGAGATCGCTGACCACTCCGATCGGCCCCATGCCAGGTCCGCCGCCGCCGTGCGGAATGGCGAAGGTCTTGTGGAGATTCAGGTGACAGACGTCCGCCCCGAGCTCGGCCGGCCGCGCGAGGCCGACCTGCGCGTTCAGGTTGGCGCCGTCCATGTAGACCCGACCGCCGCGCTCGTGGACGATGGCACACGCCTCTTTCACGTCCGCCTCGAACACGCCGTGCGTCGACGGGTAGGTGATCATCATCGACGACAAATTATCCGCGTGCTCGTCGGCCTTCTTGCGGAGGTCTTCGAGGTCGATGTTGCCCTGGTCGTCGCAGGCGACGACCACCACCTTCATGCCCGCCATCACCGCGCTCGCCGGGTTGGTCCCGTGCGCCGACGAGGGAATGAGGCACACCGTGCGGTGGTCTTCGCCGCGGGCGTGGTGGAAGGCGCGGATCACCAGCAGTCCGCTGTACTCGCCCTGGGAGCCGGCGTTGGGCTGGAGCGAGACCGCATCGAATCCCGTGATGTCGGCGATCATGCCTTCGAGGTCCGCGAACATCTCGCGGTAGCCCTCGGTCTGGTCCGTCGGCGCAAACGGGTGCAGCGCTCCGAGCTCGGGCCAGGTCACCGGGATCATCTCGGAGGTCGCGTTGAGCTTCATGGTGCAGGAGCCCAGCGGGATCATCGAAGTGTTCAGCGCAAGATCCTTCGCCTCGAGCTGGTGCAGGTAGCGCAGCATCTCGGTTTCGGAGTGGTGCGAGTTGAAGACCGGGTGGGTCAGGTACGCGTCGCTCCGGGCGAGCGCGGCGGGAAACGGTTTGGCGGTGGTTTCGAGGTGGTCGAGGTCGACCGCTTGGACGCCGAAGACCTCGAAGAGTGCGCGCAGATCGTCGCGGCTCACCGTTTCGTCGAGCGCGATGCCAACTCGAGCATCGTCCACCCGGCGAAGGTTGATGTTCTGCTCGCGGGCCGCCTTCAGAGTCGCTTCGACGTCTTTGACCTTCAGGGTCACGGTGTCGAAAAAGGCGTTCGACTCGGGCTCGATGCCCGCCTTGGCGAGACCCGCGACGAGGACCGCGGTCGCCCCGTGAACGCGCTCGGCGATCGCGCGCAGTCCCTTGGGCCCGTGATAGACCGCGTACATGCTCGCGATGTTCGCGAGCAGGACCTGGGCGGTGCAGATGTTACTCGTCGCCTTTTCGCGCCGAATGTGTTGCTCGCGGGTCTGCATCGCCAGGCGTAGGGCCATCTGGCCGCGGGCGTCCTTCGACACCCCCACCACGCGGCCGGGCAGCTTGCGGGCGTGCTCTTCGCGGGCGGAGAGGAACGCAGCGTGGGGTCCGCCGAAGCCCATCGGCACGCCGAAGCGCTGCGCCGAGCCGATGGCGATGTCCGCGCCCATCTCGCCTGGGGTCTTCATCAGGCAGAGCGCTAGGAGGTCCGTGGCGACGGCGACCTTGGCGCCTGTGCCCTGGATCCTGGCGATCAGATCGGAGGCGTCGTACGCGTCACCGTAGGTGTTGGGCGTCTGGAGGAGTGCGCCGAAGAGGCTCACTGAAGCAAAGTCAAAGCTGCGCGGGTCTGCCACGTGCAGGGGAACGCCGAGGGCTTCGGCGCGCGTGCGGACCACCTCGATGGTCTGCGGATGCACATCGCCCGCGACGAAGAAGCCCTCCCCTTTTCGCACCATGCCGCGGCACATGGCCATCGCTTCGGCGGCGGCCGTGCCCTCGTCGAGCAAAGAGGCGTTCGCGACGGGAAGGCCGGTCAGGTCCTCGACCATCGTCTGAAAGTTCAGGAGCGCCTCGAGGCGACCTTGGGCGATCTCCGCCTGATACGGGGTGTACTGGGTGTACCAGCCCGGGTTCTCCAAGAGGTTGCGCAGGATGACCGCGGGCGTGTGGGTCCCGTGGTAGCCCATACCGATGAAGGAGCGCGCGACCGTGTTCTTCGACGCAATCGCACGAAGCGCGGCGAGCGCTTCGGTTTCGCTCAGGGCCGGCCCCACCGACAGGGGCTTCTGGGTTCGGATTTTGGCCGGTACGGCCTCTTCCATCAGCGCGTCGAGGCTCGTCGCGCCCACCGCTTCGAGCATGGCCTGCACGCTCTCGGCTGTGGGTCCCACGTGACGGCGGGAAAAGGTGTCCAAGGCGTCCAGTAGTCGGCGTTCAGTCATCGCGACGCATCCTCCAGTAGACCGATATCTATAAAGATCGGGGCTGACGAATGCAGCCACCGGAGTGGCAAAATTCGACGTGAGAGATCCCAAAAAGTGACCGCCAGGAAGGCGTCAGCGCCGATAGGCGATTCGCAACACCTGGTAGTCGACTTGCACCGACGGGTTGTCTGGGGCGCTCGGGTCGCTCGTCACGGCGAACCGTGCCGAGTCGCGAACGCCGGCCAGCACGTCCGCCGCGACCGCCGGATCTGTCACGGTTCCCACGCGCGTCGCGGAAGCGATGCCCTCGTCAATACGAACGAAGCGACCGAGTGCGGGCCGATACGCCCACAGCGCCTGACCCCACTCGGCGTTCGATTGAACGGTGAGCTCGACCCGGGCCGATTCGACCGCCGACGAGCCCAGCAACCTCGAAGGGATCTCCCAGACCCACCCGTTGGGGCGCGTTGCATCGTCCCCGAACACCCACGCGTCATCCGTGGGAAAGCTCGAGCTGCGTCGACCGCCGGTGAGCACCACGAGGTTTCGGAGCGGATCATAACTCAAGGCCGGCTGTGCACGAGGGTTGGGTCCCACGTTCGGGCTCAGACGCGTCCACGTTTCGGTCGCTACGTCAAAGCTCCAAACGTCGTTGAAGAAACATTCGAACTGAGCGTCATCAAAAACACCTCCGGGCGGACACTCGCCCAGCATTGAACCCGCGCGGCCCCCCATCAGCAGCACCCGGCCCCGTTGCGCGTCCGTGACCAGGCGCGCGCCCTCGCGGCGGGCCGGCTGCTCGGCGCACTGGGAGCCATCGCCGGCGCAGATCTGCGACCACGCTCCGTCCCGAAAAATCCACGTATCGCCGAAGACCTCGGGGATGGCGGACCCGCCGAAGAGTACCAACGCGTCGTCGTCCGCGTCCCAGGCCATCGCCGCGACGGTGCGCCGCGACGGCCCGTTTGCGAGGAGCACCTGCCGCCAACAGCGTGTGACCGCACCGCCGCACGTCGTCGTCCCCCACTCGCCGTATTCCCACTGATCGTCGAAGTAGCACTGGCGAGAGGGGGCGGTCGTCCCGTCACCACATGCAGCGTTCTCCAAAACCTGGCGAAAGCCGCCAAACAGAACGATGCGGTCGCCCGTAGCGGTCATCGCGGTGTTCTCTCGACGCGCCGGTGTGCCATTGCCGGTGTTGCGAAGCTGCCAATTCTCGCTCGCACTCACCCACTCCCAGGTCTGCTGGTACCAACAGAGCGGAGTTTCGGAGGTGGACGTGCTCCCGTCTCCACACGGTGCGTTGTTGTTCGGAGCTCGCGCCGTGCCGCCAAAGAAGACGATGCGGCCCGTGTTGGGATCGGTCGCCATGCCCATGGCCGCTTTCGCGAACGGCACGGTCGTGGGATTGAGGGTCGCCCATGCACCGGTGCTGGGATTGAGGGACCAGGTGTAATCGCACACCTCGGTCCCGGGGCAGACCGAATCGTTCTCGAAGCGACGCGTGGCGAATCCGATGTGCCTTTGAGTCACGGGGTCGTAAGCGAGGGCGAAGCTGTCGCGCGGCCCCGGTTCCACCGCGTCCGGCGCTGGTTCCTCCCGTGTCCATTCGGTCCCCGTCGCGCCGATGCTGTGCGCGAACCGACTGGTCTGATCGTCGGAATTTGTGCCGCCGAACATCCACACCCGTTGCGAGCGCTGATCGTAGGCGGCGGCGTGCTGTTGAAACCCTTCCGGTTCACTGAATCCAAAGCCGGTGACATCGCCGAGTGGACTCCACGTGTTGAGCGCGGGATCCCAGAACCACGTCTCTTTGCGCTGAGCGCCGGCGTCCGAGCGGCCGCCACCCAAAACCAATCCGCCGCGGGTCGAATCGAAAGCGGCGGCGTGTCGCGTGAGTGGACCCGGTGTGGTGCTGCAGTCCGAGCCGTTGCACACGCGCGTCCAGACCTCGCCGTCCCACTCCCAGAGATCGTCGTAGATGCAGGTGCCACTGACCTTGACGGCGCCGTCCGGGCACGGATCGGGTGTCGTGACTTCGCCGCCGGAAAGCACGGTCACACCTCGAATGGGGTCGTAGACCATGGCATGCCACAGTCGCGGGCCGGGTTGGTCCGGACACACGTCGCTCGCGGGCTCACCGTCGCAGCGGCGCTCCCACCGCCGGTTGCTGAGCTCCCAGAGATCGTTGCTCGGGCATCCCTCGCCGAAGGGCTGTGCACTCAGTGGCGGGCAGGATCCGTTGACGGTTCCGCCGAACACGATCGTCTTGTTTCTGGACGCGTCAAAGACCGCCCGACCGAAGAGCCGTCCGGGGATCGTCGGACCCGAGGTCGTATCCACCACTTCCCAGCTCGTTCCGTCCCACGCCCATAGGTTCGAGCTCGCTGAAGGCAGCCAGAGGGAGACGGCGCTGCGAACGTCGTAGGCGAGTGCCCCCCGGTCGATGCTCGCAGGCCCTACGGGCAACGCATAGAGCGCGTCCCACGACCGTGTCGTGGGGTCGACTTCCCACAGCTCATCGATGCTTCCACCGTTCGGCTGTAGCCAGCCGAGCACCACAAAGCGCCCGCGAAAGCTGTCGTGCACCATGTCGTGCCCGTTCCGCCCCGCCACCACCGGCTCTCCCTCCGGCGCGACGAGACGCGTCCAAGCATCACCACGGGCTCCGGTGAGGCCCACCCCATCGGGGCGGGAGAGCGCCTGCGTGTCCTCGCTCGGAAGCTCTTCCCCGAGCGTGTCGAGGGCGCCGTTGAGGCCTAGGCTTCGCAGTACGCGGGTTGGATTCTCGAAACTCGATCCGAAGACGCGGCCGCGCAACGTTGCGACCAACTCGATGTCGCGCACCTGCGCCGGCGTGCTCGCATTGCCCGCGCGGTCGAGCACAACGATTCGGACGACGCCCTGATCCGGAATGATGAAGGCCGACTCTGGGCCACCAAAAGACCCGTCACTCGCAACCGGAAGCTGCCCGAGCGGCTCCCCGTCGAGGGTCCGCACGACTACGCGACCTTCGGGCTCGGCGGCCCCCGGTTCGCCTTCGACGTAGAGGCGTGGGCCTTCGCCGTCGTCGCCAAACGGGATTCGCACCAAGGTCGTGGCACCCAGCGTGTCAGTATCCACGGGATCCGGATCCGTGACGTCCACGACCACCGGCAGCGATGCCGAACCTGTGTTGCCTGCGAGATCGACCAAGCGGATATCGATCGCGTCCTCGTCCTCGCTCACCCCCGGATCCACCGGATCGAGGATCGCTTCGGCAAATCCCTCATCATCGATGGTGACCGCGAAGAGCTGCCCGCCGAGTGACACGCTGGGCGGTTCCCGCAGCGGCTCTGTGACACTGAAAGTCAGAGCGAGGCCGCTTCCCACGGTGACATGCTCCACTGAGGGCGCGACCGAAATCCGCGGCGGCCAGATGACGAGGTCGCGCCCCTGGGAGCGGACGCGCGGCGCCGTCCGATCGATGACCAGGGCACCGGCGACCATGTCGGCGGCCACCAGGCCCGCGATATCCGCGACCGCGAACTCGATGTCGACCGGCCCTTCTGGCTCGTCGGAGACGACAAAGGAGGCCTCGAAGGTCGCGCCACCGGAACGCTCGGAAAAGGGCGCCACGCGTCGTGAACCGTCCGAGAATAGGAGTGCGACGCTAAACGGGGTGATGAGTGCTTCATCGCTCGTGAGCACGAGCTCGACCCGTGCGCCCTCCGCTGCCTCTGCGCGCGCTGCGCCGTCGACGGAGACCGCAATCTCGATCGTCGGTGGATCGCGATCCGGATTGTCCGCCGCGACGCACCGGCGCGCCTCTGTCGCGCAGACGGTGCCCGAAGGACAGTCGTCGTTTCCGTCGCACTCGATGATCGCGCCGTCGGGCACCTCGAAGCTCAGGGTGCAGCCGGAGGCCATGAAGAGGATTGCGCATCCTCCCAGAAGCAAGAATCGGTTGGGCATCATTTGGCAGCTCTACACCGTTACCGCGTTTCCGCGGAAGATCCGAGCGAGGTAGCGGCTTTCCTGGGGCGTCGGCGCTGGCACCGAGCACTGCAGAACCGCCGCGACGAAACGCTCCATCTCTTCGGCGAGCTCCTGGTCATTGCCTGGCTCTTCCGCGCGGGCGCGACGGGTGAGCTGCACCTGATTCACCGCGGGCACGGTCGGTAATCGCTCACCCTCCACGCCCAGGGTGACGGTGAAGGCGTGCAGCGAGTTCTTCGCGAACAGCGCCAACGCAAACTCCTCGCGCGTGGACGCCCGCGAGGTGTCCGGCGTGACCAGAACGATCTGACAGCGCGGAATGAGCGCTGCAATCTTTGCGATCCGGAAGTGGTGAGTGATCTGATCGTTGATGACCGCCGCGAAGTCCTCGTGCGACAGCACCCGATCCCAGGTCTCCCCCGCTTCGGCGGCGAGCGCTTTCATCGGCAAACGACGAAACGGGGTGCTGACCACCACGTCGACGCGTCCCTGGTGCATGATGTCGGAAAGCCCCGTTTCGAGCGCGTCGCCGACCGCTCGAGTGGTGACCTCGCCGCCGGGAGCCGCATTCAGGCGATGGCGAATCGCCTCCGCCGCCTCATCGGTCTCGGTCAGAATCGAAAGCTTGGACACTCGGTGGTCGAGAAAACCCTGAGCGACTGCGGTCGCTTCCTCGCGCATCGCGTCGGCGAAGAGCACCACGTGTTTGCCTGCCAGCGTTTCGAGCTTTTCCTCTCCGGGCGGAAGCATGAGCTCCCCTTCGGTCACCGATCGCTCGAACTTCAAGCCGCCGGACGGGTGAAAGGTTTCGCCGCTGACGATTTCATCGGCCAAGCTGAACACCGTGGAGAGCGCCACCTGCTCGTCGGTGGGCATGGTGTGCAGGTGCAAGCGTCCGATGATCCCCGCTTCGATTTTCTCCGCGGCGCGCTGAACGTCGGCTTCGTGAAAGAAAGGTTCTTCCGGCGCGACGAAGGCGTCGAGAAACGCCTTGGCCTCCTCTTCTTCGACCAGTCCGCCGCGCACGAGGCGGTCCGTGAGTTTGGGGGCGAGCGATGCGCTCAGGATGTGGGTGGAGGCCGGCGCGTCCGGACGGCCCTCGCTGCCCTGCGCCAGCAGCTTGCGCAGCCGTTTCGGGGGCTTCTGCCAGGTCTTCGCGAGCTTGCCCGCATCGTTGCACGCGAGGCGGTTCAGTACCTCGTTGACCGCCATCCCTTCGGCGTGCGCCTCCAGCACCGCCTCGTGGACCTGATTCAGGCGCTTGTTCTCGAGGATGAGCCGACCGCGCCGCGCGAAGAGACCCGGAGCACCGCCGAGCCCGCGCAAACGGGCTCCGTCCACCGGTCCCGGAGCCAAGGCGTTGATCTGAATCTCCGGCCCGAGGTGCCGCGACAGAATCTCCGCCAGCGCTCTCTGCCCCGCTTTGGACACCGAGTAATCGGACCGGTTCGGGTAGGCGACCGCGAGATACTTTTCGCCGCCGAAGTAGCTCGAGACGTTCAAGATACTGCCGCGACCGTTGGCCTTCATCGACGGGGCGAACTTGCGGATCAACGAGTAGTTCGAGATCAGATTCGCCTGTTGGGTGCGGTTCCAGTCCTCTAGACTCATGTCCACCGCCATCTCTTCGGCGCCGGAGATCCCCGCGTTGTTGACCAGAAAATCAACAGAGCCAAAGAGCTGCATCGAGTGCTCAAAGAGACGCTGCAGATTGCTCTCATCCCCCACGTCGATCCCGTCGAGAATGTGCACCCGTCGCTCCGGCTCGGCGTAGCCGACGCGCGAGAGCTCTTCGACGATTTGAACGCGCGCGATCTCGAGCTTTTCGCGGCTGCGCGCCGACAAGAGCACGCGGGCACCCGCGAGGGCCAAATAGCGACCGAGCTGCATGCCGATGCCGAGGGACCCGCCGGTGATCACCGCGGTCTTTCCGGCGTGCAGTCCGGGCAATACGCGCTGAATCTTCATCGGCATCGCCGACTTGCCGGTGGCGCGCTGAATCCGTTTGGGCACCCAGAGGTTGATCGGGTCCATCAAGCGCACGCGGTTGGCGAGCGTCGCGGCCCAATCCGCCGCGAAGGTGCGGGCGATGTCCTCCGAGTTGTCGAAGCGGACGACTTGATTGGGCAGGCAGCTGAAGCGTCGCCGCCCCTTCTCTACCCCGTGCTCCTCTTCGTAGCGCCAGACGCGGATCAACGCTTCCACCGCGGCCCGCTTGATGTCGTTGAGCAGATTCCCCTGCCCATCGTCGGGGTTCGTCACGAAGGTGATCGCTGGCGCCCGTGACAGCTCTTTCCAGCCGCGGAGGCGCTTCGCGAGCGCGGCGGCCAGCGCCACCGGAGCGACCACCTCGTCCCGAACGAAGGCCTCTACGTCGTCGTCGCCGGCGGTCGAGAGACTGTAGCCATGCTCGCCATTGGGTGTCGCCGGCAGGATCACCACCCCGTCGAGACCGCCGAAATGGTCTTCGATGAACTGAAACGCCCGGTCGACCGACTCCGGGCGGAGCGGGTCCAGGTGCTGCACGCGGAACTCCAGTCCCTTGGCCTGTCGTTTGCCGCGGACCCGCTCGACTGCCTCCAACGTGCGACAGGCGACGACGACGCTCGCGCCTTTTACGATGTGGCGCTCGGCGAACAGGAGCGCTTCGTCGATGTCGCCGCCGGCGAGAATGAGGATCGTGTGGTCGCGGAGATCCACCAGACGATTGTCCGGCCAGCTCACGAGCTTGGAGCGGCTTTGAAACGGCACGTTCATGCCGTTCGTGACCTCAAAGACCTGGCCGCTGAAGGCGCTCGATTCCTCGGAGGCGAGCCAGGTGATGGTCGAGGCGACATCCTGTGGCTTCGGGTAGCGCAGGTCGAGCTCGCCCTGATCATCCGGGCGCATGTGAAGCATGAGCTCGCGGAACATCTTCGAGGTACTCCCGGGCTCGAGCTCCTGCAGGTCGTCCATCGCGGCAAACACGTTGTCGATCCGCTCCGACTCGATCGGACCGGGGAACACCGTGTTCACGCGTATCGCCTGCGCGGTTCGGCCGAGCTCGCGCGCCAGACCGCGGCTAAAGGCGTTCAGGCCCGACTTGGGCACCACGTAAGGGATGCGGCCGAAGTATGCGGTCCGCGAAAAGATGGTCGACACGTTGACGATCGAGCCGCCCACCGAGAGGTGCGGCACCGCCGCCCGGGTCATGTTCCAGGGGCCACCGAGCAGATTCATCGCTGCATCGAACATGGTCTCGCTGTCGCCCGTGGCCTTCATTTCCGATTCGGTGAAGGGAATGTCCTCGAGGGTGTGCTTGGGACCCGCTCCGCCGGCATTGTTCACGAGCACATCGAGCTGACCGAAATGCTCGATGGTCTCGGCGACGATCTGGCGACAGGCTTCCGGGTCAGCTGCGTCGCCGATCGCCGGCATCATGGACTTCGGGTCAAAACCTTCCCCTTCGAGCTCGGCGATGAAGGCGCGCAGCTTTTCTTCGTTGCGACCGGTCATCACGACCTTCGCGCCTTCGCGCAGCAGGTACCTCGAGATATGGGTGCCGATGTTGCCGGCGGCGCCGGTGAGGATCACGACACGGTCTTTGAGGCGCGCTCCTGCCTGACTTTCAGTGTTTTTGCTCATCTCAATGTCCCCGCCGATCCGGTGTCCACCTTCTCCATGGTTTCCCCTCGGGCTTCCGCCTCCCGGATCGCCCATGCGCGATACAGCTCGTCTTTGGTTTTGAGGCCGGCTCTCGGTAGCCCGTGCGTAGCCACGTAGGTCGCCCCGGCGTGTTCGTTTTCCCACATCGCTTGGTGCGCCTCGTGGATCTGCTCGAGGGGCACGGCGGTCGGCGTGACTACGTCGTACATGCCAGAGGCGATGCGCTCCTGAACCTCGGCGAACTCGCGCGCGGTGTTGAGGTGCGTGCCTCGGATCTCAGCGGTCGGCATGAGAATGCGCCGCTGACGCATCCACACCTGCGGCGCGTAGAAGCTGAAACGTCGACCCGTGAGGTCTTCGGCGTAGACCACCCGGCCGAGGTTTGGCTTCACCAGCGCGGTGGAGAGCGGCAAGGTGTCCCGCGCCCGGCGCTCAAATACCACGTCCGGAAGCCCCCGCTTGTCGAGGGTGCTGCGCAGCAATGGTGCAATGGCCGAGCCGACGGGCTTCAGCGTACGGTCGCTGAAGGCCCGCACCGCTTCTTTGAAGTCGGCGGAGTCGGTGAACGGATCGGGGAGCACCTTTTGCGGACCCGGTGGGTCAAAGTCCTCGCCGAAGCGCCGAGCGAGCTCCTCCAGGCTCACCACCCCCTTGAGTTGGGTGCCAAAGCCCAAGGAGGTCACGAACTCCCGCTGCGAAATCGTGTCCGCCAAGACCGCCACTCGGGCTCCGAGAGCACAGCCGACCTCGATCGCCTCGACCGCCACCGGGTCGACAATGCCGTCCTCCGCGCCGGGGCCGTAGATCACCAGGAGTGCTTTGCCCGCCCGCAGCTCCGCGCGGCCGAGCATGTCGGTGACCTTGGCTCCGCCGGGCTTGCCCATGAAAGAGAAGCGATAGCCGGAGGAGGCGCCGAAGAACGTCAGCACCCCACCCTCACCCAAGAGCTGGAAGGTGCGTGAGAAGGCGCGCTCGCCGGCGTGAGACACGGCGTAGTCGATCGGCCCGCCCGCCTGTACGTGAGCCTCCTTCACAAAGGGCTCACCCGCCGCTTCCCACGGGCGCCACTCATTTTCATCGTCGGGGACCGGGGTGAAGATCGAGGCAAAGCGCTCGTCTTTGCGGTTCACCGCCTGGCCACCGAAGCTTCGCACGCGCTCGGCGCGCTCCTCCGAGGAGACCATGCCCACTACCGACAGGCCGGTCTGAACCGCGCTGCGCAGCGTCTCGAGGCCCGTACCGGTCGCGGCGCCCTCGACGAAGAGCCGCTTGCCCGGCTCGATCTTCAGGGTGGTAAACAGCGCCCGGTGAATGGTCCCGACATTCAGGCCGTAGGAGCCGGCTTCTTCCAGCGTGAGGCCCGGAAGCTTCGGATGCAGCTGTGGCCCCTGCACCACCAGGAATTGTCCGTGGCTTCCGTCATCGCGCTCGTAGCCTTGGATTCGAAAATCCGCGGCCATCGGGTCGAGGCCTTGGTCCGGGGAGAGCAGCTCGCTCTGCCCGGAGTAGATCGTCACGAGCTGGCCGACGGTGAGTCGACCCTCGCGCACCAGCTCTCCGCCGAGCTGCGCGACCAATGCCAAGCCTCCCGAGCCGGTCACGTGCACATCGCGGTCGTGCTGATCAAAGGGCGATACGGGGATCCCGGTGAGCGCCCAAATGTCGTTGAAGTTCACCTCGGAGCACAGAATGTAGACGAGCGCTTCGTTCGGGCCCGGTTTCGGCGTCTCGAACACGACCAGCTTTTCCGAGCGGATCGGGTCGTCGTGGATCGGCGCCGACGTGGTCGCGTCTTTGTGCGTGCCCATGCCGTACTGGTACGGGGGGATCGGCGTGACACCGGGGTAAAACGGCGCGTCGAGCGGCAGGAGTTTGCCCTCCTCCTCCAAGCGCTTGCGGGTGGCCTCGTCCGCGTCCGGAGGGACCTCGGTCGGCTTCAGCGGCAGCGGCGCGCTGCGGCGTTCGAGGAACGCGCGAATGCCGGAGATCCCGGCTTCCGGATCGCAGACCGCTTCCGCAAAGAGGATCGCCTCGCGCTTGAGGCCTATTTTCTGCCCTTCAGTGGCGCCGACGGTGAGCGCGTCGATGATGCGATCCACCGACGCGGCCCGACCGCTCTGGCGGGCCTGGGCCACCGTGGTGGCGACCTCGGGACGCAGGAGAACGGTCTCCGGGTTGGGGAGCGCGGCGTCCCGCGTGCTCAGCAACGCGTCGTGCTGCTTCATCGCATCCACGAGCGGTCCTTCGCCCCGCAGGTACTCGCGCACCCGGTCGATGGCGACCGCGACCGGCCCCTTGGCGTCGTGCCCCACCACCTCGTCGACCAGGCCGATGCGTTTGGCCTCATCGGCGTCTATGCCGCGACCGTTCAGGATCATCTGGTAGGCGGTCGCCAGGCCCTCGTCGCCGCTGCGCGCGTGGAGCTTGCGCGGTAGGCGCTGGGTGCCGCCGTAACCCGGCAGCAGGTTCAGATTAATCTCGGGCTGCCCGAAGCGCGCGTGCACGTCGGCGACGACGTAGGCGCAGGCCAGCACCAGCTCGTTTCCGCCGCCGAGCGCCGGGCCGTTGACCGCGGCGATCACCGGCTTGCCCATGTCTTCGAGCTCGGCAAAGGCGGTCTGGGCGGCGTTCGGCGGCGTTTGAGCGCTCGCCACGTCACCCTGCTCGCCGACCTCGAGCAGCTCCTTCACGTTGGCGCCGGCGACGAACGCGTTGCGGGCGCCGGTCACCACCACCGCCGCCGTCTCGTCCTGCTGGGCGAGGTGTTGGAGCACGGTGTGAAGCTCATCGAGGGAGCGCTCGTTCAGCGAGTTCACCGGAGGCGCGTCGATCACCACGAGCGCCACCGACTTGCCGTCCTGGAGCAGGTGATTCTCCACCCGCAGGTAGCGGTAGCTCTGCACGATCCTTCGGGCGTGGGCCAGCTTGCCGTAGTCGCGCCACTCCTCGACCGTCTTCTTGATCGCGTCCACCACCTCCGGGTTGCGGAGGGTGGAGAGGTCCCCGAGGGGCAGATCGAGCAGGATTGCCCGCAGCGTGCGACGCATGTACTTGCCACTGCGTGTCTCGGGGAACGCTTCGACAACGAGGAAGTCAGACGGGACCGCGGTGACGCCCTTCTCGGTGCGCACGAGCTCCTTCAGGCGCGCGATGTCGTCGTCGCTGATTTTCGAGCCTGGCGACGGGATCACGAAGGCCACCGGGGTTTCACCCTTTTCGTCGTGAGGAGCCCCCACGACCACGGCGTTGCCGACCGGGGAATCCGCCCGGAGGATCTTGTCGCGCAGAATCGCCCCTTCGATCTCTTCGGTGCCGATGCGGTGGCCCGAGACGTTGATCACGTCGTCACTGCGGCCGTGCAACGTGAAGGCGCCGTCGTCGTGTTGCCGGGCGTAGTCCCCTTGGGTGTAGGCGTAGCCGCCGGACCACTTGTCAAAGTAGACCTCGGTGAAGCGTTCGAGGTCGCCCCGCCACTCGGAGGTGCCGAGCTTCTCCGCATCGCCCCAGATGGTGCGTGCGAGGTACGGATAGGGCTGCTTGATCACGAGCTCGCCCTTCTCGCCTGGCTCCGCGACCCGCCACTCCGTGGCGCGGCCGGTGTCATCACGCTCGACGGCGATCCGTACCTCGGCGTCAATCCAGGGCAGCGGCCAGGTTTTGGCGTCCGCCGCGAGGTCTTTGAACCCGCCCCAGGGGCAGGTGAACACGATGCCGCCGTGCTCGGTTGCCCAGTAGGAGTTGATGTAGTGGCGGCAGACCGAGTCCATCGCGAATTGCTGGACCGCCGGCGACACCGGCTCGGCGCAGAAGGTCGCGGCCTTGAGCTTCGACATGTCGTAGGCGGCCATGTCTTTCGTGCTCGCCGGATCGGTCATCACCGCCTTCAAGAAGGTGGAGCCGGCCTTGAACATCGTGACGCCATGGCGCTCGATGATCGAAGAGAAGCGGCCCGCGTGGGGGAAGAGCGGCGAGCCTTCGGCGACGATCGAGGTGATCCCTACCGCGAGCGGTGCACCGATCAGGTAGGACTGACCCGTGATCCAACCCGGGTCGGCGATCACGTAGAGCCGATCGTCCTCCTTCGCGTCGAACACCATGCGCATGGTGTGGCTGATTCCGGCGAGCCAGCCGCCGTGGGTGTGAACGACACCCTTTGGTTTGCCCGTGGAGCCCGAGGTGTAGATCACGAACAGGGGAAAATCCGCGGCCACCGGCACGGCGGGATGACTGGCGGTCAAGGCGCGCCAGAGATCGACGTCCGAGAGCGCGAGCAGATCATCGCGGCTCGCCACCTCGAAGCCCGCACCCTTGGCCTTTTCGAGCACGGTCGTGAGGGCCTTCTCGACGAGGGCGTCGGACCACGCGTCGCAGCTCTGCTCCACGACCTCTTGCCCGGTGTAGCGGATCACCACCACCCTTTCGACCACGTGTCCGGTCTCAGCGAGCTCGCGGGCGACGGTCGTGCGCACTTCGGCCATGCGCTCCGGGCTCATGCTCGCCTCGTCCGCGAGGGCGCGACCGAGCTCGCGCATCACGTCGCTGCGCTCGAGGGTGATTTCTCCCGCGAGAGCCGCGGTCACCTTGCTCGTCAGCCGTTCAGTGGCGCCCCCGAGATCAAAACGCGAGAGCACCTCGGTGAGCGTTTCCAAGGCGACGACCCTGGGTACGAAGTTGTCGAGGGCGAGGTCGGTGAACTTCTCTTTGTAGGGCACGACCTCGGCGTTGCGATAACCCCCGTCGGCGGTGACCACCACCTTGGCGCCGGCGTCGTAGATCCGATCCGACAGGGTCTTGGCCGAGAAGCCGCCGAAGACCGGGGTGTAGATGATCCCGAGGCGCTTGGCGGCTTCGGTGTAGAAGAGCTGCTCGGGAATGTTCGGGAGGTTGAAGGCGATGCGGTCGCCCTTTTGCAGGCCTAGACCCGCGAGCACTTCCGCGCGCAGGACAGTCTCCAGGAGCAGCTCGCGGTAGGGAATGCTCGTCTCAAACACCGGTCCGCCGGCGCCGTCGTTGCGCGACGGGTCCCAGCGATCGCCCTCGAAAATGAACGCGGGATGCGCACCCCGCCCCGCGAGCACATGGCGGTCGAGATCGTTGAAGCACGCGTTGGTTCGGGCGCCGACAAACCAGCGATAGAACGGTGCATCCGAGTCGTCGAAGGCGCGTGTCCAGGGGCGCCAATCCGGCGGGAGATCGGGGCTCGCCGCCTCGCCGGTGCACGGGTGGAAGCCCGACCAGGCGCCATCCGGGGCGCGTCGCACCCAACCGTGCTCGTCGCTGTACCAGTGAAGCTCGGAGGCCGCGATCGTCCCGTGGTAGGTCCCGGGGTCGGCCAAGGCCTCGTTTTTCTGTCGTTTTTCGTCTTCCGGGGTTTGGAGACGCCCCCACTCGTCCATCTGCGTGGCTGCCACTGCGCCCTCGCTTCCTCTCCTCCCCTAGCCCACCCAATCCATCAGGAAACGCAGCAAATGGCAAAGGGCGACTAAGCGGCGGAGACTTTGCAGTTAAGGGCATTTCGGGGGGGCGATGCTAGGTGCTAAAGGTCGCAGCATGTCGCGCATCA
>CAYXVF010000032.1:22344-24200 GCA_964468125.1 uncultured Bdellovibrionales bacterium | reverse complement strand
ATCACCGTCCGTGTGGGCGAATCGCTGAGCCCCTTCATGCAGGACATCATCGCCGCCTCCTATCTCGGTTTTGGTCGAGCCCGGGCGCCGGCCAATCTGGGATGCCCGGTGGGGGCTTACCGCCGCGTGGCCAAGGACGAGCCCTTGCGCGTCGTGATCTCCGGCGAGATTCCCCTCCGCCAGACCCAGGCGCTCCTCGACGCGCTCGACGTCGAAGAGGAGCTCACCAACGGCGAGGTCTCACCCACGGTTGAAATCTTCGACGCGATCCCCGCCCCCGGAGCCAAACCAGTTCACCATTCGCCTGAGCGATCGAATCGAAACGCCTTGCGAACGCCTCGTCGCGGGATGTGCACGGGTCAACTACGCCTCGAGCAACCGCTCGCTCCTCGAATCGAGCGAGTCCTACGTGTCGAGCGACTTTCGCGACGACATGGATGTATTTCTGCACGAGCTGATCGGACACGGAATGTTTGGCTTGTGTCATCTGAGTGGCGGCTACCTGGACGGCACAGGCGCCACGATGAGCACCGGAATCGGTGCAACCGACGACCCCGTCCTCACCCCGCTCGACCGACTCGCGATCAAGCTCGTCGGGGAAGCGGACCTGCCCCTCGGCGCGGGACGCAGCACCTTCACCGCGCGCGGCCTGATCGCGCCGCTCGACTGAGCTACGCCTCCGAGGTGATCGATGCACCTATCGTCACTGGAGGCTGACAGGTCCAGTCTGTCTGCTCACCGCGACTTCAGGCCGTGCTTCGCGTTGAACGCACTCCGCTGCCGATATTCCTTCTTGATGTTCTTCCCACGTTGCTCGACCCGCAATGCCTAGTCGAGCTCGAGGACCTCCACCGGGCCCAGACCGAGCTTTTCGACCTCGGGCTGAATCGCGGCGCGGTCTCCGACCACCAGCCAGATCAGCTGGTCGGGCTTCACGACCTCCCGCGCGGCCGCGCGGGCCGCGTCCAGGTCGAGCGCTCGGTAGCGCTCGGAGAGTGTCGCCACGTAGTCGTCCGGACGGCCGAAGCGCGCGTTTTCGAGCATGGCGCCGAGTAGCGACCCCTTGGTTTGGTATTGGCCCGGCAGAGAGTGAACTCGATTCTTTAAGACCCGGTCGAGCTCCTTGTTCGTCATCGGCTTCTTGCCGACGTAGGCTTCGAGCTCGCGAATGAGCTCGGCGATCGACGGCGCTGTCTTGTTAGATTGTACCGGGGCGTACACCATGAAGGGCCGTGGGCCACGGGCGGCGGGCATGAAGGTATAGGCGCCGTAGGCCCAACCTTTGTCCTCGCGCAGGTTCATATTGATCCGGGCCGTGAACTGTCCCCCGATGCCGTCGTTCATGACCTCGATCGCCAGGTTGTTCGGCGCGCCGGTGGGCGGCGCCAGGTGACCCGCGAGGAGCATGGTCTGCGGGCTGCCGGGCCGGTCGATGATCACCACCCGTGCGGGGGTCGCTCGTGCCGCGACACTCGGTTTCTCGCCCTTTGGTACCGCCGGTGCCTGCCAGGCGCCAAAAGTCTTCTCCAGCAGCGGCTTCAGCTCCGCCAAGGTCGTGTCGCCCGCGACGAACAAGGTGGCGTTGTCGGGCCGGATCCAGCGCTCCCGGAATTGCACCAGGTCCTCGCGCGTGATGCTCGCGACCGACTCCGCGGTGCCCCGACCGGAGAATGGAATCCCGTAGGGGTGGCCTTCGCCGTAGATCAGCGGCGGCAAAAATCTCAAAGCCAATCCAACCGGTTGAGCCATCTCCTTTGAGATCGCTTCGAGGCGCTGTTGGCGGATTCTCTCGAGCTCATCCTCGGCTAAGGCCGGGTTTTGCACGACGTCCGCCAAGAGCTCCACCGAAGGTGCCA
>CAYXVF010000032.1:17751-22244 GCA_964468125.1 uncultured Bdellovibrionales bacterium | reverse complement strand
CCACCGAAGGTGCCAGCGTGCTCTTCAGGGTCGACACACCGAGCTGGGCGGTGTCGAGCGTCGAGCCCCCCGTGAGCGTTGCTCCGAGTCGGTCGAGCGCTTCGGAGATCTGCAGGGCGCTGCGGCTCTCCGTACCCTCGTCCATCAGATCCAAGGCAAAGCCAGCGGTGCCGAGCTTTCCGCCGAGATCCGCGGCGTAGCCCGCGTCAAACTGGAGCATCACCGAGACCGTCGGCACCGCCGCGCGCCGAGCGAAGACGACCTCGATGCCGTTGCCGAGTGTCGTGCGCTCGAGCGGGGGAAAAACCAGGTCAGGGATATTTGCGACCTCCGGCATCGTCTCTCGGACCGACGCGTCCGCAACCTCCCGGGCGGCGGGCTCGCCATAGGGCAGCACCGTGAGCTGATAGAAACCGCGCCCCAGCCAGTCGCGCACGACATCTCGGATCACGCCCGGTTGCGCCTCGTTGACCCACGCGAGCGCCGTTTTCCAGAAACCCGGGTCGCCGGCGTAGAGCGCACCTTTCGCCAGACGCGGTGCCTTGCCGTCGAAGCCGCCCAAGGTTTCGAGGTTTTTGACCAGCGAGGAGTTCAAGGAGGCGCGAGCGCCGATAATCTCCTCGGCGCTCGGGAGGGTCTCGAGAAAGCGCGACATTTCTTCGTCCAAGAGGGTTTCCACACGAGCGGGATCGACGCCCTGGCGTACGTCGACCTCCACCATGAAGCCGCTCGCGAGCTCGTGCAGCTCGACGTCGGCGCTCACGTCCGAGGCGACCTGCTCTTCGTAGACGAGACGCTGAAACAGACGACTCGTCTTGCCGCCAGCGAGGATCTCGGCGGCGACCCGGAGCAAATGGGTGTCGCGCTCCATCCGGGGGGGCACAACCCAGCTTCGGTAGATGCGCGCGTGGGGCACGCGGTCCGTCATCACCTCGCGCACGCTCTCCCCTGCCGAACGTTTTGGGACCCAGCGTTTGAGTGCGTGCAGAGGCGGTCCCGGCGGAATGTCGCCGAAGTACTTCTCCATCAGAGGCTTGGCGGTGGCCGCGTCGATGTCGCCGGCGAGCGCGATCACCGCGTTGTTCGGACCGTAGTAGCGCTTGAACCACGCCTTCACGTCGTCAAGGGACGCGGCGTTCAGATCCTCCATCGAGCCGATGGTGGACCAGCGGTAGGGGTGCCCTTCCGGAAACATGCCTTCGAGCATTCGATACTCGACGGTTCCAAACGGCTGATTGTCGCCCTGACGTTTTTCGTTCTGAACGACCCCCCGCTGATTATCGAGCTTCTCTTGCGTGACCGCACCGAGAAGGTGCCCCATGCGATCGCTCTCCAGCCAGAGGGCGAGCTCGAGGGCGGGCGTGGGGACGGTCTCAAAGTAGTTGGTGCGATCAAACCAGGTGGTCCCGTTGACCGCGGTCGCGCCGAGCTCGTCGAGGGGCTCGAAGAACTCGCCGTCGAAGTTCTCGCTGCCGTTGAACATCAGATGCTCGGAGAGATGAGCGAAGCCGGTTTTGCCCCGGACCTCGTTCTTCGAGCCCACGTGGTACCAGAAGGAGACCGCGACCACCGGCGCCTTGCGGTCCGTGTGGACGATGACGCGCAGGCCGTTGTCCAAGGCCGAGGCGGAATCCAAGGCCGAAACCGGCGGATTTTTTGCGGAGATCGGGTCCGCCTCCTAGGGTCAGACCGTCGGGTGCGCGCCCGGCGCCATCAGGAGGGTTTTGATGAGTGAGAAGAATTTCGGTGCCCCGGAGTGTGACCTCGAGCTCGAGGAGATTCAGAAGCTCGCGGTTCGCCGCCACCGTCGGGCCAAGCTCGACCTCTACGTCAACAAGATCGTCGGCGATGAGCCGCACTTGGCTCGCGTACGCGACATCTCGTCGAGCGGGCTCTATCTCTACAAGCTCCTCGAGCCCGAGAACCTGCCCCCGCGCGTGGCCCTCGAGTTCCAGCTGCCGGAAGACGATGAAGAAGAAGTGATCTGGGCGGTGGGCGAGGTGGTCCGCGAGACCCAGGAGTCGGACACGGACGGCGTCGGTATTCGCTTCGTTCGCATCGCCGAATCCGACCGCGAGCGCATCGTGCGATTTGTGGAAGAAGCGGCCGAACAGAACAACTGATCAGACCTGCTGTTGGGCACGCTCCGCGTTGAGCTCAGCCACGCGGAGCTGCCCCGCTTCGACCAAAGTGCGCGCTGCATCGATCAGATAGCGCTGAAATCCTCGTATGAAGTCGCGGTAGCGGACTCGGTCCCCTTCCGCTACAGCGTCCAACAACGTGCGTCTCAGATCCCCGTCGAGGCTCAGCACGTTGATATCGACCCCCGCAGCCGCGAGCTGCCGGGTCGCGAGCTCGCGGGTCAGGGCGAGCTCGGGGCTTCTCCCCTCTTCCAGAGCCGTTGCGACCGGATCGCCTCGCAGCTGCGCTGCCACCGCGTCGGACACGAGCTCGTTCACCGGTACGTAATCGAGCAGGGCGGCATCGACCGGCGGCTCAAACGCGGCGGCGGCGCGATGAAAGGGCTCCACATTATCCGGAACCTCACCGAAAAGCTTAGCAAATTCCGCATGCGCGAGCACATTCGCGGCGACTGCTTCGACTTCCAGCGCAATCTCCTCGTCGCGCGCCCCGGGATGCCGGTGGGTGAGATCCCGGGCGATGTTGCGCGGGTGGATCACCGGGACGCCTTCCAGGGAGGCACTGCGCCACCCGAAGTCCGGCGCGGAGGCGCGAAAGAGTCGTGGGAGCTCAGGACCACCGGGGAGAACGTTTCGCAGCGCCACGACGGGATCGGGGCTTTCGAGCTGAGCTGGAAACACCGGCGTGAAGAACCGTGCCCGATCGTAGTCCGCGAGATCCGGGCAATGTTCCGGGTCGACGACGTCGTACACCGATGGGTGAAGTGCGGAGCCATTTTCGGCGAGGGCAAACCAGGGCCCCTGAGGGTCATCGAATTCCGGAACGCGCGCGCCAAGCTCCTCCACGTACGCTTCGGTGAGTCGCAGGAGATCGGCCGCGGCGGTGCCGCGCAGAAAGGCTTGCCGGTCCGGGATCCGCGCGATCGCGTCAAAGGTGGCATCGACGCGAGAGGCCATCCCGTCGACACGCGCTCGAACCTCGAGGGGATCGAGGTGGTCGACCCCCTCGAGATCGTCGGCGAAGACCGCGTCCCTGAGCGCGGGCCAGGTTCGCTCCCGATACTCGCCTTGCACCGCCTCAAAGGCCTCCGCGTCGCGCACGTCGCCCTGGGGCAGCGTGAGCCTGGCGCGCGGTGTTCCTGCGCCACGGGAAACGTTGACCGCTTCTCCGGACGCGGGCTCGAACGGGTCGAGGGGCTCGCCGGCGAGGGCACTCTCCGCCCCGAGCGTGAGTGCATCGAGGGGGGCCGGCGCGGAGACGGGGCCCGCCCCTTCGAGGGGCGCCCCGAGGAGCGGGTGCTGGGGACTGTCGACTCGGATGGCCACCGCTCGGATCATACACCCACCGCGCGGTTTCGGTTTCGCGCAACAATCTTCACATGTCCGTATCGCGAATCGTGCCCGTGTCGACGGAGAGACGGTTCTCAAAGTCCATGAGCAGGACCGCCGCGTCGCTGAACCGGGGGGCCGCGACCGTCTCCGTGTTGCCGAGGCTCACATCCGTGTTGCCGAGGCCGTTGAAGCGCTCCTGACCCGACTCGCAGCTGGTCACGAGCGACATGACGTTGTAGCCGTTCACCCCGCCGCCGACGTCGGTGTCGTGTCCGAGCTGCAGCGCGTGCCCCACCTCGTGGGCGAACGTGTTGGCGAGCGCTTGGCTGAAGGAGAGCTCCGGTCCAAAACCGCCGCAGGCCGGAAACGCGTCGGCGATGGCATCGTAGTAGATCAAGAGGCCTGCCTCCGCCGCGTTGGCCCCTTCAACCGCCTCGCCGCCCCGACCGGGAATGTCCGTGCGCTCGGCGCCGACGACGACGTGCACCATTTGGCCGTAGGGCACCGGCGGGCTCATCGCATCGCCGTAGCTGGGGCCGTTGTTTTGAAAGAGCGCGTTACGCGGCGCGAAGCTCCCATCAAACGTTTGCGGCGCGATGGCCTCCTGGTCGCGATAGACGTGCATTCCGATCCCGCTGGTGCCGTCGACGTTTGCGATCGGCGCGGCGGCAAAAGCGGTCGCCGCCTCACGGATTTCAGCATCGCTCAAGGTTCGTCCGCTCATGGCGTCGAGCTCGATGACGAGGTCCAAGCGCAGGGGGTGCGGCGCTCCAAGGGTCGCCGCCGGCAGTCGGGAAAAAGCCAGCTCGCCCAAAGCCGTGATCCCGTCGAGGTCGAGGTCTTCGTCGCCGTCGTCCGTGCCATCGCCGTCCGTGTCGGCTAGCGTGGGATCGAGGAGCGTCTCGTCGCCTGCGTCGAGCTCCCACTGATTGGGGAGACCGTCGCCGTCGAAATCACCGGAGGGATCGGAACAGACCGGGTCTTCGCTGCACGGGGTGCCCCCGTTCCCGTTGGTGTTCG
>CAYXVF010000032.1:0-17651 GCA_964468125.1 uncultured Bdellovibrionales bacterium | reverse complement strand
GTTCCCGTTCGAGTTCCCATTGGTGTTGGCGAGCGGGTCTTCGTCGAAAATCGGCGCGTCGACTTCGTTCGAGCCACAGGCGGTTGAAACGGCGGCGATGAAGAGCCAGGCGAGCGAGCGCATGAGCGAAGTATAGCCGGGCCGAAAAACACGCACCAGCGAGGCGGGACTCGCCGATATGAAAGATGGCCCTCTTCAGGACCGCAATTCCTTCACATCAACAGGCGAGAGATGACGATGAGCGCAGAAGCCGTGCGCCCTGCCCCTGCAGGTGCGCCCCAGACCCGTACCCTCCTCCCGGCGACAGCCGCCGGGCGACGCCTGTCTGCCGAAGCGCAGCAGACTGCCCGCGCCCGCGTGGAGCACGGCCGTCCGGACCCGAATACCGACGTCGTTGCAGACCCCCAACGACGCATCGACCTCGCGCCGGTGGTGCGTGAGCTCCCCGGCCTCGCGGTTCCGAGCGATCGCGGCGTGCCTTCTCGCATTCCACCTTGGGAGGAGCAGTCAGGCCGAGACCCTGCCCGCACCTCACCGCTGCCGCCCGATCGCACGAGCGACGGCCCGCGTCCGGACCGGCCGACGGTCCCCCCGGCAGACCGAGGTTCGACCGACCGACCGGTGCCGCCCGCTCGCACCGGCCCCGCGAACGACCGGACGGTGCCGTCCGATCGAACGGCTCCGGACCGCACCACGCCGGACCGCGGTTTGCCTTCCGATCGGACGGTTCCTTCGGATCGCACGGTTCCTCCGGATCGCACTGTTCCGCCCACGCGCACGGGCCCGGCGGATCGCACCGCACCGACGGACCGCACCACACCGGCCGACCGGGTCGATCGGCCAGGACCGGTCGAGGCGCCGCGCGAAACCGATCGCGTCGGTCCGGTCGACGGACCCAAGGACGGCTTGAGCACCTGGGACAAGATCGACAACGGCATCTCGTGGTTCGCGGACATCATTCACAGCGTCACCATGAACGTGGTGGAAGGCGCCGGCTGGCTCTTTAGCGCTGCCCTCTGGCTCGTGGCGACCCCGGCCCTCCTGTTCGGGGTCGAAGGCTCGGAGCTTTGGGAAGGCATTCGCAATGTGACCCGGCCGGTCTTCGCGGGCATCGGCGGTTTCTTCAGTGGCATCTTCCAGCTTCCGACGGCTGCCGCGCGCGTCGTTCTCTACTTCGCTCAAGACGTGGTCTCCCTGCGCTGGACCAAGAGCTGGCGAGGCTTGGGCGAGACGCTATGGGGGCCGATCTCCGGCGTGGTGGGGATGGTGCTTCAGCCGTTCGTCTTTGCGGCGCGGGAGTACATCAACGAACGCAGCGAGGTGCGCAACGAGCGTCGACGGATGCGTCTGGACACGCCGGTTGAATCATCGGAGCCGGCCGCCGCGGCGAATCGTCGCGGGCTCCGGGCTATCGGCTGATTTCGGAGAAACTATCGCGACTTGGAACGCTCCAGGGGTGCACTCCCTGCCGGCAGACTTACTTTGAGCGCGGCTCGGGGACGTGATACCCCGGCGCTCGTTCAAACCGACAAAGGCGCCGCTCGGCGCTACCTGCAAGGAGTGTTGTGATGGAAGGAAGGAACGTACCCGACGTCGTCTTCAAGACCCGCGTGCGCGACGAGAGCATCGGCGGCGACAACCCGTTCCGCTGGGAGGACAAGAGCACCGACGACATCTTCAAGGGCAAGAAGGTCGTGATCTTCTCACTGCCTGGCGCGTTCACGCCCACGTGCTCCTCGACGCACCTGCCTGGCTACGAAGCCAAGTACGACGAGCTCAAATCGCTCGGCGTTGACGAAGTCGTGTGCATCTCGGTGAACGATGCGTTCGTCATGTTCAAGTGGGGCAAGGACCTCGGCGCGGAGAAGGTGTTCCTTCTCCCCGACGGCAACGGTGAGTTTACCCGCAAGATGGGCATGCTCGTCGACAAGACGAACCTCGGCTTTGGCATGCGCTCCTGGCGCTACAGCGCGTTCGTCAACGACAAGAAGATCGAGAAGCTCTTCGTCGAACCGGATTACAGCGACAACTGTCCGACCGACCCCTTCGAGGTGTCGGACGTGGACACCATGCTGAAGTACCTCAAGGAAAAGTAAGCTTTCCTGAGAAACGAAAACCCGACGGCGGGCCACTCAGTGATGAGTGTGCCCGCCGTTTTCGTACTTGCTGGAGGCGCTCGCGCTCAGTGCCAATCGACGAACAGGCTCGCGCTGCGGACATCGCGGTCGAGCTCGGAGGGGAAATCGATACTCGACCCCGTCTGCGATGCCGAGACGACGGGAATCGTGCGCGCGCAGCCGAGGAAAAAGACGGCCAAAACGATGGCCGTTCGGGCAGTCATGCCTCGAGCTCCTCGAAGAACTGTTTGGGGCTGACGTGTTTGTAGCGCTCGCAGCGATTTGAAAGACGGGCCACCCGGTGCACGAGGTCCACTCGCTCCTCGAAGCTGCCGCCCTTTTTGCGGAACGCCTTGGCGGCTTTGAGGATGGAGCGGCGTGCCTCCCGCGGGTGGACGGCCCAGACCTCGCTGAAATACTGCTCGCCATCAAACTCGACCATGCGCGCTTCGAGAACATCCCCCGCTTCCAGGCCGGCTGGATGGCGGCGTTCGAATACGGAGAGCTTGGAGCTCGACAGCAGGTCGATCACGTGCAGCCGGTCGTTCTTGATCTTGCGAAACTCAAAGAGCGACGGGACCGATCGCGCCACTTCGTCCATGCGCGTGCGATCCGTGTGGCTGCCGTCGCCGCCGCGTTCGCGAATGTAGAGCCGAGCTGGCGTGAGGCCATCGTTCTCCGGCATGACGCGGTCGAAAACATACCACTCGAGAAAGCTCGCCATGCGCCGCTCAAAGGCGGGGTCACTCTCGAAGAGCTCGCCGGTGCGCTCGAAATATTCGACTTTGGCGCGGGCTAGCTCCTTGGCGAGATCCCCCTCCGATGCGAACTGCACCATGTCGTCATAGATGCCGTGGAACATGACTCGCTCTAGAGGGAGGCGTCCGCGCCTTCGTGGAACAGGAGTCTGCCGTCCTTGATCGTTTGGTGCACGCGGCCCTGCAGAATCTTGCCGTAGTGATAGCAATAGGAGCTCTTGGAGCGATTCGTGCTCGCATCGAGCGTCCAGGTGCCCGTTGGATCGATCACCGCGAGGTTGGCCGGAGCTCCCTCGGTGACATGGCCAACATCGAGTCCGAGCACCTGCGCGGGTGCATGGCTGAGTGCGCGTATGATGGTCAGCTCCGAGACCTCGTGCTCGCGAACGAGGGCCAAGGCGAGGGAGACAGCGGTCTGCAGACCGGTGGCGCCAAACTCCGCGCCCTGAAAGGTCGAGTCCTTTTCCATCACGCTTTGCGGCGCGTGGTGCGACGCGAGGCAGTCCACCGTTCCGTCCTTCAACCCTTCGATCAGCGCTAGTCGGTCGCTTCCTTCACGGAGCGGGGGCAGGACTTTGAGAGTCACGGGGAAACCGAACATGGACTCGTGCGTCAGCAGCAGGTTCAGCGGGTTTGCGTCCGCGGTGACGCGTACGCCCCGGGCTTTCGCCTCGCGGATCTGGCGGATAGCTCCGGCGGTGGAGACCCCTGAAAGGTGCACGCGACCGCCGGTGTACTCGGCCATCATGATGTCCCGGGCGACCGCGAGATCCTCGGCGGTTCGCGGAATGCCGCGCAAGCCGAGGGCGGTGGAAACCTCGCCCTCGTGAATCTCGCCGCTTCGTGCCACCTCCGGATCGCTCGGGCGGCTGAACACCGGGACGCCAAAGTGTTCGGCGTATTCGAGCAGCCGACGCATCAAGGAGGCGCTCTTGATCCAGTGCTCGGCGTCACCCACGGCGACCGCGCCAGCCTTTGCCATCTCGGCGACCGGCGCCATCGATTCGCCCCTCAGCCCGACCGTCGCGGCGCCTACGACCCGTAGGTCACAGCGGTCGAGAAGCGCGCTCCGGCGGTGCAAGTACTCCACCACCTCGACGTTGTCCGTCACCGGGTCCGTGTCTGGGGCGAGGGCCACATGGGTGAAGCCACCGGCGAGCGCCGCTTCGGCACCGCTCTGCAGATCCTCTTTGTACTCGTGACCTGGCTCGCGAAAATGGGCGGCGAGCTCAACGAGGCCGGGAACGATCCACCGTCCCGTTGCGTCAACCACCTGCGCGCCATCGCCATCGGCGCCTCGCGCCTCGGTCACCGCTTTCACGCGTCCGTCGGCGATGACCACGTCTCGCGTGGCGTCCGTGCCGCTCCGCGGGTCCAGGAGTCGGCCATTACGGATCACCAGGGTCATGGCTCTCCTCCCAGAATGAGGTAGAGAATCGCCGCCCGCACCGCGACGCCGTTTTCCACCTGGTCGAGGATCACGCTGCGAGGCCCGTCGATTACATCCGGGGCGAGCTCGACGCCGCGATTGACCGGACCGGGGTGCATGAGGATCGCCTCGGGCCGTGTCGTCTCTAGAAGCGCGGCGTTCACGCCGAATTCGTTCGCGTACTCGCGCAGCGACGGGAGCAACCCTTCCACCATTCGTTCCCGTTGCAGACGCAGGGCCATCACGACGTGCGCGCCTTCCACCGCCTCTGCCACTGAGTTGCAGACCGTGCACCGGTAGGCCCTTTCGATCTGAGGCGGCAGGAGGGTCTTTGGGCCAGCGACGCGAATGTTTGCCCCAACCGTGTGCAGCGCGAGCAGATTCGATCGCGCCACTCGGCTGTGCGCGATGTCCCCGACCAACGCGACGTCGAGGTTCTCGAGGGTTCGGAAGTGGCGTCGTATGGTCATCAGGTCCAAGAGCGCTTGAGTGGGGTGCTCGTGCTGCCCATCGCCGGCGTTGATGATGCGCGCGTCTAAACGCTCGGCGAGGTAATGCGGCGCTCCTGCCTGCCCGTGGCGGATGACGACGGCATCGAGCTGCATCGCAGCGAGGGTCTGAGCCATGTCGATGAGGGACTCGCCCTTGGCCACGCTCGTGCCGCTCGCCGAAACGTTGACCCCGTCGGCGGAGAGGCGTTTGGCGGCGAGCTCGAAGCTCACCCGCGTGCGTGTGCTGTTCTCGAAGAAGGCGTTGACGATCGTGCGGCCCCGAAGCGTGGGGACTTTTTTGATGCGGCGCCGAGAGATCTCTCGAAAACCTTCGGCGGTATCGAGGATGTGATGAATGGCGTCTTTGCTCAGGCCTCGAATTCCCAACAGGTGTTGCCCTGCGATCACGAAGCTTCTCCTCCATTCGTTACACGGACTTCATCCGTTCCGCCGGGGGTCTCATTCACACGAACGTCGACGTGTTGTCCAGGGGTGGTTTCGATCGCGATGCCTGCGGCGTCCGCCCGAATGGGCAGCTCGCGCAATCCCCGGTCAACCAGGACCGCGAGGCGAACGGCCTTCGGTCGCCCATAGTCCAAGATGGCGTCTATCGCGGCGCGGACCGTGCGGCCGGTGTAGAGCACGTCATCCGCCAAGACCACGGTTCGTTCTTTCAAAACGAAGGGAATGTCCGTCACACCCACCGAGGGAAAATCATTCGGTCCGAAACCGTCGTCTCGGTAGAGGGTGATGTCCACCATTCCGAGCTCCGGTTTCTCGCCGGTTTTGGCCTCGATGCCGGCCGCGAGGCGCTTGGCGAGCGTTTCGCCGCCGCGGCGGATCCCTACCACCGCCCAAGGCCCGTCGTTGCCGTGAGCCACCAAGGTCTCCACCATGTCCTGTATGGCTCGCTCGACCGCAGCCGCATCCATCAATACCCGAGACACCTCATCCTCCTCGCAGTTGTAGGGCCATACACCGCCGGTCTGACGCTCTTCAATAGGCCCTCGAGCGGGTGACCTCTACTTCGGTCACGACGTGTTTAACCTCTTCTCGATCCAGGAATGGGAATTCGATCACGATATCGTACTCGACTACGGCCCGGGTACGCTCGTTGGCTTCAATGCGGTCGATGAGGACGTCCGAGGAGTAGAGCTCGATGCCCGTGCGTCTCTCTACCACCTGAATGAACCGCTCGACGAGGACGTCATCGGAGGCCGTGCTGACGAGCGCTTTGTTCGCTAGACCCTTGGTCTCGTTTTGAATCCGGAACTCCGTCAGGTAGACGGGCACGTAAACAAAGCCCAAGTACGTTACGCCTCCCAGCACGAGAACGAAGAACACGCTGCTCCAGGGGACGGCCCCTCGTTCGCTCCGTTGTCCGTAGCTGCTGCCCATCGTGGCCGAGTCTGCAGCCTTTTTAGATCGCACGGAAGCGTCAATCGCGAAGCGAGTCCACCGCCTCGAGAATTGCCGGGGCGTGATCGAGGATCAGCCGGTTGTGCCCTGCCCCGTTCACCGGCACGAAGCGTTTGGGCTGCGGGGCGGCGTCGAAGACGCGCTCGCCCAGGCGAAAAGGCACGACCCCGTCGGAGGTGCCATGGGCCACGACGGTCTTCGCCAAAACCCGGGGCATTCGCGAAAGCGTGTCCCATTCGGACTCGATCACCCAGTCTCGCGGGAGGTCGAGCGGGCTCGCGTCTCCCACCATGTCGGCCATCGAGGTGAAGGGCGCATCCAAGACCATGAAAGCGACCGCTTCCTCGACGGCGACCTGGCTCGCGACGGCGGTCCCGAGTGAGATCCCCCACAACCAGATTCGTTCACGGGGGAGCCCCGAGGCGAGCAGCCACTGAAGGGCGGAGCGTCCATCTTCATAGAGGCCCTGCTCCGACGGCTCACCCTCGCTTTTCCCGTATCCTCGATAGTCGATGATCAATACCGACAGGCCGAAGTCCCACAAGCGCATCACGCGGTCCCAAAAGCCGTCGATGTTGCCCCCCTGGCCGTGAAACACGAGCGCCGTGTCGCTCTCCAGTGGCTGCTGCGCGTAGACGGCCGCGATCCGAACCCCGTCGCCGGTGAGAATCGTGAGCTCTTCGAGGGCGCTGTCTGGAATGCGATTGTTCGGGAGCGCGTAGGCGTCTGTTTTGTCCGTGCGAAACAGGAGCGTGTTTTCGAGCTCGCAGGACGTGAGCGAGACGAGCACGGCACTGACGAGAAGACGCCTCATAGGCGGTAGGCTAACCCAATTCCGCCATAGAGGATCCCCTGTCCGCCGATCCCGACGTAGGGCTGGCTGAAATCATTTGTTCGTTCGTCGAAGGCGCTGAGGCGCGCTTCGATGGAGACCTCCCAGACCCCCAGAGGGAATTGGAGGCCCGTGCCGACCCCGGGAACGAAGTCGCCGTCGTCAAAGGCGAGCCCCGCGTCGAGTGTTGCGAAGGGCCAGACCACCTCGCTCGCTTCCCAGTGCACGAGGCTGCGCGCGTTGATGAGGCCGCGAAGGCCTCCTGTATTCGCCCGCGGATCGCTGAGCCACCAGGCGTCGAGCGCACCATGAAACCGGACTTCACCGACCCGTGGGCCGTGCCACACGATCCCGAGGTCACCGGAGAGGACCGAGGCAAAGAGTCCCACCGGATGGAGGTGGCCGCGGAGCTCGAGCGTGTCGGTGAGACCGTAGCGCGCTCCGATCAACGGTTGGGCCCCCGCGTAGACGAAGTCCTCGCGCAGGAAGACACCGACCAGCGAGCCCTCCAGGGCGAAGTCGCCGGGCTCCAAGGGGCGGAGCGGCTGGACGGTCGAGCACCCCGCACTCGACAGCGTCAAAACGACGAGCGCGACGCGACGGGATCGCGCCGTCATCGCACCTCGACGAGATGAATGCTGGAGCGCGCGCTCTCGGATACGCGCGCCTCGACACGGTGGAGCCCTGGCCGAACGGGCCAAATGAGCTCGTAGGGGGGAAGAACCTCGGCCACTGGCTCTCCATTGACGAGAAAGGTCACCGGAGCGAGCGTGCCTTCGACCTTGGCGCGGAACGTGAGCGCCTGGCGCTCGAGGGGGACATCCGGATCGAGTCGAATCGCTTCCGTCGGGGCCGGGCTCAGCAGTTTCACGGTCGCGCCTTCCGTCGACCCCGAGGCACAACGACCGCTCACGCGTGCGCTGCGTCCTGCCCCGCTCTCCTCCGCCCACGCGTCGTAGGGCGACGGGTATACCGTCACGTGTGCCAACTGCGCTTCGGGGACGCGGCACTCTGCGGGTACGAGCCCACCATCGCTCGGATCGATGCGCGCGTGCCGATGAAAGCTGCATGGCTCCTCAGGAGCGTGCCCTGGCCGAAACCACTCGTCGAGACCCCCGGTGCAATGGGGTCCGATTCGTTGCCCGGACACGGAGCAGATCCGAACCCTGCTCAGGCCCCCGGGGGGCTGTGGTGCGCGAGATGCACCGTCGGTGAGCTCGTCCATCACCCGGCGCCAAATGGTGCCCGCTCCTTCCACACCGCTGATCTGATGCATCGGTTTGCCCGTCGGGTCGCCGACCCAAACCCCCACGGTCACCTCGGCGCTGAAGCCGAAGGTCCAGTTGTCGCGGTAGCCCTTGCTCGTGCCGGTCTTCGCCGCGGCCCAATACGGTGTGGTGAGAATGCTGCGAATACCGAATTGTTCCGCTCGTGCGTTGCCGTCGGCCAGCATGTCGCCGATGAGAAAGGCGGTCTCCCGGTCGAGCACGCGGCGCGGCGCCTCGAGGTCAGCGAGACCTTCGTGCGTGCGCAAGACAGTCCAGGGGCGCCACTCCCCACCACGGGCGAGCGCGGCATAGGCATTCGCGAGATCGATCAGCATCACGGGTGCGCTTCCGAGGGTGAGCCCAAGGCCGTAGTGTTCCGGACGTCGTTCCAGCGTGGTGATGCCGAATGCTTCGAGAGTTCGGTAGAAGCGATCGAGTCCAACCTTGCTCAAGACATCTACGGCGGCGACATTCAGGCTCTGGGCGAGCGCGGCGCGGTAACGCACGGGTCCGTGGTAGAGCTCGTCGTAATTCTTCGGCTTGTAGATCCCCCAGGTGTCGGGAAACGGACGTTCAATGTCCGCGGCGAGACTGGCCGCGGTGTCGCCGTCTGCAAGCGCTGCCGCGTAGAGGAAGGGCTTGAGGGCAGAGCCCGGCTGACGCTTCGAGGTGACCGCGCTGAACTGTCCCCAAAGCGGATTCTCCTCGAAGGTGGCGCCGACGGCCGCGAGCACGCTCCCTTCTCGATTGTCGAGCACCACCACCGCGGAGGAACGGGCGCCGCGTCGATAGATCTTGGGTGCCTCGTCGCGCACGATCTTCCGGATCGTCTCCTCGAGCCTCGCGTCGATCGTGAGAGGCAGCTCCGCGGGGGTTTGACCGCCGCCGCGCCGATCCCACTCGCGCCGCGCGAGAGCGAGCGCGTGTACGTTCTGTCGATCGAGAGCATGGCGTCTCGGGATTACGGCTTCCCCCCGTGCACGGCTGTCTTGTTCCGCTGTCAGATGGCCCTGCTCTCGCATCGCAGCGAGAATTCGTTCCGTCCGTGCCGAGACACGCTCCGGATGCGCGAACGGGTCGTAGTAGGAGGGCCCGCGGATCAGCGCCACGAGCCACGCAGCGCGCGCTGCACTCAGAGACGCCGCCGAGACGTCGAAGTAGCGCCGAGCAGCCGCTTCGATCCCAACCGCCCCGTGTCCAAAGGGCGCTCGGTTCAAGAACGCTTCGAGGAGCGTGCCCTTGTCGAGCGCACTCTCCAGCCGCAGGGCGAGATGCGCTTCTTCCAGTTTTTGTCTGAAGCTGCGGCGCGGGATCGGCTCGCCGCGGCTGCGAGCTCGGTCGGCTGCGAGCAGGCGCGCGAGCTGTTGGGTCAGCGTCGAGCCCCCCTGCTCCACCCGGAGCGCACGTGCGTTGTGGAGAGCGGCGCGGGCGATCGCTCTAAAATCCAGGCCTCCGTGTTCCTGAAAACGTCGGTCTTCGGCGGCGAGAACGGCCGCGATGACGTGCGGGCTCATCGCGTCCAAAGACACGGGCCAGCTGCGGGTTTCCATCGGCGAGAGCGACTCGGCAATGGGCCGGCCATGGCGGTCGACCACGCGGGTGGAACGATGAGCCTCGCGGGAGACGCGCTCGAGCTCTGGCGCACCACCTTGGACACTCAGAGCCAGAACCGCAGACAGAAGGGAGAGCGCGGTCAGCAGCCAAGCCGCCGAGCGCCTCTTCGCAAGGGTATTCAAAACGGAGCACTCATCACTTCGGCAGGACCGTCAGGTCAGCACCGACGCCGCGGCCACGGATGAAGGGCTGATACATGCGCTCCACCCGCGTCCCTGGCGCATAGTAGGTGCCAGCGGTCGTGGCGCGAGTCAGGTAGCGCAGCTTCAGCGGATAACGCGGATTCGTTCGCCAAAGCTTGCGGAAGCTCCAAACCGTGCGGTCGTCCCGCAGCTCCTTGTAGCGCGAGCGCCACCAGCTCCAGTCGCGGCCACCGCCGGCGTTCTCCATCACCTTCGCCATCTCCGTGTCAGAGGTTTCGAGCGTTGTGTCCACGGGCTCGAGTCCAGCGGGGAGCGGATCGTCGACCACCACCATATTGCCGTCCTCCTCCACCAGGATCTCGAGCTCAACCATGACGTAGTCCCCTACCTTCACGCTCTTTCCGATCGGCCGGCCCTCCCGATCGGTGTAGCGGCGCGTGATGGCGAATCCATCGTCCCGGGCCGGGAGTCGTGCGGTCGCCGGATAGGCGTAGCTGAAGAAGGCGCCGTAGTAGAGCGGCCCTTCCCCGGAATTGGTGACGTTGAGCTCGAAGGGGCCGCCGCCTCGAAGATCCGAGCCCGGTAGCGTCAGCTTCTCCATCGCCCGGCCGACCCCCTGGTTTTGTGCGAGGCTCGCGCGGTCCAGCGTCACGGTCATCTTCGGTTGGTTCTTCTCGTCTTTGAGGGATTTTGCCGCCTCCGCGAGGGCGATCAGCGTCTGGGTGATCCCTTGCGTGGCGTAGTAGACCGTCTCGTTGTCGAGGGCCACGAGGCCGCGAAGGATGAGCGGGATCTTGTCGTCCGCCGGCTGCACCTGCAGCAGGGTCCGGAGCACGAGCGCCGTCGAGCGCATGTCGCTGTCCCAGGCCCACCAGTAGCGGTCCGGATCATCGGCGGCGAAACGAATCGTGCCGTTGCGGGCGCGGCCCTTCGACTCCACCTCCGCCAGCAGCGTGCGGATCTCGGGCGTGAGCTTCTTTGTCCGGCCGTGAATCGCCCGAATGAGATCGGTTTTGGCAAAGAGCGGCAGCTGGGTGCGTCCTTCATAGAGCCGATTCTCGAGGGCGGGCTTTGCACGGCCGAGCGCGGTCAAGACGCGGAGCGCCCCGGCGAGACCGCTGGCATTCCGATCCCAGCTCGTGGCGTTCGGCTTCATGGTCTTCAGTTGTTGCTCGAGATAGTCCGCCGCCGGCGTGATCAATGCGTCGGGCACCTCGTAGCCGAACTGCCGCACGGTGAGCATGCCCTCCAGGGCGAAGGCGGTTAGGTAGGGGTCGCTGCCACTGGCGCATCCTGGATAGTAGTCAAAGCCGTCGTCCGAGCATCGGTACTTCGGCACGAGGCTGACCCATTCGTTCACCCAGCCGCCTATCTTGTCCGTCGGGATCGACGCGAAATTCAGCTCCTCTGAGAGTCTCTGAATCGCCACGAGGGGCATGATCTTGCTCGTGCGCTGCTCGAGGCAGCCGTAGGGATAACCCACGAGGCCCCGGATTTTGTCTTCCAGGTTGGCAACCGGTAAGCCGCTCGCGTTGAAATCGAAGCCGACGGCGCGCGCGACCGGTGGCAGCGTCAATCGATGTTTCGTGGTGCCGGGGGCGAGAACCCCGGCAACGCTCACTGCTTCGCGGGGTTGGAGACGCTTCACCGGCAGCTTCAGCTGCACCCGGTCCCGGAATTTGCCCATCTTCGCAGCGAAAATGATCTCCGCCTCCCCTTCTGCGTCGTTTGCTTCGATATCGAATCGAAAGGGCACCGTCTCATTCGCGCCCACAGTGCGCGTAAACGTGCGCTCTCCACGGACCGTGAACAGTTGCTCGTCGATCTTTTCGAGGGTGACCTCTACCTCTGAATCTGCGCCACTGAGTTGATTCACCACGACGCCACCCTGGAGGCGGTCTCCGGGGCGTGCGAAGCGGCTCAACGCTTGGCGCATCATCAATGTCTTGTTGACCAGGAACTCCGCCTTGCCGCTGCCAAAGCGGTCGTCTTTCGTGACCGCGACCGCCATGAGCCGGTAGGTGGTGAGCGTATCCGGAACTTTGAAGCGGTGTATGGCCTTTCCGCTTCCGTCAGTCTCGATGGCACCAACCCAAGTGGCGACGGGGTTGAAGTCTTTGCGCAGCTCTTCGCCCGAGTCGCCTTCGCCACCACCGCCGCCGTCGTCCTCACCCTTGACCACTGGCGTGATGTACTCGCGCCTGCCGAGGACGTGCATGCGGGTGTCGAGCGCAAGCACCCCGTAGGGTCGTTCTGCGAAGAGCTTCGGGATCAGATTCGGCACGCGATAGCCCGTGAGCATGAGGACGCCTTCGTCCACGGCGTAGAGGTTCACCTCCGCCGGCACGCCCTTGCCGTCGTAGAGCGCGGTGATGACGCTGGCACTGACTTGCTCTCCCGGCTCGTATTTCTCCCGATCGGTGCTGAGCTTCACGTCGAGCACGTTGTGCGTGGGCTTCACCTTGATGTTCACGTAGCCCATTGCGTAGGCGGGCTTGTCTCGTTCGGGATCCGGTTCGAGGCCGCCTTCCGGCGTGACACGTCCGCGAACGAGGGTCGCGGAAATGTAGACGTTTGGTGTCCAGGACGAGGCGATCGGAATGTCGACGGTGGCGTTCGTTCCCACCTCCATCACCTTGTGCCAAAGAATGTCCTCGCGCTCGACGGTGATCATCGCCAGCGCCTTTTTGAAAGGCGAGCTCAAGGCAACGCGCGCGGTTTCACCCGCCTCGAATTCGGGTTTCTCCGTGAAGACGCTGACCCGATTCTCGTTCGACCGACCGCCGTAGTAGTTGGGATCACCCACGACCCAGTACCAGGCGCTCGCGACCACCTTGCGCTTCTTGCGATCTGTCGCGGAGGCGACGAGGCGAAGCGAGCCGCCCTTCTTGGGCGTGAACTGACACTTCAATACGCCGTTTTCATCGGTTCTTCCGGTGCAGACCTCGTCGTTTTCAAGCACCTCCTTGCGCCAATCCCAGTACATGCGGCCCCCGGGCCCTTGGCGCTTGACCGAGTACCAGCGCTCCTGCCGCGAGCCAACCTTGACGGTGACGCCGGCGGCGGGTTGATCGTCGGGAGTGACCGACACGACGTCGAAGCTAAAAACGCGGCCTACGTCTTTGATGTAGCCCTTGGGTACGATTCCCACGTGGACCTCTGCCGGGTGCACGAGGACCGTGCGGCGTGAGCTGACGCTCTGGCCGCTCTCATCGTCGACCGTCGCGCTGACGACGAGGTTTTCCACGCGTCCACGAGCGCTCGTGCCCGCGAGCCGGCGACTAAAGGTGAAGGATCCCTTGTCGTCGAGCGTGCTTCGGCCCTCGTCGAGAAACTCGGTGTAGCTCGAGCTGTCGTCGTACCAGTAGTGCCGGTCGGAGTTGGAAAAGACCGCGTTCTGGAAACGCTTGGAGTTGAAGTAGGCCCAGGAGCGGCGTAGCGTCCAGCGCACGTCGAGGCCCGCGGCCGGCGCTCCAAAGAGATAGTCCGCGTTGACGCGCACGTTCATTTTGTCGCCGCGCACGTATTCCGAAGCATCCGTGTTCACAACAACCTTCATTTCCGCGCGTCGGAACTCGGCGACCATGAAGCTGCCACGGACCGTCTTGTCCCCGACCTTCACCGTGAGGCCGTAGTCTCCGATCCGCGCCGACGCCGGGACGACAAACTCTCCATGCACCGTGCCGTATTCGGAGAGATCCTGCGTGTTGGTGTAGATCGCCTCGTCTTCGTCGCTGTCGTAGTAGCCGCCGCTCGATCGCTCCGCGGAGACCTGCGCCGAACCGGTGGGAGTCGTGAACCCGCTCGCCGTTTGATTGCGGACGACGGCCCGGTAGTAGACCTTTTCGCCGGGACGATAGACGCCGCGCTCCGTGTACACCGCGCCGACGAGGTTCGGGCCGTCGGTGCTTGCCCTGCGCCCTCCACTGGTGAACCGGCTCCAAAGAAAGGCTTGGTCGTCTCCCGCCTGCGCGGTGACAAAAAGCGGTTGCCCCTGAAGGTCCGGGACCTCGCCATCGGCGCTGAGCTCACTGGCTCGAAAGACCGCGACCCCCTCCGCGTTGGTCGTCGCCGTAGCCGGGCTCGCGTCCAGGTCTAGCTGGTTCGCGGCAGCGGCGTAGACCGCCACCTCCGCGCCGGCGACCGGTGAGCCGTCGGAGAGGCGTGCGGCCATCAAGATCATCTGATTCGGCGAATACCGTGCGGTCAGCCCTACGTCCGTCACGTTCAGGAGTCGGAGCACGGGGTTGGAGAGCTTGTTGCCCTCCTCGTCATAAGGGGTGTGCTCGAGGACGACAATCCCTCCCTCGCCTTCGAGGTAGGGGTCGAGGGGGACCTGCACGACGCTCCAACCTTCATCTTCGTCGGACGCATCGATCGGGATTTCACTGACCTTGGGATCGGACAGCTCCACGTCGCCGTCGGCGTGACCCGGGTAGCGCATCGAGGTCTCTCCGCAAACCTCCTCGCCGAGCTCGTCGTCCCAATAACAGTCACCGGCGTAGTAAGAATAGTAGTAGGGATCTGAAAGCCACCAGGGGAGCCGTTCCCAGGCGATCTGGTCTTCGAGGCCCTGCGATCGAATGACCGACCACGCTTCTTTCAGCTTCAAGCGCTTGCCCCGGACCTTCAGCTTCGCGGCCTTGTAGACCTTTTCTTCATGGCTACCGCCCTGCTTTCGCTCGAGCACGTTGAACATCAGCTGGTGCGCGAAGCGTGGCGACCCAGAGCCGGTCTTCATCGTGAACGTCTTCTTCACAGCGAGCTCCTGGCCGAAGGCATCTCTCACGCCCCGGTCGACAGTCAGTGTGTACTCGGTGAAGGACGCGAGCTTCGGGAAGGGCTCGATCCGCACGACGTTGCTCTTTGGCTGCCCGGCGCAGCTGAGGCGATCGACCTTGGGCTTCAGCGATACCCGGTCGACCACGTCCGTACAGGTCACAGGGGTCGTGAACTCGAAGGCGAGCACGTTGGGGGGCGTGCACAGCTCGCAGTCAGGTCCGGCGGTGATGTCGATGGGACCGTAAGTGGCCACACGCAGCGCCTGGGTTTCGTCCGAGCCCACCGGACCCGCGCCGTCGAGCGCGACCTTGAGACCAGTACCCATCTCGACGTCGAGGTACGCGTGCTTTGGCCAGTTGCTCTTTGGACGAATCAGAAAGCGGTTCACACCGAGGCCCGAGCTCTCGTCCGGAAAATGAAGAGTGAATTCGACCGGGCGAGCCTCGCCCTCGGCCATCGGCGTTGCCCTCACCGCCACGAGCTTCTCGAGCTGTTCGATCGTCGCGGGAAAGCGGAGGTGAACGAGGAGCTGTTCGCCGAGATCGAGGTTCGCGAGTTTGTTGTCGCCGCGTTCTGGAAGGCGCAGACGTTTGTCGTTCTCGTCTTCTCGGGCGGGCCCCAAGACGGTGATGCGCTCCATCCGATTGCGCTCGGTGACGAAGGAGAAGCTGTAGTCGCTCTTCAAGACTGCTGCGCCGTCGAAGGAGCGCAGTCCCGCGTCGATCGTGACTGACACCTCGGTGGCCGGGGCCGGTGCGGTGGCGAAGGAATACGCGAGAGACGAGGGGGTCGGGAAATTAACGGTGCCGCCGAGCTCGGGGCGAGTGTGAATGTCCAGGGAGGGCACCTCCGCACCGGGGCTATCCGGATCGAGGAGCGGACGGTCGAATTGCACTTCGACGAACACCGGCGTGGTGGAGAGCGAGCCTTGTGGCGAGGCCTGAATCACGTCGAGCGTCTCGCCGCAATGGCAGGCGCTGAAGACGAGTGGAAGTAACGTGGCGCTGATGAAAGTGCTGCGAAGCGAGTGGCGCATGGAGATCCCCTTCCCTTGCGGGAGGGATGATAGGCCGAAACCGCAGTCGCGTGAAACGGCGATATTGCTCTGATTTCACGCGTGAATGCGTAGATTGCGGCGCTTCGATTCCGCGCGAGACGGCACAACCCGGATACCTCGCCGACGATAATGGCCGTTCATCACGCGGAGGAATTCTGATGCTGCACGTGATCGCGCTGCTCGCCAGTGCTGAGGTTCAAATCGGCTCGACTGCCGAAGCCTGTGGTCTTTCTGCGCGTCCGGGCCGCGGCCTCGTTCGAGATTGGCACTGAAAATGTCGATCACACCCGTGCGTGTAGGGCCCGTCGCGGGCGATTTTCGAGATCGCTTTCCGTACGAGGCAGAACCGGTGCCGTTTCGCTACCACTACCAGCGTCCGCGCGTCGAGACGGCGGAAGAATTCGGCATTCAACGACCCCTGTCTTTTCTCGGCTACCTGCTCAAAGCGGTAAAGATGAAGCCGGGCTCGTCTGAGCAAATCATGCGCTATTTCGCCGAGCGCAACCGCAATGGGGCAAACGCTCTGGACCTGAGCCGTCACTACACACTGGAAGGCGGGCCCCGGATTCGCATGGGGGCCGTGGGCGACCTGATGCTCGTCGAGCGAACGCACGAGATGCCTTTTACGAGGCGCGTAGCCGAGCGTCTCCGAGGCTACGATTTCTTGCACGGGAATCTCGAAACCATGGCAACGCCCCACCAAAAGCCGGGTCGCTTTCGCTCCTTTCTCGAGCTCGGCTTCAACGTGAAGCCTGACTACCTCGACCATCTCGCCACGGGGGTGGAGGCGGCGACCGGCGCGGGCTTCGATTTGCTCGGACTCTCGAACAATCACTCGCTGGATACGGGCCGAGAGGGACTCGCCGAAACGCTCGCCGAGGTGGAGGCGCGCGGCATACAGACCGTAGGCGTCGCTCGTGTGCCTGGTGAAGAGGTGAGGATCGATTCGACGCAGCGTCACGGGCGCTTCTCCGTCGTTGAGCGCAATGGTTTGAAACTGAGTGTCATTCCCATGACCTGGGGGATCAATCAGAGCAAGGAGACACCTCCTTATCTAAACGCCCTGCCCGTCGAACGGCTCGCGAACGGCAAGCCCGACACGAAGGATGCGGCGCGTCTGATCGCCGAGGCCCGTGCCGCGGGTGCGGACGTCATCGTGATGTCACTCCATCAGGGTCACGAATACGAGTGGTATCCGGACCCGTTTCAGATGGAGATGGCTCGTGAGCTCGCAGCACTCGGTGCGGATGTCATCGTCGGCCATCACCCACACGTGCTTCAGCCGATGGAGGTGCTCCACGTGAATGTGCCGGAGGCCAAGGGCAGCGACCACTACGTCGAGGATAAGAACGATCCGCGCCCGCGCACGTGTGTCGTCGCCTACTCCCTCGGCAACTATCTGAGCTACATGCCGACCGACTCAGTGAAGCTCGGCGGTGAGCTCGTCCTGGATTTCGAGTGGGCCCGCCAACGGGCAACGGGCGCGCGTCATCCGATCGTCACAGGCGCCGGGATTGTCCCCACCTACGCGCAACGCCGCGGGCTCTTTCCGCTGGGGCTCTTTGACGCCCGCACTCGGGTCCGCGACGTCAACGCCCTTCTGCGGGGTGAAGACGACGGCATCGACGATCCGAAGATGGCTCTCGATCGGGACGAGATGGCCCGTATCCTCCGAGACGCCGGTGCGAGCCGGCTCGGGCCGTGGCTCTTGCGGAGTGACGAGCCTATTCGGCCGTGATCG
>CAYXVF010000031.1:16514-56216 GCA_964468125.1 uncultured Bdellovibrionales bacterium | reverse complement strand
GCCGTACTTCACTGCCGATTCCGAACGCACGCCGAGGCAAAACCAATTGGGCATGCGAAAAGGAGGAAGAAGGCGGGGCTGTGAGGTGTGCCCTAGTCCCAGATTTTTGGGCAGTCACCGCGGGTGGCGCAGGTGTGCCCGCGAATGTACTCGACCTCGGCGCTCACGCCGCCCTGCGGCGAAACCTCGAAGCCGATGATCGTGGGCGTCTTCTCGTAAGCGAACCAAATCGTGAGCGCCGCGCCGATGCCTTTGCTCGCGCCGATGACCACCCCATGGGCGTTGCCACTCAGGTTATCCGTGTCGTCGAAGAACACGCCGATCGCACCCGATGCGTCCGCGCCAGCGCTGATACCGGCGGTCCAGGCGACGCCGTAGAAGCCGATGGGCCGGATGCCGCCGGTCGTGCTGAAACCGAAGCCGGCCGAGGTGTTGCCCCCGAGCACGAAAGACGCATCGGCGCTCGCGGAAAACGTGATCGAGCGAATGCCCCCGTTGTTGCGCAAGGCGACCGCTTCGGTTCGCCCGTCGTCTCGGCCGGGTCGGTAGAGCGCGTCTCGGGTTCCGCTCAGGGACGCGTGCTGTACCCGATGCCGTTGGACGATCGCGCGAATCTCGTCGAGCTCGATCAAGTCGGCCACTTTCGCGCCGCTCTTGCCCTTCACCTTGCCGACGCGCGAGACCACTCGCGCGGCGTGCTGCGAAAGATCGCGGATCAAAGGCCCATTGCGATCCATGAAGACCGTTGCGGTGCGAATGATGTTGTCGTCCGCACCGGGGCAAGCCCGCGCCTTCAGGTTGCTGCCGATGGAGATGCAGTTGTTCGGCGGCCGCGAGAACGATTGCTCGTAGACCTTACGATCGACCACCTTCTTCTGACCAAAGATCTTGCCCACGGTGTTGACCGCGTTACCGGCGCCGGCGTCTTTCACCACCACCCGCACGTTGCGCGCGTTCTTCAGGAACAAGGTCTTGCCCCAGCTGACCCCGGTGGGCCCCGATTTGAATTTTTTCTTCTGAAACTGTCCCTGAGTGTTCGCCTCCTCCCAGCGCACGGTGAAGCTCAGCAAGATTGGCGCGTCGTGGCGAAGCTCAACGAAGCCCGAGCCCACGTGATTCCCTCGGACCAGCCAATCGAGGTCTGGGAGCTCGGACTTGGGTGCGCTGTAGGTCTCGCTGAAAAGGCGCACGGGTTGATCATTCTTCGGTTCCTTGGGTGGGGGCGGAGGGGGCGCTGGACGGGGCGCGGTCCGACCGGTCGACTGACACTGAGCGATCGCTTTGTCCCAGGTGAGCCCGGAAGCGATCTTCCCCTGGAAGCAAAGGATCCGCGCGCTGGGGTCCGCTGCGCCCTCACAGAGGCGACGTACGTTCGCGTCGTTCCAGCGCGTGCTGCCGCGCTGGTCCCAGGACACTTTGCCTTGCACCATGTCGTAGCAGCGCTGCTCCACGCTCTGGGCGCGCGCCGAACCAACAGCGAGCAAACAAAAGGCAGCGAAGGCCGCCAAACGCGTCAGAATCCGGGCCGTATTCATTCGAGACATCCTCACGGAACAACGAGGTTGGTAATGGAGAGCGTACCTTCCAGCACGGCATTGGCGTCACCATTTGAGCCACCCACCTGGAATCCAAAGATCGACCCAGCGGACACGCTCTGGCTCACGCTGCCACTGAATGTGAAACCTCCATCTGTACTCTGGTCGACCAGGATTCGGCCGTCCGACCCGAGAGTCGCCGCGTACGCCGTCGCCATCGTGCGGTGATCGCCGGTGAAGGTGTAGTCGAAGCTGATCGCCCCCGAGGTGGGCGCCGTGGCGCTGAACGTCGCGAAGCGCTCGCTCACGAAGCCGCTCATCAACGACACCGTGTAGTCGAAATCGAGCCCGCCCCCCATGGTATTGAAGACCTCGGAGGTGCCATCCGCGATCGGCGTCACCGAGAAATCACTGGCCTCGAGGGAGCCGCCGGTTGTGCTACCGCCACCTGTGCTGCCCCCACCGCCGGTGCTACCGCCACCCCCGGTGCTCACATTGCTGGTATCGCCGCGCAGCTCGAGATCGGTCAATTCAGCGCCTTCGCAGGCCGTGCTGTAGGTCGCACGGTCTTCGGCGCAGGCGCTGGAGTCGGCAAGCTCTTCACAGCCCGCGAACAACCCTTGGCACGAAACCAGATCCTCCGCCGCTTCCGAACACTCAGCGGAGAACGCCTCGGCGTCCTTCAGTGCTTGCACGCAGGCGTCTTCGCAGGCCGCGGTCCCGAAGCCGCAGCTCGTGAATGCATCGCACTGGTTCACGCACCGCGCCCGGTCGTTGCATCCATAGAGCAACGTCGAAACCACCACGATAGCACTCGGCAAACTGAGTCTTGCCTTCACGGCCCCCCCTCGTTGAACGAACAGTGGCCGACGACACCACAGTTCTGGCACACGACGCAAAGGCTTTGCCCGAGGAAAGCCGATTTAACACTCGGACCTGAGGTGGGACTGGAAGAACTGATTGTTCTAGAACGTTACCGTGGTGGGTCAGAACTGTGCGGACAGCAACAGCTCGCGGGTGCGTTGCGCGTCGAGGTTCGCGCCGTAATCGCCCACCCAGCGATCGGCGAGTGTTTGACCGCTAGCGACGAGTGCCTTCGCGGGCTCGAGCAGAGATCGTTCCTCTGGCCCGTCAGTGTCCTGACGGTCGAGCCCTGCCTCGGCGATCCGCAGCAGCTCGCGGGCGAGATCGAGGGCAGAGTAGTCTCGGGTCTTTGCGTGCAAACCGTCTTGGGCGGCGAGGTACTGAATGGCTGCGAGATCGCGCCCGCGGGCACCGAAAAGTGAGAGGGCCTCGCGACGGGCGGTGGCGTCGTAAAGAACGCCCTTCCACATCGCCACCGAAGCCATCGCGAGCGCCGGCGGTACGCAGTCGACGCTGCGGACCTCGATGAACTGCTTGAGACGAACCTCCGGAAACATGAGGGACAGGTGCGTCTCGAAGTCGCCGATGTTCGGGCGCTCTCCGTCGTGCCCTTTTTCCATGAACTCGCGGAACGATCTCTCGAGGCGGATGAAACGCCCCTCGCGCCGGTAGAAGAGCATGGGGATGTCGAGGGCGTATTCGAGGTAGCGGCGGTAGCCCATGTCGTCGTCGAAGACGAAATCGAGCAGGCCGCAGCGATCCGGGTCGACCTCCCGCCATGCCGCGTAGCGAGACGAACGGTTCCCGTCCCACGCGCGGTTTCGGAAGGGCGAGTTCGCGAAGATCGCCGCCATGGTTGGCGAGATCGCCATCGCGACCCGCATCTTCTCGACCATGTCCGCCTCGGACACGTAGTCGAAGTTCGCCTGTACGGTGGCCGAGAGGAACATCATGTCGAGGGCGCGTCGCCCGTGCCTAGGCAGGTAGTCCGCCATCAAGCGATAACGCGGCTTCGGCATCGCGGGCATCGCCGCGGGCAGCTCTCCGGGACGCAACCCGAGCCAGGCGAAGGCAAATCCGTTCGCCGCCGCCACCTCGCCGCTCTCTCGCACGTGCGCGTCCAAATCGTGAGCCGCATCGTGCAGGTTATGGCGCACCGCGCCCGCGAGCTCGACCTGGCCTCCGGGCTCGAGCGTGATCGATTCACCGCCGCGCTTCAGCATCACCACCGGACCGTCGCTCTCCGGCGCTTCCCAGCCGAAACGGGTCATGCCGAGGAGGAAGGGGCCGATCCCCGAGTCGTAGTCGACCGGCCCGCCGTCAGCGAGGCGGAAGGGGAGCTTTTCGTGCTCCATGCCCACACCGAGCGTGCCGCTCTTTTCGCCGGCAGCGAACCACTCCACCAGCTCGTCGAGCGATTTGATCGGCGGCGCGTCGGACTCAAAGTCCAAAGACATCTAGGCTCTCCAGAGGCATTGGGTGCCGTCCCTTAATGGATGATCGTGCCCGTCGTAAAGTGCGATTTGCACGGCGGCTTCGCCACGTTATCGTGGGTTTTGGAGGTCCTGACATGAGCGTGAACAGACGCGAGGCCCTGACGGCAGCTTTTGCCCAACTGCTCGAAGCCGCAGGCTACGAGGAATCCGGCGAAGCACTCGGGACCCCTGCCCGTGCCGCCGAGCTGTGGGACGAGACTCTCCTCGCCGGCGTCGGGGTCCCCCTAGCGGACGCCCTCGGAGACCCGATCCCTGCGGACAGCGAAGACCCGGTGAGCATGCTCGACATGGGGGTGCACATGGTCTGCCCGCACCACCTCACGGTTTCCTTCGGCAAGGCGCACGTCGCATTTACGCCGAAGCGCTCGATCATCGGTTTCGGCAGCCTCGCGACTCTCGTCGAGCGCGCGACCGCTCGCCTCGTCCTCCAGGAGCAGGCGACGAAGGACATCGCGCGTGCGCTCTACGAACGACTCGACGCCAAGGCAGCGGTCGCAGCGATCGAGGGCACGCATCCGTGTCACAACGTGCCCCACCCACGCTCGCACGAAGCGCGCGCGATTACGGTGGCGAGCGCCGGCGACGCAGTCGAGGCCAAGCGGCTCGAGGCGCTCATCTTTGCTGCCATTCAGGGTACGGACTGATGGAACGACCGGAATCTGCGGCTCGGGGGCTGGAAGGACTCGAAGGTCAGACCTGCCTGGTGACCGGCGCGTCGCAAGGCATCGGACATGCGACGGCCCTCGAGCTCTCGCGACGGGGAGCGCAGGTGGTGCTCACGAGCCGCGACCGAGAACGCGCCGAGGCAGCCGCGGCCGAAATCGCTGCCGACACCGCGGGAGACGTCCTCGGCCTGGCTCTCGACGTTACCGATGCGCGCGCGGTGCAAGACGCGGTCGCCGCCGCAGCGGACTGGGGTGGAGGGACACTCGAGGTCCTGGTGAACAACGCCGGACTGCCCGTGATCGACGAGCTCTGGAATACACCGCTTCACGAGGTCCCGCTCGACACCCTCGCCGAGCACTACCGCCGAGTCTACGCGATCGACGTCGAAGGCGCGCGCTACTGTACGCGCGCGGCCCTTCCGCGCATGATGGAACAACGGCAGGGCTCGATCGTGTTCATCTCCTCTACTCCCGCTCTCGCCGGCCATCACGCGACCCCTTACACGGAAGCCAAGGCGGCACTTCTCGGCCTCATGCGCGACACATCGGTGAACTACGCGCGCTACAACATTCGTGCGAACGCCGTCGCCCCAGGGAACATTCGAACATCCTGGTTCGACAAGAACACACCGGAACAACAGCAAGCGCTGCGCGAAGAGGCGCCCATGAACCGGTGGGGTGATCCGGAAGAAGTCGCGCGAGCCATCGTTTTTTTTGCCTCACCGCAGTCGAGCTTCATCACCGGCCAGACTTTGGTAATCGATGGGGGCAAGGTGGTCCATTAGCCAGGGGGATCAGACGATTTGGAGGATCCGGCACTTGAGGTACTCAGTCTCCGGAATGCCGGCGAGAACGGGATGGTCGAGCCCTGTGCCACGTCGTTCCAGAATGAGGGCTCGACGACCGGCGTTTCGGCTCGCGCGCGTCAACATCTGATCGAAGTCGTCGCCACTGACTTGCCCGGAGCAGGAGCAGGAAATCAGGATCCCGCCGGGGCTCAGGCATCGAATGGCCGCCGTGTTGAGCTCCTCGTAGGCACGAAGTGCCCGAGGCAAGGTAGCACGGGTACTTGCAAATGCCGGGGGATCCACCACCATCGTGTCAAAGCGCTCCCCGCGTTCAGCGTAGTCCGGCAACAGCTCCATCACGTCCGCCTCGACGGTGGTCACGCTCCGCCGGGATGCCGGGTGGGCCGCGGCACGCGCACCTACGACCTCGAGCGCCGAGGCCGACTGATCGCAGGCGATCACCGTCTCGCAGCCGCCCGCAGCCAGCTGCAGAGCGAAGCCCCCGTGATAGGTGAAGCCATCGAAGCCGCGTCCCCGCGCGAAGTCGCGAGCGCGCACATGGTTGTCCACCTGATCCAAAAACGCACCTGTCTTCTGCTCCCCGAGCACGTCGATCTCATATTCGAGCTCACCTTCGCGCAAGCTGGCATGCACCGGCGCTTCGCCGTGAACGACTCTGATCTCCTGCACGAGCCCTTCGCGGGCTCGCACCGCGGCGTTGTTTCGGAGCACGAGCGCGCGAGGCTCGAAGCACTCGACGAGGGTCGCAACGAGTGTACCTTCCAACCGGTCCGCCCCGGCACAGGTGGTCTGAAGCGTCAGCACGTCTTGATACCGGTCGATGAAGATGCCCGGCAGAAAATCTGCTTCGCCGTGGACCAGCCGATAGCAGTCGCGTCCTAGCCAACGCCGCCGTTCATCTGCGCCGCGAAGACGACGACGAAGCTCCTCAGCACAGAATGGCTTTGGGCCTCGCTTCAGCATGCGCAGGGCGATGTTCGATTTCGGTGAAAAGAGCCCGGCTCCCAGCACCTTGCCGTCCGGACCCAACACATCCACGACACCCGCATCGACGCCCGGCTCCCCGTCGACGTCGCTCTTGAACACCCAGGGATGGCCACTCTCGATCCGCTTCAGACCACGACGCGAGATTTGCAGGGCGCCCACCCGGGGCTCGACGAGCTCACTCGATGACACTGGGTTCGCCATCAATTGCATCGGACACGAGAAAGCGGGCTGCGCGTTCACTCGCCTTCGCACCGTCCTCGAACAGGACAAAGTGACCGTCGCGACCGCTCGCTGGAACGTGGATCGACGTCACCACCGTTCGCATCGCCTCGGTGCGACTGAGCGGATAGTCTCCGCTCTGGGCTCGCGGTTCGCTAGCCGCTGGAAGCGAGCTCCCGTCGCTGTTGGCGTAGACTCCTCCCAAACGCCGGGCGAAGGCCAGCCCCGCTGAATTTGGTGTGAACGTGTCTCCTACGCCCACCAGGTGCAGAACGTGTTTGCTCGAACGGCCAGAGAGTGGCTCACGGGCGAGCAAGGGAGCGAAGCTCGCCGGGTCCACGTCCGAGAAGTAGCCCTGCAGCAGGTTGACGAGCGGGTGAAAAGATACGTCGTCGAGACCTGGGTCCGCATAGGCCGCCCGCAATGCATTCTTGACACTGAAAGGAGAGGTCTTGTCATTCAGAGTGTCGAGCAGCACGCCTCCCCCTCCCGACAACACGAGCGACGACACCACATCCTGTACCGGCGCGGCCATCGCCACCGCACTCGAGCCCTGGGAGTGGCCGAGGAAGTAGATGCGTGCCGAGTCGAGCAAGGGAGAGTTCACACCAGCCAGCTCCTCGATCGCCGACGAGAAAGCGGGGATGGAGAAAGCGAGCTGGAGCTGATCGGCGCCGGACTGGAGGAAGTTCCCGCGTGTACCGCGAGGATTGGACACGTCAAATACCGCGAGCTCCGGGTCGACGCCCTCCTCCCCTCGGCTCCCGTGCCCCACCTGCTCGATGCCGAGGACCGCAAACCCCGCACCGCTGACGTTGGCGAGGAGCGCCGCGGTACCGTCCAAGAGGTGGCTGCGCTCGTTTCCACCGGTGCCATGGGCGTAGACGACCAGCGGCCATCCGGTGCTCGGCGCCGCTCCGTTGGGAATGGAGAGGGCGAAGCGCGCGCTGACCGGGCCACGAACCGTGGCCAGCCCCGAGCCGGTGTCGACCGCCCCTCCCGGGTCATCCCCGTTGGGCGCGGCTTGAAAGTTCTGCAGCGCTACCTCGCCGCGGAATTCGCGAAAGCTCGGGTCGTTCGTGCAGTCCGCCGGAGCCGCCGGTGCTCCATCGCAGGCGACCACATTGCTGAGCGCGTTCGCGTCCAGTGTCGCGACGCTCGCGCTGACCGCCGACATCATCTCACTCGGGTCGCGAGCGGTGAAGAGCGCGCCACCGAGAATGTCGGTGCCTTGCACCACCTCCGCTGCTCCATCGGGGTAGGTCGGTGACGTTGCGAGCCACTCACGCAAGGGCGCATGCGCTTGCCACAGGGACGCAAGCGCCGAGTCGGCGGGGGCGTCGTTCGCGAGCATCGCTGCAAACTCTGCATCGACGACAGAGGCGACCCGTTCCGTTCCGTCACAGCCGCGAACCCGGCTGTGCACGAATACGAGATAGGTGTGGCCCGGCAGCCAACGTGTGCTCAGGCCCGGCGCGGTCGGATTGAACTCGGGACGAACGGCGATCCAGGGGCCGCAGAGGTAGGCCTGAGACACCGTGGAGGCGCGCCAGAAAAACGCGAGACCCGTGTTGAACCCAAGGAAGTCTCCCTGGTCATCTCTGGTGAGGTCGACGACGTAAACCGCGGGCGCCGGCTCACCGGTCCCCATGCATCCCTCCTCGATCGACGGCGCGTTCTCTTCGCCACAGCCGAAGCCGCAGAAGACCGGAGGGGCGCGAAATCGCATGAAGACCGCCTGGTCTGGCCCAAATCCGCGGGCAAAACCGGACGAGTCATCGCCCGCGGCGTCGAGCAACGCTGCGGCGTATTCGCCGGCGGGCGTGTCCGCGGGGGGGCGTGGAAACCCGCGCAGGTCGAGCCCGTCTGCGCTGCGAAGTCCATCGTTTGGGAAAGGAAGGCGAAAGAAGTCGTCATTCGATGGATCCGGAACCTCAAACTCGACTCCGAAGGTTCCGTCCGCCAGGTCCGTGCAGCTCGCCCCGCTCCAGGGAAGCAGTGGTGCACCGTCCGGTCCGAGCCCGCCGCAAAGCCCGAGCGCGGTACAGACGACGCCGGCGCCAGGAGCGCATTCGGCGTCGCTCGTGCAGCTCTGCCCCCAAGGCGGCGAAAACCCAGTGGCGCATTGCGCCGCGCTGTTGCATACGAGCCCGTCCAGGCAATCGAGTCCTGTCTCGCACCGCTCGCCGACGTATCGGTCGCCGGGCATGACGCAGGTGGGAAAGATTTCGCCTCCTCCGCCACAGCGCAAGCCGGACTCACAGTCCGTGCTGCTGGTGCAGGGGGTTCCTAGGGTTCCTGTCCCCGCTTCCGTGCAGAACCCGAGCTGGCAGGTCAAACCAGTGCGACAATCCCCCCCTACAAGGCAGCCTTCGCCGATGTCCCGATCACCCGCGGGTTGACATACATTGTCCGTGCACACGAGTGGGTCGATACACGCACCCGGGCCGTCACAGGGCTCCCCAAAACTCGACCCGACCGCGACGGCGACGAAGTCCTCGCTGCAGGCGACGAGCAGCAAAGCGATTGCCGCCCCAGACAAACAAAGAAGAGTGGGTCCCGAGCGGACTGCTCTCCAGTGTTCACCCAACCCATCGGGATCATTCATGGATCGTTGGTAGCAGGGCCGATGAGAGACTTCAAAGCACCGTCAGGTGGTCCAACGTGGTCGAAACCACCACACCGGTTCAGGTTCGCGTCGCGCTCGCGACCAGGTGCGGTTTGCCGTCCCGAGGGCGCAGTACCGCGAAGACGCTCTCCTTCGACTGAGTGGCATGGACGAAGCTCACGCGGCCGGGCATCTGCATCGGCCGGCGAAAAAATGCCTGCAGCTCCATGCTGTCCGCTCCGTCGAGCGCCTCGACAGCCGCGACACCGCGCGCCAACATCCACATGCCGTGCGCAATCGCCGAGCCGAAGCCGAAGAGCTTGGCGAGCAGGCCCGAGATGTGAATCGGGTTGAAATCCCAGCTGGCGAGGGCAAAGCGTCGGCCCTGCGCCGAATCGACAAACCATTCCTCCCGGCCATCAGGTGGATCGGGAAGCCTCGGGCCCGTGGGCGCTCGACTACCGTAGGACACCTTCGCCCGCACGAGGAACGTCGTGACCTCTGACCAAACCCGTTCGCTCTCGGTCTCGACGTGGGTCACGATGTCGTATTCGTAGCCGGTTCGCACAGCGCGAGCGTCATCCACGCGGGCACGGATCGCGAGCTTCTCGTCGAGCTCGATGCGGCGCCGCTGCACGATGCTGTTGCGCACGTGGACCACACCAAAGACCGGAAAAGGGAACCCGGGCGAGCTCACCAGGCCAACGTGCAGCATGGCGCACAGCGCGTGCGGATAGGTCACGGGAAGGAAACCATCGTAGGTAAAGCCGCACTCCTCGCAGTAGCGCTGCAGCCGCTCCCGGTCGACGACGACGTCGGTCAGCTCCCCCTCGAGGCGTCGAGTGAGGCTCGGATCAGAGTCTCGGGACCGCGTGGAGGTGAACGCGGCTTTCGCGAAGGTCCCAGCGATCAGGGACATGTCGGCGAGCGAGGCCATGGGCAACGCGTCCTACCCCGACGATGGAAACAACGAAAGCGGAAAGGGACGGAAGGGCTTCGATGAGGGATGTGATTGGTGGAGCCGATCGGGATCGAACCGACGACCTCAGCATTGCGAACGCTGCGCTCTCCCAACTGAGCTACGGCCCCAACCTTGGGAAGGGGTCGCTTCCACGACACCCGGTCGGCTGGAGTAACCTACGCGAGGCAAAGCGTCAAGAGCGTGCAACGCACTGTTGACCCCACCGAGGCCCCTGGCTAAGCCCACTCCTCATGAGCACGCACCGCATCTTGAGTGGCGTACAGCCCACCGGAAACCTCCACCTGGGGAATTACCTCGGCGCCATTCGAAACTGGGCTCGCATGCAGGAGGACTACGAGTGCCTCTTCTGCGTGGTCGACCTCCACGCCTTTACCGTCCCGATGAACCACCAGGAGCTCGCCAAGAACACCCGTGAGATCGCCGCGGCGTTCATCGCCGGCGGTGTCGATCCGAGCGACAACACCATCTTCATTCAGAGCGCGGTGTCGGGACACAGCGAGCTCGCCTGGCTCCTCTCCTGCCAAACGCCGATGGGCTGGCTCAATCGCATGACCCAATTCAAGGAGAAGGCGGGCAAGCGCCGCGAGCAAGCGAGCCTGGGTCTTTACGCCTATCCCGTGCTCATGGCCGCGGACATTCTGGTCTACAAGGCCACTCACGTGCCGGTGGGTGAAGACCAGAAACAGCACCTCGAGCTCTCCCGCGACATTGCCCAATCCTTCAACCAACGCTTCGGGGTCGACTACTTCCCGCTTCCGGAGCCCGAGATCCTCGGCCCTACGCCGCGGGTCATGTCCCTGCGCGACGGCACCAAGAAGATGTCGAAATCGGACGAATCGGACCTATCGCGCATCAACATGATGGACGACGCGGACTCGATCGCCACCAAGGTGCGCAAGGCGAAAACGGATCCGGAGCCGATCCCCGCGTCCACCGACGGATTCGAATCGCGCCCGGAGGCGGGCAATCTCCTGCGGATCTACTCCGCCCTAGCGGACCAAAACATCGACGCGGTTCTCGCCGAATGGGGCGGCAAGATGTTCGGGGAATTCAAGAAGGCGATGACCGAGGTCGCAGTGGCCAAGCTCGCGCCGATCTCCGAGCACATGAAGCGGCTGATGTCCGATCCGGCGGAGCTCGACCGCATCCTCAAGCGTGGAAACGAAAAAGCCTCCGCCCTCGCCGAAGCCCACATGCGAGAGATCCACGAAATCATGGGGATTCTGCAGTTGTAGAGGAAGGCCCCCTCGGAAGAAAAAACAACGTCTGTCGAAATCAACGGCTCTTCGGACTCATGGCCGTAGGAGGAAGACATGGAGCCATCGAAGACGACGCCGGCCGCGCTGCGGCTGATGAAGCTTCCCACCGCCTGGGGCCTGCGCAATGCCTCGGCGTTCAATCGACGCCCTCGCTCAGCGGATCGGCGACGGCCCGTTCTTCTTCGGCGAGCGGCTGACCTCGATCGACGCCGCCCTCTATCCACAGATTCTGAATGTCACCGAGCCCCCCTTCGAAACGCGGCTGCGCAGCCAGGCCCGAACGCATCGGAATCTGCTCGACTATTGCGCTCGCTGCGAAGCAACGCTCTTCGGCGACCGTGACGGTGCATGACCGAGCCAAGGACCGCCCTACTCTTCGACTTTGAAAACGGTGATCTGCTCGCGAAGACGCACGGAGAGCTCTGCCAACTCCTGGGCCGCGTGCGTGACTTCCTGCGCGGAGGCGAGCCCCTGACTCGACACGGAAGCGACCTCGCCCATCGCCGCCACCATCTGCTGCGTGCTCGTGAGCTGCTGCTGGGTGCCCACGGTGACCTTCCGCGAGGATTGCGCCGTGCGTTCGATCAGGGCAAAGAGCGAGCAGATCGCATCGGCGAGCTTGGCCATCTCTTCCACCCCCTGCCGACTCGTGGCCGTTCCCTGAGAGTTCGCCTCGATCGCCGCCTGAATGTAGCGGTGAATGTCCTCGATCGTCCCCTTGATCTGTTTCGTCGAGCCGATCACGTTCTCCGCGAGCCGTCGCATTTCCTGCGCGACGAGCGAGAATCCTTTCCGAGCTCCCCCACGCGCGATCCTTCGAGCGCCGCGTTCAGAGCGAGGAGAACGAGGCGGTTGGAGATGTCGTAAATGATGTCAACGATGGTGATGATCGATTGGCTCTTCTCGTAAAGCTTGTTGATCCGGTCGCCGATGACTTCATTGCGTTCGACATCCGTGACGGAGGCCGAGACCGTCGGATCAACCGTTCACTGGCCACTCAGATTCGGCGGTCGGCCTTCGGTATCCCGCTCAACATCGGAGAGGGTTGCTACAGCCGGGGCCGCAATCAGCGATCGAGTCATCGCCCTGTTGTGGGGACTCAGCCGAAAGCGCGCCTGACTTCGCAGCGCGTACGCGCAAACAAAAAAGGGACCGACAAATACGATCCAACTGCATCGTGTCTGCCGATCCCTGCGTTGAGCACGTCGTTGTTAGAGGCGAAGGCGCTCAACGAGAGCCTTTCGTCCGTCTGGCGCCGCCATGGAGCCGAGCAAGGTTGCGGATCCCCATGCCCGTGCCCAGCCAAACGCCGCGCCGGGTACAGGCGCGCGCTCATCGCATTGTCACGGGCGACCGCTATCGGGGCAAGTAAAGCGCGAGTGCGCGTGCGACCGCGCTGGCGGGAATCAGGACCCGGCGGCGTAGGTGCGCACCGCCTTGAGGAGCTTGCCGTTGAGCTCCTGCATGCGGTGCTCGTCCACCGTGACCACAATCTGGGTCAACACCTCGCCGTCCTTGCGGAACACGTGGCGCTGAGCCAGGCGGATCTGCGGGGTCGCGCTGAAGCTGAGCGTCACCGACGCACCCTTGCCGCCATCCGTGAAGGCCACTTCTTCCTCGCCATGCAGTTTCAGGCCAGGAATGGCCTGAGCGCTCTGCTCGAGGAACTCCCGCCGAGCGTCGTCCGCCGAGCCGGACTCGGTCTTCTGACGACTGATGACGAAGTTGGCGCGGGGCTTGGCCGCTGACTGCCGCATCGCGAGCGGAGCCTGCAGACCTGCGTCTTCCGGCTCGAGCAGGGTGATTTGCGAGCGCACCTCCCAGCTGTTGGGCAGGTCGATTTTTCCGAGACCGAATGGGACCACGTAGCACTCCTTAATTTACGGACGGACTAACCTTCCTTGATGTGTCGGTCAATCTCGTCCCGAATCGCCTTTTGGTGCTCTTTCGCGAACTTGATGACCACAATTCTCTGCGCATCTTCTGGGGTCCTGCGTCCCTCTCTGCGCTTCTTCCGAATCGTGGCGAAGACCTTGCCCGTCTTGTTGTCCTTGAGCCGGGCGATCATGCGCGCGGCCGCGTAGTACACCCCAGCCTCATCGAGCTCGCCGAGGTTCGAGAACTTGATCTCCACCTCGACGATGATGTCCTGCTGCGAATAGTCGCCGTCCTCGACGATGCTCACCTTGTAGCCCTGGTCACTGAGGGCCTCTTCGACGATCGGCGTGAATTCTTCGGCGTGGGGGCCCACCGCCGTAACCGCCACCTTGAGCTCGTCCTGGGCCTCGGAGAAGGCCGCGGCAATGTCCGCGATGGCGAACTCACCGGGGATCCCGACCCCGTCGTAGCGCACGATGCGAAGCTCGGCGTTCAGGACTTCCCGGGTCGTAGCCGCGTCGAGCGCCTGAGCCAAGAGCGCAAAGCGTTGCGCGTTGCTCGCCGCCTCGAAGGAGCGCTGCAGCGAGTTCTTTACCTTGCCGTCCTGCTCGCGGATCTGCTCCGTGAGTGTCGCCGCCGCGCTCGCGCGATTGAGGCAGGCGAGCCCGTAGTAAATGCCGGCTTTGCGGTCATCGTAGACCTCCTTGAGCTCCACGCCACTCAGGACCTTGCTCGTAGCCACACGCGTGCTCTGCTCGGTCCACTGCACCTCGAGCGTAGGCGAGCCCGTCGACTCGTAGGCACCCATGAAGTCTTGAGCCACGGACTGAACGTCCGAGATGAAGATCCGCGAAATCGCCGCGTAGGCGCCGTTCTCCGCGTGCGAGCGGGTAGGACCAAAGCCGACGCCGCAGAGATACTCCTGCGCTGGAAATCGCGGATCATCGCCGTCGATCCAGACCGGGCGCGACTTCGCCTTCGGTGCTTCGTCCTTCTTGGCCTCCGCCGGGGCGCTCGGCGCAGGCGTGCTGTCGTCGCTTGCGACCTTCGGCGGCTTGGGCGGCGGGGGGTCCTTGCGACCATGTTGGTCGAAGATGTCGTCCGTGTTGACTTCGGCAGTGTAGGACTTGAATGCGCCGGATTCCGCCGCGGCGGTGAGCGCCGCGTTCATCTTGGCTACGTCGAGCTGCGCGAGCGCGAAGATCGTGCCGTCGGCGGCGTAGTAGTGGTCCACCATCTCGATGCCGGACATCGCGTTCGAGCTCGCCGTTTTAATCGCCTGCTCGATCTCCTGTACTTCTTCCGTGCTTCCATCGGCGTTCTGCGCCGACGACATGTAGTCCTTCATCAAAGACGCGCTGTAGACACTGATGAGCCGGCCGATTTCATTGCGCGCGCGGTTGTCCGCGGTGCTGCGAGCCAACGCGGGGTTCGACGAGCCCTTGAAAATGCCGACGCCATAGAAGATGCGACCGCCGTCGCCCGTCTTGACCGCGCCGCTGCCTTTGTTGATCCACCCCGGCTTGCCGTCGCTGCTGCGCTCCGCGAATGCCTCCGCATCCTTCTGCTGCGCCGCCACAATCGGGGGCTGCCCTTTGCCGCTCCCCTTGGAACCGCCGCCGCACCCTGAAAGTGCAACCGCAAGAATCACCGCCTCTACCGGAAGTCCGCGTCTCAACATGAAGTGTTTTCCTTACACAGGAAGTTTTGCTCGTCAGTAGACGCCAGAAGTCGCTAGAGAATTCGCCCCCGTCTGCGACCTCGAGGCTCACGTACGCCGGCGCATCGCCGGTTGAGCCTCGGTATAGCGAGATCCTGGGGGCGGATCCATCGCCCCCAATGCTTTACACCGACGAGGGAAGCGGTCGGGCTGCCTCAACGCACCTGAAACCGGACCTGGCCATAACCCTCGTTGTCTGCCTCGTCGCTGACCCGCACGGTCACCGAGTGCGGCCCCGCGCTCAGATCTTTCAAACGCAGGGTGAAGGTTTCGCCGTTGCCGTCGAGCACGCCGTCGTCCGGCTTCAGCGGCCGGAACTCGCGCCCGTCCACCGCAAAATCCGCGCTCATGATCGGCCCCACGTTGTCCGCCACAGCGATTCGGACAATGGCATCCTTGCCGCTCACCTTGGCCTCAGTCTTCTCGACCGTCGGCGGGGTGTTGTCGATCAAGACCGCACGGCTCTCTCGGGTGTCGTCCTTGTAGACCCCGTCCGGATTCGAGGGCGCATCGCTCGCGCGCACCTGAAACTGGTAGTGCCCGTCCGGGAGCTGCGCGGAATTCAACGTGTAGAACGGCTCGTCGAGCGCGCTCTCGATTTCGGTCCAGTCGCTGTTGCCGAGGGATCGGTAGCGCAAGTCGTAGCGGAGATCGTCGCCGTTCGGGTCCTCGGCGACCCAACGGACCGTGAGCGCACCGCGCTGCTCCACCTTACGGGCTCGCGCGCGATTCGAAGGCTTCTTCGGCTGGTCCGACTTGCCATTGCTGCTCGCCTGACCGTCGAGATTGACCGTCGAGCTGCTCTGCGGCTGCCGCGTGATCGGGAGGAGCGCCACCCCCTTCTCCAGGGTCACCACTTCACGCACAAAAGGTGGCAGGTTCTGACGCAGATACGCGAGACGAATTCGGTGCAGGCTCGGGGTCTTCTTGCCGTCGCCCTTTAGTGTCACGCGGACCTGTAGATAACGGCCGTTCGGGATGCCCTTCGTATTGCCCCCCGGCGCATCCACTTCCGGGGACCAATCGGACCAGGTCTCATCGGGGCTCGACGTCTGACCGGAGCGAACCGCTGCGCTCACCTCCGTGCCTTTGGGCCAGGAGCCATAGAGGCGAACGGAGCCGATCTTCGAGTTGATCCCGGCGTCAAAGGGAGCGGTGAAGAATTGGCCGTTGCTCGCCAAGCCATCGTCGAGCGTGACCACCCGACCGCCGGCGGCCGCGACGGCTGCGGTACCACCGCTCACGTCGACGAGGTGCGTGAGCCGGCGCGATGGGCTCTGGTAGAGCAACGCAATGTCGCGGCTTTTCGGGTCGACGCTGTAGATCCGACCGCGCGGATCGTCTCGACCGGTCGCGCCGGTCGTGACGAGCACCCGTCCCTGCGCGTCCATGCCCATGTCGAAAATCGCTTCGTCGTTTGAGCCCGCGAGGGTTTCCGCTGCACCGTCCATGGAGATCCGCACCATCTGGCTTCGAACCTCGACCCCCTTGGTCTCACCCTCCCCTTGCGCTTTGACCAGCGCCTCGGCCCCGGACACGCCCGCCGCGTAGGCATAGCCGTCGCGGGCCACAATCGCGGTGATTTCCGAATGGCCCGAGTCGAAGATCGCGCGGAAACTCTTCAGGTCGCGCGAGCGGTAGACGATGCCGCGCTGCCCCCCGCCAACGAACAAGCCGTCGTCCTTGGCGTAGAACAGGCTGCGCAGGTGCTCCTGCTCGGGCTCGAAGAGGGTCATCACTTGCCCGTCCCCCAGATCCACGCGTGCCACCGTGCCCGGCGCACCGGTAGCGATGAACACATCGCCACCGCCCGCATCGACCATGTCCCAGACAAAGGTGGCTTCCAGCTCCGCTACGAGCTTCGGCTTTGAGCCCTTGCGCACGCGATGGATCTTGGCCTTCGGTCCAGTCGCGACGTACACGTCTTTGCCGAACACGGTCATCGCGGTCACGAGCTGATCCTCGAAGGTGGCGAGCTCCGAGGTCTTACCCTTGCTATCGATCGCCAGCACCCGCCCATCATCCACGCGCGCGACGACCACGTCGGACCCTAGCCCCGCGGCCGCGCTGTAGGTCGCAGTCGAGTCTTCGAATCTCTCGCTGACTCTGAGCGGCAGACGGATGGTGCCGTCCTCGCTAACCGCGGTGGATTCGGGATTTCCATCGAGAAAGCTACCAAAGCCCTCGAGGTCATAGAAACGCGCGCCCTCGGCGCCTGCCACGGCGGGGACAAAGGAGACGACGAGGATTGAGAGGAGTAGCCTACGCATCTTCTTGGATCTTCTTTCTAAACAATGTGCTCCACAGAGCGTCACAGGGGTTGTTCGACTACGAGCTCGAGCTTGGCGCCACCCGCTACCGCGCCCGGACGAGGCTTGCGATCTTCCCACGCCAAACCCGCCTTCAGGCTAGCTGCGTAGGGGCTACCACCCGCCAGCGTTGCGACGGCAGACGGGGGCAAAAACGCGAAGTTGTCGACTTCGGTGCTCAGGCCGGGGCCTTTGCGCACCGCCATGAAGTAGACGTAACCGTCGCCGCGTCGTTCGTTGAGGTAGCGGGCCACGTGCGAGAGGGTTCTCGGTCGCGTCGGGCCGCTGACGGACGCTGCGACTTGCTCAGCCCCACCGGCGGACGCTGCGTAGAGGGTGATTGTACTCCCCGCCCAACTGCGCGGGGCCTGCACCTGGAACGTCTCGTACGCGAGGGAGCCATCACGGTCGCTCCGAATACGAACGGAGACCTCGAAGGGCTCACCGGCCCGCACGACACCACGGTCCAGGTACACCTCTTCGATCGTCTCGGAGACCGGGTCCGATTCGATTGACGCATCGAGCTCGACCTCCATCAGTGGCGGCGGGCCGGGAACAGCGGACCAGAGGCTAGAGACCGCCTGCGCCATATCGAGCGCCGAGTACACGAAGAGTCCCGGATCTCGTTCGCCGGAGTAGACGTTCTCCACGACCACCGGCTCCGCTCCTTTTGCTTTCACCGTTCCTTTGAAACGTACGAGGCCGCGCTGCCCGGCGTCGATGCGGCCGGAGAGGGAGGAAGCGATGCCCACGGCGACGAAGCGCGGTGTGAGACTGAGGTCGCGGGCGACATCGAAGCTAAAAGTACTCTCTCCGGCCGGGGTCTTGATCGTGCCAGTCGCCGGCACGGTGCGCGGGGCCTTGCCGATGAAGCCGCCAATCGCTGGCAACCTGTCCTGGGTCACTTCACCCAACGTTGGCCCAGCCACTGACTGTTTGAAGGAACGCATCGAGCTCGCCATCGTGTTGACGATGGTGGCGTTCGCCATGGGCACGGAGATGGCCCCCGCTCCGAAAAACGGGTGACCAAAGGCCGTGACTACATTGCCCTCAACCGTCGTAACCGTTCCCGTAGCCGCGATATTCACGTCTCCCTTCACCAGGATTGCCGCGACCGCGGAACCCGGCTTTAGCGCTGTGACTTTGCCCTTTGGCGCCCCACCCGCACCACCGGCGACCGGCATGAACCCGATCGACTCCAGATAAGGAGCAAAGTGCTGACGCACGTCGAGAGGAACCCCGCCCATCGAGAGGGGCGCCGCGATCGGAGCCAAGCCATCCGGTGCGGGAACGCGCGCCACCGCCCGGCCGTCACGGATCGCGTCCCAGTCGGAGCTGGGGGCCTGCGCCAGCGCTCCGGGGATCCGCCACGGGCGTTCCTCATCCGGCAGCTCCATCACATCGAGCATGTCGCCGATCGGGGTCACGCCAGCGATCGGCTCTTTGGCAAAGGTCGCGAACGAATAGGACAGCGCGCCTACGAGCTTGCCGTCGATTGAGCAAGGCGAGCCGCTCATGCCGGCTACGACGCCAGTGAACTCCGCCTTGTCGCCCTCGAGCCGGATCAGCACGAGGTCGCGCCCTGGGCCGAGAAAGCTCGGCATGACCCCCTTCACTCGGAAGGGGAAGGGCTCAATGTTGTCGCTCGCGCCCTCGAAAACCGTCAGGCACTGGCCCGTTTGGCCGGGCTGAACCTCCGAGACCGGCATCACTGGGGGCAGAGCGAGAATGGAAAGCAGCAGAGTCGTCGTCGTCACCATGGAAATCTACTCGAATCGTGGGAACGCCTCCAATCGGCGTGCAGGGAACAACGCACGACGGAGAGCTCTTATTCTAATTCCGTTCTTCGGGAAGAAAATGGCCTCTGGGCGTCTTTGCTCGTAGGGGGAGTATGGACTAAGGAACGGGGTGCTAAAGGAGAATCGATGCTCACCGCTCTCATCCTCGTCGCGCTCGCTACCCCGCCTTCGGCCGTCCAGGCGAAGATCCGAGGCTCGATCGAGGCCACCTTGACCCGTGAGGTCGGCTCGGACGGTCCGGCCCTTGCCGCGCAAGTGGCGCGGTTGATTCGCTGGCGCGGCGACGTGATTCATGACGTGCACCCTCGGGACGAGCTCTCCGTGCTGTGGGAGACCGACGAGGCGGGCGAGCCGTTGCTCGTCGCTCTCTCCTTTCGGGGCGCGGAAATCGAGCTCGAAGCCCATCGGTTTTCCGATGCATCCAGCGTTCAGCGCTACTACGATCAGGATGGCCTTCTCGTCGAGCCGATGCTCGAAGACCACCCGGTTCCCGCCTACGACCAGATCACCGAAGACGTACAAAGCGGCCGCGGTCGCCGCACCCATCACGGAATCGACCTCAAGGCGGATGAAGGAACCCCGATCTACCTGCCCTATGACGCGACCGTGTACCGCGTGAACTGGCTCACCCACGTCAACGGCAACTGCGTGGAAGTAAAGTATCGTAAGACCGGCATCATCGCGCGCTTCCTCCACCTTCAGTCGGTGGCAAAAGAAATCGTGCCGGGTCACACTCTCAAAGCGGGAACGGAGATTGGCACCGTGGGCAACACCGGACGTTCCAGTGCACCCCACCTGCACTACGAGTTGCGGACCAGCAGTGGAGTCGTCCTTCGCCCGGTGGAGGTTCATGGCACCCGCCAATCGATGGTTGAGCCGGAGCACGGCGCGTCCTTTCGGGCGACGGTCGAACGCAACCGGCGTGCGCTCGAGGGTGGAAAGCTCGTCTCTCTCTGACGAAGCGCTCGCATGCCCCGGGGGCGTGCAATGAGGCAACACTCACTGACTCGCGCCCGGGAAACCATTCAACGTCTGGCTGCGATCCCCGAAGCCCTAATGCGCAGAAAGGTGTTCTACAAACACCTGCTACGGCACGGCCTCGACGACGCGTGTATCTTCGTCGACACGCTGGTCCGCGACACGCTGCACAAGAAGAAACCCGCGGTGGAGAGCTACGAGGCGCTGCTCGACCCGGACGTCGTCGTGGAGACGGTCGGCAGCGAACGTCTCGACATGATGGTCGGCCGCTCCCGCGAGCTCGAGTGCTGGGCCTCCGTGCTCTGGCTGCTCGCCCCTAGTCAACGGACCGAGAGCGAAGAGGTCGTGCCCAAGACCCTGCTCCATCGCGACCTGCGTGACATGACGCTCGGCCATCGGCGCTCGCTCGCCCGCAAGGCTAGGGGCGACCAGCTGAGCAAGCTCGCCAGTGACTCGGACCCGATCGTCATTGGACATCTATTGGCAAACCCAGCAATGACCGAACAATGGGTTCTCGCACTTTGCGCCCGGAGGCCGACGGTGAGCAGCGCCCTCGAAGTCGTCATGGACACCCCGTGGGTCCGACGCTATCGGGTGAAGTCGGCACTCGCCCAAAACCCCTACCTCAGCGCCAAGCGCGCGACGGTGCTACTTCCCCTGCTCCATCGACGCGACCTGCGAGCCATCGCCAAGGATCAAACCCTGAGCGTCGATGTCCGTGAGTCGTCCCAGCATCTCGAAGCGATGTGGGACGACTCGGAGTACGAGGGCGACGACTAACTGACCTGAAGCACCACCGTGCGCGTACGCGGTCCATCGAATTCGCAGAAGTAGACCCCTTGCCAGGTGCCCAGGACGAGCTGGCCGTCGCTGAAGGGGATCTGTACGCTCGGCCCGGCGTAGATCGCCTTCATGTGGGCCGCAGCGTTGTCCTCGCAATGGCCGTAGGCGCCGTCCCAGGGGTAGAGACGGTCCATCATCTCACTGATGTCTCGTTTCAGCGGGGGATCGGCGTTTTCTTGAATGACGACCCCTGCGGTGGTGTGAGGCACAAACACCGTGACCACCCCGTCGCGGCGCCCGGCCTCGGCCACGGTGGCGCGCACCTCTGCTGTGATCTCGATCCAGTCGTCTCGCCCGTTCGAGCGCACTTCGATTCGTCGCATGGGCTTGATCTATGTCCATCGGGGTGTCTTTCGCCATTGACTCGAACCCCATGCGAATGAAAACGATTCGCACATGACGGGTGCAAACCACGAACCGGTTTCATTGGCAGAGATCGAAGCCGGCCGCCCGGCCGTGGTTCGTCGCTCACCGCGCGGGGAGCTGCGCCTTCAGGAGCTCGGCTTGGTGCCGGGCCAACGGGTGCGGGTCGTTCGCCGTGGTGCGCTCCGAGGTCCGATCATCGTCGAGGTGGAAGGCGCGAGATTCTGCCTCCGCCGACGCGAAGCTGAAGCGTTTCAGGTCCAACCGGAATGAGACGAGTCGCCCTCGCTGGAAACCCAAACAGCGGGAAAACCACCCTCTTCAATCGTTTGACCGGGCTCAACCAACGGGTCGGAAACTACCCGGGCATCACCGTGGACCGGCGCGAGGGCCGGGGCCGCCTGGGTGAACGCGAGCTCGAGGTGATCGACCTTCCCGGCGCCTACAGCCTCCTCGCTCAGAGTGAAGACGAACGGATCTCCTTCGATACTCTCCGCCACGAACCGATCGACGCGGTCATCGCCGTCCTCGACTCGAACGTACTCTCCCGCGGCCTCTCCTACGTGCTTTCGCTCCAGGAGCAAGGGCGCCCGGTCGTGGTTGTCCTCAACATGCAGGATGAGCTCGAGCGCGCGGGCCACGCCATCGATCCGGCCGCCCTCGAATCCGAGCTCAGCAGCCCCGTCGCGCCGATGGTGGCAAAACGTGGGATCGGTTTCGAGCACCTCGAAGACGCGCTCGGTCGTTTGCCCGAGCGCCCAGTGGAGCGTGCCTACCGCGCAACAGAGGAGCACGAGGCAGCGATTCGCGAGCTGCGCGAACGCGCCGGGGTGAGCGACGGGGAAGCTCTCTGGCTCATCGGCTCCGTCGCCTCTGGCCTGGTGCCGGCGAGCGACGCGGAGAAAGAAGCCGCCAGCCAGCTCGAGCTCCATCCGGACCTCGCCGCGGACATCATCCGCGCGCGCCAGCTCTATGCGAGCGCCCTGGCCGATCGAGTCTTGCGCCGCAATCCGAATGAAGAGCCGACGCTCACCGACAAGATCGACCATTGGGCACTGCATCCGGTCTTCGGCACGCTCACCTTCGCAGCGGTGATGTTCGCGCTGTTTCAGAGCATCTTCGCCTGGGCCGATCCACTGGTCGGCTTGATCGAAAGCGGAGTCGGCACGACCCAGGCCTGGGTGCGCGGCGCCTTCGGTGACGGCGCCTTGGTAGATTTGCTCGCCGACGGGGTAGTAGGTGGAGTGGGCAACGTGGTGGTCTTTGTGCCTCAGATCGCGTTCCTCTTCCTGTTCATCGCGGTTCTCGAGGACTCGGGCTACTTGTCGCGGGTAGCCCTCATGTCCGATCGGCTCATGGCGGCCGCGGGGCTTCACGGCCGGGCCTTCGTACCGCTACTCAGTGGCTTTGCCTGCGCGGTGCCGGCGATCATGGCGACCCGCACGATCGAGAACCCGCGCGACCGGCTGGTAACGATCCTGGTGACCCCGCTGATGAGCTGTAGCGCCCGCCTCCCGGTCTACGCCTTGCTCATCGGTGCCCTCTTCGCCGCCGACCGATCGGTATTTGGGGTCTTCTCCCTCGGCGGGGTGATGCTGTTCGCCCTCTATCTCTTCTCCACGCTCCTCGCGGTGTTCGCGGCATTCGTGCTCAAACGCCTCGTTCTCAAAGGCCCGACCCCCGCGCTCACACTCGAGCTTCCCCCCTACCGCATTCCCCAGGGCACGTCGGTCTTGCGCCGGGTGCTTCAGCGCTGCGGTGTGTTCATCAAGGAAGCCGGTACGGTGATCCTCGCGATTTCGATCGTGCTCTGGGCGCTCCTCTACTTCCCTCGCCCGGAGCCCGGCACGCCGGACACCGTCGCGATCGAGCAGAGCATCGGAGGGCAAATCGGCCACGCGATCGAGCCGGTGATCGAACCCCTCGGCTACAATTGGCAACTCGGCGTCGGGTTGCTGGCTAGCTTCGCGGCGCGAGAGGTCTTTGTCGCGACGATGGCGTTGGTTCACGGTCAGGATCCAGGGGTCGACCCGGAGGATCCAGGACTTCGCGCCACGCTCCAGAACGTGCGAGACCCCAGCACGGGCGCGAAAGTCTACACGCCGCTGGTGGGCTTGTCGCTGATGGTCTTCTTCCTCGTGGCGATGCAATGCATGAGTACGCTCGCCGTGATCAAGCGCGAGACCGGCGGCTGGCGTTGGCCGGTCTTCGCGCTCGTCTACATGAACGCGCTCGCGTGGGTGCTCGCCTTCGCAGTCTACCAGGGCGGGCGCCTTCTCGGGTACGCGTGACCTTCGATTGGCAGGAGATCCCCGCCCTGCTCGTCGTGTTGGGAGCGGTGTACTTTCTCTTTCGACACTTCCGACCACGAAAGAAGCCAACTCTCGTCAAGCCGCGGGGGCGCTTGGCCCGGGGCATCGAGGCGACCAAAGAAGAGGAGCGCGGCCGTTCACGGCCGCGTCACCTCGAAAGCTGAATCACTGCTTGACGAACGTCGCGCGCGCGGTGGTCACGGTGTCTTTGCCGCTCGATGTCCCGCCGTTGCGGGTCGCCCCCTCGAAACACCGGTAGCCCTGGTACTGACTGTCGCGTGCGGAATACCAAGCGCAGTCGATTTCACCGTTCAGCAAAACGTAGAGTTCCTGTCCGTTTCCGGCCTTTCCGTCCGCAGGAATCACCTCCGGAAGCGCCAATGCGGCGGGCTCGTCCAAGACGAGCGCGCCGTCGAAGAACCGACTCCCACCGACGCCGCCGTTCTTCTTCGAGGCAACCATCACGACCTCGGACGCGTTTTCACGGCTGATGTTGAGCTCCGTTGCGATGCCTTCGCCGATGTCGACGTGGATCGGAAAACGGAAATCACCATAAGCCTACGCATGAGGCCTCCAAGTCTAACCAGCACTATTGCTGCCCCTGAGCGTCCTCCTTCGCGAAAGGCCGTGACGGTTCATCTTTTGCGAATACAGTCGTTTACGAAACGCATTCGACCCACGTGATCCCCGTCACAACAGGGTCGGCCGATTGTGATCGCGGTCACGAAATCGAACCCGAACGCGAACGCGAGGCGTATCCGAGAGGACGAGCGCTCACGAACATCGCGAAGAGGGTTCCCAAATCCTGGGCCCGCTTCGACAGACCTGATGACGCCGGGGTCGTTGCCCCGGACCGGGAGCAGGGTCGACGCGCGCCGCGGACGCGTCGACTCGAAGAGAGCAAAGGGCCGCCGCATGGCGGCGAAAGGAGAGCGACACCATGCGATCGACACGATTCGCGCATTCCCTGGGCCTCGCCACCATGGCGGCCCTCACCGTCACGAGCGGATCCCGCGGCGAGGCCATCGCCGCAAAGAAGCCGCAGCTCGAGGTCACCGCCGAGCGCGACATGGGCAAGCCGCTGAAGCTCAGCCAGCGCGCGCTCGCCGAGATCGGGCCAGTCTACACCGAGCCCGGAGAGATTCCGCAGCTCCAGATCGAACAGGACGGCAAGAAGCTCGATCTTCCGCTCGAGCACACGCACGTGAAAGCGCAGATCACAGGCTTCGTTGCGCGGGTGGAGGTCACGCAAACCTACAAGAACCCCTTCGACGATCCGCTCGAAGCGATCTATGTCTTCCCGTTGCCGGAGAACTCCGCGGTCGATGACATGCGCATCAAGATCGGCGACCGGGTGATCGTCGCCGAGATCAAAAAGCGGAAAGAAGCGCGCGAAACCTACGAGCAAGCCAAGCGCGACGGCCACACCGCAGCGCTCCTCGAGCAGGAGCGCCCGAACATCTTCACCCAGTCGGTTGCGAACATCGAACCGGGAAAGAACATCGACGTCGTCGTCTCTTACCTTCAGACACTGACGTACGACGCCGGGAAGTACGAGTTCGTCTTTCCCATGGTCGTCGGTCCACGCTTCATGCCCGGCGAGGCCCTCGACCGGCCGAGCCAGGGCTCCGGTTGGGCCGCGGATACCACGCGTGTTCCGGACGCCTCGCGCATCAGCCCACCGATTCTCGGCGGTGGCATGCGCAGTGGTCACGACATCTCACTGGAGCTCGTCGCGAACGCGGGCCTGCCGATTCGCGGCTGGGATGCTCCCACCCACGACGTTGAAGAAACCGCGACCTTTGACGGCACCCTGAAGCTGAAACTGATTGACGCGGACAACATCCCGAACCGCGACTTCGTTCTACGCTACGAGGTGGACGGGGAGCTTCCGCAGGCGACGCTCCTCAGCCACGCCAACGGACAAGAGGGAGGATTCTTCTCCCTGGTGATTCAACCGCCGTCCGTGGACATGGAGGAGCTCGTCGGTCAACGCGAGCTCATCTTTGTCCTCGACGTCTCAGGCTCGATGCACGGTGTGCCTCTGCAGATGGGCAAGGACGCCATGCGTCACGCTCTTCGCCAGCTTCGGCCCGTAGACACCTTCAACGTGATCACCTTTGCCGGGCGCACGGGCACGGCTTTTTCCGCTCCCCGTCCGGCGAACCAAACGAACCTGCGGCAAGCGATGCAATTCGTCGACGGTCTCGAGGCGGGCGGCGGCACGCACATGTTGCAGGGCGTGCAAGCTGCGCTGTCCCCCACCATCGAGCCCGGACGCCATCGCTACGTGTTCTTCATGACCGACGGCTACATCGGCAACGAGCGCGAGATCTACGCCGGCACCCAGCAGCTCATCGCCGCCCTCGAGGAGCGCGGCCAGCGCGCTCGGGTCTTCGGCTATGGACTCGGGTCGAGTGTGAACCGAGCGCTCCTCGACGCGATCGGCAAACACGGTAAGGGCACGACGGTCTACTCGAGCACGCGCGAGGATCCTACGGTGCCCGTCAACACGTTCTTCCGCTACATCGACCATCCGATCCTCACCGATCTCGACATCGACTGGGGTGGTCTGAAGGTCAAACAGGTCTTTCCCACGGTGACACCGGATCTCTTCGCGAGTCGACCCACGGTCATTCACGGGCGTTACGAGGGCTCGGGCAAGGGCACGATCCGAATTCGTGGAATCGCGGACGGCCGGGCGCAAACCATGAAGCTCGCGGTCAACCTTCCGCGCCGCGAAAAGGAGCACGCGGCCCTCGCAACCTTGTGGGCCCGGTCCAAAATCGAAGACCTCGAGCGGTCGATGGTCAACAACGGCGGACACCAACAAGCGGTGGATGCGATCACCAAACTGGGTATCGATTTTCGAATCGTGACCGCCTACACCAGCTTTGTTGCCGTCGACAAGACGCGGACAGTAGATGGCACTCTGAAAACCGTCGTTCAGCCGGTGGAAGCTCCTGAAGGTGTGGACCCCTCGATGGCCGCTCCCCCGCAGGCACGCTATCGCTCGGCGCGGCGAGGAAAGCTCGAGTCGCGCGCGATGGTGCTCTCTCCTCTGAGCTCCGCGCCAGCGGGACGCGGAGGAGTTGCAAGCGGCGAGGCCTACGGCGTCGGTGGATTGGGAACGAAGAGCGGCTACGGCCGAGCCCAGAAGAAGCCGGCCCCGACGCCGAGAGTCGACGAAGAGAGCGACGACAGCGCCAAGGTGGATCGGGACGCTCACGCGTCGCTTCGGCATGCGCTGGGGAAACGGCTCAACGAGGTTCTCGCCAACCTGCCACCGAGTGCCCACGGGCCCAAGACAGTGAAGCTACGAGTGAAGCTCACGCTCAGTAGGACCGGGGCCGTGCTGCAGCCGAAGCTTCTCGCCGGGCGGGAGCAGCTCGGACCCGAGCAGCAGGCGCTCATTCTGCGGGAGCTGCACCGGTTCCGAGCCTCGAATGTGCGCACGAGCCGCGACATGACCCTAGAGCTCACCTTGACCCTGAGCCTTCTCTGACGTGCTCCGTCGCCGCGAGTGCGTGCGAGGACCGCGGCGACGGCTCTCCTCCACGATTCTCGTTCTCCCGGCGAGAGTCGTGCTCCCAACGGCCCGCCCCCGCATTCGCCGGGGGCGGGCCCCTCCTCTTTCGACCGTTCAAATCGAAGGAATCGGTCGAATAATCCATGGGTTGGCAGTGCCGAGGAATCGTGTTTAACCAGGCGAGACATGAGCGAATCCCTCGATACCGTTCCACGCATGTCGCACCTCCGCCAGCTCGAGGCGGAGAGCCTTCAGATCATTCGAGAGGCATCGGCGGAGTTTCAAAATCCGGTGATGCTCTACAGCATCGGCAAGGACTCTTCGGTCATGCTGCGCCTGGCGCAGAAGGCGTTCGCGCCATCCCCCCTGCCGTTCGAGCTCTTGCACATCGATACGACGTTCAAGTTCCGGGAGATGATCGAGTTTCGCGACCGCCTGGCCCGTGAGCTCGACCTCGACCTGATCGTGCACACGAATCAGGATGGAGTCCGCCAAGGGGTCAACCCCTTCGAGTACGGCAGCAACAAGTACACGACGATCATGAAAACCGACGCGCTCAAAGCGGCCCTGAGCGCTGGCGGCTACGACTGTGCATTCGGTGGAGCGCGGCGCGACGAGGAAAAATCCCGCGCCAAGGAGCGGATCTACTCGTTTCGCGACCGCTTTCATCAGTGGGACCCGAAAAATCAGCGTCCGGAGCTCTGGAACCTCTACAACGGTCGGATCAACCCCGGCGAAAGCGTGCGCGTCTTTCCTCTGTCGAACTGGACCGAGCTCGACATTTGGCTCTACATCTGGCTGGAGGAGATCCCGGTCGTCCCGCTCTATTTTGCGAAGAAACGCCCCACGGTGGTGCGCGACGGAACGCTGATCATGGTCGACGACGACCGGATCCCCCTCGACTCGCCGGACGAGCCCCAAGACCGTCTCGTACGCTTTCGCACATTAGGCTGCTACCCGCTCACCGGTGGGGTCGAGTCACCGGCTACGACCGTCCCGGAGATCATTCGCGAAATGATCACCGCCCGTGTTTCCGAGCGCTCCGGACGTCTCATCGACTTCGACGAAGACGCTTCGATGGAGAAGAAGAAGCGAGAGGGATACTTCTAGATGAGCTCGCTGATCGAGACCGACATTGAAGAGTACCTGAAACGATACGAGCGCAAGCAGCTGCTGCGTTTTGTCGCCGTGGGCTCGGTCGACGACGGTAAGTCGACTCTCATCGGTCGACTCCTTCACGACACGGGGATGGTTTTTGACGACCAGCTCGAGTCAGTAAAGAGGGCCTCCGTCAAACGTGGCCACGAGATCGATTTCTCGCTCTTTACCGACGGCCTCGCCGCGGAGCGTGAGCAAGGGATCACCATCGACGTCGCCTACCGCTACTTCTCGACGGAGAAGCGCAAGTTCATCATCGCGGACACGCCTGGGCACGTGCAGTACACGCGCAACATGGTGACGGGCGCGTCCACCGCAAACGTAGCGTTGATCCTGATCGACGCGCGCTTGGGTGTCCTGCAGCAGTCGCGACGGCACGCCTACATTGCGGACCTACTGGGCATTCGTCGCCTCGCGGTCTGCGTCAACAAGATGGACCTCGTCGGCTACGACCGAGCCGTGTTCGATCGGATTCAAGCAAACTTCCGCGATTTCGCGTCGGGCCTGGGATTCACCGAGGTCACCTATTTCCCGGTGAGCGCTCTCGAAGGGGACAACGTCGTCGCGGCCAGCGAGCACACACCTTGGTACGACGGCCCCTCGGTCCTCGAGTACCTGGAAACGGTTCCGATCGAGCAAGACCGGAACTACGAGAACTTCCGGTTCCCGGTGCAAGTCGTCCTTCGGCCTCACCTGAACTACCGGGCCTTCGCGGGCGAGGTTCTCTCGGGCGAGGTTGCCGTAGGTGACCCCATCACCGTCCTTCCTTCCGGTCAGACCACCACGGTCAAGGGAATCGACGTTTACGACGGCGAGCTCGATCGCGCGCATGCCGGCCTATCGGTCGCCATTCGGCTGTCCGATGAGGTGGACGTGAGCCGCGGCGACATGCTGGTCAAGAGCGACGACCTGCCTCGCGTGGGACGAAGCTTCGACGCGCACCTTGTGTGGATGAATCCGAAGGCGCTCGACCTCGAGAAGACCTATCTGCTGAAGCACACGACGCAGACGGTCCGCGCCCAGATCGGACCGATCGCTTGGAAGCGTGACATGGACACGCTCGAGGAGGTTTCGACGAAGGCGCTCGAGCTGAACGAGATCGGCCGGGTGACCGTCAACGCGCACCGCGCGCTCTACTACGACGGCTACCGAATCAATCGCACGAGCGGCGCCTTCGTGGTGATCGACTCGCTCACCAACAACACGGTGGGCGCGGGGATGATCATCGATGACCAGCGCCAGTCGGACATCGGCGATGCGCTTCGGGAGATCCGCGCAGGCTATGGCCTCGTTCCAAAGACTCAGGTGAGCCCCAAGGAGCGGCGCGAACGCCTCGGGCAGCGGGGCGCGGTCTTGTGGATCGTAGGGCTTCCAGGCTCCGGCCGCTGGGCGCTCTCCTTCGCCCTCGAACGGCGGCTCTTCGACCTCGGCCGCACCGCGACCGTCTTGAATCCGGTCGACGAGAGCCTCGAGACCATCGCCTCGGCGGCGAAGGCTTGCGCGGATGCTGGTCTCGTCACCGTCTGCGCCTACTCGACCTACTCACGGGAAGAGCGCGACACCGTCCGCGCGCGGGTCGGCGACGAGCGTTTCTTCGAGGTCTACGTCAACACGCGGGAGGAACTCTGCCGCGAACGACGCCCGGACGCGAGCTTTGAGGGCTTTCAGCCACCGGTCCGACCGGACGTCACCGTCTCTCTCGACCAGCTCCGTTTCGAGGCGCCCCTCGCCAGCATCGTCGAGGCTCTCGAAGCCCGCGGCCAATTCGAGTAGGCGAGAAAAACGCGGCAATTTGACGCATCGCGCAATGCGTTAACCTCGGCGGTTGCGTAAAACCCTCCCCGGAGATTGGGGTGTCCCTGGGGAGGAAACACTTTTATGAAAGCGCAAACATTCGGCCGACTCACGGCCATGGCCCTCTTGTGCCTCGCCGCGGCCTGCGGCGGCGATGATGAGAATGGCAACGAGAACAACGGCAACGACAACAATGGCAACGGCGGAGGGAGCGCGGACACCTTCGATTCGGTGAGCTGCGCCGATTTCACCGGCAACTGCACGCAGTTCATCACCGCTGAGGTGAACGACCTGCTGACCGCGGTGAATTCGTTGAGCGATGACAGCACCCTGGTTTTGAGCTCGGGCACGTTCGAGGTCAGCGTGGAGATCGTGATTCCCGAGGCGAGCAATATCACGCTCATTGGACAGGGCATGGATGCGACCACCGTCGATTTCTCCGGGAACAGCACCCAGGGCGACGGGATCCGCGCCAGCAACCAAACCGATTTTCGGATCGAGGGCATGACCCTGGTGGACTCGCCGGACGACGCGCTCCGCGTGGAGGCGAGCACGGGGGTCACCATTCGCGCTGTTCGGACCACCTGGACCGGCGGCAAAAACACGTCCAACGGCGCCTACGGGCTCTATCCGGTCAACTGCACCGACGTCCTGATGGAGGACTGCGAAGCGTCTTTCGCCTCTGACGCAGGCATTTACGTCGGACAGAGCCAAAACGTGATCGTCCGCAACAACCTCGCGGAGGACAACGTCGCGGGGATTGAGATCGAAAACACTCAGTTTGCCGATGTCTACGGCAACACCGCCAGCAACAACACGGGAGGCCTCGTGATCTTCGACTTGCCGGGTAACCCGATCGTCGGGCGGGACGTTCGAATCCACGACAACACGATCGAGGACAACAACGGCGAGAACTTCGCAACGGTGGGAAGCGTGGTATCGCAGATTCCTCCGGGAACCGGCACCTTCCTGCTCGCGAGCCGTCGGGTGGAGCTCTTCAACAACACCTGGACCAACAACGACACGGTTGCGGTGGCGATCTTGAGTGGCCTCGCCGTCGAAGACGACACGAACGAGTGGGCGATCCCGAAAGACCAGGTCGTCGGGGACATCTCCGGTCTGGCGCTCGTCGACACGGGTACGGCGTGGCTGAACTTCGGGACCAACGAGGTGTTGATCCGCAACAACACGTTCAGCAACAACGGGACCGCTCCCCAAGGCAATCAGTCGACCCAACCGCTCGGCGCCCTGATCGTGATCACCTACCTCACGGACCCACCGGTTGACGCGATCATCTACGACACCATCGGCGAGAGCAGCTTTGACACGACCACGCCGGGGTCGAACAGCAACGACAACGTGATCTGCGTCGACTCGAACAGCGGTGCGAGCTTTGGGAGCCTCGACCTGCCAACCATCGGAGCGATCGCGGAAGGCGGTGGTTTTCCGACCACCGACGACATATTCCAACCGGAGTCCCCGTTCGCGCCGTTCGATTGCGACGCACTGACCGGCGGCCCGGTTGTGGAAGTCACGCTGCCCTGATCCCATGAGAGCTCATCGCTTCAGCGTGGCTGCGGCCGCGCTCGTTCTGTTCGCCTGCGGCGGCTCATCCGAAGAGTCGTCGCAGCCGGAACCGGCGTTTGAATTCGGCGTGGTGAGCGTCGATCCGTCGGCGGCCCCCGCTCCTCTCCTCTCTAACTATCAGCTGCTCCACGCTGAAGCGGATGGCACCCTGCGCTACAATGAGCGGGTGCAGCGCTATTCTCTCAACACTCAGTTGTTCTCGGACTACGCGCTCAAGGACCGGGTGATCTACGTCCCTGAGGGCGAAACGGTCGCCTATCGCGAGGACGGTGTCCTCGACTTTCCCGTCGGCACGGCGGTGGTGAAAACCTTCTCGTTTCCAGCGGACCTGCGTAGCCCGCAAGACGAAGTGCGAATCATCGAGACCCGGGTGATGATCCACACCGCCGACGGTTGGGAGAACTATCCTTACCTCTGGCGTGCGGACGGGTCCGACGCGGACTACGCGCCGATCGGCGCAGTGGAAGAGCTGAGCTTCGTCGATGGGCACGGAAACGAAAAGACCGCGTCCTATCTCGTGCCCCAGCGCAATCAGTGCCGCTCCTGCCACGAGATCCGGGACGAATCCGGCGATCCAACGATCACCCTCATCGGTCCGAAGGCCCGTCATCTCAACGGCCCTCTCGACGGAGACGACGCAAACGATAACCAGCTCGAAGCTTGGGCGAGTGCGGGATTGCTCAGCGGCTTGCCGAGCAGCGCGCGTCCACGGGTGGAAGCATTCGATGACGACGACCTCGAAGACCTAGAAGGCGCGAGCTTCGAGGAGCTCGACCCCTTGGCACGGGGCTATCTCGACATCAATTGCGGGCACTGCCACAACCCGAATGCGGTCGAAGGCGTCGCCTCGCAGCTATTCTTGAACATCGAGAATGAAGACCCGTCCAAACTCGGCGTCTGCAAGCGACCGGGCTCCGCCGGGAAGGGCACCGGGGGGCTGCAGTTCGACATCGTTCCCGGTGACGCGGATGCATCAATTCTCGTATTTCGAGTAGAGACGGAGCTAGTCGGCGCGATGATGCCACAGATTGGCCGGAGCCTGCAGCACGAAGCGGGAGCAGCTCTGATCCGCGCTTGGGTGACTGCGATGCCCGCGCAGAACTGCGAGTGATCTCGAGACTCCCCGGGCCGGGGGTTCGACTCGCGACCGTCATTGGCATCGCGGGCCTGTTGGCACTCACCGAGCCCCCTTGGGGGATTGCACCCGACGCCTGGACCCTGCTCGCGATCTTCGTGGGCACGATACTCGCGGTGCTCCTCGATGCGCTGCCGCTCCTTCCCGCCGCCCTCTTGGGGCTTGCCACCGCGGTGCTCACCGGTACACTCTCCCCGGCGCAGGCCTACTCCGGGTTCTCGAAGGGCTTCATTCTCCTCATTCTCGTCGCGTTCATCATCGCCAAAGGAATGATTCGCTCGGGCCTGGGACGTCGGATCGCGACCGTCCTCATCTCTCGGTTCGGCTCGAGCACTCTTCGCCTCGGGTACTGCATCGCGGCGACGGACATGCTGATCGCACCGGCTTTCCCGAGCAACACGGCGCGCTCGGGGATTCTCTTCCCCATCGCCTACGGGCTCAGTCTCGATACAGACTCGCACGCCTACGACTCCTCTCGCCTGCGCACCGGGCGCTTCTTGATGATCGTCAGCTTTGCTTCACTGAAGATCAGCTCCGGTTTTTGGCTCACCGCGATGGCGGCGAATCCGGCGGGTGTCGCGATCGCGAGCGACATGGGGATCGAAATCGATTTCAGCACCTGGCTTCTAGCGGGCTCGGTCCCAGGACTGGTTGCGATCATCGTGCTCCCGCTCTTCCTAATGTGGGCCTGCCCGCCCGGCCTTCGTAAGACCCCCGAAGCGCCTCGTCTCGCGCGGGAAAGACTCCGAGAGATGGGCCCCATGAGCCGAGACGAGAAGGTCATGGGACTCATCTTTCTCGTCTTGATGACGGGATGGGCACTCAGCGGCACGCTGGAGCTGGACGCGGCTGCGATCGCGTTCGGGGGCTTGGGCGCCATGCTTTTGACCGGGGTCTATCCGCTGTCGGCGATCAAGTCCGAGTGCGGTGACGCACTCGAGACCTTTCTTTGGTTCGCAATTCTCTACACCTTGAGCACCTACCTGAACGAGCTCGGTTTCATGGCGATCCTAGGCGAGAAGCTCTCGAGTCCGCTCGAAGGACTGTCTTGGCCGTTGGTCTATGTGCTCCTGACCGCGATCTACATTCTCATTCACTACTTCTTCGTCAGCCAGACCGCACACCTGCTGGCGCTCTACGGTGTGTTCCTAGAGCTGTCGCTGCGCGCCGGGATCCCGCCCTACCTCGCGGCCTTCACCTATCTCTTCGCCACCAACTACTTCGCAGCCATCACCCCTCAAGCCTCGAGCGCCAACGTGATCTTCATTGGCAGCGGCTACATCACCCCGCGCGAGGTCTACCGTTACGGCGGCTTGATGACGCTCGTATCTTTTGCGGTCTACATGTTGGTGGGCACGCCGTGGATTTTGGCCATGTTCTGAGCTCTCGCGTGGAGACCCAATCCGCCTAAGCACTCGGGAACCCGAACCGGCCCATGATCTGGTCCAGGTTCGACCGCACGCGGTCGGAGATCACCGCCTGAATGCGTTTGGCTACCTCCGGCTTGACGTCGATGATCGCCCGAAGCGCCGCGCGCTCCGCCACCAGAGTCTCCAGCTCCGTGCTCGCCTCTACCGACGCTGTCCGCGGCACGCCTCGAAAGGCGGCGATTTCGCCAAAGAGTGTCCCAGGCTTGAGTGTGGCTAGGGTCTTTGCACCGGTGAACACGCGCGCGGTGCCGTTCTTGATCACGTAGATGTCGTCCGAGCGCTCGCCTTCGGTAATGATCCGCTCGCCTGCGTCGAAGGTGCGCAGATAAAACAGCTCGAGAAGCGCGCGACGGTCCTCTGCGCTCAGCACCCCGAAGACATCGGAGCGGGCCATCATCGTGTCGACGATGCGCTCTTTGTAGAATTGCAGAAGCACATCGCTCGCGAGCGAGCCGTCCGGAATCGTCTGCCGATACACATCCGGATCGATCACGAAGACATCCGTCGGATAGATCGCTTCTACGGTCGCGCTGCGCGGAGCGCCGGTGAAGAAGCCGTTCTCGCCCACAAAGTCGCCTGTGCTGAGGCACGCGAGGTAGGTCTTCTTCCCCTCACCCTCGTAGTAGACCAGGACCCGTCCCCGGGCGATCAGGTACATGTTTCGGTCGTTTTGGTCCTGGGTGATGAGCTTGTCGTCGACGTCGATGCGACGCAGGCGCGCGTGTTTGGCGAGTCGGTAAAACGCCTCCCCTGGCAACATCGACAGCATCGGAGTGCGCACCGCGCTCGGCTCGCGCCGAAGGCGCACCTCTTCGAGCAACTCCTTCAGCAGGTCTTCGAGTGGACCCGGACGCCGAAACAGGAGCGGGTTCACCGCCGCATCATCTTGGCCGACCACCTCGGTGAAGTTCGAGATCTCCCGGTCGAGATCCGCATCCGGCAGGCTGTGAATCATCAGCCGAGCCGCCAGCAGCGCCGGCCCCAAGAGACCCGCTTGGGCAAACTTGTGCCCTGCGACTCGATAGGCGGACGCCGCCGAAGTAGCCTCCCCAGCCTGTCGGCACACATCGCCGATGGTCACAAGCTGCCAGAGGTCGGGGGCGCGGCGAAAGTTCTCAACCGCCTGCACGAGCTCCGGAGTCCAATCGAAATCGACGGCGGACATGCGCACCGGTGCGGTCCGGGCCGGCCTAGACTGGTCCTGCAACAAAAAGGGCGTCGGTGCGCTGGCGACGTCGTGCTCCGACAGGTCGCGTCGAAGCTCTTCGAGATAACCCCGAAACGCGAACTGATTGAACTTGGGATACTCGGCGGTGAGGATATCGTGAATCGTCTCGCCGAGCTCTCGGGCGCTCTGAAAGCGCGCGGCGGGAGCCTTTGAGAGGAGCTTGTCGAGCAGGTCGTCCACGGAGCGCGGTACGTCCCCGCGAAAATTCGAGGCCGGAGCGATGAGCGCCTGCATCGCGAGGGTTGCAAGCTCGATCGGGTTCTGCGCCGAATAGGTGGGAACCCCCAGCAACATCTCGCGCAGGACGAGACCCGCGGAAAACAGGTCGGAGCGCGGCTCGGCCTCGCCTTCGACCGCCTCCGGCGCCATGTAGCTCAGATTGCCTACGAGCTCACCGGGCTGGCTCTCGCGCACGCTCGTTCGGGCTTTCGCAATGCCGAAATCCCCCACCTTCACCACTCCGAGCTCGGAGACGAAGATGTTTTGCGGCGTCACATCGCGGTGCACGATGTTGAGGGGCAACCCGGCGCGATCGGTCTTGTTGTGGGCGTAGTCCAGCGCTTGGCATACCTCGGACGTGATGAAGAGCGTGGCGGGCACGTCCATCCCCCGCCGCACGACGCGCGGATGACGGATCAGCGTGTTGACGTCCGAGCCGCTGACGTATTCCATCGCGAGGAAGTGCTGACCGTCGTATTCGCCGAAGTCGAAGACCTGCACGACGTTCGGGTGATCGAGCTGGATCGAGAGCCGGGCCTCGTCGAGGAACATGGACACGAAGTTTGGGTCTTTGCAGTACTCGGGCCGGACGCGCTTGAGCACCACGTCCTTCGCAAAGCCGTCGAGCCAAGCGGTCTGCGCAAGGAGCACCTCGCCCATACCGCCCGTCGCGAGGTGGCGAATGATGCGATAGCGACCAAAATGCTCGAGGTGATCACTCGTCATCTTCGACCTGCACCGCCTTGAACTTGAGGGGCTCGGCCACGTTTTTCACCTTGGCATCGCGCCAGTCACCGAACCCCACATCCTCATCGCCATCGACGAGCTCAACGACCGAGTCCATGCAGAGGATCTCACCCAAGGTGGCCACCCCTTGCAGCCGGGCGGTGTTGTTCATGCCGGAGCTGAAACCGGTGTAGTCTTCGTTGGGACCAAACCGGCCGACATACATCGGGCAGTAGTTGATCCCCGTGGCTACACCGAGCTTCCCCTTTTGATCTTCGAGCTGGGGCAGCGCTTCTTCCGCGTAGAGGTGGCGCGTGTAGAGCTCGATCTCCCGCGCGGCACGGATCGCAGCCAAACATGCGTCTTTCGGATCGAGGTCGAAGAAGGGCGGACCGAAGAGGCCGATCACGCAATCGCCGACCATCTTGTCGAAGGTGCCTCCGTGTTTCCACAGGATGTCCACCACCGCGTCACCCCAGATGTCGACGAGCTTTCCAATGAGCGCGGGTTCGCGCAGCACCTGCTCACTCAGCCGCGTGAACCCCGCGATGTCCGTGTAGAGCACCACCACGTTCTCTTCCCGAGGCTCGAGGCGCTCGAGGTAGCGCTCCTCGTTGAGCAATCGGATCACCGCCTGCGGCGAGAAGGCATAGGAGAGACGCTGATACTCACGATTGAAGTCAACGAGCCGCTGGCGCAGGTAGTCCGCGAAACGCACGAGGAGCTCGCGGTCGTGGGTGGAGGGCTCAGAGTGGGGTACCGCCGCGATCACGCGCCCCACTACCGTCTTCTCGGTCAGGCCACTCACGAGCAGATCATCAAAGCCGAGCGCGTTCCCCATCAGATCGCGCAGCTCGTCGAGCTCACCGTGGAGCACCTCGATGCCGCGATCATCCAGGAAGGCCTCTATCTTGCCGTGCTCACGATCATTGGTGATCGAGCCGTCTTTGTCTAGGTAAACGAAGGAGGTGTCGACACTGGAGGGTCGACCGTCCGGATTGTAGACGAGCGCGAGGCTTTCGAGCTCCATGTGCTCGCGCAGCACCTCAATCGCCGCCACAACGCCGTCGGACAGGATCGGCTTGCGCAGCGCATCGCTCAGAAGGCTCAGAATCTGCTGCCGCCGACGCGCTTCCGCATGGGCGGCGAGGTGATTGTCCAGAACCTCGCACCAGATCTCGAAAAGCCCGGCGAGGTCATCGCTCAGCGTTGCATCGGGAGGCTCAATCGGGCCCTCCCACATCACTGCGGCGAGTCCGAAGTCGACGCCGGCCACCTCGAGCCGCATCGCCACGACTCGGCGCTCGTCGATCACCCCTCGAAACACCTCGCCTGGGAGCTGCACGAGAGACTCGAGCATCAGGGCGGTCCACAGCGGGCTTCGTGCTGCAGGATCTGCCTGCCACTGATAGTCGCGAAGTTCGAGCGTCTCATCAAATGTGCGCACCCAAGCGTAGCTCGCGCCGATGTGGCTCGACAGAATCTCGAACATCTCCTGCAATAGAACACCGAGGTTTGAGCGATCGCGCATCGCGCGTTCGACCGCTTCATCCGCCGCCCGCTGCAGTCGCAAGGACAGGTCGAGGCGAGCCCGCTCCATCCGCATGCGTTCGAGCTCAATGTCTAGGTCGGCGCTCATCCGTTCTGACCCCGCTGGCGTAGGGCGTGGTCGACGAGAACCAGCGCTGTCATCGCTTCGACGATGGGTACCGCACGAGGAACGACGCACGGATCGTGGCGTCCCCTTCCCCGCAGCTCGGTCGCCTCGCCGCTACTGTCGACCGTCTCCTGGGACTTGATGATGGTTGCGGTGGGCTTGAAGGCTGCGCGTAGGACGATGTTCTCGCCGTTGCTGATCCCCCCTTGCACACCACCGGAAAAGTTTGACCGGGTCCGAATCCGCTCGCCGTCGTTGTAGAAGGCGTCGTTGTGTTGAGCGCCGGTCATCTCGACGCCACCGAAGCCGGAGCCGACCTCGAATCCTTTGCAGGCGGGAATGGAGAGCATCGCCTTTGCGAGGTCCGCGTCGAGCTTGTCGAATACCGGTTCGCCCCAACCCGCGGGCACGCCCCGCGCGACGACCTCGACGACCCCACCGAGCGAGTCCCCCTCCTTGCGTGCCTTTCGGACCGCCTCCTCCATCAGCTCGGCGACGTCCGCGTCGGGGCAGCGCACGATGTTGTCTTCGACCTGCTCGAGCGTCACCGCCTGGGGGTCGACCTCTGCTTCGATCGTGTGCACTTTGCACACCCAACCTAGGATTTCGATCCCGAAGAGTTGCGCGAGCACCTTCTTCGCCACCGCGCCACCGGCGACCCGCCCGATGGTCTCTCGAGCGCTCGCACGGCCGCCTCCCTTCCAATTGCGGACACCATACTTCGCTTCGTAGGTATAGTCCGCGTGGGAAGGGCGATAGACATTCGCCATGTGCGAGTAGTCTTTGCTTCGCGCATCCTCGTTCCACACGGAGATTGCGATCGGCGTGCCGAGGGTGACGCCGTCGAAGACCCCGGAGTGGATCTCGGCGCGATCGCCCTCCTTGCGCTGGGTCGTGATTGCGCTCTGCCCGGGTTTTCGCCGGTCTAGGTCGAGCTGAATCTCTTCGAGACTCAGTGGCACACGCGCGGGGCACCCATCCACGACGACACCCACGCCGGCCCCATGGGATTCACCCCATGTGGTGATCCGAAAGAGTTGTCCGAAACTGCTTCCCACGTGCGTGCTCGTATCAGGATGAAGAGAACGGTAGCACCTATGCGCGCTTCAGGCACGCCAGGCAGAGGCTGCGAGGGCAAGCCAACCGACGATGAACGCGAGTCCGCCGAGAGGCGTGACCGCGCCCAAGACTCTGACCCCGGAAAGGGCGAGGGCGTAAAGGGAGCCGGAAAAGATCACGACTCCCGCGACCATCGCCCATCCCGCGGTCTGCGCCGCGGCGCCGGGAAAACGGTTCGCTACCCAGGCGACACCTAGGAGGGCCACTGCGTGCAGCAGGTGGTAGTCGGCGCCCGTGTTCCAGACCCGGAGCAGGTCCGGCTCGAGGCGTTCGCGCAGCGCATGCGCCCCAAAGGCTCCGGCGGCGACCCCGGTCGCGCCGAGAATTCCGGCGATCAGCAAGAACAGTCGGTCCATGAGAGAACGACTCACACCACGCTTCGGCGCCCGATTCAACGCCCGGGACGGCCCTTCGACCGTGCCACCGCGATTTCCCTTCCCCGGGGAATTCGGGAATGTCACCAGGTGGGGAATGTCACCAGGTCGATTTCTCCT
>CAYXVF010000031.1:0-16414 GCA_964468125.1 uncultured Bdellovibrionales bacterium | reverse complement strand
GCGTCATCGTGCGACTTGTGCTCGGGGGCGACTTCGGGGTAACGACCGTGTCAATGGGGAACAGTTGCGCGATTTGGCTCACGGGCCTGTCCGGCGCTGGGAAGAGCACGCTCACCGACGGATTGGTGAAACGCCTCGAGGACCGTGGCCGCACCGTGACGGTCCTCGACGGCGATGAAATCCGCACGCATTTGTCGAAGGGCCTGAGCTTCAGCCGCGAGGACCGGGACATCAACGTCATGCGTGTCGCATATGTAGCGCGCGAAGTGGCAAAACACGGCGGCATCGCGGTGGCCGCGGTGATTTCGCCCTACCGCGCCACCCGGGCCCGAGCCCGGGACATGGTCGGGCCCTTCATCGAGGTCTTTGTCGACGCGCCGATCGACGTCTGCGAGGCTCGCGATGTGAAAGGGCTCTACAAGAAGGCGCGCGCCGGGGAGATCGCGGGCTTCACAGGCATCGACGACCCCTACGAGCCACCGGAAGACCCCGAGGTGCACCTGCGAACCGACCAGATGTCGGTAGAGGAGTGCTTGAACGCGATCGAAGAAGAGCTGACGCGACAGGGGTACCTATAATATGTCGGATTCCGGAGGCCTCGCCTCAGGCGCCCGGGAGAAAGCACGCGTGTTGCATGGCGGAAAGTAAGAAGCTGGTCATCGTCGAGTCGCCCACCAAGGCGCGGACCATTCGCAAATTCCTCGGCGCCGGTTACCGGGTCGAGGCCTCCATGGGCCACGTGCGCGATCTGCCCGCCTCCGCGGCAGAAATCCCCGCGGAGGTCAAAAAGAAGCCCTGGGCGCGCATCGGCGTCGACGTCGACAACGGCTTCACGCCGATCTACATCATCCCGGACGAGAAGAAGAAGGTCGTCAAAGAGCTCAAGGCCGCGCTCAAGGAGAGCGATGAGCTCTACCTCGCCACGGACGAAGACCGAGAAGGCGAGTCCATCGGCTGGCACCTGATGGAGGTGCTGCAGCCCAAGGTTCCCACCAAGCGCATGGTGTTCCACGAGATCACCAAGGAAGCGATCGAGTCTGCGGTTGAGAACGCCCGGGAGCTCGACAACAACCTGATTCAGGCACAGGAGACCCGGCGGGTCCTGGACCGCCTCGTCGGCTACGAGGTCTCGCCCCTGCTCTGGAAGAAGGTGAAGCCCAAGCTCTCCGCGGGGCGCGTTCAATCGGTGGCTGTCCGAATTCTCGTGATGCGCGAACGCGAGCGCATGGCCTTCGTCCCCGCGAGGTATTCGGACCTGAAGGCCCTCCTCGACAAGAGCGGGACCGAGTTCGAGGCGGTGTTGGTCAGCCTCGACGGCAAGCGCCTCGCAACAGGCAAGGACTTCGACGAGACGACCGGCAAGCTCCACGATGACAAGAAGGACGAGGTGCTCCTCCTCCTCAGCGACGACGCCCGAGACCTGGTCGAGCATCTGAGGAATGAGCCCTTCGTCGTGGCGAGCGTGGAAAAGCGTCAGGTCACGCGGACGCCCTACCCGCCCTTTACGACCTCCACGCTGCAGCAGGAAGCGAACCGCAAGCTCGGCTACAGCGCCCGACGCACGATGCAGATCGCGCAGAACCTCTACCAAAACGGGCACATCACCTACATGCGAACGGACTCGGTCCACCTCTCGCAGGAGGCGATCAGGGCGGCGCGCACGAAGATCGAAAACAAATACGGCAGCGAATACCTGAGCCCCGAGCCCAAACAGTTCTCCACGAGCTCCGCCGGAGCCCAGGAAGCGCACGAAGCGATCCGCCCGGCGGGCCAGGAGATGCGTACGGTCGAGGAGGTCGGGGTCGGCGGAGACGAGGCCAAGCTCTACAAGCTGATCTGGCAGCGTACGGTTGCCACGCAAATGGCGGATGCGAAGCTCGAATTCACGACCGTGAAGCTTCACGCGAATACTCCGGAAGGCAAGACCGCCGAGTTTCGTGCCTCCGGCAAAGAAGTGCTCTTTCCGGGTTTCTTCCGCGCCTACGTCGAAGGCTCGGACGATCCGGACGAATCTCTGGAGGACCAATCTTCGCTCTTGCCCGAGATGAATGAGGCGGACAGAGCGATCTGCAAGGACCTCGAGGCCATCGACCACGAGACCAAGCCCCCGGCCCGCTACACCGAGGCGGCCTTGGTCAAAGCGCTCGAAAAAGAAGGAATCGGCAGGCCGTCCACCTATGCCTCGATCATCGACACCGTGCAGCGGCGCGGCTACGTCGTGGCAAAAGGCAAACAGCTCATCCCGACTTTCATTGGCATGGCTGTCACCAATCTGCTCGAGGAAAGCCTCGAGAACATGGTGGACCTCGAGTTTACCGCCGAGATGGAGCGCAGGCTCGATGCGATCGCCGAAGGGGAAAACCCCCTTGCCTACCTGACCAATTTCTACCGCAAGGAGCTCCTACCGAAGGTCGAGGAAGGGATTACTGTCGATGCGCGCGAGGTCTGCACTATTCACTCGCAGAAGGCAGCGCCGTACCTGATCCGCGTCGGTCGCTACGGGCCCTACATCGAATATGAGGACGATGAGCCCGAGCTCGACGAAGAGGGCAACGAAAAGCGCAAGACCGTATCGCTCCAGATGGATCTCGCGCCGGCAGACGTGGACAGGGAGTACATCGACAAGCTGATCGAGCGCGCCAAGCTGAACAACACACCGCTCGGCAAACACCCGGAGACCGGCGAGACCGTCTATTTGATGCACGGCCGCTTCGGTCACTACATTCAGCTCGGCGAGATGACCGACCCGAAGGCGAAGCCGAAGCGCACATCGATTCCGAAGAATCGCGATCCTCTCGAGGTGAATCTGGACACGGCGGTTGCGCTCCTCGCACTCCCTACGACGATCGGCCAGCACCCGGAGGACAACAAAGTGGTTAAAGCGGGGATCGGACTCTACGGTCCCTACGTGTTGCACAACCGCCTCTACGCCTCGCTCAAACCGGAAGACGACGTGTTGAGCATCAGCATGGAGCGCGCCCTCGAGCTCTTGAAGGAGAAGCGCGAGAAGTACGGCGGACAGGAGCCGCTCAAGGTCGTCGGCGACCATCCCGAGGACGGCAAACCGATCAAAGTGATGAAGGGCCGCTATGGTCCCTACATCAAGTACAAGCGGGTCAACGCGTCGCTGCCCGAAGGCGTTCAGCCGGAAGAGGTCACGATGGAGCAAGCGCTCCAGCTGATCGAGCAGCGAATCGCGCGCAAGGGCGGAAAGGCCGGGCCAAAGACAGCAGCGAATACGGACGCTGAGAAGACCACTAAGAAGGCCGCCGCGAAAAAGACCAAGAGCAAGGCTAAGAAGAAGACGACAAAGAAGAAGGCGGCCGCCAAGAGGAAGACCAGCAAGAAGAAGAAGACGTCGAAGAAGACCTCTTCGAAAAAGAAGACCGGCGCCAAGAAGACCGACGCAAAGAAAACGGGCTCCATAGCCAGCACTGAATGATCGGGCGAAGGGTCATACCCGACACGTATTCCGCGCTCGAACGCGCGGTCGAGCGCTATTTCTATGTCGCGATCGCCTACATCGGTGTGCCCTTCGCCGCGCTGATGCTCATCGCGGAGCTCTACGGCGACGGCCTCTCGCTCGCCGAAGCACTCCTGACCGCAGCGCCCGTAGTCGCGCTTGCCTTCTATCGCCTAGGGCCACCGACTTTCTTCTACCGGACGGCAGTAGCTCTCGGCCTCGCCGCGTTTTCCGGGACGATGCAGTTGCTCGAGCAGGGCCCCACCTTTGCGGCGGGGGCCATCTTCGCGACCGCGATCGTTTACCCAGCGCTCTTCTCCAGCCGAGAGCTCGCGTTTGGCGCCCTCGCCTATGTGCTCGCGGCCCTCGGACTCACCGCGTTCTCGATGCACACCTTCGGCACGGGCGAGCTCTTTCCGCAAGGGATCCCTGCGGAGGAGTGGCTCCGCACCGGGATCGGAGCGCTCCTTTCCTTTGGCTTCGTGGTGCTCATCGTCTCGGCGATCATGCAGGAGCATCGACGGAGTCTCTCCGACGCCGCGGAGGCGGTAGCACTCGCGGAACAAGAGCGGGACGCACGCCAACAGGCCCAAGGCGCAGCCGAGCGCGCGCAGCGTCTCGAAGCCCTCGGTCGCCTCGCCGGCGGTGTGGCCCACGACTTCAACAACGCCCTCGCAGTCGTGCTCTCGAACGCCGAGCTGCTCGAGGAACGCGAGCTTTCGGCCTCTGAGGTCAAACGTCTCGCGAGCGGAATCGTGCAGGCGAGCAAGACCGCTCAGAGCGTTGCCGGACAGCTCGCGGCCTTCTCGCGCAACGCCCCCACCGCGACAGCGTCCTGCTCCCCTTCTCAGGTGGTGGATCGGCTGCGCGAACCGATCGGGCGTCTGCTCCCCGACGACGTCTCGGTGCGCGTGCACGCAAGCTCCTCTCGCTTCGTGCCTCTGCCAGAGCAGCAGCTCGAGCAGATCCTCCTCAATCTGATCATCAATGCGCGGGACGCGATGACACAAAACGGAGGGTGTATTCGCTTCGAGACCCGGGACCTGAAGAACTCAACCGGTGGTGTCGCATTGGCGGTGAGCGACGATGGCATGGGCATGTCTCGGGAGACACTGAGTCGCGCCTTCGAGCCCTTCTTCACCACGAAATCACCGGACAAGGGGACCGGTCTCGGCCTTTCAATGTCCCACGGATTGGTCACGGGAGTTGGGGGCGAAATTTGTATCGAGTCGGAGCCGGGACGCGGGACCTCGGTTCACATCTGGCTGCCCGAAGCGGAAGCACCGGCTGTTACACACGAAGCCGTGGCCCATCCGTCGCGACCGTCGATGTTTAGTGGGCAGGCGCTCCTGGTGGAAGACCAGGAGGATGTTCGAGAGGCACTCGAGCGCTTGCTCGCCCGCATGGGATTCGAGGTGCTCACCCGGGAGCACGGCGACGCGGCGATACGGGACATGCCCGAAGGGCTCGTGCTCCTGTGTACGGATGCGGTCATGCCCGGGGCCTCTGTTCAGCAGGTCATCGAAGCGTTTCAGTCGGCCAATCCCGCCGGCCGAGTGCTCGTGTGCTCCGGGCATCTCGCCGAGGAGCTGGAGCCACGAGGGATCGCCGCGCGCGGCTATGGCTTTCTTGCTAAACCGTTCACCCGCGCACAGCTCGCCGAGGCGCTGGAGGCGCTCTTCGCCAAGCCCGAGCTCAGCGCTCGTTCAGCCGGGGCATGAGCTCCACCAAGTTGCAGGGTTCGTGGCGCGCGTCGAGCTGATAGCGCAGGATCTTCGTCCAGCCGTCTTTCACCGCTCCGCCGGACCCAGGAAGGGCAAAGAGGTAGGTTCCTTTTGCGACCCCGGCGGTGGCGCGTGACTGCATCGTGCTGGTTCCGATCACGTCGTAGCTGAGCATGCGAAACAGCTCGCCAAATCCCGGAATGTCCTTCTCGACGACCCGGGCGAAAGCCTCTGGCGTGACATCGCGCCCCGTGATCCCCGTCCCACCGGTACACACGACCACATCGACGTCCGGTCGCTCGATCCACTCGGCGAGCGTTCGGGCCAAGATCTCCACGTCGTCCCGAACCAGGGCCCGGTCCGCGAGCTCGTGGCCGTCTTCTTTCAGGTAGCGCACGAGCGCATCCCCGGACGTGTCCGTCTCCGGCGTTCTCGTGTCGGAGACCGTCAGGACCGCAATGCGCACGCTTTTGAACTCTTTTTCTTGATTGATTCCAGCCATTTACGGCTCCCATTGGGCGAGGCTGACTTGTCCTCGCGACCCAACTATGATTCGTGTCTCAGGGGCACCCATGAATCAAGGCGAAGAGCAGCTCCAACGGCTTCAGCGGCTGACCCAGATCGGCATTTCTCTGTCGACTGAGAAGAACCACGAGCGTCTGCTCGAAACCATCCTTCTCGAAGCCAAAGACATCACGCGAGCCGATGGCGGTACGGTATACCTACGCACCGAAGACGACCATCTGCAGTTCGCGATCATGCGGACCGATTCGCTGGGGATCGCCCTAGGCGGCACCACCGGCAAACCGATCACCCTGCCCCGCATTCCCCTCTACGACTCCGCGGGAAACCCGAATCACCACAACGTCGCCACGCATGCTGCCCTCGAAGGCCGAACCTTCAACATTCCCGACGCCTACCACGCCGAGGGCTTTGATTTTTCGGGGACGAAGAAGTTCGACGAGCACAACGGCTACCGCTCAAAGTCCTTCCTCACGATTCCCATGGTCTCGAAGAAGGGCAACTGCATCGGCGTCCTTCAGCTCTTGAACGCGATGGACGAGGTCTCCGGCGAAGTGGTGGAGTTCAGCCCGGCCGTTGCCGAGCTGGTCGAGTCCCTCGCGTCGCTCGCAGCCGTCGCGCTCGAAAACCAGATGTTGATCGAGGCGCAGAAGGGCCTCCTCGACTCTTTCATTCGTCTGATCGCTGACGCCATCGACCGCAAGTCGCCCTATACCGGCGGCCACTGCAAGCGCGTCCCCGTCATCACCGAGATGCTCGCCCGGGCGGCCTGCGCTGCCACTGATGGGCCTCTCGAAGAGTTCAACCTCAATGAAGAGGATTGGGAAGCGCTCCACATCGCCGCTTGGCTGCACGACTGCGGTAAGATCGTCACTCCGGTCCACGTCATGGACAAGGCGACGAAGCTCGAAACGATCTATGACCGAATCTCGGACGTGGAAACACGCTTCGAGCTCTACAAGTCCGAGCTAGAAGTGAAATTCTTGCGCGCCGCAGCCAGAAAGAACGCGAACAGACGAAAGCTGCGCGCCCAGTTTAACAAAGAGTGTCGAAATCTCGAGGACGACCTGGCCTTCATTCGCAGCGTGAACCAGGGCGGCGAGTTTCTGGCAGATGAGAATCTCGCGCGGATCGAAGAAATCGGCGGCCGAACGCTCGCGAATGGTCAACCGCTCCTCACCGACGACGAGGTCTACAACCTAGCGATCCGCCGCGGCACGCTCACCAGCGAGGAGCGTCAGATCATCAACGACCACATCGTGCATACGATCGAAATGCTGGAGAATCTGCCGTTCCCGAAACACCTGGCCAAGGTCCCCGAGTACGCCGGCGGTCACCACGAGAAGATGGACGGCACCGGCTATCCTCTCGGCCTCACGCGCGAGCAGCTGTCGATCCCCGCTCGGGTCATGATCATCGCCGACGTCTTCGAGGCGCTCACGGCCACGGACCGCCCCTACAAGGCTCCGAAGAAGCTGAGCGAGGCGATGCGAATCATGGGGTTCATGAAACGAGACAACCACGTAGACGCCGACCTCTTCGATCTCTTCGTGAAGAGCGGCGTCTATCGGGAGTACGCCAAGCGCTACATGCCCAAGGCGCTGATCGACGAGGTCGACGAAAAGGCCCTGCTCGCGATAGTACCGAATCCGCGGCGTGACCTGGAGGACGAGCGCGCCGCCGGCTGAATCTCCCGCGTGCAGTCTGCGCGGGAATACACATCATTGAACCAGGAGTTTCGAGACGGTGGTTTACCCAGGCGCTCATCCCCATACCCGCCCCCGGCGCAATCGGCGCGACCAGTGGACCCGCGCACTCGTCGCGGAAAACACCCTCACGCCCGCGGATCTGATCTGGCCGGTCTTCATCCTCGACGACGAGGACCAGGTGGAAGACGTGCCCTCCCTACCCGGAGTGCAACGTCTAGGGCGAAAGCCGCTCCAAAAGGCGGCGAAGCGCGCCGTTTCCCTCGGAATACCGGCGCTCGCTCTGTTTCCCGTGGTCCCCGCCGAGCTCAAAAACGAGGACGCCACCGAGGCCAAGAACCCCGACAACCTCATGTGTCGGGGCGTCCGATGGGTGAAAGAGGCGGTCGGCGACTCCCTAGGTGTCGTCTGCGATGTCGCCCTCGACCCTTACACGATACATGGACAAGACGGCCTGGTGCGAAACGGCTACGTCGTCAATGACGAGACCCTGGACGTTCTCGTAGAGCAGTCGCTCGTGCAGGCGCGGGCCGGTTGCGACGTGATCGCGCCTTCGGACATGATGGACGGCCGCGTCGGCGTGATTCGAGCCGCACTCGACAACGATGGCTTCCAGCGCGTGCGCATTCTGTCCTACGCGGCCAAGTACGCCTCCGTGTTCTACGGCCCGTTCCGGGATGCGGTGGGCTCGAAGAGCGCCCTCGGCCAGGGGGACAAGCGCACCTATCAGATGGACCCGGCAAACGGCGACGAGTCCCTCCGCGAGGTCGCTCTCGATCTCGACCAGGGTGCCGACATGGTCATGGTCAAGCCCGGCATGCCCTACCTCGATATCGTTCGGCGCGTGAAAGAGGAATTCGGCGTCCCTACCTTCGCCTATCAAGTCAGTGGCGAGTACGCGATGATCCACGCCGCGGGCCAAAACGGCTGGCTCGACGCAGAAAAGGCGATGGACGAAGCGTTGTTGTGCTTCAAGCGCGCGGGAGCAGACGGCGTTCTCACCTACGCGGCGGTGCAAGTCGCGGAGCGCCTCGCCGGCTGACGATCATGAAGCAGATCTCCAGCGTGACGGTCGCGATCGTGTTCCTTGCCGGAACCACCGCAGCACGAGCCGTACCAACCCAGGGGCCGCTCGACTTTCAGTTCGCTCTCCTCGAGTACGACGGAGGCAACTGGAACCCGAGACCCAACGGCCTGCCGCGCCTCGCCTGGGAAGTGCGAAAACGAACGAGCATTGCGACCGCGCTCGAGACCGCATCCGTTCGTGCGGATTCCGACGCGGTGTTCAATCACCCGTTCCTCGTCTGGCAGGGAGACCGGGCCTTTCCGCCGCTCAGTGAAGACGCGATCAACCGGCTGCGCCTCTACGTCCGAGGAGGCGGCACCCTGCTCGTGGACATCTCCGACGGCGTTCCAGAGGGGCCCTTTGCGAGCTCCGTGCGCCGTGAGCTCGACCGGATCTTCCCGAACGTCACCTTCGGCCGCGTGCCCCTCGACCACACGGTCTACAAGTCATTTTACCTGCTCGATCGCCACGGTGGCCGCGTGTCGGCTCGCCCCTATCTGGAGGGACTCAAGGTCGAGGATCGTCTTGCGGTCGTGATCGCCTTCAACGACCTCGCTGGCGCGATGGCCCGCGATGAATTCGGTGAATGGGAGTACGACGTCGGGCCAGGCGGTGAGACGACGCGCGAAATGTCGTTCCGACTCGGCGTCAACCTCGTGATGTACGCCCTCTGCCTCGATTACAAGGAAGACCAGGTGCACATTCCCTTCATCCTCAAGCGGCGCCGGTGATGAAGGACTTCAACGACTGGACACTGGTTTCTCTTTCACCGCTGCCGTTTAGCTGGCGGGTGCTCGGCGTGGTCGCCGTGCTCATCGCCGCGGGCCTGGTGGTCTGGAGCTATCGCGGCGCGCGAAGGCGCTTTTCCTTGAGCCTTTGGCGAATTCTCGCCGGTGTCTTGGTGATCGGCTTCTTGATCGAGCCCGCCCTCCAGCTCCGGGCGGTGCGTAAAATCCCTTCGCGGCTCGCCATCGTCGTCGACCGGAGCCGCAGCATGAGTCTCGGAAGTGCGAGCGGTCAATCGCGCTACGACCAGCTCCTGCGCCTCGTCGCGGATAACCAGCTCGAGCTTCAGAACTTGGAAGAAGACTACATAGTCGATTGGTACGACCTCGAAGGTCCCCTCGGCACCGGCGAGCTAGATACGCCCCCGGAAGGCGAATCGAGCGATCTGCTCACGGGACTCGAGCGTGCTCGGGAAGAAGGCGGTGGCCGCCCCTTGGCGGGCATCGTCCTACTCTCCGACGGTGCGGACAACGCGGACCTCGAGAGCAAGACCCTGAGTGTTGAGGCGAAAGAGCGTCTGCAACGTCTCGGCGCTCCGGTGAGCACGATCAACGTGGTGGACGCAGACGGATTTCGCGATGCAGCGGTGATGGAGGTGCTCTCGGACGAGTTCGCCTTTGTGCACAATACGATCGAAGTCGAGGCGCTAATTCAGACCACCGGGATCGGCGCGCGCAGCGTTCCTGTCACCCTCAAACGCGAAGGGGCGGTCATCGATACGCAGGAAATCACGATCGAGAACGGGCGCCCGAAGAAGGTCGTCTTCAAGACCAAACCGGATCAAATCGGCGAGTTCGTCTACGAGATCAGCATCCCGAAGCTCGCCGGCGAAGCGGTCCTGTCGAACAACGTGCGCTCCTTTGTGCTGCAGGTGATCCGTGACAAGATCCGCGTGCTTCAGGTCGCCGGACGGCCGAGCTGGGACGAACGATTCCTGCGCCAGCACCTAAAGGAGAACCCGAACGTCGACCTGATCTCCTTCTTCATCCTGCGAACGCCCACCGACATGCCCTCCGCCCAGGAAGATGAGCTCTCCCTGATCCCCTTCCCGACCGATCAGCTCTTCACGACCGAGTTGCAGAGTTTCGACGTCATCATCTTTCAGAATTTCGACTATCGCCCCTACGACATGGTGCAGTACCTGCCAAACATCGCCCAGGCGGTTCGCGCGGGACTGGGCTTTGTCATGCTCGGCGGTGACCAGAGCTTCGGCAACGGCGGCTATGTCGGCACAGTGCTCGAAGACGTGATCCCCGTCCGCACGGACGTGTTGGGACTGATGGAAGAAAGTGTCGTTCCGAAGCTGACCGAAGCGGGGCGGCGCCATCCGATCACCGATCTCACCCCGGGCGGCAACAATGACCGCCTCTGGGGGTCGCTGCCGAGCTGGTCGAGCTACAACGCGAATGGCGGCCTCATGCCGGGCGCGACCGCTCTGGTCACCCACCCGTCCACCCGAAGCCCCGATGGAAAGCCCCTACCGCTCATGTCTGTCGCCGAGATCGGCGAAGGCCGAGCGATGGCGATCGCCACGGACAGTCTCTGGCGTTGGCGCTTTTCCCGGGCCCGAGACGGGGGCTCTGGTCAACGGGCGTTCCACCGGTTCTGGTCCAACACCCTGCGGTGGCTCGTGCGAGACCCGGAGACCTCGCGCATACAGGTACGCCCGGAGCGTCGCCGCTTCGACCTTGGCGACCCGGCGGAGGTCGTCTTTTCCGTCCAAGGCAAGGACTACCGGCCGATCCCCTTCGCGGAGCTACGCGTAACTCTCGAGAACGCCGCCGCCGGAACGAAGGTGGTCGAAGACGTGACCACCGGCGAATCGGGAATTCTGCGTAGAAAGTTCGAAGAACTCGCAGCCGGCGCTTACCGCATCAGCGCCGAGGCACGCCGGGGAAGCGAAGCCCTAGGCAAAGGGGTAGGCGTCTTTGTCGTGGCGGAAGAATCGCTCGAACTCAGCCGCGGTGCTCCTCGACCCGAGTTGCTCGAGGAGATCGCCGAGGTGACCGGGGGGGTGTCACTCAGCGTCCCGAGAAACCCCTGGGGGTCGATTGTGAAGGTTGACCCGGACGTCGTCGAGATCGACCGGCGGCGCAATGTCGAGCTTTGGGATAACGCCTGGGCCCTCGCCCTGGGTCTCCTCCTGTTCGCCCTCGATTGGTCCACACGCAGGCGAAGTGGCTACCTCTGAGAAACGACGCCGCCCGCGTCGATAAACTAGCTCAGCTCGATGATTCCGCCGTGATCGAGGCGGCGGAGAAATTTGAGAGTCTCGCGCTCGTTCAGCGACGAGACCATGATCAAGCTGCCGATATCCATGCGTGCGGCGAGGCGGTCCACCAAGAAGCGCTCATCGGGGCGCAGCTTCAGGCGGCGCATGCGCTCGTCCGTAGCAACCACCCGGGGAATCTTGTGGGGCGGCAAGACGTGGTAGAGTTCGCGAATCTGCTCTTCCAATGCCTCCTTTAACGCCTGGCGAACGTGCGGCGCGTCGGGACGCATGCGCACGGCGGCAGAGAGCAAACTCACCGCCTCGTCGAACTGGCGGGATTGACGCAGAAGGAGCGACTGCTCCACCAGGCGATTGATGCGATTGTAGTCACGCTCATTCGGGTCGACCTTTGGGCCCTCCTCGATGGTGACAGCTCCTGACTTGAAGAGCGAAGACAATCCCAGGAGCACGGAGGGCATCGGCGCCTGCATCTCGATGCAGATGTCCGAGATCACCTGCCCCGCCGCGAGGCTCGCGACGATGCGACGTTGGCGTACCGGGAGCGTTTCGAGGGGCGGCATCTTCTCCGGATGGACGGTGACGACGATGTTCTCCGTGGGGTAGCGCTGGCGCATCGCTTCCCACTCGTCCTGGCGGCGCGCGCCTTCGAGCAGAAGCTCGTTCACGCCGAGGTCCACGGATACGAAGCGAGTGAAGTCGTCGAGGTCGAAGGCGATCCCCTGCTCGGAGGCGTCGCTGTAGACAAACTTGCCCGGGAGGTCGAGGAACATGTCGTGAAGCGACTCGGCGGCGAGCTCCCGCAGCACCTCCTGAAGCTGGTCCGCGCTCATGAATCCTTCGTTCACGAGGATGAGCATCAGGGAGCGGTCCTGCGCGCGTCCCTTTTGCATGGCCGCCCGTAGATCTTCTTCCGCGAGGAGCGCGCTGGTCACAACGACGTGGCCGAGGTTGTCGTCCCACATCTCCGGGCCGAAATAACCCACGACCCGGCCGGCTTCGAGCCGCAGCTCCCATTCGGCCCCGTCCCGGTCGAGGGTGACGGTGCCGCTGCGCTTTGTCGACTGAACCCACCCGAGCAGCTCCGAGAGCGGCATCGTGTTCAAGGACCCATGGATCGCCATTGTAAAATGAGTTTAACCAGCGCCGGCGCACAGCGCTCGAAAATCCGCTGCAGCGCCGATCTTGTGTTCTCGGTGCGCCTTTGGCACGTCAGCGCCTCATGGAAACGGTGATCGTCGTCGGCGCTGGGCTCGCGGGGTGTGAGGTCGCATGGCAGCTCGCCCGGGCGGGAACTCCCGTCGATCTGCGCGAAATGAAGCCCCACAAGCGCACTCCCGCACAGGTGAGCGACCGCCTCGGTGAGCTCGTATGCTCCAACTCGCTTCGCAGCGCGAATGTGCTGAACGCGGTCGGCCTCCTAAAAGAGGAGATGCGCCGACTCGACTCGCTCATCATCAACGCCGCGTTCGAGGCACGGGTGCCGGCCGGCGACGCGCTCGCTGTAGATCGCGAACGCTTCGCGAGCGTCATCGAGGCCGCGATTTCAAAAGAGCCGCTCATTCAGCGCCGCAATGAGGTGGTCGAGGCGATTCCCGAGGGCTCGCGTGTCGTGATCGCGACCGGGCCACTCACGGACACGGCCCTCGCGGCGGATATTGCCCGAAAGACCGGTGAAGAGCGCCTCTACTTCTACGATTCGATCGCACCGATCATCGACGGCGATAGCATCGACCGAACCATCGCCTTCGAGCAGTCGCGCTACGACAAAGGCGACAGCGCTGACTACCTGAATTGCCCGATGAGTGAAGCACAGTACGATGCGTTCTACGACGCGCTCCTCGCCGCCGAGTGCCTCCCTCTCCACCACTTCGAAGAGCCCAAGTACTTTCAAGGCTGCCTGCCCATCGAGGTCGTCGCGGCGAGCGGCAAGCAATCCCTTCTCTTCGGCGCGATGAAACCCGTCGGCCTGCGCGACCCGCGCAACGCAGAGCGCCCCTTCGCGGTGGTTCAACTCCGCAAGGAAGACGTGGACGGACAGGCCTACAATCTCGTCGGTTTTCAGACCAAGATGAAATACGGCGAGCAGAAGCGTGTCTTGCGGATGATTCCAGGGCTGCAAGACGCTGAGTTTTTGAGGCTCGGCGCGGTGCATCGGAACACGTACATCGACTCGCCCCGCCTCCTGGACTCGGAGCTTCGTCTGAAGAGTGACCCCCGGATCCGCTTCGCCGGCCAGATCACGGGGGTGGAAGGCTACGTCGAATCCGCTGCCTGCGGCCTCCTCGTAGGCCGGTTCGTGGCGGCGAATGTCTCGGGCAAGCGGTTCCACCCTCCGCCGCGCGAGTGCGCCTTGGGGGCGCTGCTCGGTCACGTGACCGGCGAATCGAAGATCGCGGGCCGACCGCACGAGCCGCAAAACGTCAACTGGGGCATGTTTCCACGCGTTCTGGGCGTCAAAAAGAAAGAGCAGAAGCTCGCTCGGGTGAAGCGCGCCTTCGAAGCCTTCGAGGCCTGGGCCTCCGAGAGCGGCACACGCATCGCACCCAGTCGGATCGTCGCCAGCGACCTCGACCGGGACGGCGCCACGATGGCGAGCTAGAGGATCCCGGTTGGTGGAAGCGCTCATTCGACGGGTCTTGGGGGTGGCGGGCACGGTCGTGCTCGTGCTCGGCGCTCTGAGCGGAGCCCTTTGGCTGTGGGAGCGCGCCAGCCTCGCGGTCGATCCTAGCCCCTACGAGGCGCGCGCGGTGCGCTACGACGTCACGATTCGTCGGGACTCGCACGGCATTCCCCACGTCCACGGCAAGACCGACAGGGACGCGGCCTTTGGCCTCGCCTACGCGCACGCGGAGGATGACTTCGAGACCATTCGGGATGTGATCATCGCGATTCGAGGCGAGCTCGCCTCGGTGAAAGGTCCCAAGGCGGCTCCAGGCGACTATCTTGTTCGCATGATGCGCGTCTGGGAGCTCGTCGAGTCGCGCTACGGCGCGCTCCCTGCGGACGTTCGCGCTCTCGCCGCCGCCTACGCTGACGGCATCAACCTTTGGGCCGCTCGCCATCCGGAAACACTCCTGCACGGCTTTCTCCCGGTCCGCGGCGAGGATGTCGTGGCGGGCTTCGTCTTCAAGACGCCGCTGTTCTACGGTCTGGACGGGGCCCTAAAGGAGATCACGGGCCCCAAACGAACCCGACCGATCGCCGAGCCCCCGACCGCACTCAGCGCACCGCCCCAGGCACCCTGGGGCAGCAACGCGGTGGCCGTGGCCCCGTCCCGAAGCGCCGATGGTGCAACGCGCCTGTGGATCAACTCCCATCAGCCCCTGAGTGGACCGGTGGCCTGGTACGAAGCGCACCTTCGGAGTGATGAGGGGCTCGATGTGTACGGCGGTACCTTTCCCGGCGCTCCTCTGATCCTTCACGGCTTCAACCGAACGATCGCCTGGGCCAACACGGTCAATCGACCGGACCTCTTCGACGTCTACGTGCTGACCGTGAACCCAGAGAATCCGGATCAATACCTACTCGACGGTGAGTGGCGCGACTTTGAGAAAGAAACTGCGGCGATCGAGGTCCGGCTCTTCAGCACGATTCGATGGACCTTCGAGCGCCCCCTCCTGCGCTCGGCACACGGTCCGGTGCTACGGACGGACCACGGCACCTACGCGCTACGCTACGTGGGAATGGACGAGGTCCGGCAACTCGAGGAATACTACCGCCTCAACCATGCGCGCGACTTGAACGAATTCCTCGACGCCCTGAGGATTCACGCGCTCCCGAGCATCAACTACACCTACGCGGACGCGGACGGCCACGTCGCCTACGTCTACAACGCACGGTTTCCCGTACGGGCGACCGGTTGGGATTGGCAGGCCTATCTCCCGGGCGACCGCGCCGATCTGATCTGGCAGGAGATCGCCCCCTTCGATGCGGTCCCCATCCTCGTGGACCCGAAGAGCGGTCTCGTCGGCAACGCGAACCACACGCCCTTCGCCGCGACGGACGGAACCGATAATCCGATGCCCGCAGACTTTCGCAGTGAGTGGGGGATCGAGCAACGGATGACGAACCGCGGACATCGCTTTCTCGAGCTGTGGGGCACCGATCCGACTATCAGCCGCGAGGAGATGATCCGCTACAAGTTCGACCACGCCTACTCGCGCGACTCGCGCCAGGGGCGGGCGATCCGCCTCTTGCTCGACAGCGACTTCAGCGACGACCCCCTTCTCACCCGTGCGCAGGCGGTCTTGAGACGCTGGAACCTCAATACCACCATCGAGAACCGCGAGGCGGCTCTCGGCGTCCTGACGCTGCACCGGGCCTTTCGCGCCCACGACGATCCTCTGAGCCTGCCACCCGCAGCCGTGCTGCACTCGGCCTTGCGGGACGCGTCAGCGTTTCTCATTCGCCACCATGGCCGACTCGATCCGCCCTGGGGTGCGCTGAATCGCTTACGGCGGGGACCGGTGGATGTTCCCGTTGCCGGCGGGCCGGACGTCCTGCGCGCGATCGACGGTGTGCGGCAGCGCGACGGCACGCTCACGGCGACGAACGGCGACGGGTTCATGGCGCTCGTGGAGTGGAGTGCGGCGGGCACACGTCGCGCTTGGGGCCTGCACCAGTACGGCTCGCACGTCCGGAATCCGTACGCTCGACACGCCACCGACCAGATGGAGGCCTTTAGCCTCGAACACCTTCGACCGATTCCCTTGACCGAAGAGGAAATCGCAGCGGTCACTGAATACCGCTACTCACCTTGACTGCTCCTCAAAGCACACCCTGTTCGGCGAGCTGTTTCTCCGCCTGCGGCGCCCAGCCCCGGTTGGCCGCGGGAGAGGCCGGCGAGGGGTGAAGGATCCGCCCGATCGGGACCTCTAGGGCTCCAAGCGCCTCCTTCGCGCGCGACTCTGCGTA
>CAYXVF010000030.1:2730-56648 GCA_964468125.1 uncultured Bdellovibrionales bacterium | reverse complement strand
CCGAGAAAAAGCGGACAGCGCAGCCTGCCGGAAAACAGAACCGATCCCGAATGGCCGGATCGACGCAACCTCGCGCGTCGGATCGCGATAACTGATCCTGTCTAAATGGGTGGCCGGGTCAGGGCTGCCCGCCCCCAACCAAAAAATAGGATTTGAGTCATGCCGAGTGATCGTATTCACCGCGCCGCCGGCGCCGGTGCGCCTTTCCGTCCAGATGCCATCACCGAGGAACCGCTCGTAGAGTCGTCCAAGGGCGAAAAGAGCGCCCAGAACGTCGATTCCATGGGCCCGAATGCCCCCACCACCGACAAAGGCCCCGAAGGACCTTCGCGCGAATACATCGTGTTCATGCCGAAGGAGCAGGGTGCGACGGGCGAGAGCTTTGAAGGGCTCGGCCGTCTCATGCGCGCCAAGCAGGACACGAAACAAAGCGCCCTGAGCTGCTCGAAGCGCGGACGCTACGTCGTGAACCTGAGCGACGCGGAAGTCGCAGAATATCAGCGCGCGGGTCTGAAGATCGTCGAAAACGTCGAAATCAAGGCGCCGGAGCCGGTCGAAGCGCAGGAAGACGCGTTCACCCCGCAAAACACCGTGGCCCGCTCGGTCCACGGCGCGGCCGAGCTGCAGGCGCGCGAGCCCGGCTGGGCCGGAGAGAACTCGCTCATCGTCGTCGCCGACACGGGTATTGCGACGCACAGCCTCCTGAAGCCGACGATCCTCTTCGACGACGTCGCGACACCCGCGCCGAGCGATCCGCAGCGCGACAGTGGCCAGCACGGCACCCACGTTGCCGGGATCGCCAACGCGATCGGCAACGGCGAAAACGAAGTCCGGGGCATCGCGCCCAACGCGGAGCTCGCCGGCGCCCTCGTCCTCGACGGCGGCTCGGGCTCGCTCGCGACTGTCATGGCCGGCATCCAGAAAACGATTGAGTGGGCCAACAGCGAGGAGTGGAAGGACAAGCCTGTCATCCTCAACATGTCCCTCGGCGCTAGCGCCGCCGGTGACCGGGAGCGCGACGCGCTCGCCGAGCTCGCCAACGAAGCGATGCGCGAGCACGGAATCTTCGTCGTGTCCTCCGCGGGCAATAGCGGCCCCGGCCTAGGCACCGTCGGCACCCCGGCCTGGGGCAAAGACGTCTTCGCGGTCGCAGCCACCGACCACCGCGGCACCGCCCGCACCGATGACGACGGCATCGCCCGCTTCTCGTCTCGCGGCGATCCGAACGGAGGCCCCGGACAGAATGACAAGCCCGACATCTCCGCGGGCGGCGTGGCAGTGCTGTCGACCATCCCCGGCGATCGCACCGCGCGCTTCTCAGGCACGTCGATGGCGTCGCCGCAGGTGGCTGGCGCCGGTGCGGCGCTCCTCGGCAAGTTCTACGAGCTTTGGGAAGCGGGCATGACCCGCGTCTCCCCGCGCGAGCTCGTTCGGAGCGGCGAGTTCCAGAAGATCCTCGAGGAAACCGCCGCGGACTTCGAGAACCTGCCGCCGCACGTCGACGGCGCCGGTGACCTGCGCATGGTCGAGGCCGCGGACCTGATGCTCGAGCGCTTCACCCTGCGCGAGGTGGTCGAGCGCGAGACCGCGTTCAAGGAGATCATCCAAGGCCTGGAGGCCGACGATGGCGAGATCACCGTGCGCGACGAGGACGACATTCTTCAGGCGGTGGTCGAGCTCAACGAGGGGATCTCCCGCGCCGACGACCGGATCGAGTTCCTCGGCCGGGCGATGGCGGTTTTCGATGCGGCAAAGGACAAACTCAGCCCTTCCACCGCGTCTCGCGTGGAAGCGGTAGCCGCAGATCTCGCCTCTGAAGCCGCGGTGCAGCTCGCCGAGAGCAAGCCACTCACCGTTGAGAACGCCAAGCTCGCCTGGAGCACGATGATGAATTGGCGCACGCGCGGCACCGAAGTGGCGAACCCCTACAACGCGTTGAGCTACGACAACGCCTCGGAGCTTTCCCGTCTGGTCAACACGGCGGCGGCGAATCTGCCGGAGACCGAGCGGGTCAGTTTCCTGAGCGGCGCGATGGAAGCGATCGAAGGCGGAGACTTCGATGGGTACAACGACCTCGACGCGACGATTCGTGCCCAGGCGTACTCAACCTTTGAGAATCTCGCCGAAAAGCCGCAGGCGCCGCAGGCCGCGATCGAAAACATCGCGAGCTACAACCGATGGTTGAGCAGCGACCCGGAGCTCAGCAATCGTGTCAAGACCCGGATGCTCAGCACCGCGTTCGTGAAGAGCGTGGCGATGGCCCCGTCGTCGCAGGCAAAGGTGGAGATCTGCCAGGCGATGCGCGACCTCCTCCGCACCGAAGGCAGCGGCTTTGGCCTCTCCGTTGGTTACGTTCAGGACATGTCCGCGACCATCGATCGGGCGACTGTCGACGCGATCAAGGACCGCTCGGAGGAAGGCTTTGACACCGCCGGCGAAGCGCTGTCGGTTCTGCAGACCGCGTGGGGCATTCACCTTGTGGACGGAGGCCGGACGGCCGACGAAGACGCCGAATTCTTCCACCTGCTCCAGAGCGCCATCGATCAAAGCGCGACCCGCTTCGTTCAGCGCGAAGACGAGCGCGAGGCGTTCAAGGCGGGCGTCGTCGAGATGCTCAACTCGGTCAAGCCGAGCGCAGAAGACGCCGAAGCCCTGAAGGGATGGCGGCAGTTGCGCCGGACTCTCTACACCCGTCTCAATGATGCGCTCCTGAACGGCATGAACTGACCCAGAGGAACCCCCTAGAGCGGTTCCCTCTGGCAGGCGCGGCCTTCGATCACTCGGCGGGGGCCGCGCCTTTTTGCCTCGAAGGGGCGATAATGGAGTCATGAGTATCGCCCTTGCCGTCCACGGAGGTGCCGGTGCCGTGAAACCCGAACGGGTAGAGCGCCATCGCGCCGACTACGAACGAGGTCTCGCCCACGCCTTGGCGATGGGTCGGAACCTCCTCCGCGCCGGTGGCTCCGCCGTCGATGCGGCCACTGAAGCCACCACAGCCCTCGAGGACTGTGAGTGGTTCAACGCGGGGCGGGGCTCGGTCCTCGCTGCCCCCGGGGAAGCGCAGATGTCCGCCTCACTCATGCGCGGTGAGGACCTCCAGGCCGGGGCAGTGGGTTTGATGCGCAGGCTTCGCAACCCGGTGCGGGCAGCCCGTGAGCTCTTGGAAGACCGCCACACGGTGATGGTGGGCGCAGAGGCTGAAGCGGAGCTCGTCGAGCGTTTCGGTCTCGCTACAGAAGCCCCTGAGTGGTTCATCACGGAGGCGCGGCGCACTCAATGGGAGAAGCTGCGCACACGGGGGGCGGTCAGCCTCGACCACGACTCGCAGACCGTTGGGGCGGTAGCGCGCGACGCTCAGGGGCATCTCAGTGCGGCGACTTCCACCGGCGGCCTCGCCAATCAGTCCTCTGGACGTCTATCCGACAGCGCGGTCCCTGGGGCCGGAACTTGGGCTGCGAATGGCATCGCGGCGGTGAGCGGTACGGGAGACGGCGACATATTCATGCGTCTGGCCTTCGCGCGACGGATCGCGGACCTGGTCGAGCTCGAAGGGGTTGCGCTCGCGCGCGCCTGCGACCAGACCCTGCACGAGCTCCGGGCCCTCGGTGGCGAAGGTGGAGTGATCGCGCTCGGACCCGCGGGAGCTCCGGTCTTGCGCATGAGCTCCGCCGGCATGTTCCGCGGTCTCATCGACGAGCAGGGCGAAATCTACGTCGCGGTCTTCGTCGACGAGCCGCTCCATCCGCCAGCGCCCTAGTCGTCTTCCTCGGATGCGGAATGGCCCGCTTGCTCGCGGCCGAGCTCGCGGGCTCGCTCGGTGGCGGATTGCACCGCGTTGATGAGCGTGGTGCGCAAGCCGCCTTCTTCGAGGGTGTGCAAGCCCGCAATCGCGGTTCCGCCGGGGCTCGTGACCTGGTCCTTCAACACGCCCGGGTGCTCGCCGGATTCGATGAGCAGCCGGGCCGAGCCGACGACCGTCTGCGCGGCGAGCGCTTGCGCCTTCTTGCGCGGAAGTCCCACTTTCACCCCCGCATCGGCCAGCGCCTCGATGATTGTGAAGATGAAGGCGGGGCCGCTGCCACTGAGGCCTGTCACCGCATCCAAGAGGGATTCCTCGACGGTGGTCACCATTCCCACGGCCGCAAAGATCGCCTTGACCGCCGTGATGTCGCGCTCATCGCAGTCAGAGGAAAACGATACGGCGGTCGCCCCCATACCGACCACCGCGGGGGTGTTCGGCATGGCGCGCGCCACGCGCCGCTGCAAAATGCCGTGAATGAAATCGATGGGGACACCCGCCGCGACCGACAAGACGAGGGCATCGCGAGGCACGTCGCTCTGAATCTCCCGAAGTACCTTTCGGATGATCTGTGGCTTCACCGCGATGACCACGATGTTCGCCCCCGCCACCGCCTCCCGGTTGTTCGTCGTCACCACGAGGCCCGGGTAGGCTTTGGATAAGAGCTCGAGCTGGTCTTCTTCCGGCGTGCTCGCCACCACCTGCGAGGCAGGGAGGAGCTGGGCCTTTAGAATTCCTCGAATGAGGGCACCGCCCATGTTGCCGGCGCCAACGAATGCAATGCGGCGATCTTCGAGAGCCATGAGGCGCCTCCCGGTCAGTTAGTCGCTGCTGGCTTGCGCAGCTTCTTCAGCGTGTTCTGCACGAGGTGCATGATCCGCTGATTGCTCGGGTCCTCCGCCAGCTTTTCGAGGCTCGGTGCGACCGTTGGCGACCCCAACCACTGCATGGCGAGCACCGCGTTGCCTCGAATGTAGATGTCCGAGTCTTCGAGCGCCGAAACGAGAACCTTCTCCGCCTCGATTCCACCGACGACACCGAGCAGCTTCAGGGCGCGGCCACGGGCGTGCTTCTCCGTACCCCGGCTCGCTTCGCGAATCACCTGGTCGATGTCGAGAAAGGAGCGACGCGCTCGCAGGGCGTTGCGCGTGGCTTCCTTGACCTCTTCGACCTCGATGTCGCGCTCGTAGACCTCGAGGATCAGGTCCGTGGCGGGCTTGCTGTTCATCGCTTCGAGTACGAGCACCGCGCCACGCCGCACCGTCGGCTCTTTGTTGCGGATCGCTTCGTTGAGCACCGCGAGGGCCTCCTCCGAGCGCTCCATCGCGAGCAAGTAGTCCGCTGCGATCCGCGCGATGTCCGTCTCATCGCCAAGGGCGCGCTCCAGGATCCCGTCGGCCTCTGGCCCCACCTCGTCGCGCAACACGTAGTCCACAGCCACCCGACGAACCTTCGAGGCATCCGGGGACTCAAAGCCGTCATAGGTCGCGATGACGTAGGGCAGCGCAACCTCGCGATCGTATTTGTCGAGGGCCCGGGAGGCCTCCTCCCGCACGAAGTCGTCCCGGTCGAGGGCAATGCGTTTGAGAATGTGGGAGATGGCGCGCGATTCCTCGAGGTTCGCAAGGGCTGTGGCCGCGGCGGCGCGGACCGTATAGTGCTCGTCTTCGTTGAGCGCGCGGATGAGAGGGTCCACCGCGGCGGCTTCTCCGGAGCGACCGAGAAGGACCGCCGCCTGCAGGCGTACCTTGAAAGAGTCATCATTTTCGAGCGCTTCGACGAGCTTCGCGAGGTAGGCGCGCGATTGGGACGGACCATCGACCGGCGCTCGTTCTTGCGCGTCCGCCCCGGACACGGCGCAGAGCGTCGCGCTGAAAACGCCAATGATGACAGCTCTCCCGCTCATCGTCCCGGACCATACCCGCAACGGGGGGCGCTTAGCTAGATCGCTGCCGGACCCACCACGAGCCCCTCTCTCGCACTTTTCTCCGCGTTGACCCGTCTTTGAGTCTGCGGCTACATCACTCAGCAGGGGGTCTCACACCATGCACACATCCGAATGTCTTCACCGGCGTTTTCTTCAGTCGATGTCCCTCGCGCTCTTGCTTCTGGGCCTCTCCGCCTGCCAGGGCGAGACGGACCCATCTCAGCCCGGCTACTGGGTGGCGCGCCTGAAGGACAAACCGACTCGCGTGGAGGCGCTCAAGGAGCTCGCAAAGATGGGCCCGGCCGCCAAAGAAGCGGTCCCGGCGGTAACCCAGTGGCTGAAGGAAGGAGGGGACTGGCAGCCCGACGCGGCCTACACCCTCGGGCAGATCGGGGACGCCTCGGTCGTCGGAGAGCTTCGCGCGGCGATCGACTATGAGGTGAGCAGTGGCCGTGACCGCTCCACGCGCCTGCGCAACCGCGTCAACCAAAACATCGCCCGGGCCCTTGCTGCCCTGGGCGCCAAGGACGCGGTTGGGGATCTGATCAAGCTCGTCGACTCACCGGAGCCCAAGACCCGCGATGCGGTCCTGCGAACACTCGGCGAGCTCGGCGCTCCCGAGGCTGCCGAGTCGATGATGGAGATCGCCGAGAACGACGCGGAGCCCTACATCCGTAAAGTTGCGATCAGCTCCCTCGGTGAGCTGGGCTCAGAGAAAGCGGTGCCGACCCTCGTAAAGATGCTCTACGCGGAACGAGGCGACGGGATCAGCCACTACCGCGAGGCCCGCTTTGCGCTGATCCAAACCGGCGCCAAGGCAGTGCCTGAGCTCATGAAGACCCTCGAGCGCAAGAACGAAACCATCGAGCAGATGAAAGTCGGCGGCGCCCCGCTCAGCGACGGGGTGATCGCGGCAAAAGCGGGGTCCGCGCTCGGAGCACTCCGAGTGAAAGACGCGGAGGCGCCTATGGTCGCCGCGCTTCAGAAGTATTACAACCAGTGGCAGCGCACGAAGAGTTCGGGTGCCGAGGCGAGCGTCTTGGGTGCGGTGATCGAGCTGACCTACGCCCTCGGTGACCTCGGTAACGACGGTGCCATGACCGCGATCCTCGAGGTGGTTCCGGACACGGACCCACGCATTCGTCTCGCCGCCACGGAAGCGCTGACCACGATCGGCGATCCCGCCGCAGTTCCCGCTTTGCTCGCGGCGGCAAAGAGCGGCGAGCTCGACGCGAAGCGGGCCGCGGTGATCGCCGCGAGCCAGCTCGGTGATGGCAGCCGCCTCAGCACCTTCGACGCGCTCGGCACCGGCGAGCTCGAGCCTTTCGTCAAGGCGGAGCGTGTGCGTTTGCTCGCCGCGAAAGAATGCAACAGCGACGCCGCCTGTTGGCAAGGGAAGCTCGGCTCCGACGACGCGCGCATCGCGGCCCGGGCGGCCTTTCAGCTCGGTCGCCTCGGCGCCAAGGATGCGGCCAAGGCGCTCCTCGACGCCGCGGAGCACGACAACCCGCAGGTGCGCATGGCCGCCGTGCTGTCTCTCGAGCAGCTCAGTGCGGTGGACGTCGCTCGCTTTGAGTCGATCCTCGAAGACGCCAGCAAGCGGGTCGAATACGCGCCGGTGAACGCGCAAATGGAACGCATCATCGCCCTTCGGGGCGGCACGAAGAGCTAGCGCGTGTTGCACGAGGTCGTGGCTTCGCTCCGGCTCCTGCTCTTCCCGCCGCGCTGCGCCTGCGAGCTCGCCCAGCCTCGGAACGCGGAAGCTCCCTTTGGCCTCTGCGACGGCTGCTACGATGCGCTGGAACCGGCACCGCGCGAGATCCCGGTGATCGCGGCCTATGAATACGGCGGGCCTATCGCGAGCACCGTGGTCGCCGCGAAATTCCAGCGCCGACGGGACAGCGCCCGGGCCCTGACGCCTCTTGGCTGCACATCCCGCGGCGCGCGAGGCGGCGGCGGGCTGTGCGGGGATCGTTCCGGTCCCCCTTTCGCCGATGCGCTACTGGGCCCGCGGATTCAACCAAGCAGAGATCATTGCGGAGGTCTGCGGCGAGACCTGGGGGCTCCCGGTACGCCGCGCGCTCCGTCGCGTTCGGGACACACCGCCGCAGAGCGATCTGCCGCTCGCCCAGCGCGAATCGAACGTGGAAGGCGCATTCAGTGCGACGAAACCGCTCAGCGGCGTCTGGATTCTGGTCGACGACGTGGTCACATCGGGGGCTACCCTCCGAGCCGCTTCGGAAGCGTTGAAACGGGCGGGGGCCATTGCGACGAGGCCCATGGCCGTGTGCGCAAGCACCTGACGTCTCCCTACATTCCGGAAAAGTCTCGTGAATCGACGAGGCGACGCCCCTCTCTTCGGTTGACACCTTGAAAAGGGGCGGACTACTCTCTGGGTTCTGAGCGGATGTGGGCGAGCGGCAGGCGCCCTCATACAGCATGCTTGGGAGTGGGCCTCCTTGGGTGAGTGGAGGCTCTATGATGGGATGAGGAGCTCCACCTCCGGGTGGGCTCGATAGGGATAGGAATATCAAATGAGAGCTAACACGCGCCTGTTCATGGCGGTGGTTGTGTCGTCTGTTGTCGCCGGGTGCGGCGGCGCGCGTGACAGCGCGATCGACGGCCAAAACAATCCAAACGGCATCACCTCCCGCGCCTGCACCGACGGCAACGAGTGTGCGAGTGGCGTTTGCGACGGCGGCTTTTGCACGGAGGCCGACGCCTGCACGCGAGACCAGGACTGCGCTTCCGGGACCTACTGCAAGTACCCGAGCACACCGGACCCCTGGGTGAGCGGTACGCAGGGTCGTTGCGAGCTGCCCTGCGACGGCGACTCCCAGTGCGACTTCGGTCAAAGCTGCGTCGATGGCCAGTGCTACACCAACATCTCCTGCAACCCCGCAAACAACAGCCAAGATTGCCCGCCCGGCGAGGCCTGCTCGCTCTCCGGGAACACCTGCAGCGCGCCTCCCGCTTCCTGCGTAACCGACACGCAGTGTCCGTTTGGCTGGCGCTGCAATGTCGACAACACCTGCGTCGATCCGAACGCGGTAGGAGCCGGCGGCTGCAACACGGTCAGCGACTGCGCCAGCGTCGCCGGCTGCAGCGCAGGCGTCTGCGAATGCGTCAACAACGTCTGCAGGCCCGCGGGCTCGTGCCTAAACGACGGCGAGTGTCAGGCGAACGAGTTCTGCAATGGCGGGGATTGTCAGGCGGCTCAGGCCTGCGCCGCGCAGGTGGAGTGCACGCCATACGGCTTGGTTTGCAAGGAGGGTCTCTGCAAATCGCCGGAACCCTGCAACAACGGCACCTGCTCGCAGATGGGTTTTGCCTGCAATACCGCCTTCGATCCGCCAGCCTGTTTCCCCGAGGGTGGCACGTGCCAACAGCCTTCCGATTGCCCTCCGATGACCTACTGCGACATTTTCAGCGGAACCTGCCAGCCCGGCTGCAACAACAACATCGAGTGTCAGGGCGAGTGCAACGGAGCGCTCCCCTGCAACTGCAACGCATCCGGACAATGCGTGAACCAGTCGATCGGGACGATCGGCAGCGCCTGTTTGAGCGACCTCGACTGCGGCGGCGGTCAAATCTGCGCGCCGGGGGCCGCCGAATTCGGTCCCTTCTGCGACGCCGGACTTCCTCTGCCGGGCTGTGAGAAGGCCTGCTACCAGGCCTGCGACGCGATCATCTCGGAGATCATCGACTCCTGCCCCTCCGGCTACTCCTGCGGTGGAGACCAGGGGAACATTCTTACGAAGGCGCTTTTCCTCGTGATCAGCAACTTCCTCAATCCGAATGGGGGCACCGTTTCCGCCTGTTTGCCCGACAGCGGAACGAGCCCCTAGCCGACGGAAAAGGGTGAGAACCCGTCGGAGACTGCGGCCGCGCCGGCGCGCCGGCGCGAGGGCACTCAGCGGGACAATGAGCAGTAAAATGAGCAGTAAAATGAGCAGCACCATGAGCAGTAGAATCTGCGCAGTAGGATGTCGATGAGGATGTAGGAGAAGGAGCCTCGAAAGAGACTCCGGGTGGCATAGGAAGGCCGGGAAGCGCTCGAGACGGCGTTTCCCGGCCTTCGTACGTTCGGCTGAGCTCGGGGCACATGCCTTGCTGACACCTGCCCCCGCCCGTGCAAACGCGGGAGCTTGACTGATCGATCGGAGCCGACAAGATGCGGGGAATGGACGTCCGGCCCACGCGCGCGATCGTCGACCTCGACGCGATCGCCCACAATCTCGCCGCCGTGCGGGCTCACCGCCCGGGCATGCCCGTGTGCGCGGTGATCAAAGCCGACGGCTACGGCCACGGACTCGTACCGGTGGCGCGGGTGCTGGAGCGCGCGGACGTCGAGCTCTTCGCGGTCGCGCTGGTGGAAGAAGGCACACGGCTGCGCGAGGCCGGTGTGCGCACGCCGATTCTCGTGCTCGGTGCGGCGCTCTCCGGGGGATACCGACTCTTGGTCGAGCACGATCTCACCCCGATGATCTTCACCACCGAACATCTCAAAGCGCTCGCACGAGCCGCACAGGGCGCGCCCATCTCCTACCACTTGAAGATCGACACCGGCATGTCGCGCTTGGGCCTCTCGCCGAAAGAGCTTTCGACCTTTCTGACGCGCGCGAAAAATGAGCCGCAGCTGCGCATGGAGGGCGTGATGACCCACTTCGCCAATGCGGACGAAGAGGACACGCCGATGAACGAGCGCCAGGCGCGGGCCTTTGCCGATGCGCTGACCCAGCTGCGCGGAGCCGGCTTCGATCCACGGTGGGTGCACTCGGCGAACAGCGCCGCCACCAAAAGCTTTGACGACGGAATCTCGAACGCGCTTCGCCCAGGGTTTCTCCTCTACGGAGTGAGTCCCTTGCACGCGCACGCGCCGGAGCTCCAGCCGGCCCTGCGCTGGGTTACCGCGCCCGTACACGTCAAGACGATCCCCGTAGGCACCCCGGTCAGCTACGGTGGCCATTGGGTGGCTAAACGGGAAACGCGGATCGCCACGCTCCCCGTCGGCTACGCCGATGGCTACCCCCGGACCCTCAGCAACCGCGCCGAGGTCCTGGTCCGCGGCAAGCGCGCACCGGTGATCGGATCGGTGTGCATGGATTTGGTGATGATCGACGTCACCGACATACCGGGCGTCGACGTCGGAGACGAGGTCGTCTTGCTCGGATCGCAAGGAGACGAGAGCATTGGCGCGCACGAGCTCGCTGAGCGCGCCGGCACGATCCCCTATGAGATCGTTACCGGCGTGCAGAAACGCGTGCCTCGCGTCTACGTCGGCGAGTTGGCGAAAGAGCCCGCGGCTTAGCCCGCGACCAGACCCACGGGACAGGAAATACCGGTGCCCCCGAGGCCGCAGTAGCCGTTCGGGTTCTTGGCTAGGTACTGCTGGTGGTACTCTTCCGCGTAATAGAACTCAGGGGCGTCAGCGATTTCGGTCGTGATTTCACCGTAGCCGGCATCGCGCAGCTTGCGCTGGTACGCTTCCTTGGATGCGAGCGCCGCATCTCGCTGCGCCTCATCGTAGGTGTAAATCGCGGAGCGATACTGCGTGCCCACGTCGTTCCCTTGGCGCATGCCTTGGGTGGGGTCGTGGCTCTCCCAGAAGGTCTGCAGGATGGACTCAAAGCTCACGCGCTGCGGGTCATAGACGACCAGCACGGTTTCCGCGTGACCGGTCTTGCCGCTGCACACCTCCCGGTAGGTCGGGTTCTTAGTGAAGCCACCGGAGTAGCCGACGGCGGTGGTGTAGACCCCGTCTAGCTCCCAGAACTTGCGCTCCGCTCCCCAAAAACACCCCATGCCGACCTGCACGCACGCGTAGCCGTCTGGGAAAGGGCCTTTGAGGGGGCGTCCATGGACAAAGTGAGCGTCGGGGACCGGAACCGCCGTGTCGCGTCCCGGAAGCGCGTCCTCGCGCGCGACCATCTCACTCTTGCGCAGGAAGTTGAACATCGTCGTTAGTTCTCCTCGCAGCGCACGTCGCGCCGCGTACGTGAATCTAGTGATCTGCTGTGAGCAGGGAAGGGAAAGTTACGCCGTGGCGTCGGCCCAGGACCCGAGGAGGGTGAGCGGGGTGGCGTCTACGATGCGGACCCGGGTCAAGCTACCGATCAGAGATTTCGGTCCATCAAAGGCTGCGATCTCGTCACCCATCGTGCGCGCCACCAGACGGACCCAGTCGGCGGGCTTTTCGCTCTTCTCCCAGCCGAGCTTCACGCCGTTGATCGCAGGGTTCTCGTTGCGCAAGCGGGTCTCGCTCTCCACGAGAACCGGTAGGGTCGTGCCCACCCGTTCCCGGTGAAGCTCATGACTGATCCGAGCCTGGGTTTCGAGCAGCTCCGCGTTGCGCTGCTTCTTCACCGCGGTGGGGATGCTGTCCTCGTAGCGACGGATGGCGACGGTTCCCGGGCGAGGGGAATACTTGAAGATGAAACAGCGCTCGTAGCGCGCGCGCTCGAGAAGCTCGACGGAGCTTCGGTGATCCTCTTCGCTCTCGTTTGGAAAGCCGACGATCATGTCGCCTGACAAACGCAGGTCCGGCATGCGCTCACGAGCGCGCTCGAGAAAGGCGTAGTACTCTTCAACGGTGTAACCGCGGTTCATCGCTCGGAGCATCGCGTTTGACCCGCTCTGGGCTGGCACGTGCAGATAGCGACAGACCCGCTCGCAGCTCGCCATCGCATCGAGGGCCCCGTCGGTGAAATCGCGCGGGTAACTCGTGACAAAGCGAAGCCGTGGCAGCTCCGGCACGGACTCGTGAATCATTACGAGAAGGTCGGCGAAGGTGGTGGTCTTTTCGCCCTCCTTGAACACGTAGTGATTGATCGTTTGGCCGAGGAGGGTCACCTCCAGCGCCCCCGCATCGACCAAGCGCTTCACCTCGTCGATGACGTTCTGGGGCGGCCGATGGACCTCGGGGCCACGGGTGTAGGGGACCACGCAGTAGGTGCAGAACTTGTTGCAGCCGCGGGTGATGCGCGCGTAGGCCTGAAACTTCGACTCGACCGGCGAAAAGGCGCGAGACAGATCGAGCGACTCGATCCCGTCCTTCGCGGCATCGAGGACCGCGCTGCGTCGGGCCACGTGGCCGGTGAGCGCGACCTGTCGCTCCTCGCCGTTGTTCACCGCGTTTTCCACCAGGGCGGGAACCCTGTCGAGCATGGAGGGCCCGCAGACGAGGTCTACGTGGGGCATGCGCTCGAAGATCCCGTTGGCTTCGCGCTCGGCCATGCAGCCGAGCACCCCCACCACCAGGTCGGGGTTTTCTTTTTTCTTCTGTACGGCGAGTCGACCGAGTTGTGACCAAACCTTCTGTTCTGAGAGCTCACGCACCGAGCAGGTGTTGATCAGCACGACTCCCGCTTCATCGACGTCCTCGGTGAACCCATAGCCCAGGGCCTCGAGCTGGCCGCGGACGAGCTCCGAGTCCAGCACGTTCATCTGGCAACCGTAGGTAGTCATGAAGACCTTGGGGCGTCGGGTCGGCGCGTTCATGCCGGGCGAGTTAGCAACTCCCAACCGAGTCGACAAGGGCTGGCTAGAGCTGCGCGAGCATCGCCTGGGCGTCGCGGTGGCCTGGGTCACTCTCGAGGACGCGCTGAAGATGTCCACGGGCTTCGGCGGTCTGCCCCACCTTGACCAGGAGCTTCCCGATCTCCCAATTCGCCGCGATGTCGCGAGGATCCGCTTCGACCGCCCGACGCAGACAGTTCAGGGCACCGTGGCGCGACATTTCCGCGCTCGTCGAATCGTCGAGGAGGATCGCCTGAGAAAGGCCGATCCAGTAGCGCACGACTTTCGGCTCGAGGCCGAGAGCCTGCTGAATGCACGCCTGGGCCTCCTTGAACCGTCCCTCGGCCAACAACGATTGGCCCTGACGATAGAGGCCCTCGGCGCCCTCATCCGCCCCGTTGCCCGATTGCGCGTCGGGCACCGTGTCCTCGTCGTCCTCGAAGAAAGACATGACCGTCGCGACCTTGCTCTGTTTCTCGTAGCTCTGACGGCGGGACTCGTCGAGCAGGGTCGCACGCGCCTGGCCCAACATGTCGACGATCTCGCGGACCTTTCGCAGCATGTCGTCGCCGAGCCCCGGAGGGAGCCGGTCGAATCGGAACGCTGCGCTCGCCTCCTCGAAAGCGCGCTCGATCGCCTGCGGATCGGCGTCGTGCCCGAGACCGAGCGCGGCGAAATAATCTACGTCCTTCAGACGCAGGTACTCTCCGGCAATCCGCTCGCTGACCTTGGCGAGCTCGCGATAGTCCACCGCGGTGGGCTCCGGCGTGGGCTCCGACGCGGCGCCGAAAACGAGCTCGGCGGGCGCTTCGCCGGGCCGGGCTTGCGGTTTCACCATGTCGGTGACGAGCAGAAAGTAGAGAAGCTGCGAGAGTTCGATCGCCCGTGAATCGTCGCTGCGCAGCGCCCCCTCGAAAGTCGTCTTGCCCGAAAGGATATCAGCGATGTTGAGGTGCCGGAGAAACGGGCCGAGCGCAGCAAAGTGTACGCTGAAGGCGTGAGTCGTCACGATGTAGCGCGTCCGGAGGTTCGAGAAATAGTCGAAGAGAACCGACAGGTCGTAGTGGTCGTGGATTCCACGCCAGATGACACTGAGCGGGTGCACTTCACCGAACAGGGTGCCGTCAGCGAAATCCGCCCGGGCCTCGAAGGTATAGGTTCCTTCCCGCCAGGCGAAGGTGTTGACCATGCGCTCTTCGTTCAAAAAGCGCATGGCGTCGAGAAGCTCGCGGTCCGTGAGGAGGCTCAGGTCGCGGAGAGCGTCGCCGACCCGGAGGTTTTCGTTTCGGATCTTCTGCTCCACCTGCTGCTGCTGCGCCTCGGTGATGCGCCCCTTTCTCAGAAGCAGGTTCGTCAGGTTTTCACTCGCCTGACTGGTCTCGACGCGGACCGGGAAGCCGCCCCAGATGAATACCCGTCGTCGGTCGCCCTGGTTATTGAGTGTCAATACACCGGTAAAGGTTGCTCGGTACAGCTCATAGAGCAGCCGGGGAAGTGGCATCGTGGTCAGGTCCCCGGCGGAAGGTACGCCGGGGGGCAGTTTCGCGTGCGGTGCGGCGCGAAGCCCAGGCGAGCCCTCCGGGCTCATCGGAAGGTCTTCGACACCGGGCTCCGGCAGTGATTCGCGGAGCTTCGCAGCACTCACCGACCGGTGATGACCACTGGGTGTCATCACATGAACAGGATCCTCATGCGCACGCGACGCTTCGCGCTGCGGTGCGGACGGCGCGGTGACGGAGGCGGCTCCCAGCGTATTGCCGAGCGGCGCCTGGCTCCGGTCGACGATGTCGTCGAGCTCGAGCTCGGTGAGGCCCTCTTCCTCCTCTGATGCTTCGGCGAACGGCGCTCCGGCGGTCTCGATGGCATCATCGAGGGCGATCTCATCCGTCGGCTGGGATGCAGACTGAGACTCCGCGTAGCCCGCGATGCTCTCTTCGAGCGCGCTCAAGGGAGAGGTGATCTCCCCGAACACGTTGCTCGGGCGGCCGGAGGGATCGGCCGGCGGCAAGGCGAAGACGCCGATCGGTGTCGCCTCGGAAGAGTCGTCATTGAGCGCGTCGAGCGGCGATGGCACGTGCGCCCCGAAATCCGGTGCATGGGCGACCGGAGGCGCCGTGGGCTCGTCAGCCGAAGACGCGTCCTCCGCCATTTCGGGCACATCCGCGGCGTCCGGGTCCGACTCTCGGTCAGCCGTCGGCCCCGGGTCGAGCGTTTCTGCCACCAGCTCCATCACCCGCGCGCTGCGCTCGGTATTGGGCGCCGGCTCCTTCGCGCGAGGCTGCGGCGACGGAAGGGCGGAGGGAGACGGGACCGATGCGGCCGTAAGAGGAAAGCCGCCGAAAACCGTGGGCGGAGCTGCCCCTTCGCCGGGCGTCGCAGGTTCCGGCGAAGGCTCGGACGAAGGCTCGGGCGAAGACACGAACCCCGGTTCGCTCTCCTCGGCGGCGGCTTCGGCCGGCGGCACCGCCTCCGACCGCTGCGCTTCGATCGGCTCTTCCGCGGGCTCGGTCGCGAAGATCGGCGGGAGGGGGATCGGGATCGGCATACCAAAGGGATCATTCGTCAGGTCGGGTTCGGACGGTTCTTCCGGCTCGACCGGTTCGGAGGGTGCAGCGGCCGGCTCCGGAAAGGCGGCGGGGGGAGGCTGCGGAAATCCGGTCTCCGGGGCTTCGCTCGTGCTCTCACCGATCGAAAGGCCGTCAAAATCGTCGTCGCCGAGGTCGAAGAGCTCCGCATCCGAAGACGATGCCGGGCTCTGCTCCGTCCCGGCTTCGGTGTTTGCCTCGCTGGTCAGTGCCCACTCGTCGAGAAACGACTCCAGGCTCTCGCCGATGGCGGGGCTAAAGAGCACGGCGTCGCAGCCAGTGCTCCCGACCGTTTGCTCGACGTCCGCCGGGTCGTGCGCGCCGCCTTTGAGAATGATCACGCGAGTGCCGTTGTCCTGAGCCTTGATCTGCTGGCAGAGCTGGGCGCCACCCAGGACCGGCAGCTCCTCGTGCGCCACGATCAGCGCGGGCTCGCGCTCAAAGAAACGCGCGAGCGCATCCCCCCCATCCTGCGTGGCGATCACATCAAACCCTCGCCGGGCGAGTAGGTCCGAGAGCTCCTGCAACGACTCTGGATCGTGATCAGCAACGAGGACCGGCACCCTCATGCTCCTTCCCCCTGGCGGTAGAGTCCCTTCGCTTCGATGTACTCAACCACATGCGTGGGCACCCAGCCAGTGAGTGGTTTTCCGAGGCGGGCTCGTTCACGGATCTCCGTGCTCGAGACCTCCGGCAGGTCGATCGCGGGTGCCGCAGTCTCATCATAGCCTGCCCTCCCCACGACGACGACCGGAAGACTCGATTCGATTTCCTCCCACCGGTACCAACGTGTGCGCTCCGCAACGATGTCCGCTCCCACGGCAAGAGCGAGCTTTCGCTCCGGATGGCGCCGTTGCAGCTCGCGCATGAGGATCAGCGTCTTGCCACCGGAGTCGATCTCTCGCTCGATCGGGTTGACCTCGACCCGGTCGCGCAAAAAAGCCGCCATCCGCTCACACATCGCGAGACGATCCTCAAAAGAGGTCAACGGCTTGTCGAAGGCGTGAATGTAGGCCGGAATGACCCAAACCGCGGCGGCACCGAGCGCTTCTAGGAGATAGACGCACGCGAGCTGGTGTCCCAGGTGCGGCGGGTCAAAGCTCCCACCGTAGACCACGGTGTAGGAATCGAGACGGACCGCCCCGTTCAGGCCGGTCCTGACCCCATCGGATGGCCCCGGAGCTGGTGGCGGGCTGCTGGCCATAGGCTTCCGAGTCTAGCCGACTTCGGAGATCGGCGGGACTTTCGCGCCGGGCAAAAAGCTATGGAACTCCACCGGGGGGGGCGATATTGGTGGGAGCGGCCATGACGTCTCCGATCATCGGAATCGACCTCGGCACCACCAACTGCTGCGCAGCGTGGGTCACCCCTCAAGGCGAGGTCCGCCTCATTCCCTATCGGGGAGGCGAATACACCATGCCATCGGTGTTTGCGCTGACAGACCGTCAGCAGGAGATCGTCGGGCACGAGGCCAAGCGGCAAGCGCAGCTAAACCCCATGGGTACGGTCAAGGGAGCCAAGCGCATCATCGGTCTCCCCTTTGACCACGAAGTCGTCGCTCAGATGCGCAACTACTCGAAATTCAAGATCGTGGAGACGGAGCTCGGCAATCCGGAGATGGAGCTGCACGGCCAGCGACTCTCGAGCGAGACGATCTCTTCTCGTTTTCTCAAAGCCATCAGCGAGATGGCGAGCAAACACCTGGGTGAGCCCGTCACGCGGGCGGTGGTCACCGTTCCCGCCTACTTCAACGACCGGCAGCGCCAGGCGGTCCACGAGGCCGGCCGGCAGGTGGGCCTCGAGGTCGTGCGCCTGATCAACGAGCCCACCGCAGCCGCGATGGCCTACGGCGCTGGTCGCAAGCTCGAAGAGACCGTCGCGGTCTTCGACCTGGGCGGGGGCACCTTCGACATCTCGGTGATCGAAATCTCCGAGGACACCTTCGAGGTGCGCGCCACCGGTGGAGATCTCTTTCTCGGCGGTTTGGATTTCGACGAGTCGCTGGTGCAGTTCATCCTCAGCGAGTTCTCAACCCAATCCGACGTAGACTTGATGTCCGACCCGGTCGCCATGCAGCGCATACGCGACACGGCAGAGCAGGCCAAAATCGACCTCTCTTCCCGGACCGAAGTGCCCTTCAGTGTCCCGTTCGTTTCCATGAGGAGCGATGGACAGCCGGTGAACATCGAGCTCGTGTTGAAGCGGGAAGACATCGATCTCCTCTGCGAGCCTCTGATCGACCGGACCTTTGAAACCTGCCTGCGTGTTTGCGAGGAAGCGGCCATCGATCCGACGGAGCTCGACCAGATCATCCTCGTCGGTGGGCAAACGCGCATGCCGCTGATCGCCAGTCGTGTCGCGACGATCTTCGGGCGGGAAGCGTCCAAGATGGTCCACCCCGATGAAGCGGTCGCGGTGGGCGCAGCTCTCTATGCGTCGAGTCTACAGGAGGGATCGAGCCTCGAGCTTCAGCTCTTGGACGTCTTGCCGATGGCGATCGGTATCGAGGGCGCTAACGGCAAACTGCACCGGCTGTTCGAGAAGAACGCCTCCGTTCCCAACCAGCAGGTATTCAATTTCACCACCCACAAAGACAATCAGGTCGACATGGTGATGCGGCTCTTCCAAGGCGACAAGGAGATCGCGGCCGAGAATACGCTTCTCGGCGAGTTTACGTTCTCCGGCATTCGCCCCGGCGCCGCCGGCAGCGTGCGTGTGGAGGTCACCTTCGACGTCAGCGTCGAGGGGATTCTCTCGCTCGCCGCGCGCGATCTCGATACGGGCGCGGAGATGCATCAGACCGTCAAGTTTGGGCGCTGACGCACCGCGCATGACGAAGCGTCAGCGATAGACCGTTGACAGTCCATCGAGGCTTGCCTAACAGGATTGCCTTCTCACCGTTGCTCAATCGTCAGATGAGAAGGGGGCCCCATGACGAAAGCAGAGTTGATCGAGCGCGTGCACAAAGACGCCGGGGATAAGCTCAGCAAGAAACAGGTCGCGGCCGTCATCGAATCGACCTTCGAGCACATGTACAAGTCGATCCGGCGCGAGAAGCGCTTTTCCTACCCGGGATTTGGAACGTGGTCGGTCAAACACCGCAAGGCGCGCAAAGGCCGTAATCCCCGTACGGGCGAGATGATCACCATCGCCCCGACAAAGACCGTTCAGTTCAAGCCTTCGCCGAACTTCAAGGCCAAGCTCTGAGCCGATTCGCATCGGTCGTGCTGCTCTGCGCCTCGGCGCTGGCGTGCGACGCTCCCGCGCGTCGCCTCGGCGACTTCTGCAGCAACGACTATGAGTGTGGCAAAGGTGCGGCGTGCTACGAGCGGCGCTGCACGAAACTCTGCGCGCCGGGAGAAGCGTGTCCGGAAGGCACGCGCTGTCAGGACTATCGCTGCCTACCCACGGGGAGCGAGGTTGGAGCCGTCGAGCGAGATGAAGAGGCTCCCGTCGATGCGCCGCTACCGGCGCCGGAGCCGATCGAGGCAGAGCTTCGGGCGATTCGCGTCGAGCTCGAGACCATCCGACGCCAGAACGAGGAAATCCTGGAGAAGCTCGGCGATTAGGACGCCTTCTTGTCGCCCTTTTTGGATTCGCTCTTTTTCTCGCTCTTCGATTCGCCCTTGGACTCGCTCTTCGCGCGGTCGCTCTTCGACTCAGAGCCGTCCTTCTTGCCCTTGCGCGCGTAGTCCGTGATGTACCAGCCCTCACCCTTGAGCTGAAATGAGGTCTGGCTCATCACCCGCTTCAGGCGCTTTGAGCCGCAGTGCTCGCACTTGGCCGGGGCCGGGTCCGAGATCTTCTGCAAGACTTCCATCGTCTCGCCGCACTTGGCACAGGCATACTCATAAATCGGCATCGCAAGCTCCCGCGTAATGGCGCCGCGAGTTAGTAATGTGGCCGGTTTACGACCGTCAAGACGAAAAACTCGCGCCATCTGGCATACTTGCGCAGCAGGCCAACAGACGCTACCCCTCGCCTCACGAATGTCCTGGAACCTGGCCGAGACCTGGCGCGAGCACCGCAAGGGGATCGCGCTCGCGCTGACGAGCGCGGTGCTCTATTTCGTCGGCTTCTGCGGTTTCGACCAATTCTACCTCGCCTGGTTCTGCCTCGTGCCCCTGCTGTGGGCCATTGATGACGAGACTCTCTCGGGCCGCGGCGCCTTCGTCTACGGCTGGCTGTTTGGCGCGGTGACCGTATTCGGAGGCTACACCTGGCTCATCGGAATGCTGCGCAACTTCGGCGGCCTGAGCTTGCCGCTCTCGGTCCTGGCGCTCGTGCTCTTCTCTATAGCGCACGGCCTGCTCTGGGCCTTTTGGATCTGGCTCGTCCATTACCTTTCGGTGGTCCGAAAGATCCGCATCGTGTGGACCGCCCCCACCGCGCTCGTCGTCGCTGAGTGGTTGTTCCCGAGCCTCTTTCCGACCTACCTCGCGAACTCGCAGTACCGAGTGCTCACGTTCATTCAAAGCGTCGACATCTTCGGCCCGACGGGGGTGAGCTTCATCTTGGCGATGGTCTCGGCGGTGATCTATCGCACCCTCGCCACCCGACGCGGGGTGCCGCGTCCCTTCCCAACCGCGGGAGTCGCCGTGTGTGCGGTCCTGGTCGCCGCGAACTTTCTCTACGGCTGGCTTGCGCTCGCGAACATCGACGACACGGTCGCCGTTGCCCCCAAGAAGATCCGCATCGGGATGGTCCAGACCAACATGGGGATCATCGAGAAGCACCAAAACCCTGGTGAGGGACTGCGCCGACACCGCGCCCAAAGCCTCGAAGTCGAAAAGCTCGGCGCCGACCTCATCGTCTGGCCCGAGTCCGGGTTCACCCGAGGCGTACCCACCGGCATGACGAACGTGGCGCGCGCGGTGCTCGGGCCCATCTCTACTCCCCTGCTCTTCGGCGGAATACGCGTGGACCGCAGCGCGAGCGGCGAGCGACAGATCTACAACACAGCGTTTCTGACGGACTCCGTCGGCAACATCCTGGGCACTTACGACAAGACCTTCCTCCTCGCCTTCGGCGAGTACATGCCCTTCGGCGAGATGTTCCCGATTCTCTACGAGCTCTCCCCCAACACCTCGCGTTTCCAACGGGGTACGCACCAAGATCCGCTGACACTCGCTGGCGTAAAGTACGGCGTTCTGATTTGCTACGAGGACGTGCTCACCGATTTTGTCCGCTCGGCGATGGAGCACGAGCCAGACATTCTCGTAAACCTCACGAACGATGCTTGGTTCGGCAAGAGCCGCGAGCCACACATTCACCTGGCGCTCGCGACCTTTCGGGCGGTGGAGCAGCGACGCTTCTTGGTCCGCTCGACCAACACGGGGGTGAGCGCGATCATCGGTCCCGGCGGACGCATCATCGATCCCACCCCCGTCTTTGCCCGCGCGAATGTCGTGGGCGAGGTCGCGGTCCTGAAGGGCACGACGCTCTATCAGCGCTACGGCCACTGGTTCCCGTGGGCGTGTTTGCTGACGATCCTCTTCTGGAGCCGCGAAGGACTGAAGAAGCTCTTCTTCGGCTTCACCCGCGGAATCGCGGTACGCACGGGCTCGCGCGCGTCCTGAGCCGAGTCGTCTAGCGCGACGATCGGCGTCACCCGCTCTGCCGCACTCACCGCTTTACAGACAATGAGTCGCTTCCCTATTCTCGTGATCACGGTGCCGGTCGGGGTGCGCTGCTCTACCTCGGAAAAACGCGTTCGGTCTTGAGCGCGCGCTGGTCGCGGCGGAAGGCGCCGAGGCTTTCCGTATCGATCTCCGCGTTGGCGACCGCGAGGAGCGCGCCGTCGTCGTGGACCAACGTGACCAAGTCGCCCTTGGCGGCTTCGGGTACGTCCAGCGCGTGCAGGTCGCCGACCGTGAGCTGGTAGCCGCTGCCGACCATCTTGGCCAGGTCCTTGGGCAGGGCGATCGACGGCAGGTGGCCGAGCGCGTCGGACATCGACACGAGATGGGTTTCCGCCAGGGACGGGTCGTCTTCGAGCGCCTCGAGCGCGACGCATTGGTCGAGGGAGAAGGGACCCACGAACGTACGACGGAGGGACAGAAGATGACCGCCGCAGTCGAGCTTTTCGCCGATGTCCGCGGCGATCACGCGAACATAAGTGCCGGCCGAGCACTCCACCACCAAATGAATGTCCGGGGCTTCGTACTTCGTCACTTCGATCCGGTTTATGCGCACCTTCTTGGGCTCGCGCTCTACCTCGACGCCCTTGCGGGCGAGCTCATAGAGACGTTTTCCGTCGACCTTTTTCGCCGAGTACATGGGTGGGAGCTGCTCGATCTCGCCGTCGAAGGAGCGCACGACCTCTCTCACCTGCTCTTCGGTGACACTGACCGGCTTCTCACCGGTCACCTCGCCGACGGCGTCCAGGGTCTCCGTGGTCACTCCGAGGCGGACGACGGCGTCATAACCTTTGTCCCCGCCGGAGAAGAAGCGAGCGATCTTGGTCGCTTGGCCAATGACCAACGGCAGCACGCCCGTAGCGTTCGGGTCCAAGGTGCCTGTGTGGCCGACCTTTTTCTGGCGGATCGCACGACGAACCGCGCTCACCACGTCGTGCGAGGTAGGGCCAATCGGTTTGTCGACCACGAGAATACCGTCCATGGTCAATGACTCCTAGTGGCGGCGATTCTTCGACCGCCGGCTTCCCGCTCGGCGACTGCCGCCACGCCGGCGGGGCTTGGGCTCGGAGACCGCGGTCTCCTCGGCCTTGGCGAAATCCGTACGAATCGTCTCCGCCGGGACCAGAGGCTCGCGCGCCTCGACGTCGTCCGGTTCGGTCTTACCCTCATTGATCGCCTTGAAGACCGACTCGAGCCGGTCCGCGGTATCCAGGGTGGTATCGAGCTCGAACTGCAGCTCGGGCATTTGGCGAAGCTTCAGGCGATGCGCGAGCTCGCGGCGCAAGAACCCACGTGCCTTGGACAAACCTTCGAGTGTTTCTTTGCGCTGGTTTTCGTCGCCGAGAATGGAAACGAACACCCGGGCGAGCGTGAGATCCGCGGCGGTGCGCACTTCGGTCACCGTCGCGAATCCAACTCGCGGGTCCTTGATTTCATTGACCAGCAGCGAAGCTATCTCTTGTTGAAGGAGTTGGCCGAGCCGCTGTCCGCGTTTTCGGTCGCCGGGCATTGGAGGAGGCGGGGTAGCTTGACGTTCACTGAATTGTCAAGAAGTTCTCCTGGACTTCAGCGGTGTGCAAAACCATCGTGGAGAGAGAAACGTTTAGTGAGGTGTATATGCCCTTGTGGGGACTGACCGGCGGGATCGCCAGCGGCAAATCGACCGTGCGTCGCATGCTCGCCGAGCGTGGTGTGCATTTGATCGACGCGGACGCGGTGTATCACTCGCTGCTCGAGCCCGTGGACGGAGTGGCGTCGCCGCTCGCACAGCGGATCGAGCACCGTTTTCCGGGTGTGCTCGAGCCTGACGGAACCCTCAACCGTAAAGTTCTCGGAGCGCGGGTCTTCAGCGACGCCTCGGAGCGTCGAGTCCTCGAGCAGCTCACCCATCCGGCGGTGGCGGAGGCGGTGGGCGAGCAGATCCGGGAGCTGCGAGAAGCAGGCGTCGAGCACATCTTCTATGACGTTCCCCTTCTCTTCGAGCGCGGCCTCGACAAAGGCATGGCCGGGGTGGTCGTCGTCTGGGCCCCGCGTCATCTGCAGCTCGCGCGTTTGATCCAGCGTGACCAGCTCAACGCGGAAGAGGCGGAGCAGCGCATCAACGCTCAAATGCCGATCGACGAGAAGCGCGACCGGGCCACCTGGGTGATCGACAACAGCGGTAGCCTCGATGAGACCGAGGCGCAGGTCGATGAGACCTGGAGCGAGATCGTCGCGAAGAACCGCGCGTCAGCCCACGGCTGAAGATCAGCTGCCTCGGACTAAGCGCGCCGGTGCTTCATCGCTGCCATAGATCGCACTGAGGTAGAGCGGACCCTCTTTGCGTTTTTGTTGCACCTGCATCAGCTCGTAGAGCGCGCGCATCAGGTCGCGTCGGCTGATCTGACCGAGCAATGTACCTTCTTCGTCTACGACCGGCAGGCGCCGGTAGCGGTATTTCGTGAAATGGTGGACCAAAGTCAGAAGAGTCGCGTCAGGAGAGACCGTCTTGACGTCACGCGTCATGAGATCTTCCACCTGTTCGGGCGGCACGCCGTTCATCGCGCTGTGGCTGATGTGATTAACGCAGTCGAGCTCGCTCATGATCCCAACCAGTCGACGATTCGCATCCATCACTGGGGCACCGGAAATCTGGTGTTTGAGCAGCACACCTACCGCTTCCATGACGGTCATGTCGGGTCGAACGGTCACGAGGTCTTTGGTCATGATCTGACCGGCGACAGTACTGTCTCGCATGGATTACCCTCCGGAGTACGCAAATATGGTCACCCGATCAGGGTGCGTCAATTTGTCTATTCTCAATTGATTCACATCACGCGGGCAGTGACAACTTTCCCGGGCGACACCCGATATACCGCCACCGCGTTGGCACGGCGTTTGGCTAGAGCTGTACGCGCAAGACTGGAGTCGCCCCATGAAGCAAATCCCGGACCCGCTCACCCGCGATTTGATCCACCTGGCCGAGAAGATGGCCCGCCGCATGAGCGACGAAGCGGCCAAAGACCCTCGACTCAGCCGGCTCCTCGAGCGCGCTGTCGCGATCGATGAAGCCGCGCACCGGCCACGCCGACGTTAAGGCTCGATGGTCGCGATCAGATTCCCGTCTTTGTCGTAAGACTCTAAGCGTCTCGCCCCGCGGGTGCCGTAGACCTTCACCCGCACCACCGCTCGATAGCGCCCGTCCACTTTCTTGAACGCAGTCTCGAGAGGAAGCTCGCGCGCCTTTTTGATCTCGACGCGCCCTTCTTCAACGTGCACGACCTCGATCTCGCCCGGGTGTTTCCAGTTCTGTGGACCGCCGACAGGGTCGTCGCCGTGGATCGGATACTTTTCGAATTCGTTCATCGGACCGACAAGACTAGCGTCTTTTGCACGAGAACGCACGTACGCGCTGGCGTTTGACAGGGATCAACGCCTTCCGATAGCTCGAATGCATGCGCATGGTTCCGCGGGATCTCTCGATCTCGCATGAGGTCTTGGAGGGACATCTTGGCGAAGAAGAAGGCGACGCGGCGGCCAGCAAAGAAGACCGCTGCCAAGGGGAAGGCGCGTTCCGCCGCCCCGGCAAAGAAGAAGAAGGCCGGCGGGGCGAGCAGCGCTGAAGCGACCGGACAGAAGAAGAAGGAACCGGCCAAGAAGGCCGCTCGCGAGCGCGTGAGCGCCGAGAAGATGAGCGAGCAGCACCGGGAGATCTCGATCTCCGAGTTCTTCACGAAGAACCGCCACCTCCTCGGCTTCGACAACGCTTCCCGGGCTCTGCTCACTTCCGTCAAGGAGGCAGTCGATAACTCGCTCGATGCCTGCGAAGAGGCAGGGATCCTCCCCGACATCAAGGTGGTTCTGCAGCAGACGCAGGAGAACCGATACCGGATGACCGTGGAGGACAATGGCCCGGGTATCGTGAAGACGAGCCTGCCCAAAGTCTTCGGCAAGCTGCTCTACGGCTCGAAATTCCACCGCATGCGCCAATCCCGCGGACAGCAGGGGATCGGGATCTCGGCGGCGGGCATGTACGGGCAGCTGACCACCGGCCAGCCGGTGCACGTCATCTCCAAGACCGGCAAAGGCAGGAAGGCCTATCAGCTCGACATCCGGATCGACACAGCGGGCAACAAGCCTGTGATCTTGAACGAGGCCGAAGCGGACTGGGACGACAAGGACCACGGGACCGTGGTCTCGATCGAAATGGAGGCGTCCTACAAGAGCGGCAAGCGCTCGATCGACGAGTTCCTCCAAGACGTCGCTTTCTCGAATCCGCACCTTCGTCTCGAGTACTGGCCGCCAAACAGGAAACCGATCGTCTATCCACGGATCAGCGAGGAGCTCCCGCCGGAAACGAAGGAAATCAAGCCACACCCCTATGGCGTCGAGCTCGGCTTGATGCTGCGCATGGCGCACGTAACGAAGAGCCCCTCGATGTCCGGGTTTCTTCAATCCGAGTTCTCGCGGGTGAGCTCGAGCGTCGCGGAGGAAATCCTCGGCAAGGCCGGAGTCGACCCGAATCTGAGGCCACCGGATCTACGGCGCGAAGGAGCGGAGAAGCTCTACAAAGCGATCGCTGACACCAAGATCATGTCGCCGCCAACGAACTGCCTCGCCCCGATCGGCGAAGCGGCGATGCTAGAAGGCCTGAAGGGGCTGCTCGTTCAGCAGCACATTCAGGCGGAGGAGGCGAAGCTGCGCCGCAAAGCGGAGGCGGACGGGAAACCCCTGCCTGAAGATGCCGCGGAACAAGCGGAAGCGAAGGTCGCCGAGGCGCTCGAGGCGGTGAAGCGCGTCGAGGAAGAAGAAGAAGACGAGGCCGGCGAGATCGAAGCTCCGAAAGGATCACCGGAGGAGGCGGAGACCATCCCGAAGGCCGGGGTGATCGAGCTCTTTGGCCACCAGGCGTTTCTGACCGCGGTCACGCGAAGCCCCAAGGTCTATCGCGGAAATCCTTTCCAGGTGGAAGCGGCCCTCGCCTATGGCGGCGAGCTCCCGGGCGACCAGCTCGCTCAAGTCTATCGCTTCGCGAATCGCGTCCCTCTGCTCTACCAGCAAGGAGCCTGCGCGATGACTCAGGCGGTGGTGCGCACCAACTGGAAGTCCTACGACGTCGAGCAGTCGCGTGGGGCCCTGCCGGCGGGGCCGCTCATCGTCATGGTGCACATCGCGAGCGTTTGGGTGCCCTTTACCTCCGAGGCAAAGGAAGCGGTGGCCCACTACGACGAGATCATCGGCGAGCTGAAGTTCGCGCTTCAGGAGTGCGGACGCCGCCTCGCGCGTCACATTCGGCGCAAGCGACGGATCGCGGACGCGGAGAAGAAGCAGAAATACATCGAGAAATACATCCCCCACATCGGTTTGGCGATTCAGGACATTCTGGGGATCAACGACAAGCGGCGTGACGAGCTCGTAGACGAGCTCACCGGGATTCTCGAACGCTCCCGGAAGATGTGAGGCGAGGCAACATGGCGAAGAAGAAGACCACGAAGAAGACCCCGGCGAAGAAGGCCGGCAAGAAGACCATTGCCAAGAAAGCGAGCGGCTCGGCGACCAATAAAGCCATAGCCAAAGTGGACAGCAAGAAGACCACCGCTTCGAAGAAGGTCGCGGCGAAGAAGACCACGAGCACACGCCGCCCCAAGGAGACACAGGACCAGAAGAATAGACGGACCTCGACGGCCATCGACTCGGTGGCTCACGACGTCTACAACACGATCCTAAAGGGCAACAAACCTGACCTCGTGATGCCGATTCGTTCGCTCTCAAACGTCAACTACAACCCGAAAACCGGGTACTTCGAGATCGGCAAGTCCAAGAAGACTCGGACTCTCACCGTCAACACGGTGAAGACTTTTGCCCAGACACTCCGAATGATGGCGCTCTCGAAGGAGCTCATCCGAACCAGCGACTTCGCCACCAAGCGAGACGCCTACTACCAATCGAAGAACTGGCAGGAAGCGAAGTTCGACGAACAGCCCGAATCCGACACGGTGATGGACGACATCGAAGCGATGTTCTCAACCCAGAACGTGTCGCGGGAAGAGCTACGTTTCGTGCCGCAGGAACACGGCGGCGCCGTCGCGGGCGAGCTCATCGTCATCGACCGGGACCAGTCTACGGGCAACCCGATCGAGATCGACTGCACGCAGTTTGGGTCGGGCGCCTACTCTGTGCCGAGCTTGGTGGAAGATTTGGAATTCCGGACCAAGGCCAAGTTCATCCTGGCGATCGAGACTCACGGTATGTTTCAGCGGCTTCAGACTCACGCCTTTTGGCGCAAAGCCAAGTGCATTCTCGTGTCCATGGGCGGGGTCCCGTCGCGGGCATGCCGGCGCTTCATTCGGCGCCTGTCCGAGGAGTGCAAGCTCCCTGTCTACGCCTTCACCGACTGCGACCCCTACGGGATCTCGAACATCTACCGAACCCTGAAAGTCGGCTCCGGTAATGCTGCGCACATCAACCGTTTCTTTTGCGTGCCCGAGGCGAAATTCATGGGCCTCACACCCCAGGACATTCTGGATTGGGATCTGAAGGACGCGACGCACAAGCTGAGCGAGATCGACGTGAAGCGAGCGAAGGACGCCCTGAAGAACGACCCATTCTTCACGAGCCACAAACCCTGGGCCAAGGCGATGAACCAAATGATCAAAATGGGGGTTCGCGCCGAGCAGCAGGCACTCTCGAAGCACGGGCTAAATTTCGTGATCGACGAATACCTGCCCGCGAAGCTGAAAGATCCGGGTAAATTTCTGCCGTGAGCCTACTCCGGAAGGTGTCCGGTCTTCAGCCAGACCGTTGAGACGTCTTCGAAGGCGAGCTCCATCGGCTCGCCGCGGGGTACGCGAAACCAGCACAAGCCCTCGTAGCGCTCCCCGGCGAAGGTCGCGGCGCCACTGAGGAGCAGGATCTCCGCGTTTTCGATCTCGAGCACCTCGCCCTCCACCACGCGCAAGAAACGCACACGCTCGTGTGCGTCCTCGTAGAGCAGCTCCTCCGGCGCATCCGAGTCCGCGAGGTGAATGACCGTGCGCTCCTCAGGGCCGTTCATTTGGCACAGCTTCACAAATAGGGTGCACCCCGGTGCGCTCGAAGGCGTGTGACCGGAGTCGATCGGGTTGCGCACGTAGCTAATGGCGGGAAAATCGCCCGTCTCGTCGCTGAAGATCCCATCCAAGACGAGAAACTCTTCACCGCCCGGATGTTGATGCGCCTTAAACGCGCTGCCCGGCGCATAGCGCACGACACTCGTGGCCCTACCAGACTCCGCTTCTTCGCGCTCGATGCGTTTGCGCTCGACACCGGCCATCGGAGATGGAGACCAATCCACCTCGCCGAGGCGGATCGCTTTTGCGTTCTCGAAATCGAGGTTGATCATCCGCCCTAGTCTGACGCTCGCCGCCTGCAATGCAAGGACTCGGGGCCGAGCTTTCTTGACCCAGGCCCGCCAACGCGCATCCCTGAGGTGCAGGCTTCCATGAAAGCGAATTCGGAATCGGGGCACGACGGAGCGTCCGTTGCAAGCGGCGTCGGCTGGACGGCGCTCGGCCGCGGCGCGCGCGTCTTGGTGCAGCTCCTGTCGACGGTCGTACTCATGCGCCTGCTCGACCCCGCCGACTTCGGAGTGATCACGATCGCGGCGGTTCTGATGGGGGCCGCCGACGTGCTCGCAGACGTGGGACTCTCCTCCGGTTTGGTTCACGCGCGCAGCACCACGGAGGTGCAAGACAGCAGCATCTTCTGGCTCAATCTCGCGGGCTCGGTGTGCGTGGCAGCCGCCTTCTATTCCGCCGCGCCGGCGCTCGCAGTTTTTTTTGCGCACCGCGGCCTCGTGGACGTGATCGCGGTGACCGGGGTGACTTTTGTGATCGCCTCTCTCGGGTTGGTGCCACGGGCGCTTCTCACGCGAAGAATGCGCTTCGATCTCCTCGCCCGGATCGAGCTCCTGAGTCTCGTCGCGGGCCTCCCCGTCGCATTCGCCCTCGCCGCCCATGGCTTCGGCTACTGGGCACTCGTGCTGCAGGTCTTGACGCAAACGTCGGTGACCACCGCGGTGTGTTGGACGGTCCAGGGCTTTCGGCCGCGTTGGCGATTTTCCTTGGCGGAGACGAAGAGCCTCATTCGCTACGGTCTCGACTCTTCCGCCTACGCCGTCGTGCAGTTCAGTGCGCGACGCGCGGACGAATTCTTGGTGGGCCGGGTGATGGGCACCGCCGCCCTCGGCTTCTACAGCCGCGGCTTCAACCTGATGCTCAACACGGTGCACCACTTGAGCGCCATCGTTTCGCGGGTGCTCTTTCCGCACCTCGCATCCATCCGCTCCGACCGCGCGCGTGTGCGAGAGACCTTCGTACGTGCCCTCGCGCTGAAAACCCTCGTCGCTTTTCCGATGGTGATCGGGCTCGCCGCCGTTTCGGACGCGCTCGTCGAGGTTCTCTTCGGCGCGCGTTGGGCCCCGGTGGCTCGCCTCTTCCAGATCCTTTGGGTCGCCGGTATCAGTCAGTCGGTCACCCATCTCGTCCCGCCGCTCCTCCAGGCACTCGGGGAAGCGCGCCTGATGCTGCGTTGGGGGGTGCTCAGCGCAATGCTGCAGCTCGTCGCGATCGCGATCGGGATGCTCTTGGGCTCGATCGAGTGGCTCGCCTTTACTTACTCCGTCGCACACCTGCTGTTGCTCCTGCCGACGCTCGCGCTCGCGGGCAATCGCGTGCGGGCGCCCCTGTGGACTCTGCTCGGAAGCTTTGCCCCACAGCTTGCAATCGCACTGACCATGGGCGTGTTGGTCCTGACCGTGGAAGAGCTCGTGCCGGGTGCTCCACGAGAGCCCCGTCTGCTCCTGCAGCTCGGGGTGGGTGCCGCGGCGTACGCGGGGTTGCTCGCCCTCTTTCGCCCGCTCGGCGCGCGCGAGCTCCTGCGATTCTGGCGGCGCTTTCGCCCTTGATTGTGCTCGACGGCGATTGCTCGTAACCTGAAAAGAATTCCACTCCAGAGGCCCCGCGCTCATGACTCGTCGACTCTCCCCATTCTTTCTGCTGGGCCTCGCGCTGCTCGGCGGCTGCCTAGTGAGTGCCGAAGTTCCTGCGGGAGTGGTGATTCAGTGTTCGGAAGAAACCGGGTGCGCTCAGGGCCTGGTCTGTGCGGTCGCCGCCAGCCGCTGCGTCGAAGAAGCCCTGCAGGACGAAACCGGTCCTCGTCTCTTGAGCGCAACGGCCCTCGAGAGCGATCGGGTGCGCCTGGTCTTTGACGAGGAGATCGTCGTCGGCGCGTCCGCACTCAGCAACACCGCGATCACACCGAGTCTCGAGGTCACCGGGCTCGCGCCGGTCGACGACGAACCGGCCCTCCTCGACGTGTTCACCACCACCCAACGGGGACAGCGCCTCTACGAGCTGATCGCGAGCGACATCAGCGACATTTTTGGCAACCCCCTCGCGAGCGAAGCACGCCAGACGCGCTTCGAGGGCTTCGGCCAGGGGCCCGACGGCTCGCCACCGAGTTTCATCGCGCCGGACGACGGCACGCAGTTCGCAGTGGGCATGGTCGACGTGTCCTGGGGTTCGCTCGCCCTCGTAGAACAATACGAGCTCGAGGTGTGGACCGAGGACCCGAGTCTCACCGATGCGAGCGGCCCGGACGACGTCTTTACCGTGCGGGCACCGAGCGCCGAGGTCTCCATCGCACTCACGGAAGCGACTACTCATTGGCTGCGCTTGCGCAGCGACGCGACGCGCGACGGTGAATACGCGGTGCGCCGCATCGAGGCGATCGACGACACGGTCTACGTCTATTGCCCGATGGACGCGCCGTGCACGGAGACGGGCACCGGGGGCAATCTCGCCAATCCCCGTCGCACGGTCACCCAGGCCCTCGCCGACGCGCGTCGCCTCGGCGCAACCCGCGTGCTGGTCGCTGCGCGCGGCGGCGGGCAAGCCTACGAAGAAACGATCGATGTCTTTGCGAACCTCACCCTGCGCGGCGGCTACGACGCGAGCTTCGATGAGGCGGCCTGGGACCCGGCCCTCAACGCCACGATCATTTCCACGAGTGAGAGCACCGTGCTCGCCTGCGATTCGGTGGACACCGGTGTGAGCGCGCGGCCGACCGCCCTCGAGTGTCCGCACGCGGAGCCCGCGGCGCCCGTCGATCCGACTCCGGTGGTCGCAGCCCGACCGGTCCTCGTCGAGGGCCTCGAGCTCGTCATTGACGCTGCGAGCACGACCCCGTCGAACGTGGTGAGCTTTCAAAACTGCGACGACGGCCTCGAGCTGCGGGGCAACATCCTGCGCAACGAAGGTTCCAATCCGTCGCGCACGGGTGTGTTCATGCAGAGCGCCAAGCCTGACGGCTCACCGGGCCCGCGCATCATCAGCAACACGATCGAAAGCGGCCTCGGCATTCAAATCTTGGGCGTGGACTCGCGGATCGAAGGCAACGTGATCAACGGCGGCGGGATCCCGGAGGCCGGCGGAGTCTTCATCACCGGCGGCAACTCCGTGTTGTGCAACAACTCGATCGACGTGTCCTTCAACGAAACCGGTGGCTTCGTCGCGGTTTACGTGTTGCAGCTCAACCCCTTCAACGGCCGGGCCGACGTGATCGGCAACGCGATCACCGTCGCGAACGGCCCACGGGCGAGCGTCGGGGTGATCCTCGTGAACGCCGACGGCGACATTCTGCGAAACTCGATCACGACCGGCGCCTCCCCCACGACCTACGGCATTCTGCTGCAGAGCAGCGAGGTCATCAGCGAGCGACGGCAGTGGCGGGTCGAGGACAACGACGTGTTCGCCGGGCTAGGGGCCTGCGTGAACGCCGACGGCGAAATCGACGGCAGCGAGCCCTGTGGCTTCGCGCAGTCGTTTGCGTTCTTCGTCGGCGACCGGGGCGACCCGGTCGATGCCACCTTCGCGCGCAATCTCGGCAAGACCGCGGGCATGCGTGCGAGCAGCGGTCAGGCGGCTGGGCTCTACATCGGCGCCCAAACCGCACGCGGAAACCCGGCGCTCGAAAGCACCTACGACATTCAGAACAACGCGCTCACCGTCGGCTGTCTCGAGGTTGACTGCACTGAGGGCTGCAGCGCCGGAGAGCCCGACTGCCATCTCAATGGCCTGCGCGCCGGCGGCATGGTCTTTCTCGTTGGCTTGCCCCTCCCTGAGATCGATTGGATTCACAACACGGTCCACATCGCCGAGCCGTCGCGCTTGGACGCAAACTCCTCGAACGGCTTTCGTGTCTATGGCCCAAACAATCCCAAAAATGAGGGACGGATTCGCTACCTCAACAACCTGATCATCGGGCCGGGCGCGCTCCCCGCGAGTCCCCCGCGCCCCCTCGAGCTCGGCTCGGGTTTCTACTCCCAGGAATCGAACGGCAGCGGCGATCTCGCGGGGTACGGCACGCTCCGGCGCCACAACATCGTGGTGAGCTACGACCGCTTTGCGCGCTTTGCTCCTCCTGGCACGGTCCCGCTCGACGTGGCCACCGGTACGGAAGCGGTGGCGGAGGGTTTGGGAGAGGGCAACCTCGGCCTCGAGGACGCGTCTCTCGACACCCAGGACGACCTCGCCCTCACCGGCTTTGACGCCTTGAACGGTGGACTCATTCCAACCGCCTCCTCGCCCGGCCCGCTCCTGCGAGGCGCGCCGTATATCGACACCGCCGCCGTGGACGTGAGTGGCGCGGAGCGAACCTGTCCAAGTCCGACGGAATGTGTCTCCATCGGCGCCTACGAGGTCGACTGACGGCACGTGCGAGCGGCAACGACAGCCTCCGGTCTTCTCATTGTCGTCACCGCCGTCGGCCTCTTCAGCCAGCTCGCCGCGCGCTGCGGACCGGAGCGTGGCTGGCGTGAACGGATCGATTTCGATTCCGGGTACGAAGGGTTTTCCTTTTTTAGCGCAGGCTGTCAGGTGACGCCGGAGCTGCGAGTGCGGCCTGCCGCTGACCGTCAGACACTGCACCTCGACGTCACGCGGCATCGCGATGGTCCCGGGAGCTTTGGCTTCACGGTGGATCTCGCCTGCGAGCCCCTGCGTGGCGATGCGCTTCGGGTCGGGCTCGACGCCTCACCGTCGCTCGCGGGCGCGAAGCTCGAGACCTGGGCGTTGAGTGGCGAGGACTATTTCAAGTCGCAGGGAGCGTTACCCCCACTTCAAGGAGGCCCAGGGGCGCTCACGATCGCCATGGTCCCCGGTGGAAGCGAGCACCCCTGGCTTGCGGGCGTGAGCCGCGACCGCCTGTGCCAGTGGGGCCTTCGCATCGCCTTGCCCCCGGGTTTTCAACGAGGGACACTGAACGTATTGGGGATGCAGGTGCGTGGGCCCTCGCATGAAGCGCGCAGCGCGTCGACAAAGAGAGCCGGCGCGACGGAGGTGGATCTGAGAAGGCCGGGGCCCACGCGCCACACGGCCCCAGTCCGCTGGGGATTCGATCTCACCTTTGATCCGGCGGGGGACCCGCACACGCTCGAGCGGCTCCGCACGGTTCGTCCAGGCCCGGCGCTTCTGCGTTTCTTTCCGACGTTGAACGGCAACCCCGCGTGCTTGAGCACAGAACCGGAGGCGTGTGTTCACGCGGCCCGCCGCAGCCTCTCGGTCTTGGAAGATGCGGGCTGGCAGCCCTGGCTCGGACTCGGCAGCCTACCGGATTGGGTAGCGGTCCCGGAAACGGTCCCGGAGGGAGAACGGGAGCTTCGGCCCATACTCGCGGAGTTGGAGACGCATGACGTTCCAGCGCAGGACCTCGTTTGGATGGCGCGGGATCGCCCGGAGCCTGGCGCGCTCCCTGCCTCCGCTGCGCTCCTCGAGTCCTCCGCCCTCAGAGAGCGTGCGCCCCTTCGTCGCCTCTGGCTCGACGGCGGGATCGATCCCTGGCGCCAACCTCACCTGCTCGCGCGTGGAATCGGAGCACTCCCCCCACACACGGTGGACGGAGTCTTTCTTCGACTGGGCGCGCTCGGGTCACAGACCGGCCGGGTCTTGCAGTGGACCGATGGGCCTGCTTTTCGTCTGCCCTTTACCGTGAGTGTCGACTTCCCGAACGAAGGCCCGCGCCTAGAGCGTTGGCGTCGCACCCTAGTGACCGCCGCCGAAGCCGCACGCCGGGGTGCGGTCATCGTGATGCTTCCCTCGCACGCGTTCGACCCCCGCGAGGAGGCGATGAGCGCGCGCCTCCCCAGCGAGGTTCTCCCGCTTCTGCGTGCGCTCACCGCCGGAGGTGCGGAGCCCTTTGAGAGGACCGTGGAGAGCGACGGCGTACGGCTGTTCGGTTGGCGTGTGCCCCACAGCAAAGAGCAGCGTTGGCTCGCGCTCAACGAGCGCGGCGCGCCCGTCACACTGACGGTCAGGCTCCCCGCCGGGGCGACGGCCATCTGCTACGAGACCTGGGCTCCGGACGCCGCTCCCGGCGCGACAGAGGAGCGGAGGCTCGAGGCCAGGGACGGGTTCACTCTGATGCTCCCGACTCTTGCTCTTCTTCGATGGTCGATGAATTGAGCGTGCCCCGAAGCGCCCGCAGATGCGCCCGGAGGACCGGGTCGTCTCCATCCCAGGCTCGCGCGCGACGATAGGCCTCGAGGGCCCCTTCTCGGTCCCCGCGGGACTCGCGGATCTGCCCGAGCAAGCGCCACGAGACTGCCGACCATTCGGCCGATGCCCGCTCCGGGTCGAGCCTCGCGAGCGCCCGTTCGCTCTCGCCCGCACGCGCGAGGAGCCGCGTGTAGCTCACCTGAATCTCCTCGAAGCGTGGGAGCGCGTCAGCGAGCGTGGACAGCTCGGCCAGGGCATCGTCGAGCTCCCCCGCGTCTTCGAGGGCGAGCGCCCGCTGATAGCGGGTGAGCCAATCCCGAGGATGGTCCTCGAGGCACCTTCCGAGCGCATCGATCCGCGCGGATGCAGTGGAACGAACGTCCTGTCGGCGCGCGACCGTGGCGCGAAGTCGCGTCGCAAGACAACCCGTGGCGCCCGTGCGTTCCGCCACACGATAGGTCGCGATCGCTCCCGCGCCGTCGCCCTCCCGTGCGCGCCGGTGCCCCACATCGAGGGCGACCGAGGCGAGGAGAGGGAGGAGCGCGAAAACCGCCATCGCCACCGCAAAGACCCGCCGCGGCAGAGCTCCGCCGATGGGCGCGGCGCTCTGGCGACCCACAGCCGCGGACCACAGCACCATCACCCAGAGGCCAACCCCGGGTTGATCCACGTTGAACAACAGGTGGCACCCGTAGGCGGGGCCAATGGCCGCGGCGAAGCTCACGAGCACCCGCTCGTCCTCGGTCGCAGCGCGCGCGTTCGCAAAACCCCGGAGGGTCAGCGCACTGAGCAGGAGCCCAGCAGCCAGCGCCGCGGGCACCCCGAGCGCAAAGGCAATGGCGAGTATGGCGTTGTGAGGCCTGGCGTCGACGTAAGCCTCGGATTCATTCAACGCGAGTGCCGCTGCATCGGCAAAGGCCCCGAGCCCCCAACCGAGGAGCGGCCGTTGTACGATGGCGTCGACGGCGATGCGGTAGAGTTCGATTCGTGCTTCGAGGCCGCGCAGCGCGTCCGCGCCCGCAAGGAACAAACGTCCAAACGCCGATGTACCGTCGAGCTCCGGGAGCGGGATGAGCGCCGCGACGAGCACCACCGGAAGCAGAAACCAAAGGCGCCGCAGGGCGCTGCGCTGGCGCGAATCGACGAGGGAGAGCATCACGGTCGCGGCGATCAAGGCCATCATCAGAGGCCCGCGTCGCGCCGCCAAGAGTAGAATGAGCCATCCGGCCACGAGCGCAGCACGACCGAGCGCAGCCTTGCGCCTGTCCATGAGGAGCGCGAGACCCGTCGAAGCGCCGAGAGCCCCCCAGGCACCGACGAACATCGGATGCCCGAGCGTCCCGGTCGCCGGGGAGCCACTCAGCACCTGCGCCAGGACGAGGAGGGCCTGCGCGAGTGTGAGCACCGCGCAGCCGACGGCGAGCCCACGCAGCTCGGCGAAAGAAACGTAGCCGAGCAGCAACAGGGCGTAAGCGAGCAGCAAGAGCGCCCCCGGCGCGTGCGGCACAGCGCCCAAAAGAACCCCGAGACCGCTTCCCCCGTGCAGGAGTGGGACGAGCACGAGCGCGAGAACGAGGGGCCAGGCAAGCCAGCGCCGAAGATCGAGAGTTCCCGCCCAGAGGACAGCCGCCGCCAGGAGAACCACCAAAGCCGCGCGCGGCGTCTCGCGCACGTCCGCTCCCAGCGGGAGATAGAGAAGAGGCACGCACACCAGCGCGATCTGACGAAAGTAGACAACGCCCCCGCTCGAATCGATTCGGCCCTCAGACACGAGAGAGAACCTCTTCCATCTGCGCGCGCGCAACGGAAAACGAGTGGCGCCGGCGAAGAAATGCATCTGCAGCACTTCGCAGATGCGCCCGAGCCGCCGCGTCGCTCAACAATTCGAGACAATGAGCGGCAAACGTGCTCGGATCGTCCGAGGCGTAGAGCTCCTCCCCGGAGCGGACGGGCAACCCCGCAGCACCCGCCGCTGTCGTCACCACCGGAAGCCCGGCGGTCATCGCGTGGAGGATCTTCATGCGAACACCGGAGCCACCAAACGCCGGCGCGATGAACACGCGGGCCTCGCGGTAGTGGCATTGAACGTCGGCGGCGGGCCCCACGAGCTCGACACCGGGGCTGCGCCAGCGACGCAGACTGTGCGCCCCCGTCCCCACGACACGAAGGCGGACATCGGCTCGGCGCTGTCTGAGCTGTGGCCAGACACGCTCGATGAACCAGTCCAAACCGCGCACGTTCGGATGCCAGCCGAGAGAGCCGACAAAGAGCATGACGGCACACTGCGAGCTGTCCGTGCGCGTCTCCGGGAGGCGTACAAAGGGAGAAACCACCTGTACCTCGCCGCCGAGAGCGCGAAGGCGTGAGGCGTCCTCCTCGGAGATCGCGACGGTCGCATCGGCGCGCTTTAAGGCCCGACTCTCGAAAGCGCGCGCGGCGCGGGACTCGAGCTCGGCGACGGAACGCAGGAGGCCGCGCTGCAGCTCGGCGAAAGCGCGAAAAATATCACTCTCGACGTTGTGGGCGTCGAGCACGATCCGGGTGGGTGCTTTGTCATCGAGCGCGGCCATGTGGGAGGCCATCCCGAGGTGATCAACATAGAGCAGATCCCAGGTACGCGTACGCAGCAGCCGACGCACGGTCGCGGTCAGCTTCGGCGAGCGCCATTTCGCGGCAAGGTAGGGCATGCGAACGCGCTCAAAGAGGGTGCGTGGCACGTGGCGAGGAGACCGCCACAGATGCACCGGATGAGGCACCGGGGGCTCGATGCGCAGCTTGGGGAGCGCAGCCGCGCAGGCTACGCGCTCCTCTTCGCCCACCGGCCTCTCGCAGACACTGACGAGTCGAATCTCCGAGACGCGATCAAGGGACGACAGGACTTCGAGCTGTCCTAGAGTGCGCGCGCGTCCGCCGCCGTGCGGGGGCCAAGGGAACTCCGTGGTCAGAAACAGGACGTGCACGCGCGTCGCTCAGCTGGCCCGGCTCAATCGGTCAGAACCTCCGGAGCGATCGCCATCGCGTCGCAATCGCAGGCCACCCCCGTGTCGATCGGGGCGCCGCTCTGCAGTGGCAACAAAAAGACCGCGCGACTTCCGGCCCCTGAATGCTGTCCTAGAAATGCAGCAAACGCGCCGTCTGACGTAACATCGACGTCCGTCATCGGCCCGCTGTGGGTATAGCGCAGACCTTCGTTGGCAGCCGCGTCGTAGGGGGCGGCTGCGATCTCAAACCGAAAGAGAGCTGTGGCCGCGGCCAGGACGATCGTTCCACCGTCGGGGGTAAAATCGAAAGCCGCGTCGCAGGCGAGGCCGGTCGCGACGGTCGTGACAGCGATGGGCGCGGTCGTGAGGTCCCTGATAGTTAGGGCGCAGGCCCCGGAGCCACTCAGTGCCGCAAGCCGGTCACCGCTCGGATCCCAAGCGAAGCGCTGCACGCCAGCGGTCAGGATCGACTCGCTCGCGCCGTCGTAGAACACCAGTTGATTCGTAGCATTCGCCACGAAGGCGAGCTCGGTGCTGCTGCCGGGTCGCCAGCGGGGTGTGCGTGCACCCGAGGGGGCCAAGGGCGTGCTCGTGCCGGTCTGGTCATCGCTTTCGTCGCGTTCCCACTCGAGGAGGGTCGTGCCGCTGCGGGCGAGCACCTTGAGGCCCGTATCATCCAGGAAGTCCGGCTCCGTTCCGTGAAAGTAGCCAAAGGCTGTGCCCGCGCCAGACCCCTCGTAGAGGTAGGTTTGGCCGAGCTGATCGCCGGTGGGGTAGGCGACGAGGCGGCTGTCAAAGGACCAGTTGGGCGCGGCGCTCGCAACGTTTGCGCCCCGCAGCACGTCGCGAACCCGCACGGGGCCGCCAGAAGCCCGAACGTCGCGGACCCGGAGTCCGCCGTTTGCGGACAGGTCGATCACCGCTACCCGGTAGCGGACCAGGGCGCAGCCGTCCTCACAGACCCATCCCGGCTGAATCCGACAGTCCACACACCCGGGGCTGTCCTCGTCGCACTGCTCGGGGATCACCCCGTCGAGATCCACGATTCCATCGCCGCAGGTCGCGGGTACGCCCGGCCCGTCGACGCACTGGGCCGTGCAGACCGTGCAGGCCACCCCAGGCGGACAGCGCTCGGTGACGGCGTTGCCGTCGTCGCAGGTCTCACCCTGCGTGGCGTCGGTGATGCTGTCCCCGCAAAACGAGGTCGCTCCGCTGACCGGTTCGCAGCCCGCGTCGCACACCTCGCAGGCCTCCCGGCCATATACGCAATTCTCGGTGACCGTGTTCCCGTCGTCACAGGCTTCACCCTGGTCGATCACTCGGTCGCCACAACGCGGCAAGGTGCAATCGGTGCGACAGGAATTGGCCACGAAGTCGCTGTTCAAGACGCCGCCATCGCACTCTTCCACCCCCTCGAAGAGCCGCCCGTCGCCGCAGACGTTGTTGCGACACAGGAGCGTGCAGGCGCGCTCGTCCGAATTGTTCGGGCCTTCGTCGCACTGCTCGTCGTTGCCTCGGATCCCGTCGCCACATAGCGAGGGCAAACAGAAGCCGTCGACGCAGGCTTCGCTGAACCCGCAGGCGGTTGCATCGGAGCAGCTCGCCCGACACTGCCCGGCGATGCACGACGCGCTGCCCTGGCAGTCGGCGCTCGTATCGCAGCCCGAGGTGCGCGTGGCTGAGGATGAGCAGTCGGCGAGGAGCACGAGGAGCGCCGCCCCCAGCATCAAGCGCCCCGTCATGCGAACGGCGGCACTCTTTGCGGCCGAAGGTGCGAAGGGCGACAGAGGGAAGACGTACTCACTCACTCGACGAGTGTACGGCGCGCGCGGTGGGCGAGCAACGCACAACGCTGTTCGGATCGTGGGCCACCAGGTGTACGACCCACACCCCCCACATGAGCCCCTCCGGAAACCACGTCCGCAGCAGGGAGACCTCGAGCAGGTTGTGGCCGAGGAGCGCCGCGGAGAGGGCGAGCGTTGCGAGCCCGTCCGCATCGTGACCGTCCCGGAGCACCGTCCGAACGGCGGGGAGGAGTTGCCGAGCGCACCAGAGCAGGAAGAAAAGGAGCCCGACAGCGCCGAGGTCCAAGGTGAGCTGAAGAATGCCGTTGTGCGCGTGACTCACCCGCCAATGTGGCGGACGACGCTTCTGTTTACCACTCTCCTTCGGAGTATCGACCGCCGGGCTCCGAGGCCCCTGCAAGGACTCGCGTCCCTCGGCGCTCGGCAGAAGCGCTGGAGCATTTGGCTGCCACCGGAGTGAGCGCCCCTCGAGCGTCGCCTCCCCCATCTGACGCTTCAGGGGCTCTTCAGCGCGAATCGACTCGGCGTCGTTGCGCTCAAAGAAGGCACGAAAGCCGAAGCCGCTCAGAGGCCGCTCTGAGATTCGCATCCCGGCGAAGCTCCAGAGCACCGTGCGGCCGGTCAACGACGGATCGCGCCCGACAGCGCGTAGCGCGGGCTCCCAGCGAAGCGCGAGAACGGCGGAGAGCCCCAGAGCGACGACTCCGGCGACGGTCACAGCCCTCACCCGATGTCGGCGCTCGAGTCGGCTGAGCCCGAGGACGAGCGCTACCGTTCCTAGGCCGGCGAGCGCGGTGAGCGCCCCGGTTCCCGAGCGGCTGCCGACGAGGACGACGATTGCCAACGAGGCCCCAACGCCGCGTAGGACCAACGGCCCGGAGCGCAGGGCACTCAGGACGAGGGTCAAGCCCGCCAGGAGGCCCAAATGGTTCTTCTGCGCAAAGAGTCCGCGCCAGGCGCCCCCGTAGAGCGGGTCTTGGTTGCGGGCGTACTCGGGGGCAAGGAGAAGTGCCGCCATGCTGCCGAGGAGCATCAGCACCAGGGCCGTGAGAGACGCGCGGCGCAGCGTCGCGAGCGAAATGCAGCGGGCGACCACGAAATACGCCAGGGTCATGGCCAGACCGTGAAGCCCCCACAGGGCCGAACGGCCCGGGGCGACGGACCAGACCGTCGAGAGCACGGCCCAGAGAGAAAGCGCCAAGAGCATTCCCTGATTCCAGCACCCGTGGACCAGGGCCGAGGCCCAGCGATGCCGCGAGAGATATCGAACCCAACCGACGGCGACGATTGTGCAGGCGACCAAGAGTCCGATGTTGATCGGATGCCAGGACCGATAGGGCACGTGCTCCACCGCGCGCACGACGTGGACGATGGGGGCGGCGACCAGCACCGCCGTCGAGATCAGGAGGATCAGCGATGGTGCCGAGGCCCTCACGCTCACCATGGGCCCCATACGCGCAAGAGTTGGTAGGCCGCGCGGGCCGCAAAGGCGGGGAGCACACGGGCGTAGCGGGGCCCGAGTCGTCTCGGCTCCACCCAGATCCGATGGGCCCACCCGAGCCCCGCGTGACGCAGAAACGCGGGCGGCGCCGGGCGACGGCCGGAGAGATAGTCGAAGACAGCCCCCACGCCGACGAGGACCGGTGGCCCCGCGAGGACGCGAGCCAAACGATGCATCAACGCCTCCTGCTTGGGGGTGGAAATGCCGATCCAAGCGAGCTGCGCCTTCGCTTCGCGCAGACGCGTCGCGAGCGAGTCCACATCCCTGTCACTCAGAGGCCGGAAGGGCGGGCTCCAGGCGAGTGCCCTCTTCATGCCCGGGTAGTGTGACTCGAGCGTCTGGGCCATCGCGTCCGCGACACCGGCTTCACCGCCGACGTAAGCGACGCGCCCTCCGTTCTGCGCAAGCTCAGCGGAAAGCGAAAGCGTGAGCTCGAGGCCCATGACGTAGCCCACATCGTGGTGACCGAGCGCGTGGGCGAGGTAGACCAGGGGCCGTCCATCCGCGACGCAGAGTGCGGCCTGCTCGAGGTGGGCTCGGTGGCGCGGGTCGCGTGAGGCGTTCACCGCGGAGTGGGCGTCGACGACGCAGACGTAGCCGCCGCGACGCTCGCGAATCGCTGCGAGCAGCGAACGCGTGGTCACCTCGAGGTCGACGGCGCTGATCGGTGCCCCTGCGAGCTCTACCCGACGGTGCGGGTTCTCGAACGCGCCGGACATGGATTCGCGCGCCTCAGTCACGCGGCTGGATCAACGCGTTGTCGATGCGCGTCACGCGGTAGACGGTGGGTCGGCTGCCGTCATCGAGGTGTTTCGCGAGCCACTCCCACAGAATCTCCCCGTCGCGCGTCACTTCGATCACCCGCCCGTCCTCCGATTCGGTGATCAGCGTGTTGCCGTTCGGAAGGCGCTGCGCTTGGCCGCAGGTCGCGGTGAAGAACTCAGGGTCTACGACCTCCGGGTACGTCCAGACGATTTCTTTCGAGAGCGGGTCCACTTCGACCACGCGCGATCGCCGCGTGCTGTTCTTGGCGTTGTCGAAGATCACGATCGTTCCTTCCGCGGTCATCATGGGCGTGTGTTGCACGGAGAGTACCCCAGGTCCGTAGTGCCAGAGAATGTGCGAGGAGCTCGGGTCCAGAATGACCACGAGGTCGCGGTAGGGAAGGCTCAGGAGCCAATGGCCGGCGGCAAAGCGAGGATCACGCCGTCCGAGGTCGGTCACGGGAAGCTCACGAACTGAGTTCGCATGATAGTACTCGTGGCAAACTCCCTCGATATCCATGACGCTGCACGCCTCCTCCTTCTCCGGTGGCTCGTCAAAGCGCGTCGGCCCGTGAATCGCCCGGAGCGAGGTCAGGTGCTCGAACGTGGAATAGCTCCGCAGAATCCGCCCGTCTTCGCCGGAGAGCTCTAGGACCCGGTCAAAGGCGACGCTTCTCTCTTCGTAGAGTAGATTTTCGCGAGTCAACGTCAGGAGCGTGCCTGAGGCCGTAACAGAGAGGTCGTGGTGCACGACCAGGGGCACGGTCCACAACGCCCGGCCCTCGGGGTCGAATCGGCCGATCGTGTCGCCGCGTTTCGCAGCGAGCGTGCCGTCCGGGAACAGCGTGACAAACTCGAGGCCGGGCCAATGCTTCAAGACGTTGCCATCGTTGTCGAACACTCGGTTGTCGACGAGATTCAACCCCGGGGCGACGCCCTCCCGTTGAACGGTCACTCCTTCGCGCGCGTCTTCGGATGGATGCCGATCGAGGTAGCCCATCGAGCGAAGGGTCTCCTGGTCGCTGATGGCGGGGTCTCGAAGCACGCTTCGTTCCGAAATCGCCCGATAGGCAATGCCAATCAGTGCTAGGAGAGTCGCTGCGACTAGGACACGGGTGCTCTTCACGCTCGCTCAGGCATCGCGAGCGTCAGAACTCGAGCTCGATCTCGACATCGTCTTCGCTGATCTCTTTGCCCTCGGGCTGTTTCTCTTCCCCCGGCTTCTTCTCGCCCTCTGGCGCCGGAGACTCACCCCCGAGGTCTTCGAGCTCGAGCTCGATTTCCACGCCGTCATCCTCGGGCGGCGGCGGCGGGGCGGGCTGGTCGTCCGAGACGTCTTTGCCCACGGGCTTCTGCTCGAGAATCACGAACTCGACCCGGCGGTTTTGATCGCGCCCCTGACGGGAGCGATTCGAGGCGATCGGCTGGTCCGGGCCGTAGCCCTTCGCGACGAGCCGGTCCGCAGCGATTCCCTTCGCGACGAGGTAATCCACCACGGACTGAGCGCGTTGCTGACTCAGGCGCGTGTTGCGGCGCTTGCTGCCCCGTGAGTCCGTGTGGCCCTGCACCTCGACCTTGGTGATGTGCTTGTAGCTCGTCAGCACGCTCGCGATCTGATCCAGGAGCGTATCCGACTTGGAAAGAAGGCGAGCGCTGCCGGTGCGGAAGAACACCTTCTCCTTGATCTCGATCTTCGACTCGGTGACCGCGACGAGTGACTTGACGCGCAACTGCTCCGGGCAGCCGTCCTGATCGTCGATACCGTTATAGGTCTCCGCCCTGTTCGGACATTTATCGTCCGCGTCCGCGATGCCGTCACCGTCGTTGTCGTCCGGGCAGCCGTCGTCATCAGCGACACCATCTTTGTCCTCGGCGTGATTCGGACAAAGGTCGTTCAAGTCGTTTAGGCCGTCGCCATCGTTGTCGAGATCCGGGCAACCGTCAAAGTCGAGGTAGCCGTCCTTGTCTTCTTTCTCATCGGGGCACTGGTCCGCCGAGTCTTCGATGCCGTCACCGTCGTTGTCGAGATCGGGGCACCCGTCTTCGTCCTGGTAGTTGTCGATGTCTTCAGCGTCCACCGGACACTGGTCGGCTGCGTCGAGGATCCCGTCTTCGTCGTTGTCGGGCTCCGGGCAACCATCTTCGTCGGCGAAGCCATCCACATCCTCGGCGTCATTCGGACAGCCGTCGTCTTCGTCGAGGACCCCGTCTTGATCGTTGTCCTCATCGGGGCAGCCGTCCGAATCCTCGAACCCGTCCGGGTCCTCGGGCTCCTCACGGCAGGCGTCGTAGGCGTCCGGCACCCCGTCTTTGTCGCTATCGACCGCGCCGAACTCACCCGTGTAGTACATCGCCTGAGCGAAGACCCGAGGAGAGGAAGCGCCGTAGCCCGGCAGCAGACCGCCACCGACGCCACCGGAAAGAATGATGTAGCCCGGAAGCGCCACTTTGATCCCGACGAGGCCTTCGAGTGTCGTGCGGGCGTTTTGAATGTCCTTCTGCACCCCTTCGGAGTTGCGAGCGAAGGGGTTCGCAACTGGCGTGTGGCCGTAGGTCTCGCCGATGATTTCGATGGTGCCGTCACCGATGACGTCGAAGCCCGCGGCGAGCTTCGCGAAATACTCGTCGTCTACGATGAGGGTCGCCGTGCGGGTCTTGTCTCGGTAGCGATAACCGAGGTTCAGACCCAAGCGCAGCGGGCCCTGCTGCGTCGACATGGCGAGCGCCGGGGCCGCGACTACACTGTTTTCACGTGCGTAGTCCGCGCCCCCGGTCGGCAGGATGACCGTCGCGACGAGGGCTGCGGAGAACAGGTTGTCTTCGAGCTGCACGAAACGCGCTTTGGGGATCAAACGAATGTCGCCCACGGCGAAAGCGGAGACGTCCGTGCCGATGATGCCACCGAGGTCCGCGTCGTCGATCGCGTCCGAGTCGGGGCTGCCCTGAAGTACGAACGGAACGGCGACCCCGATCTCGCCGATGTCGTAGAGCCCCAATGCCGCGAGCGCGACCGCGTCGAAGCGATAGGGAATGATCGCCCCGACGTCGTTTTCACTGCCGTCGGTGACGACCTGCAGCGAGAGAGGCGAGTTTGCGAAGTTCAGGTTCAAACCCGCGCTCACCCCGAGGTGCGTGTTCACGTCACCGCTTTCGGTGCTGAAAAAGTTCCGTGCGCCCGCGGTGGGATGGAAGATGTTGACGTCGACCGTGGGGTCGGTGGAGTCGATGGTGTCCGCTTGGGCCCAGGCGTCGGTCGTGAGGACCAGACACGCAAGAGCTGCGATGGCGGCAAGGGAGAGGAGAGCTCGCATAGGCATCGGGATCGGTGAAGAGGGCGGCTGCAACCCCTCTGAAACGCAGCGTAGACCAGATCCGAGGGTGGCTCCAAGAATTAGAACAGGCTATGGGGGCAATCATGAAAACGTTGGTCACCGGCGGAGCCGGCTTCATCGGCAGCCACGTGGCAGAGGCGCTCTTGGCGGCGGGCCACGAGGTTCTGATCTTCGACAACCTGGTGAGCGGTCATCGGGAGAATGTCCCAGAAGGCGCAGAGCTCCTCGAGGTCGACATCTGCGACGAGGCTGCATCCAACGCCCTGCGCGACCACGCGCCCGATGCAGTCTTTCACCATGCCGCGCAGATGGACGTACGTAAGTCCGTGGCTGATCCGGTGTTCGATTCGACCACAAATGTAGTGGGCACGGTCCGGCTCCTCGAGGCTGCCCGCCAGGCCGGTACAGCCTACTTTCAGCTCGCCTCCACCGGCGGCGCGATCTACGGCGACCACGACCAGCGCCCCACTCCGGAGACCGCGGACGCCCACCCCGAATCCCCCTACGGTCTCTCGAAACTTTGTGGCGAGCACTACGTGGACTACTACACCCGCCGGGGTGCGTTGCGCGGCGTGGCCCTTCGCTATGGCAACGTCTACGGTCCGCGCCAGGATCCCCATGGCGAGGCCGGAGTGGTGGCGATCTTCAGTCAGAAGATGCTGCGCGGCGAAACCCCCACGATCTTCGGCGATGGCAAACAAACGCGCGACTACGTGTTCGTGAAGGACGTCGTGGCGGTGGTGATGGCGGCCTGGAAGCACGGGAGCGCGTCCGGCGCGTTCAACGTCGGGACGAGCATTGAAACGGACGTCAACCGCCTGGCCGAGGTCATCGCCGACGCGGCGGGTTTCAAAGAAGACGTCCCGCACGGCCCCGGCCAACCGGGCGAGCAACGCACGAGCTGCGTCGACATCACCCGCGCCCGGACCGAGCTCGGCTGGTTCCCCAAGGTTTCCCTAGAAGAAGGCCTGCGTCAGACCGTCGAGTGGTTCCGGGAGCATCGGGTGTGAGGCCTCGCGTTTCGTTCATTCAGCGACGTACCTTGGCCAAATTCGACGCGCGCGGTAGCTCTGCGGATGAATCCGCATCGCAAGAACGAGCTGCGATCGCTCGTGTTCCATCGCGAAAGTCGCCCGGCGCCTGAAGGACGATCCCGCTCTAAGCCAACGCGCTCACGAGAAAGCCGCTGAGTGGTCGAGAAGCTGGGACGAGGCCTCCGCGCCGTACGCGCGCGCATGGCTCACACTCCTCGAAGGTCCGCGGGAGCACTGGCTCGACGTGTTGACCGCGGACACGGAAGCAGCGCGCGACCTCCGGCAAACCACGCCGTTCGCGGGCGCCCTGCCGCCCCGTGAGCGCTGGAAGATCTGGCGGAGCATCCCGTGAATCGACAGCAACTCGAGCACGTCTTGCGCGCAGCGGGAGCCATCTCCGAAGACCGAGAGCTGACTGTCATCGGCAGTCAGGCGCGGTCCTACCGCGCGGTTGGGAGGAGCGCCTGGTGGCGGTGAACAACGCGAATACGCGCGGCATCACCGGGTGGTGCATCGAGGTCCATGACCTCGTCGTCAGCAAGTGCATCGCAGGGCGGGAGAAGGACCAGCGCTTTCTCGAGGCCGCACACGAGGCGGGCCTCGTCGACGTCCCCACGCTCCGAGACCGGCTCGCGACTACCCCAGCCGAATCCGCTCTGCTGAAACGCGCGCGCCCATGGATCGACAGGCTCGATACGAATCCTCTCTGAGGCCAAGCCGCACGAGCCGCCCTCAGCCAGTTGACCAGACGAAATTGTTTTCCGCTGACTCGAGCACGGGCGCCGTACGGTCGCGGTCGCTGAGCGTTGGGGATTCGACGGGCCACTGCACCGCCACCGTAGGGTCGTTCCAGCGGATCCCGCGCTCCCGGTCCGGCGCGTAGTAGCCGGTCTGCATGTAGAGCACGTCGGCGGTGTCGCTGAGGCAACAAAAACCGTGGGCGAAGCCCGGCGGCACGTAGAGCGCCCGCAGAGACTCGGCGTCGAGCTCGGCGCCTACCCACTGCCCATAGCTGGGCGAGCCTCGGCGAATGTCGACCGCGACATCGAAGATCGTTCCCGCGACGCAGCGAACGAGCTTGCCGAGCGGCGCGTCACTCAGCTGATAGTGCAGCCCACGCAGCACGCCTTTGGCCGAACGCGAGAGGTTGTGCTGCACCATCGGCGGCACGCCGTACTCCGCGAGCGACTCCGCGCGGTAGAGCTCGGAGAAAAACCCGCGCTCGTCACCGAACTTCTTCGGCGTCACGAGAAGCACCTCCGGGATGCGTTGGGTCTCGACCTTCATTCCGTGCTCCTCGCGTCCAGATAATCAGCGAGCGCCTCTTGCCACGGCCGCAGGGCCTCGCCGCTGGCGGCGAGCCAGCGTGCGTTCGACAAGACGGACCAGGGCGGTCGTTTCGCCTTGGTGGGATAGTCGCTGCTCGGGATCGGGTGCACGGTGACCTCGAGGCCGGCGAGGCGGAAGATCTCCGTCGCAAATTCGCTCCAGTTGCACGCGCCGCCGCTCGTCAGGTGCAGAAGCCCCCGGATTCCGCGTTCTACTGCGTCTACGATCGCCGGCGCGAGATCCGCCGTGTAGGTGGGTGTCAGCCACTGATCGTCGACGATGCGCAGCTCGGTTTTCTCTCGCCCCACGCGAAGCATCGTCTCCACGAAGTTTCCGCCCTTCAGACGACTCCCCGCTACGCCGTAGAGGCCGGCGCTTCGCACCACCAGGTGATGGTCGCAATAGGCTCGGGCCGCGTGCTCGCCCGCGAGCTTGGTGATGCCGTAGACGTTGAGTGGCGCAGGGCAGTCTATTTCGAGGAGAGGTTCCCGCTTCTCCCCTCCCCCGAAGACGTAGTCCGTGCTGATGTGCACGAACGTGGCCCCGACTTCCTGACAGCCTTCTGCGAGGTTTCGAACCGCGAAAGCGTTCGTTCTCCAGGCGGTTTCGTGCTCGTCTTCGCAATCGTCCACGCGCAAGAAGGCCGCGGTGTTGATGACGAGCTGGGGGGCGAGGTCTCGGAGGTGGTTGCGCACCTGGTCGTGGTTCGTGATGTCGAGCGTGTCGAGTCCCGGCGCATCGACGGCGTAGCCGCGCTCGCGAAGGGCGGGGGCGAGGTCTGTGCCGAGTTGGCCGCTCGCGCCGATGAGCAGAACGGGCTTCATGCGAGGGGCCCGGGCTCCTTCGCGATGTCGAGCAGGTAGCGGCCGTAGCCCGATTTCTCGAGCTCCCGGCCTCGTTCAATCAGCCCTTCCCGGTCGATGAAGCCCATGCGGTAGGCGACCTCCTCCGGGCAGCCGATCTTCAGGCCCTGGCGCGCTTCCACCACCTGCACGAAGTTTGCCGCCTGCAGGAGCGAATCGTGCGTGCCCGTGTCGAGCCACGCCGTGCCTCGGCCCATGATCTCGACCTGCAGCTCACGGCGCTCGAGATAGGTGCGATTGACATCGGTGATTTCGAGCTCTCCGCGGGCCGATGGTTTCAACCCCCGCGCGATGTCGACGACCGCGTTGTCGTAGAAATAGAGGCCCGGAACCGCGTAGTTGGACTTGGGCTCTTTTGGCTTCTCTTCGATGCTCGTCACCCGGCCGCTCTCGTCAAAATCGACGACGCCGTAGCGCTCCGGGTCTTTCACGTAATAGCCAAAGACGTGGGCTCCCCGCTCGAGCCCGGCCAGGCGCTGGAGCTGCTTGGACATGCCCTGGCCGTAGAACAGATTGTCGCCGAGAATGAGGCAGGCGGAGTCTTGTCCGATGAAGTCCGCGGCGATGACAAACGCCTGGGCCAACCCTTCGGGCTTGGGCTGCTCCGCGTAGGAGAGCTCGATGCCAAAGCGCGCTCCGTCCCCCAAGAGCTCACGAAAGCGCGGCAGGTCTTCTGGAGTGGAGATGAGCATCACCTCTCGAATCCCCGACAGCATCAGGGTGGAGAGGGGGTAGTAAATCATCGGCTTGTCGTAGACCGGCATCAGCTGCTTGCTCGCCACCAGGGTGAGCGGGTGCAGCCGAGTTCCCGCGCCGCCGGCGAGGATGATGCCCTTCATGGCGCCCTCCAAGTACGTGTCTCGATTACCCTAGGCTATACGACCCTTCAAGGACACGCGTTGAGGCTCAACGCCCCTGAGCATCGTGCCAGTTCTCAACACTCAGCCCAGGGACCCGACCAAACTCGCGTACGTTGTCACTCACCAGTGTTGCCTCGAGAGACAACGCATGCGCAGCGATCAGCGTGACCAAAGGGCCAATGGGAGCACCCTTGCGTTCGAGATGGTAGCGAACCGCCGCATAGTGCTGGGATGCGATTCCTTCGTACGGTGCGATCGGCATCTCGCGAAGAAAGACCTCCACCTTCGACTTCGTTGTGCGCTTCTTCGATTTTCGCGCGCCAAAGGCGAGCTCACTCGCGGTGATGGAGCTCACGCACACATCGTCGCGATGAACGAGCTGCAAGGCGGCAAAAACCGCAGGCGAGGTGCCGTTGAGCAAGTGCACACAGATATTCGTGTCAAGCATGTACACGCGCTAGTCGAGCTCTCTTCGACGGTCTTGGCGCCCCGGCGCCTCGCGAACGAGATCCGCGCCCCCGAGGCTCGACCAGAATTCTTCTGAGAACGACCTCCGAACGGGTTGAAGAATCACGCTGTCGCCCTTTCGAGAGATTTCGACTTCGTCTCCCTCGAAACGAAATTCCTTGGGCAGCCGAACCGCTTGGGAACGGCCGTTCTGAAATAGCTTGGCTCTCATGGCTGGTATCTGCCGCGGAATATACCATCTGAGCAAGAAGGAACGGGGGCGCGATCAGCGCGGGAACGCGCACGCAACGAGCAACAGCGACGCCACGCCCGGGAAGCACTCGAGCTCATGCGCTGACGCTGGCTCCGAGCGCCTCGATGGCTTTGACGACGCGCGCGGCGGTCTGTCCGTCCCAGAGAGGCGGAACGCGGCCGGACTTTCCGCCGCCGTCGAGGGTTTCCATAGCGACGGCGACGATGCGCGCAGGATCGACCCCGACGAGGGTATTCGTGCCTTGGTCGACGGTGATCGGCCGCTCGGTGTTTTCGCGCAGGGTCAAACAGGGAACGCCAAGGGCGGTGGTTTCTTCTTGAATTCCCCCGCTGTCGGTGAGGACCAGCTTCGCACCCGCCTGCAGCGCGAGGAACTCGAGATAGCCGAGCGGCTCGACGAGCCGGAAGCCCGCGGTGTTTTTCACCGTGTCCCAGAGCTCGAACTCTTCGAGGCGCTTGCGGGTCCGGGGATGGACCGCCCAAACCAGAGGCAGTTTCTCGCAGATGGTCTTCAGCGAGCGGAGTAGACCACTCAGCGTCTCTCGGTGATCTACGTTCGAGGGTCGATGCAGGGTGATGAGCCCGTAGGCCCCCGGCTCGACGCCCATTTCGGAGAGCGTTGGGAGCGCGCGGGCCCGCTCGACGTGCTCGAGGAGGGTGTCGATCATAACGTTACCCACCAACGCGATCCGCTCCCGCGGGATTCCCTCGGCGAGGAGATTCTCGTCGCCATCCGGCGACGGGGTGAGGAGCAAGTCGCTCATTTGATCGGTGAGGATCCGGTTGATCTCTTCGGGCATCGCCCGGTCGCGCGAGCGCAGCCCCGCTTCGAGGTGAGCGACCTTCACGTGCAGCTTCGTCGCCACGAGGGCACAAGCGACAGTGGAGTTCACGTCGCCTGCGACCAGGACGAGGTCCGGCCGATGCTCGAGCACGAGCGGCTCGAAGGCCTCCATGATGCGAGCGGTCTGCACCGCGTGCGAGGCGCTGCCGACATCGAGGTTCCGGTGCGGCTTCGGCATGCCGAGCTGGTCAAAAAAGACCTCGCTCATCTTCTCGTCGTAGTGCTGGCCCGTATGAATGAGCTGGGCATCGTGCCCGGCCTGCACCAGCGCGCGGTGAACCGGCGACACCTTCATGAAATTGGGACGGGCACCGACGATGTTGAGAATTTTCATGGGTCAGCATCCATACCCATCGCACGCTGGCCATCCCGCCGTAGTGGAGTGGCGCGGACAGATGTCGCCCGCAGAGCTGGTCGAAGGATCACGCTATCGCCCTTTCGAGAGATATCGACCTCACTGAATGTACCCGAGGGCTCGCAGCGATTCTTCCACCGCTTTGGCTTCGTCGTCGGTCCCCTTCGGGTCGAAAGCTTTCTCGAAGGCTCTGGTGACGCGATGAAAGGACGAGAACAAGGTCTCGCCCGCTTCGTTCTCGACCGGGAGAGGTCGTTGCTCGAGCGGATCCTGAGCAAGGTCGTAGCGAAGCTCATCCACCCGGTCCGGATCCTCGAAGTATCGGATCTGCATGGCGACATCATCACCACCGCGGTAGCGAAACACCCGCCGCCTGTGCCGTGAATGGCGCGCGAAAGCAGGGCGTTCCGGCGCAGGCTCCGAGCCGCACAGCCATGGCACCCAGCTGCGCCCCTGAATGACCGGTCCGGCTGGCGTCGACATCGCCGGCTCTCCGGTCGCCCAGTGCACCACCGTAGGCGTGAGATCCAAAAGGGAAACCATCTGAGCGACCCGGGCTGACCTTTGACAGTCGGTTCGAGAAGGGGGGTCAACAATCAATGGCACGTGCACCATCTCTCGATGCACGGTCATGCCGTGTCCCAAGCGTCCGTGGTCTAAGAACTCCTCGCCGTGATCGCTCGTGAGCACGATCAGACCCTCCTCACCATAACGCGCCTTCCAGGCCTCGATGAGGCGACCAAAGTCTCGGTCCCAATGGGTGATCTCACGCTGATAACGCCCCCGTAGCCACGAGAGCTGCTCGTCGCTGGGCGGCTGGTCTACACCCTCGCGCAAATAATCTCGAAACCGGTAGTAGTTGACGGGCTCCCCGGGAGCCTCCGGCTGATCGGCATGCCGGTAGTAAGGCGCATGGGGGTCCATGTAGTGCACATAGAGCAGCAGCGGGCGCTCCCCGGCAGACTCGATTCGGTCGATCGCTCTATCCGTGACGTCGGTGCTACCGTCGTAGGCCGAATAGAAACTCCCGCGAAGCCATTCGTGCACCTCGATGGGCCACAAGCGGAAAGCTGGAAAGGTGAATGCAAAACGAAATGCAGAGCGCTGCTCAAAGCTCTCGAACCCTTGGGCAAAGCCGTTTCGAGGCTCCAAGATCACATTGTCTACGATGGCCCGAGTCTCGTAGCCGCGCGCGCGCAAATGCTCAGCGAGCGTAGTACCATAGAGTGGCAGGCGTCCCGCGGAAGCATCAAAGGTCGCGTTGTGCACGCCGGTGAGCATTGCCGCCATGGAGGGAATCGTCCATCCCGCGGTGGACTCGGCGTCCTCGAACACCAGCGCACTCTTCGCCCACTCGCCGGTACGGGGAGCCAGGGGGAACCGGTAGCCGTCCCCGTAGAGGCTATCGGCTCGCGTGGTGTCGACGACGACAAAGAGGACTGGCTTGGCCTCGGGTGGGGCTGCCCCGGCGGGCTCGAGCGCGTGATTTCGATCCAGTCGGGCGACAACCCCGCCCACCAGTATCGCGATGGTCATCGAGGAGAGCAGCCAGATGCGCAACCGGCGGCTCACGGTGTAGGGCAACGCGCCCCCCACGAGGCTTCCGAGCACGCCGCCGAGGGCTATGGCGGTGACGAGGGTGAAGGCAATCAGCGCGATACCCGCAAGCCCAGGATCGAAAAGCCAGCCAATGGCGATAAAGGCGGCGACGACGTCTGCGATTCCGTAGACCAATCCCAATGCGGCGCCCGCCACTGCTCCTTTTTTGGCACGCGCGCTGGCGTGGAATGAGCTGCGCTTCATGACGCGCGTTTATCGTATTCGCGTGGCGTGTGGCAAAGGTCGTCAGCGATAAACGAAGTCGTTCTCGGCCTCGGAAAAGGCGGGGCCCGCTGGTCTTCATCGCTCAAGACGGGGGTGTCGATGGGCCAGCTCACCGCGAGCGTCGGATCGTCCCAGCGAATGGAACGCTCCCGCTGCGGAGCGTAGTACCCGGTCTGCATGTACAGCACGTCGGCGCTAGCGCTCAGGCAACAGAATCCGGGAGCAAAGCCCTCCGGCACGTAGAGAGCTTGCAAAGAATCGGAAGCGAGCTCGCAGCCGACCCACTGACCGTACGTGGGCGAGCCTTGGCGAATGTCGACCGCGACGTCGTAGACCCTACCCGACAGGCAACGCACGAGCTTCCCGAGCGGGGCGTCGCTCAACTGGTAATGCAGCCCACGCAATACGCCCTTGGCCGAGCGCGACAGGTTGTGCTGCACCATCGGCGGAACACCGTGCTCCGCTAAGCTCTCGGCTCGGTAGAGCTCAGAGAAGAAACCGCGCTCGTCCCCAAACTTCTTCGGCGTGACGAGGAGCACCTCAGGGATCGATTGGGGCTCGACCTTCATGCGCTTCGCTCCTTCAGGAAAGCAGCCAAGGCGTTCCGCCAAGGTCGTGGCTCCTCGACGCCAAAGCTGACGAGCCGCGCGTTGAACATCACCGAGTACGATAGCTCACGAGCCGCGCGTTGGACATCACCGAGTACGGCGGACGCTTGGCCTTGGTG
>CAYXVF010000030.1:0-2630 GCA_964468125.1 uncultured Bdellovibrionales bacterium | reverse complement strand
TTGGTGATGTGAAGAACACCACGGGCTCCCAGCTCGAGAGCATGGACCATCGCCTCGGCGAGGTCTGCAGTGTAGGTCGGAGTGAGCCGCTGGTCGTGCGCCACCCGGAGCTCATCACGCTCACGCCCAACCCGCAGCATCGTCTCTACAAAGTTGCCGCCCTTGAGTCGGCTTCCCGCGAACCCATAGAGCCCCGCGCTCCTCACGATCAAATGGTCGGGGCAGTAGGCCCCCACCGCGTGTTTGCCGGAGAGCTTGGTAATGCCGTAAACGTTGAATGGCGCCGGTGGACCGGTTTCTTCGCACGGGGTCCGCTGTTCGGGATCTCCTCCGAAAACGTAGTCAGTGCTCACGTGCACGAGGGTAGCGCCGGCGACCCGGCATACTTCGGCCAAGTTTCGAGCCGCGCGCGCATTCACGCGCCAAGCCGTCTCGTGCTGGTCTTCGCAATCGTCCACGCGGAGGAAGGCAGCAGGCAGCAGTATTGTAGACGACCGACGGCCTGTGTTGTGAAACGTAGTCGCGCACGGCCTGGTGGGCGGTCACGTCGAGCTCCTCCCGGGGCGGGACTAAGACTGGACGGCCTCGCGACTCGAGCACCCGACGCAGGTCGCTTCCGAGCTGACCGGTGGCGCCGATGAGGAGGGTCGAGCCCATCACGCCTCTTCCGCAATCTCTAGGAGATACTTGTCGTATCCGGACTCCGCGCCTCGCGCTGTGGTCAAGGAGCGGCGGGTCGCACTCTACACGCGATACTCGTGGCGCATCGCTTCCCCACAGCGCGCAGCGCCCCCTGGAATACCGATGCGGGGTGCGGTATTGGCGCTCCCATTCCGGGCGCAGTGCGCAGTACGACCACAGGGAGGGACGTGGCACTCACACGTGATGAGATTCGCTCGCTTCTCGCCTCGTCCCCTGAGATTTCGAGGGAGCTTCTTCGTGCGTCGGTTCGGATCGGCAAGCAGTCGCTGCTGGACCTCAGCCTCGGTCTAGAAGCTGCTCAATCTGGCGACTTTCAAGCCTCGCGGGATACCGTCGCTGAGGCTAGCAATCTCGACGTGGTGGTCTGCGTGCACAACGCTCTCGATGATGTGCGGCGCTGTCTCGAGTCGATTGAAACCTCGAGTGCCCCGGTCGCACGAATCGTGCTCATCGACGACGGCAGCCAAGAACCTACCGGTCAGTTTCTGCGCGAGTTTGCAGCCAAGCGGTCTCACGTCGTTCTCGACCGGGTGGAGCGCGCCACTGGGTATACGCGCGCGGCAAATCGGGGGCTTTCGCGCACCGAAGCATCGCACGTCTTATTGCTCAATTCCGACGCGGTTCTCGCACCCCATGCGTTGTCGCGAATGCTCGACGCTTTCGGCAAGACACCGGGTGTGGCCGCGGCCGGACCGTTGTCGAACGCGGCGAGCTGGCAATCGGCTCCGCTCGTCACAACCGTTGAGTCGAGTGCTCCGCCGAATCAGCCGCCCTCCGCAGCGAGCGTTGCACGCATCGAGGCGACCCTCGCCCGAGCTTTCGGCAGCAGTGTGATCGACACCCCACTTTTGAACGGCTTCGCCCTGATGCTAAATGCCGCCGCCCTAGAAGAGGTGGGCGGATTCGACGAGGAGGCCTTTCCACACGGCTACGGCGAGGAAGACGACCTCTGCTTTCGGCTGCGACGGGCCGGCTATCGCTTGGTTATAGTCCCTAGCGCGTGGGCAAGCCACGCCAAGGCGCGCAGCTATACGCCTGAACGTCGAGCTTCCCTCGTTGCCGCGGGTGGGCGGAAACTCGTTCGTCGCTACGGTCGCTGGACCGTGCGCCGTGCGCTTCGTGAACTCGAGCGCAGCCCATCATTGGCAAGCGCCCGCGAAGTTGTTAGACGGGCTCTTCCCGTCGACTACCCGTTAGGGACGTTTCGTCGGAATGTCCGGATTACGTTTGTTTTACCCGTGGGACCTCACGGCGGCGGCTCAAACTCCATAGTTCAAGACGCCGCGGGTCTAAGGGACTTGGGCTGCGAGGTGACGATCGCCGTGCGCACCCGTGACGTCCTACGCTATCGCTACGGGTATCCTGGACTCGATCCGACGGTCACGCCGTTGAGTCCGAATCGTCTTCGGCAGCTCGCGGAGCGCAGTGATATGCTCGTAGCTACGAGCTTCGATTCCATCGAACCCACGCTAGCGGCCGCTGCCAACTCGCCACATCTCGCCGTCTGCTACTACGTCCAAGACTACGAGCCGTTGTTTTTTCCCGAAGGTGACCCGCGACGCAACACCGCTCGACAAAGCTACGAGCGAATGCGCGAGGCGACACTGTACGCAAAGTCGGATTGGATCCGGGAGCACGTGAGTCAGAATCACGGGATCGACGTCACGAAGGTCGAAGCGAGCCTCGACCACAGAATCTTCTATCCCGGCGGTCCTCACCTTCAGCTCGGGCATCCACTCACAGTGTGCGCGATGATTCGCCCCGCGACTCCTCGACGCGCGCCGGGTCGGACAATCCGAGTACTCGCGAGACTCAAACGCGAGCTCGGAGAAGACGTGCGCATCGTACTCTTTGGCGGAACCGCGAAAGCAGTTGCGGAGCTCGAGCCCGCGTTGACGTTTGATTTCGAGTCGGTCGGGGTTCTCTCC
>CAYXVF010000029.1:53827-57658 GCA_964468125.1 uncultured Bdellovibrionales bacterium | reverse complement strand
ACGGAAACCGCTTCCGTGGCCGAGACCGACAGCGGTTCCACCGAAAAACCGAGACGGAGGGCCGAATCTGTGAACCGTCACCGGAGAGGTCCGCAAAGCACCAACCGGTCGAACTTCACTGCCGATTCCGAACGCACGCCGAGGCAAAACCAATTGGGCATGCGCGAATCAACGAGATGCGCGGGCGTGCGCCATCCATGGTCCACTCCGCGACCCGTTCCAAGGGTCGCGCGAGGCGCAGCGTCGAGCTCCAGCTCAGCGGTATGGGCGCGAGCTTCCCACCTGTGATAGACATGGAGAGGAGTTTGCTGATGAGGATCGCGGCGATCGGATGGGTGGTATTGACGGCAGGCTGTTCGCTGCAGCTCGAAAGCATCGAATCCGGATTCATTCGCTGCGGTGGCCAGGACGAATGCCCGACAAACTTCCGCTGCGACCAGGAGCTGCAAGCCTGCATTCCGGTCACGCCAACCGGTGATCGCCTCCCCCAGTTGGAAAGCGCTCAGGTGACACCCGCCACCGCGGCTCTGGGTGATACGGTTTCTATCGAGTTCACGACCGACATTCCCCTTCTCGCAGCTCCGATTGTCTCGCTCGGCAGCGGGCTTTTCGACGTTTCGGTGAGCTCCGTGGGTTCCGGCGTGGGGCCCTACCGGGCGAGCTACCGGGTCACCGGCATCGAAGACGAGGCCACCCTCGCCGTGTCGGTAGACCTCGTGGCGATCGGGGGTGCCGCGTCTGAGGACGTGGACCTCGGAAGCGTTCTCTTGGACTTCACCGCGCCCAGCGTCGACGATGTGCTCTTCGACGAGGAAGTGCTCTCGGGCTCAATCCGGTGGGTCGACCGGACGAGCATCACCGCACACGTGGCTTTCTCGGGCAGCCCGGCGGCCTCGGTGCGTGTAGCCGGGGACCTCGTCGCGCCACTCACTTCGCCCACGGCGGACTCGATCAGCCTCGAGCTCGTCTCCGGCGACGGTCCCAAGAATCTGAGCTTCACCGTGATCGACGAGGTGGGAAACGCTTCGGTCTTCCCCGTGTCACTGATTCTCGATACCGCGATCCCTCAGAATGCCTTGTCCATCCTCGAACCGACGCAGCCGGAGGTCGACCGCAACACAGACGGCCTCAGCGTCATCTTCACCGCTGGAGCGCCGGCCACGCGTGACCTCGAGGCCTTCGTCGCTTCTTTGGACTTCGGCGCCAGCTGGGAGCAGATTCCAGCCCTCGGCGTCTACGCGCTCGACCTTTCGAGTCGGCAGGACCAAACGACGACTCTTTGGCTGCGGGAGCGGGATCTCTTCGGCAACCTCACCGCGGAAGTGAACCAAGCGGTCCTCGTGGTCAACGAGGATTCGACGGCCCCAGCGACACCACTCCTGCTCACCGCGACGATCCGCGGAGCGCTCGGCGGCCAAAGCGGCGTGCTCGCGATCCCCGGAATACCCGATCCAAACTCGGCGGTGCGCTACGAGGTGACCGGTGGTGGCCAGTCGACGGTGGTCACTGACTCGGGGCTCCTGCCGTCCTCGATGTTCTGCAGGCAACCACCTCGAGCTACTCGATCACCGCGGTCGACGTAGCGGGCAACCGCAGCGACGCAACATCCGTTACGGTCACGGACTCGACGCTTCGCATCGTAGACCCGGACCCGGGCGCGGGAATCGCTGACCGATGTAGCGGTTGCTTTCGGCCAGCGCAATTCACGACCGGGTCCCTCGCGGGCTTCTCTGAGGACGATGGTGTCAACGAATTCATCGTCGTCTGCCGCCCCGCGCAACCGGACTGGGATTGTGATCGCTGGCAGTTTGCGCCGCTCAATGGCGGACAGCTCGGGAGCGCCATTGCCCTCGACGTCGCTGGCCGGAATCTCTTTTTTGAGGACCGGGGGGGAGGGAGCGCGCCGGACATCCGCGCCTTTGACATGGGGCCCGACGGTCGACCGGACACCGCCGATGACGGGCTCGTCCGGACCATCTCTACCGATGGTGTCTGCCCGACGGCGAGCGGAGATCGTTTCATCTACGGTGGCGGCCCAGCGGCGTCGAGAGAGCTCCGCTGGCGTAGCGTCGGGGGAGACGGCATCGCGGGGACCGGCGACGATACGGATGTGATCCTTTCTGCCGCCGCGGATCTTAGCTCCGCGACGATCGGCAGTTGTGACACCGACTTCGACGGCCGCTATGTCGTTTGGGTCGACCAACGCTCTTCGCTGGCCGCGTACGTTTACGACCTCGGCGCGGACGAGACTCCGAACGGTAACGATACGACCGAACGCGTCCTGTTCGACGGCCCACCAATCTTCCTTGGTCTCGCCGACGGGCGTGTGGTGTTGCAGTCCGAGCTCGACCGGGTGCGCGTGATCGATCCAGGCGATGACACGACCTTTCTCACGGGAGACGACCTCGCCACCGAGCTGATCATAGACGGGCGAGTGACGAGCGCTCGAGGTGACAAGCTCATCGTCCTCGAGTCCGCGGGCTCCTATCGGCTCGTCGACATCGGGAGCAACACGAAGACGCGCATCTTCGACGGATCGACCACGAATATGAATTGGGAGCCGGAGCTCGGCGATAGCTTCGTCTTTGGCCTCGTCTCCTCCAACGAGTTTCAAGCCACGGCCTCCGCACACCTCGATCTCAACCAAGCGGCCGCGGCGTTCCACGCCGACGAAACCGTGGTCCCCGCCCCCCCCGGAGGCGGCTGGGACGATTCGCTCGTCTACCTCGCGGACCGGGGCATCGTCGTCAACGCCCTGCGAGGGGGCGTGTGGATCTTGCCCGAGACTGACAATGCTCACGCGGACGCGATCCTCGGACCCGATCCAGACCTCGCGAGTGGCAAGCTCGTCTGGCGCACGAGCGACGGGGCGATTCTGCTCCAGGACTTCGGCCCGGACCGAATCCCGGGCTCCGGTGACGACGTCGGGCCGTCGACCCTCTTTCCACGCCCGGGCCAGCTCGGGAGCGTCGCACGCTGGCCGCGAATCGATGGTGACCGCGTCATGTGGACCGAGCTCTCGGCCGAGTTCTACGCCGACACGCCGGCGGCATTCACGAGCACCCTCGTCCTTGTCGATCTCGGTTCCGACGGGACATTCGATGGCACGGAAACGGTGGAGACAATCGATACAGGTTCACTCCGACCGCTCGCCGCGGATCTGGCGGGATCGAGCGTCGTGTTCCTGCACCGCGATGGGACTCAGTGTGAGGAGTTCCGCGGTTCGTTTGTCGAGGACGATTGCAATACGGAGCTCTGGCGCGCATCGCTTTCAGGGGGAGCGCCGGAGGCGATCTCGACGGCGGAGGTCACTCGTGGAAATCTGATCGTGAGCAGTGGCGTAGCCCTCTGGAATCAGCTCGACGGGGCATCGGTCGGAGATTGGAACCTCTACGCCTGTGCTTTCAGCGAGTGTCCCGCCGAACCGCCTCGAGTGATCGCGAACGATCCGGACGTTCCGGAGCTTGCGCCTTCACTCGCAGACGACGTACTCACCTACTTCACCAACGGCGGACCGTTTGCCCTCGGGGCGGGCGAGGATCGGGTCTTTGGTCGACTCGGAAGTGCGCTCGCGGACGACGTCATTCTCCGTCAGCCTCCTCGAGCGTTTCGGCCGTTGCCGTATTACGGCATGGAGGTTCCGCGCCTGCCCCATAGCTCGGCGGAGGGGATTTGGATGACCGGAGGTGCGGTGCCTCTCGTTGCCGACCGAATCGCGCGAGCCGCTGACTCCGTCATCGTGCCTCCGGGTGGGACCGCAATCTCCACCGTCGTTCTCGATGCGCCGCGGAGTCGACTCGTGGAGTCATTAATCGTGGACGTGAGCTATCA
>CAYXVF010000029.1:0-53727 GCA_964468125.1 uncultured Bdellovibrionales bacterium | reverse complement strand
CAGTGGAATCGCTCAGGGCACCCTACTCACGTGGCAGCTTCAAGACGGCTACTGAGATCATCCGAGGCGAAATGGCGTCCTGGGTCGTCAACGATCGCCACGGTTCGCACGGTCGCGAAGACTCAAACCGGGCGTCCGGAAACAGCAGGGAGTCGCGGGTCGCCCCCCCGTGGGTCATCCCCACGATCTGGTCGTCAACCGGCTCGCCGGTCTGGAATGCCAGCACCACGGGGTTCGAGATTCGTTTTCGATATCGATCGAGCTCATCCGAGCCCTGGGCCCCGGTTGAACCCGATCGGCGTTCAAGCGCCTAATCCTCAGAGCAGGTTCGTCGCGAGCTCCGCAAGGTCGCTGCGCTCGCCCTTCTGCAGGGTGATGTGCGCGGCGATCCGCTCGTTGGCGAATCGATTCACCGTATGCACGAGGCCGTTGTTGGTCGCGTCCACGTAGGGGTTGTCGATCTGGTAGGGATCGCCGGTGAGAATGATCTTCGTTCCGTCGCCCACCCGCGTGATGATTGTCTTCACCTCATGGGGGGTGAGGTTCTGCGCCTCGTCCACGATCAGGAACTGGTTGGGGATCGAGCGGCCGCGAATGTACGTGAGCGGCTCGATCTCCAGGATGCCGAGATCCAGCAGCTCCTGGTGCGAACGCCCGCGCTTGCGGTCCGCCTTGGAGAGCCCCATGAGAAACTCGACGTTGTCGTAGATCGGCTGCATCCAAGGCGTCAGCTTCTCCTCCACGTCGCCGGGCAGAAAGCCAATGTCGCGGCCGAGCGGGAAGATCGGACGGGAGATGAGCAGGCGCTGATAGACCGCCTCTTCGGTCACTTTTTGCAGACCCGCTGCGATAGCGAGAAGTGTCTTTCCGGTGCCGGCTTTGCCGACCAGCGTGATCAGCTTGATGTCGTCGTTCATCAAGATGTCAGCGGCGAAGGCCTGCTCCTTGTTGCGGGGACGGATCCCCCACATGCCTTCACGACCGTGGTGCAAGGGCTCGATCACCTCGCGGTCGAGGTTCACTCGACCGAGGGCGGTGTGCGCTGGGTTCGCCTCGTCCCTTAGGAAGGCGAACTGGTTCGGGAAGTACATCGACGGGTTCTCCACCGGCAGCTCTCCGGTCTCGTAGAACAGGTCGATCTTGTCCGCGCTCAAAGCGATCTCCGTCACCCCTTCGTAGAGCTCGCTGAGATCGGTCCGGTCGGTCTCGAAGTCCTCAACCCGCAGCCCGAGCGCGTCGGCCCGGATACGCATGTTGATGTCTTTCGTGACGAGGATGGTTTGCATCTCATCGTTTTCGTCTTTGCACTCGAGAGCGGTCGCGAGGATGCGATTGTCGACGCTCGAGCCCGCGCGAAACTTGGGCGCAAGCTCCCGATCGGTGATGGCGATCCGCACCGCACCGCCGGCTTCCGTCGCCACGCCTTCGCCGAGCGAGCCCATCTGGCGCAGCTCGTCGAGCAGGCGCCCAACCTGCCGCGCGTTGCGGCCGAGCTCCGAGAGGTCTTTCTTGAAGTTGTCGATCTCCTCGATGACGTAGATCGGGATGACGACTTCGTTCTCCTCGAAGGAGAACATCGCGGCCGGATCGTGAAGGAGGACATTGGTGTCGAGAACGAAGGTTTTTTTCATGTCGGCTCGCTGAACGCTCGTGCCATCTCCCGTCACTTCAACGGTGGGGCTCGGTGCCCCCTTCCGTTTTAAAGTCTGCACCGACGGGGAAGAAGGAGAATCGGACCTTCTGAGCTCGACTTCAAATTGCGACTCCGAAGTCTGGTCAAAAGGAACATCCATGTGCAGTGCGGTGTTGCTCAAACCACTTGCCTCTCAGTTAGTGTTGTTCACATCTCGTTCAAGACGCGACCCTCGGCCGGCGCGATTGACTCACAACCGTCCGATTTCGCCCGCCATGCTTCGCCTCGTAGAGGTTCTGATCCGCCCTCTCGATCACTTCTGACTTGCTGCTTCCGTCATCGGGATGGGTCGACACCCCGAGCGACAGGGTGCACTGGAAAGAACCATTCTCACTTCTGAACGTCTCGGCCTGGATCGACTCGCGAATGCGCTCGGCCAGGTGGAACGCGTCTTTCGTGTCGGTTTCCTCCATGAGAATCGCGAACTCTTCACCACCGTAGCGGGCGACCACGTCGGTCTTGCGAGCGCCCTCCTCCAGCAGGCGAGCAACCCGCTTTAGAACCAGGTCTCCGACTGGATGACCATAGGTGTCATTGATGGACTTGAAGTGGTCGATGTCCGTGAGGATGAGTGACAGCTTGCGGCCATATCGCTGGGATCTCGCGAGCATTTCGTCAAAGGCGATCTGGAATTGGCGGTGGTTTGTCAGCTCGGTGAGCCCGTCGGTGGTGGCCATGCGCTCCATGCGTCCGTACATCTGCGCGTTGGCGATGGCGATCGCCGCATGGTCCGCAACCACCCGAAGCATCTCGAGCAGATCGTCGGAGAGGAACTCCTCCCGCTCTGAGCCGAGCACGAGCGCCCCAACTCCCTGGTCCTTCCACAAGAGCGGCAGCACCTTCACCGCTGGCGGAGAGAACGGAATATCCGGCCCGAACACGAGGTGCTGGGACGAGCGCGCGCTTCCATGGGGCAAGGGTACCCGCGCCTTGATCGATTTGCCCACGAGGGCGGAATCCGCATCGAGCTCCAATCCGACGAGTTTTTCGTCGCCGTGAGCCGCCATGATGCGCAGCAAGTTTTCCTGCTCCGTCGCCACAGCAACCGCGGCATATTCCGCCTGGGACACGCGACGGGCCGCGTCGATCGCCACCGACGCGACCTGCTCGACCGTGAGGGCGCTGTTGAAGTCGCGACTCGCCTGATAGAAGCGCTCTTTCCGGTACTTCTCTCGGTCCATGTCCGCGAAGATCCGCTCGACCTGGACGGCCCGCACGACCTCCTCCGCGATCGTCTGCATCACCGAGAGGTCGTCGTCGTCGAAAGGCTGCGCGTTTGCTCGGTCGGCGACCAAGACGCCCCGCAGGTGTTGGCCTTCCATCACCGGTACGCCCGCAAAGTCCGTCACGGGCTCCGGCCGCGAATAGTAGACCAGGCCGCTGTGCCGAGGCTTGAGCTGGGTGAGGACGAGCGGCTCCCTGCGCTTGGAGATGGCACCGAGGAATCCCTCCCCAACTCCGATCCGACTCTCTTTGACGTGGTCCGAATGCGATCGCAACTCCTTCACCCGCAAATGAGTGTCGGAGGCGTCGAGCCAGAGCAGGGCCACGGTGTGCGGCGCGAGCGCCTTCTCCGCGACGGCGAGCACGTTGTAGAGCGAGTCGTGAATCGCCTGAATGCTGCCGATTTGTCGTCGATGGGAGATCTCTTCGGCGGTCAGCTCACGACTGTCGAGTCCGAGCCCACTCGTCAGCCGGAATTCTTTCGCCTCCTCTTCGATCCGCGACAAGCTCGATTTGATCTCGCGCTGGAGAACCAGGCGGCGGGCCGCGACTTCGCTGCGCAAGAAGAGCGCGTAGAGATAGCCGAAGAGCAAAAGAAATGACGCGTGCGACACGTAGAGGCGCCAGGGCTCATCCCCCACCGGGCGTAAATGGGTGATCGCGGCCTCGACGCCGAGGATGAGGCTCAGGAAGTAGACGTTGTGGAGAATGCTGTGGAACGCGATCAAGAACGCGACGAGGGCGAAAATGAGCGGATAGAGTAGCCCAGATGGGCCGCCCGTGAGCTCGATCAACACGAAAGCGCCGGCGACAAAGAGTGTCCCGAGCTCCAGATCTTCGAGGGCGGCGGCACGCCCCTGGCTCAGAGCACTACGCTGAAGGCGTGCGAGCAAACGCGCCACGAGCCAGAGGGCGAGGCTTCCGAGCCCCAAGAGCTGGGAGAGATCGGCACGTCCGGGATCGCGAAACGCGCCGTAGACCACCAGAGCGAGCACGCCGAAAGCGATGAGGAAGCCGGAGATGGCGCTCAGAAACGAAAAGGGGGTGCGAAGCAGCCAGCGCCAGAAGGCGCGTGAGTGCTGTGAGTCCACGAGGCGCGACGGGCGCTTCGGGGTGCGAGGAGGCCGTCTTCCCACTGAGCCTAGTATTCACACGCGGGGATCGGTGGGGGCAACCCTAGAGTGTCTTTAATCGCTCGTGATCTCAGAGGCTTAGCCCCGATCCATGAGATCAAAAGATCAACCTTTGCGGGGGTTTAAGGCATTTCTAGGGAGGCGGCGAGCAACGCGTGGGCGCGTGTGGGTGTACTTTTTCGCCCCTCACGGGATGTCGCGCGACTGGTCAACCGGGTCGCCGAGAAGCACGAGCAGCTCATCGAGGGTCGCGAAGGCCTCATCAAATCTCTTTGCGGCGATCTCATCGGTCGCCTGGCGCACGAGCGCCGTGAACCGGGTTTCCGCCGACGGGGGCACACCGCGCTCATCACGCAGCTCATTGACGCGGCTGAAGCGCCCTTGGCAGACGCCGATTCCGATCCGCGTCTCGGCAATGCGCGTCAGAAGCACGCAGGCCGCCATCGCCGCGCGCCCTCGACTGCCGTCCCGCCCCTCTTCGAGCAGAATCTCGAACAGCTCCGGGCCGTATTTGAAATCGACCGCGCGATAGTTCTTTGCCGCCATTTCCGTTCGAAGGCGCTCGAGAATGCCCGCCAGCTCACCATTGGAGGGCTCGCCCTTTTCGAGGGCGGGGCAGGATTCATAGGCCAGAGATGCGTTCAGGACGCCGCTCGAGGGCGCGGCGCTCGGAACGATGTCGCTCACGTCGAGTTTCTCTTGCGGCGGTGTTCCCTTTTTTAGCGGTTCCTTTGGCGGATCGAGCAGGTCGCGACTTCCAGTGAGCATGGTCATCACCTTGTTCAGCTTTCCATTCGCCGGCCCGACCCTGCCTTTCTCCAGTTCTCGGAGCGCTGTCCCAACCATCTTCGATGCACGCTTCTTTCGACCGCCACTCAAGGTCCCATGCACCCACCCATCGATCCGAGTCGCCTTCGCGCGAACGAACGCTTCGTCAACCACCGTATTCTCGATCAGCGTTTCGATGCCTTGGACTTGCAGGTTGACCTCACACCAGTTCTTCGCGGCAAAGGCTTTGCGCCAGGCCTCCACCCGTTGCGCTCCGGCGTCGCCGAGGTCGACGACATGCACTCCGGCGCGCCGCGCCTTCTTCCCGAGCCCATTCGAGCTGCGCTTGACCTGTTTGATGTTGAGTTGGGTCGAGCCCTCGTTGCAGCTGACCACTCGCTTGGCGGCGCGGAGCCCGTCCGGGTTCGCCACGATGACCGAGGCGACGATCGCGATGAGCAGGGCGCGCTCCATGGGATCGGGTTAAGCCCTGGCCGCCTCGGAGGCAAGTCTAGGTTCCACCGAGCGCGGCATAACGCATCGCGTTATCCGATTGACACATCGCATTATCAGTGTTAGCCGCATGACTAGGCATTGAACCGGAGGACCCGATGAGCAACGTCACCGAAGAATTCCGCAAAGAAGTCAACAAGCTGTGGACGCAGGCGATCGAGCAGCTCGAAGACATCAAGGACACGGTCCTGCATACGAGCGACCGAGTGGAGGCGGAAGTGCAGCGCCTACGCCTCGAGCGCGACAAGCTGCTCCGCAAGCTCGGGGAACAAACGCTGAAGCTCGCAAACCAACAGACCGTTCCCATGCCGAGCGCTGTGAAGCGCACCATCGAGCAGCTGAATGAGGTCCTCGAGTCCCTAACCAGCGCCGAGAAAGGCCGCAAAAAGAAGAGCCGCAAGAAGGTCACCAAGAAGAAGAAAAAGGTCGCGAAGAAGAAGACCTCTGCGAGCAAGACCGGCAAAAAGAAGCCGACGACCAACAAGAAGAAGGTCAAAAAGACGAGCAGCAAGAAGGTCGGCACCACCGGGGCCTGAGCGTCGTTTTTTCACGACAGGCGCTTGTCAGCGCGCGGTCGTTTATATACTTACGCGGTCCGGGTGTCCCAACGGCCGGAAAATCAGGGGGTTGTGATCGCAATCCCCTACGTAAATGCGCTCTCGGTGAAGAGGCGCATGCCAGGATGCGTGGGGCCGTAGCTCAGTTGGGAGAGCGCTTGAATGGCATTCAAGAGGTCGTCGGTTCGATCCCGATCGGCTCCACCACTCCTCAATCTCTTTCTCCCTCGCCCCAACACCCCGTCGAGCGCAGTTCTGCGCTTCGTGGTCACCGCTCCCGAGTGGACCCGCCCCACCCGTGGTGGGTGACTGACTCGTTTTGAGTCAGGGCGATTGACGCAAAACGCGCGTGACTCGCGCGTAAGTCCGTGAAATCCCGAACCTGACGGTCGGGTCCACCTCTTGCTCTGTCTTTCCCCGTACGCACGACGCGTCAGGAGGAACACGATGAGCGAGATACGTGAGATCAGTACCCCATTGCTGGCGGAGAAGATCGTTGGCGCAGACCTCAACGCCCCGGAGACCGCCGACAGCCGCCGGCAGGTTCCCAAGCGTGCGCTGGAGAAAGCGTTGGGGCGAGACCTGCGGGTCGACACGCCCGCGGAAGCCCGCGCCTATTTGAAGTACCTGGCGGCCAACGATGGAGGCGACCCCACGCGGATCACCGTCGGTGGCTGGGCCCATCGCACGCTCTTCGGCCTCGCGCACAGCGCAAACCTGCGTCGCCCCGCAACGAAACCGAAGCAGGCGAGCGGTCGCACCATGCCCGTCGCTGCCCGTCCGGGAGAGCCAGCGCAGAAGGCTCCCCCGGTCCGTGACTCCTACGCTGAGCCGGAGCTCGAGCTCGTCGACCCTGCGACCGGTCGCACGGTCGAGCGCTGAATCAGGCTCCAGTCGTCGCGAAGGGGAGCGGCTCGTTGTGCTCGTTCTTGTAGCGGCTGAATGCATCCGGGGGGTTGTGGCCGAATTGGTTGACCCACTCCTTGAACTCGCCGAACCCGTTGCCGTCGCCGTACTTCACGTACTCGCTCTTCGGCACGCCCATTGCGCGCATGACCGACTGCAGGAGCTGCTTGTAGGGCCTGCCGTAGTGAAAGCCCTTCGGCTTGCGTAGAGGGCGCTGACGATAGTCGAGGTAATAGCCGGTGTTGAAGTAGCCGCCGCCGCCGCCAAAGGTGATCGCTGGCATGTTGAGCGTGCTGTGAGCGGTGGTCCAGGCACCGAGCTCGTTGGTCCAGAGCAAGACGCTGTTGTCGAGGAGCGTGCCCGGGTTGTGGGGGTCGCTCGTCGCATCGAGACTCGACGCGAGTCTGGCGAGCTTCTTCAAGCCGTATTGCTGCCGATCCGCGGAGGTGTCGCTGCTCGGACACTCATGGTGAAGACCACCATTGGAGTTAGAACCGATCGGACGGTCATCCCAGAGCACGCTGCCGATCAGCACGACCCGCGTGAGGTCACAGGCGAAGGCGAGGCGCGTCATCTCCATGATGTTGTCGAACATCGTGCCGACGTTTTGCACCGCCCAGTTCGCGTCGTAAGGGAACTTGTAGAAGTTGCCACCCGTGCTCGCCTGAAGTCCGAGGGAAGGTTGCTCGCAGGTAGGCGCCTGGTCGCTTTGGTTCGCGAGGATTTTCTTTTGTACCTCGTGGACCCCGTCGATGTAGCCGGCCACGATCTGCTGATCTTCTCGCGACATGCGCCCGTCCCGTTGCAGACGCTTCAGGTCCTCGAGGACTCGGTCCACCACCAAGCCCTGGTTGAGCTGATCCACCGTAGGCCCGCTGCTGCCGCCGGTGGGCGCTTCGAAACCCGCGAAGAGGGTGTTGAACATGTTCCGGTCGCCCTGGATCACGCTCGAGACCCGTCGCTCACCGTTGACCCGGTCAAAGGAGAAGCCCTTCAAGTGTGATCCGTCGACCACACGCACGGCCTTGCGCGAGACCGACTCACCGGGCGCATAGACGCTGTCGCTCTGCTCGAGGATCACGTCGATGCTCTTGCCAAACCTGGGGTTGCGCCCACCCGAATGGGTGCCGGAGAGAACCGATTCGTTGTGCCCCTGATACCGCCCGCCAGTGAGTGACATTCCGTGATAAACATTCATCTTCGGGTAGAGCGGTGCAAGGCTCGCATCGATCACCCGGGAAATCGGTCCCGAGAAGTCCTGCAGCCGCGTGTAGCGTACGTCGGTCGCGTTCTGCACTTCCGTGTAGGTCGGAACCGACGCGGGAAAGAGCTGGTGGGGGTCGATTCCCAGCATCCCGTAGAAGATGACGGAGCGTACCTTCGGTCCCCCGGCTGCATTGGCCGCGAGGGCCTTCGGCATCATTGACAGCATCGGAGGCAAGGCAAGGATCGCGCCCCCCGCTCCCACCAGGAATTGCCGTCGGGACCGGAAGCGTCGCTCGATCTGTTCTTCGGTCAGTTTCATCTCTCGTCTCCGCTCTCAGTTCTCGATGGTTTTCGTTAGGAAATCGTCGTGAATCAGCGCCTCCACCACCAGGTTACTCACTGGCGTGGAAGAGCTCAGAAGTACGTCAGAAGCGGCCTGAAGATTGCACTCGTCACCTGGGGTCTCCTCGCGCTCGGTCAAATACCGCAACATGTTTCGCGCGAAGCACGCCTTGCCTACGTCCGACTCTGCGACCCACCCAACGAAGTCATAGGCATCGTTCATCGGGACGGTTCCGCCTTCGGGAAGAGGCACATCCGCCGACGGGTCGATCGACACCTCACCGTGGAGCTCGCCCTCCATGGTGAAGACCTGCTCCGCATCACGCAACCGCCCCATCGAGTCGAAGCTCTCGAACACGTAGCCGGTTGGGTCGATTGTGGAGTGACAGCCCTGGCATACGGCGGGTGCGGTGGTCATCGACACGATCTCGCGATTCGACATCTCGAGCAGCTCGGCTTCGGTGAGATCGTCGCTGCCGCGGGAATCCGCGATGTCTACCGTTGGCAGGGGAATCTGGTTGCAGAGGATCCGCTTTTGCACGTCGACACCGCGATTGATGATGTGCGCTCGGGGCCCGGTCGCGGTCAGTGCAGGTGCGCGCAGGAGCAGGCCACGACGCCGGCCCTCGAATTGGGCCGGGCTACTCGGCGTCGCGGGGCTATGACCGTAGAGGTCGGCCAAGGTCTGATCTTCTGCGTAGGAGAGTGGAGATGTGAGCAACTCCTCGAAGGTCGCATCTTGCTCGAACACCAGGTTCTCGATGAAGGTCGTCGCCTCCTCGATCATGGCGCGCGACAGAGCGTCGGCATCCGCGCCCTGCAGCAGGGGCTGCGGCAGATTGCTCAAATCCGCGGTACGGTCCATGAGCGACCAACGAGCGATCCCCGCGGTGAGCTTGCTGCGCCCCCGGGCGGTAGACAGGAGCCGTCGGGCCTCATTCCGAACAGCGCTCAGCGTATCTAGAGCTCCGGCTTCAGCGCGCTGATGAAGCTCCAGGTCGGGGGTGCTGTTGGTGAAGGTGTAGGCCAGGCGGGTTGCGACTTCGTGAGAAGTGAGTCGCACCTGATTGTCGACGAGCTCCCCCACCTCGATCCGCCAGGTGAAGTGTGGGGAGGTCAGCAGGTAGGCGAGAACCGCACGCAGCTGTTCGCGGTAGCTCCCCGAACCATCGGAGACCAAGCTGCGAGCGAAGCTCTTCTCGCTCTGCGTCAGTGGACGGCGCATCACTCGTCGCGCAAAGCCATCGAGAAACCCTTCCAGGCAATTGGCGCTCGGCGCGCCTCCTATCGCACACGATCCGAAAACGGCGGACGTGCGGCCGTCGTCTTCTGTCACGTAGCCCGCAACGGCGTTGGCGATTCGATAGTAGGCCTCGACCTTTTCTTCGGAGATCGTGCTCTGACGAGCGTGGCTGACCGGGTCAAAGGCCTCCTCCGGCAGGACGCTGAACTCGGTTGCCGCTTTGTCGATTGCCCCCGCCCCGAAGAGATCTTCGAGCGTGTTGCGCAGCTGCGCCTTGGTGAGCATGAGGCTCTGGGACGAGGGCTCGGCCGCACCGAGGACACAGTCGAACAGCTCCGCGGCGGCCTCGTTTCCCGGGTCAGGCGACGGCTCACCGGGCGCCGGGTCCGTCGGATTCGGGGCCCCGGGCGTCACCTCCTCGGTCTCCGAGCGGGGCGCCCCAGCGGCACTCCCCTCAGGGGTAATGGGGTTTCCGTTTGGATTCAGAGACCCGGAAACGGTGGAATTGCAGCCCGACACCATCAGGAGGGCGAGGACCCAACGAAGCTCTAGGGATTTGCTCACGCGCATTACCTCCATGCAGGAGGCAGTGTTTCGGATCTGCGGGTCCGCCCTCAATTACATTGCGTTCGTCGAAGCTGAGAGCGGGAAACGGGTCACCAACGGAGAGCTTCGGTGACGTCAAAGACGTCGTCCCGCAGCACCGGTGGTGCTTCATCGCGGGTGAAATAGAGGACCGCTCCGACCGACCCCGCGGCAACGAGCGCGGCACCGGCCCAGAACCAGGGACTCGCCAGGACCGAGCGCTCCTCCTGCAGGTCCACCGCAACGCGCAAGGTGGAGCCGGCTTCGACCACGATTTCCTGCTCTTGCGTCTCTCCGTCCCCGGAAACTCGGAGTCGGTAGGTGCCCACTTCGAGCTCTCCCGTATAACCGCCCACGGAGACGCCGATACCTTCGACCTCGACCCGGTCGGTCGCGCTCGTCGTTTCGACAATCAATGTCCCAGTCGTCGGGACCGGAACCGGCTCCAGCGCCAACGCAACGCTCTGCTGTGCCCCCGCCTCGAGCATGAGCTTCCGTTCGACCGGGACATGTGCCTCTGCGCTGACGAGTAAGACGTGTGCACCGGGGTTTACGCGCAAGGGCGCACGCGACGGCGGTGAGCCGTCCAAGATGATCTCCCCGTCGAGGCGAACCGTGACCGGCAGCTCCTTCGGTGTGAGCACCAAAGACAACAGGGCGACCTGCTCCCGGGTTTCGTCGAGGAGTTTTTGCACCTGTCGCCTGCGTTTGCGCGCCAAGGGGCCCCATTGACCGGTCAACAACGCTTCGAGAACACCTTCCGCTGCGATCACATCTCCTGTGCCACGCAGAGCGACCGCTAAATTGAAGGCGCAGGGAGGACTCTTCGCCAGGTCGAGGCAGCGCTGAAAATCCGCCGCCGCCTCGACGAAGCGACCGGTGGAGAGCGCCTCGGTCCCGGACTCGAACGCGTCGCGGGCGCGTTCTCGTTCGTCGGCTCCGAGCACAGTGATCGCCAGCAGAAGCACGGAGAAGCTCATTCCCACTCCCACATCGGGATCTTTTGATCCTCGTCCTTCTGTCCAGGACGCTTCTTCTTCGCTTTGCGCGGGCGTTTTCGGCGCGGCCGCGCCTCTTCTTCCGCTTCGACCCCGTCTGCCGCGCCAGCAGAAGACTCGCGTTCCGCAAGCTCTTCCTCGGAGACGCTGAGCTCTTGCGGAGCGAGCTCGACGCGCGTGTCCAAGGAAGGCGGCGCTGCGCCGGGTACGAGCCACCAGAGCGCACCAGCCACGACGAGGACGAGCGCGGCCACGAGCCACGCCACCCAGGGTCCGGAACGCTCAGGACCAACGGGTAGGTCGATGCTGGGCTCGAGCTCGGGCTCGGAGCGACGCTCCATCGCGCGACGCACTACATCCGCGGAATCCACAATTCCCTCAGTGGCGATCAGCTCTCGCAGCGCATCGTCGAGGATGTGCTCCACCTCCTCCGCAGTGGCGGGACGCGCGTCTCGCTCTTTGGCGAGGAGGCGAAAAAGCAACGCGACGATCGAGATCGGCACATCGTCTCGGTAGTCCGCGAGGTCCGGCGGCGGCTCGCTCAGCACCCGTCTAGCGCCGTCGAGACCGGACGAGTTCGGGTAGAGGCGCTCCCGGGTGAGGCTCTCAAAGAGCACCACGCCCAGCGCAAAGAGGTCCGCCCTGCGATCCGGCTCCTCGAAGCGGAGCACCTCGGGAGCCATGTAGCCAAACTTGCCCTTCAAGATCCCAGTGCTAGTCTGGGCGATCCGATTCATCGCCTTCGCAACCCCGAAATCAGTGAGACGCGCGATGCCATCGCGCCCGAGCAAGATGTTCTGCGGTGAGACGTCTCGGTGGACGAGCTCGAGCGCCCGACCGTCCGCATCGCGCAGCTCGTGCGCCGCGTGCAAGCCGCGCGCGGCCTCGAGCGCCATGCGAAGGCAGAACACGATGGGGAGATCGCCCCCGTCGTCGCCGAGCTCGATCACTCGCGCGAGCGAGATTCCATCGATGTATTCCATGACCAACGCTGGACCGCGATGATCCTCGAGTACGTCGAGCACGCTGACGACATTGGGATGACGAACGAGGCCGGCGAGGCGCGCCTCGTCCATGAACATGTCGCGGACCGCCTGGTCCTGGAGTAGATGCGGGTGCAGTCTCTTGACCGCGTAAGCGCGCTCGAAGCCGCCCTTGGTGAGACGCGCGAGCTCGACGTAGCCCATGCCGCCCGACGCGATCTTGCCAACACTGTTTAAGTTGGAGAAGACGCCGGACTGAACTCTAGGGGCACGCACTGCCATGATGTGGGATTCTAGCGGAAGGTGAAGGGAGCAGCGACGAACATGGCCGATTCCAACCTCGCTGGCTATGAAGCCGCGCTTCTAGGCGACTTTTCGTCTGGCGGCGCTTCGCGCGAGGAGACCCTTCTCCTGCAGTCCATGGCGTACGCGGCGGGAATCGCCCCCGCGCCGCTCGAAACGGATGCCGTCGCGCCGACGGCGCATGTCGCATCTTCGCTCACCTGTTTGCAACAGGTCCGCGCTCACATTGTCACCTTCGACTCGAACAAAGCGTCTGAGTGGCTGAATCTCCATCGTCGATGCCACGATCCCCGTTCCGCACGCTCACAAACGGCGCTCGGTCTGTCCGAATGCTGGCTGCGCTTGCGAGGTGGGGCATCCCCCGCCCTGGACGAGGAGCTGGCCCGCTTAGAGCGCGCCGCGCGCGAGGGTGGTTTTGCAGAGATGGTGCTAGAAGCCGCTAGCCTCCGCGCGCTGGCGATGACGGAGACCGACCGGGACGAAGCAACCCGGATCGCTCGACGAGCGTCGCGCATGTCGCGCACAGAAGCCATGCCGCAGCTCGAATACCTCGCCAACGTGACTCTCGCGACGGTCCGCCGCCTCAACGGCGAGCCGCACCTCGCCGCGCGCATCGTGACCGCCTTGCGCCGGGTCGCACCGCCGCTCTGGCACGGTTGGCTCGGCTGGGAATCGATGCTCGCCGGAGTAGCCCCCGAAGGTGCGGAACCGGTGAGCCGCGAGCTCGGCGCATGGTTTCGAGCGCGACAGCAGGGCGATCGCTCCCGCGATGCGGTAATTGCAGCCCTCGCCGCGGAGCTGCCGGCACCCGTGCGCCACTTCGAGCTCGTGAGGACTGCCCTGACCCTCGACGCCGAGACTGATAATGATTGGCTTCGCGGCGTGGTCGACGACATTCCCGGTGAGCTCTGCGGCATCGCACGCGTTCGTGGACCGTCACCGGAGGGCGAAACCGCTCTTGCCTATGCCTTCGCCGACGTCGCGGGTCGCGCCCGACGCTTCTTGCCGCTCGGGTTCACCAGTTTCCCCGCGGGAACGCACGTGCTGCCTCAAGGCCGTAGAAAGCAGGCGAGAATGGCGTCTCTCATCAGCACGCTCGCTCTCTCTCGCCGCCAAGCCATTCCGGTCGAAAAGGTGTTTTCCCGTGTCTACGGCTTCGAATACGCGGCCGAGATCCATCACGGGGTCTTCAACGTGTTGATTCATCGAGCGCGCAAGTACGCGGAGTCCGTCGGTGAGATCGAACGCAGCGAGGAGGGACTCTGGCTCGAGCTCAAAAATCCGGTGGTCGTACCCGATCCCCGTTGCGTGGCACTGGAGCACGACCGCATCCTCCAGGCGATCGCCGCCCGTGCCGGTCCACTCACGGCCCGCGATGCCTCGAACGCCGCGGGGGTTTCCTTGCGCGTCGCGCAGATCGCCCTCAAAGATCTGGTGGAGGACGGGTTCTGTCGCCTGGAAAAGAGCGGGCGCGAATCGCGCTATGTGGTCGAGGATACGACCTTTCGCGAGCCCACCCAGCACCGCTGATGAGATCGACGCTTCTTCTCGCCTTCGCAGCAACTCTGGCGTGCGACAGCCCGCCGCCCCGCCCACAGGTGATCGTGCAGCTCGAAGCCGACACGGGAACGAACGCGTTGGCGTCCTGGGTCCGCGTCCGGATTCTCGATCGTGACGGACGCATCGTGAGGGACCAGGTCGAGCCCGCCGGGGTCTTGCCCGCAGAGATCCCGATCGTCGCCAAGGACGACGATGCGACGCGCTGGGTGACCTTCGAGGGCGAGCTCTTCGATACATTGGCCGCCCCAAGCGACGACGCGCCGATCGCCCGCGTGCGCGCCAGCGCTGGCTTTACCGCGGATGCGGTCCGCTACGTGCGGTTGCGCTTCGCGCGCGCCTGCCTCGAGTCCAGCGAGTGCACGGATGGGCAAACCTGCTACCGAGGAGTCTGCCTGGGCGCCTGTTTCGAGCCCAGCCCAGACGAGGAAGGGAACGAGCTCGCGCCGAGCTGTGGGCGCTGCGAGCTCTGCCCTGCCGCTGAATGTCAGCCTCGTCCCGACGACGATGTGTGCGGATGCCCCGGTGACCGCTGTCTTTCTGGCGAGTGCCGTTCACCTGCGCCATTGACGAGTGTGTCCGGAGGGCTCCGAAGCACCTGCGTGGTGCGTGCGGGACGCCTCTATTGTTGGGGGAGCAACATCTACTCGGAGCTCGGCGTCCCCGACGCGGCGAATTCAACACCGACGCCGATCGAAGTCACACTGCCAGGACCGGTTGCTCAGGTCTCCACCCGCGGCAACGAGAGCGGCACCGCCACCGCACACAGCTGCGCGCTGCTTGAGGACGGCTCGCTGCACTGTTGGGGCAGCAACGGCGCAGGTCAGCTCGGACTCGGTCGTGGCGCCGACGCGGAGGTTGCCATTCCCACCGAGGTGGAATCGTTCACGTCGGATTCGATCGAATCGATCTCCGTGGGCGGGATTCACACCTGCGCCCGGACGGCGGGTGGCGAGCTGTGGTGCTGGGGGGCGAACAGCCGCGGTCAGCTCGGCATCGATTCGACCAGCTCGGCGGACCGACCGGTTCAGGTGCCGTCCCCGAGCGGGGCGCCCTGGATTGCTCAATGCACGGGACAGCTGCACTCCTGCGGGGTGAGCGATGGGCGGATATACTGCTGGGGCTTTAACGAAGTCGCACAGGTTGGGATCCCCGCCGGTCCAAACGTGCTGACCCCAACCGCTATCGACGCGCCAGACGACGTGCGCTTCGAGCTCGTCACCTGCGGTGACTTTCACAGCTGCGGACTGTCCGAGGACGAGCGCGCCTATTGCTGGGGCGCCAACGGCTTTGGAAACCTGGGGCGCGAGCCCGGTGAGCTCGACGGTGCACCGGCACCGGTCAACGGCGATTTGGTGTTCCAATTTCTCTCCTGCGGCCGCTCCCACTGCTGCGGCCTCGAGAGTGACGGCAGCCTGTGGTGCTGGGGGCGCAACACGCAAGGACAGCTGGGCGTCGGCACCGACGTGATCGACCGCTTTCGACCCACGCGCACCTCCGGCCCGCCAGACCGCTGGACCGCCCTCGCGCTGGGGGAGCAACACAGCTGCGCGGTGCGCGAAGACGAATTCCTGTGGTGCTGGGGCTTCAACGAGAGCGGCCAGCTGGGTCTCGGGGACACGACCCGGCGCTTCAATCCCACGGTGGTGTGCCTACCGGAGCTATGACGAAGTCTTTGTAATAGGGGTCAGCGGAGCCCCGGCCCATACTCCAGGTCATGTGGGCAAGGGGATGTGTGATCGCGCTCGCGGCTACGATCGGCTGCGCCGGAGACCTCGGGGATTCGACGCCCTACATCGAGGCCCTCGAGCGCGCGAACGAGGCAAACACGCCCGCGGCGGAGGAGGCGGGTGGGGACCCGACGACTCCACCGGCGGACGAAGACAGCTGCGCAACGACACCCCCGGCCTTCCTCCAGGACACGGTCCGCTGTGCGGGCTGCCACGGCTCCGGCCCGACGCCCTCCGGGGGCCTCGATCTCGCCTCTCCCGACCTCGCGAGCCGTCTCGCCGGCGTCGAGGCGATCTGCCCCACAGGCCTTCTCGCGGACCCCGCCAACCCGGAAGCGAGCACCCTCGTTCTGTGGACCCGGGATGGAACCGATCAATGCGGCGCCCCCTCGATGCCGCCTGTCGGCGCGCCTTTGAGTGTTGCTGAAGTCGAGTGCCTGGTCACCTGGATCGACAATCTCGATGGTGTGGTCGACCGGGTGAGCGGAGGAACCTCACCGTGATCGCCTGGGCACTTCTCGTCTTGGGGCAAACGAGCCCGACGGTTTACGTGGAGCTCCCGGACGCCCTCCCAGCAGAGGTGCGGGACGTACTCCTCATCGCGGTCGACACGGGTCACGGCGCGATGGAGCTCCGCATGCCCTCGGAGCCGAGCCAGCTGTGCGAGCTTCGGGTGCGCGTCGAGCTGGAGCGCGAAGGGCGACGTGCGAACCTCGTCGCACATTTGAACGCCGAGGCGGATGGGCTCGATCCGACGGTCCTTCCCCTCGCGACCGGTCGCTTCCATCGCCGCGGCCGGGTGCGATTTAAGACAAAGACGATCGAGCTCGCCGCTACACGTCTCGCAAGCGAGATCAGCGCGGCGACGAGTGCGCTTCGATGCGAACCTGAACCTCCCCCGGCGCGGCCGGAACCGACGATCGACGCAGAGCTCGTCACCGAAGCCCGCCCCGCGGAGCCAGCGCCGCCACGGCGCTCGTCGATAGCGACGCTCAAGGCGCGTCTCGGCCTCGGTCAGCGCAGCTTTGCCTATCGCGATTATCTCTACGGCGACATTCGCAGTGTACAGCTCGAGCTCACGCCGCTCGCGAGCGTGTCTGCGGAGCTCTTTCCCGAGGGGCTGCTCTACATCGAAGGCACTTTCGCCGCCGGGCTCCCCACGACCGAGGTGGCGGTTCCGAACGAAAGCTCTGCGAGCCTAGGCACTCAGTGGCTCGCCGCGAGCCTACGCGCCGGCGCTCGTATCGAGCTGCTCGCGAATTTCACCGCGATCGCACAGGGAGTGGCTCGCTACGAGTCCTTCGACTTCTCTGGCGACATCCCTCCGGAGCTCGGAGAGGGCCTCCCCTCGCTCCAACACGTGTCAGCGGGGGCAGGAATCGAGCTGCGCTACGAAATCGAAAGGTTTCGGGTTCGAGGAGCTGCGCACGGTTTGTACTGCCTGAGCTTTGGCGACTTCATCGACGAGCGCTTCCCGCAGGCGAGCGGGCTCGGCGTTGCGGCGGAGGGGAGCGTGTTGATCCCCTTGAGCGAAACGCTCGCGGTCGGCCCTCGCGCGGAGTGGGTTCGCTACGGGCTCTCCCTCAACCCGGAGGTCGGGGCGGAAAACGTGGCGGGTGGCGCCGTCGACCAGGCATGGAGCGCCGGGGTCGCACTCGAGGTAGAGCTATGACTCGTGCAGCGAGGACCCGATACGGCCTCTGTCTCGCCGCCTTGCTCGCGGGCTGCGGCAACGACATGACCTACGCGGAAGGTTACGACGAGCTTCAGGGCGCCAGCGAAGCGGGCGACGCCGAAGCATCGGCGAGCGAGCCGGGGGCACAGGGCCCGGAACAGCCGGTCGACGATCCCGCGGACGATCCCGCGGAGGATCCCATCGACGATCCGGTGACCGAGCCGGACCCGCTCGATCCGGCGCCCGCTCCGGACCCCACCCCGGTGAGCTGCGAGGACGACAACTCCTGCGATGTCTGCCCCGCCGCGGCCGAGGAGACCCTCACCGAGTTTGCCTTCCTGAACATTCCACAACTCGAACGCAGCGGTGCTTTTCGGGTCGAATTCGTAACGCGTGTGAGCGATGCGGCCGGGGACGCGTTCATCGCGCTGTCGCTCGGGGACATGGATTTCTTCGATGACCCCTCGGCGATGGTCCGCTTTGCCCCGGAGGGGGTGCTCAACGCCCGCGACGGCGACCAGTTCGCCGCGGATGTGGACGTCCCGTTTTCTGCGGGCCAGTGGTACTACGTGCTCATGGACGTCGACCCCGCGGGTCGCCTCTACGACGTCTGGGTGCGAGAGTGTGACGGTCCGGCTCCGACGCTCCTGATCGAGGGCGCGGCATTTCGCAGCGACCGACCGGAGGTCACCGTCCTCGACACCTTTGGCATGTGGACCGAGGGCACCGCGGACCTCGAAGTGGCCGGAATTCGGTGGAATTGACCCCTAGCTGACGCGGACAACCCGTTTCCGACGCCCGGTGTACGACATCACGGAAGAGGTGAGTGATGACGATCCGTGTAACCCCGACCGTGGCCGTTCCTTGGGAGCCACGAACCCCTGAAGCGCTCGCGACGGCAACGCGAGGCGGTGAACCGGCCCTCGGCTTCACCGCTCAGCCCGCGCTCTATCGCGTCCCGGGCGCACGGAACCCCACCGAAGGCCTGACCCCGCCGGAGCTCGTGCGCGTCGCGGGCAGCGGGCGCTACAGCCGCGAGGATTTCCGCTCCGCGCGACCACAGATCGTGGACGGAAGACCGCGCCGGGTGGTCACGGAGAGGCGAGCCCGCCAGGTGGTGGACGCTTACCGCGAAAGGCTCAATTGGCGGGAGGGGCAGGTCATCGTCGTCTCCCTCGACGCCCCGAACTACGACGAGAGCGACCAGGAGTCGATGCGGCGCTCGCAGGGACGGCTCGTCCGTCGCATCCCCATGCGAGGCGAAACTTTCGCCTTTCGGGTTCGAGGGGGTCAGCTCGACCGGATCCTCGAGGACGAAACGTTTCTCACGAGCACGGTTCCCACGATGAACATGGGCCTTTGGGACGCTGACATCCTCTCGGGACTCCCGAGCATCACGCAGCGCGAGGGGCCGGCGATGATCGCGAACGGGCTCTACGACGGCGCCCGTGCCCAGATGAGCCAGGTCGGCCTCGACGGGGTGCTCTTCGAGGACGCACGCTCGCTTCCGGCCTATCGAGACGAGTCGTACGATCGTCGAAACCCCCAGGCCGACGGTTCCTACGAGACCCCATCGAGTGCGGGCGAGATCTTTGCCCATAGCCCCGTCTCTCCCACCATCGGGTGCATCGCGGTGCACAACCTCGAAAGGCTGAACGGCGAAATCGATCGGTTGCTCGGCGGTCGCGCGAGTCGGGAGGGGGCGGTGCAGTGGATCGTGCACCGGCAGTAGGGAACCCTTTACCCCGTTGCAAAGCGCACACCCTGTCGCTACCTGCATGGAGGCGATGCGACGGGCCCACATACCTTTTGATCTGGTCAGTGCTCACGCCCCGGAAGGGGATCAACCCAACGCGATCCGGGAGATCGTCGAGGCCTTCGAGCGCGAAGAAAAGCGACAGACCCTGCTCGGAGTGACCGGTTCGGGGAAGACCTTCACGATGGCGAACGTCATCGCCACCCTAAACGTGCCCACCCTCGTGATGGCGCACAACAAGACCCTCGCCGCCCAGCTTTACGGGGAGTTCAAAGAGCTCTTCCCCAACAACGCGGTCGAGTACTTCGTCTCCTACTACGACTACTACCAGCCCGAGGCCTACGTTCCCTCGAGCGACACTTACATCGCCAAAGACTCGAACATCAACGAAGCGATCGATCGCATGCGCCACTCGGCGACGCGATCACTACTCGAACGCAACGACGTGATCATCGTCTCGAGCGTGTCGTGCATCTACGGCCTCGGCTCTGCCGAGGCCTACTACGACATGCTCGTCTTCCTGCAAGTGGGACAGGAGATCGACCGGGACGCGGTGCTCCGGAAACTCACGGACATTCAGTACGAACGCAACGCCATCGACTTTCATCGCGGAACCTTTCGAGTTCGCGGCGACGTGCTCGAGGTTTTCCCCGCTCACGAATCGGAGCGGGCGATCCGGATCGAATGGTTCGGCGATGAGATCGAATCGATCAGCCTCGTCGATCCGCTTCGTGGAAAAACTCTCAAGGAAATCGACAAGATCGCGATCTATCCGTCGAGTCACTATGTGGTGCAGCCGCAGACCAAGGAGCAGGCGGTGATCTCCATCCGCGACGAGCTCAAGAGCCGCCTCTCGGAGCTTCGCGCACAGGGTAAGCTGCTCGAAGCGCAGCGGCTCGAAGAACGCACGAACTTCGACCTCGAGATGATGGAGACGATGGGCTACTGCAACGGGATCGAGAACTACTCCCGCCACCTCACGGGTCGCTCCGCCGGGCAACCGCCGCCGACGCTCATCGAGTATTTCCCCCGAGACTTTCTCCTGCTCGTCGACGAGAGCCATCAGACCGTACCGCAGATCGGCGGCATGTATCGCGGTGACCGCGCGCGAAAGACCACGCTCGTGGACTACGGGTTCCGGCTTCCGAGCGCCCTGGACAACCGCCCCCTGCGCTTCGACGAGTTCGACCGCTTGCTCGACCGCGTGCTCTACGTCAGCGCAACACCGGGAGACTACGAGCTCGAGCAGAGCCAGGGCGTGGTGGTGGAGCAGATCATTCGTCCGACGGGCCTCGTAGATCCGCAGGTCGAGGTGCGACCGGCCTCAACGCAGGTGGACGATCTTCTGGAGGAGATCCGCACGACCCTCGCCCGTGGCTTTCGCGTCCTCGTGACGACTCTGACCAAGCGCATGTCCGAAGACCTGACCGAGTTCCTCACGGAAGCCAACATCAAGACCCGTTATCTTCATTCGGACATCGACACGATCGAACGGATGGAGATCCTAAAAGACTTGCGCTTGGGCACGTTCGAGGTCCTCGTCGGGATCAATCTCCTGCGAGAAGGGCTCGACCTCCCGGAGGTGGCGCTCGTTGCGGTTCTGGACGCGGACAAGGAAGGCTTTCTCCGATCGAGCACCTCCTTGATTCAAACCATCGGGCGTGCGGCTCGCAACGCGGAGGGGCGGGTCATTCTCTACGCTGACCAGCATACGGACTCGTTGAAATTCGCCATCGACGAGACCGAGCGTCGTCGCACGAGGCAGAGCGCTTACAACGAAGAGCACGGGATCACACCGCAAACCATCAAGAAGGCGATCAAGACTCTGTCGCCGATCGACCCCTCGCTCTTCGTGGAAGTCACGCCCGAGAACGAGGACGAAAGAGAGATCCCCCTCGATGAGATACCGAAGGCTCTCGAAAAGCTCCGCGGCCGAATGAAAGAAGCGGCGGACGCTCTCGAATACGAGAAGGCCGCGCAGCTGCGCGACAAGATCCGAGAGCTCGAGTCGATGCACCTTCAGTTTGGATGACTGGAGCGCTGAGCGGTGACTTGGTCACCGAAGCGCTCGACATTGACCAGCCACGCGGCGGCGTTCTTGATGTAGCGCGGAGTCCCCGCGGTGTGCCACTTGTTGTAGAGGCGCGTGAATCCGCCGTCGAAGATCGCGCGCTTTCCGTCACGGTCGTAGAATGCGGCGACGAGATTTCCCGCGGAGCCGTAGATCAACGGCTTCAGCGTTTGATTCGGCTGGATCGTGGCGATGGTGATCCCCTCATAGACGTTTTCGAGTCCCGTGCTGAGCAAGTGATTGGGCAGAATCCCCGGCGCGCGCTGCTCTGGTTGCAAACCGACGACCTGATCACCGATGAGGTTGCCAGACATGTGGGCGCGCTCTTGCCTGCAGCCTTGGTGTACTGGGCAAAAACAGGGCTCGCGCTGAACAAAGCGACACTGAAACAGACGAATCGAAACATAGGAAACTCCCTCTCGGCGGCACGACATCGCCGTCCTGATACATTCGTCGTGTGACCCTCCGTTTCTGGGAACGCGGACGCTGCGGAATCGGTGCGCGAGCACGGGGCCGGCGCCGACGAGAACGATGACTCCCCTACCGGGCTCGAAGCGTATAGAGTGCTCGGAACCGTGCACTACAAATACAGCAAGAAACGCGGCGCCTTGCAGGAGCAGACCGCGGGCCCGCCGGATGCGGCACCGCAAACGGCGCTCCTGCGCTCGGCCTTCGCAGGCTCACTCGCCCCAGAAAGGGCCGAGGACGAGCTCATCGCAGCCGACATCGACGCGGACACCGGGCGCTACCATGCCCGCACCCGCATGATGGCGCCCTCGGCGCCGCCCCCTGCACCGAGATCTCCGCGCCCCATGGCCGGACCTCGCCGCTCTTCAGGAAGGATGGGTATGTTCTGGACCACCGTCGACGACGGCGAGCGCATGCTCAGGATCAGCCGCAGCGGCAAGACCGACGTGATCATCGGCCCCAAGCGCGTGTGGGCCTGGGGCTATCGCTTCAAGGCCCTGCACCAGCACGTCGCTCACCCGGGCGAGTTCCTGATGGTGCGCTCGAGAGACGGCACGCAAAATCACCTTCCGGGACCAGCGGAGCTCTGGTCCGACCCGCGGGTGCACCTGTCCGTCAGCAAGCAGGAGAGCCTCCCCATCGACGCGAACGAGGCGGTCGTCGCCTACACCAAGGGCGAAAACGGCGCTCTCGAACGCCGTGTCTTGCGTGGACCCACGATGTTCGTGCCTCAGCCCGGCGAATGGCTCCACACCTTTTCCTGGCACGGATCGACGCAAACCCACGACGGTGCCTATCAGAAAGTGCCCCACGGGCTCGTGTTTCAGAAGCTCTGGCTTCTGCCAGACCAGATGTATCACGACGTCGAAGACGTGCGGACTTCCGACGGCGCGGTCTTGACCCTAAAACTCATGATCTTCTTCGAGCTACGCGATATCGAACGCATGCTCGATGCCACCCACGACCCGATCGGTGACTTCGTCAATGCCGCAACCTCCGACGTCGTCGATTTCGTCGGGCGACACGATTTCAACAGCTTCAAGCAAAGAACCGATCGCCTAAATGAGCTCGAAACATATGGGCAGCTGCTACAGCGGGCGAAGCAGACCGGTTACGAGATCTCGAAGATCGTCTATCGCGGCTACCGCGCTCCCGGGAACATTCAGGAGATGCACGATGCCGCCATTGAGAGTCGGACCCGTTTGGCGCTGGAGCGAGAAACGGAACAACAGGCGCAGGAGCTCGCGGACTACAAGCTGGACCGGCGCTTGTTGCGCGCGGAGAAGGAGCGGGAAGAGCGCCGCGCCGAGCTGGCCGCCGAGCTCGAAAATCTGAGGCAGCGCCAGGAAGCGGATCGCTACCATCGCGCTGAAATGGACGCGACGGCACGCGAGCACCTCGAGGCCCTGCACGGAATGGGCGTCGATTTGACGGCCTATCTGACGCAGGGCCGAGCCGACCAGGTGGTTGAGGTTCGGGGCGGCGCGGGTCCGAACCACGTGCACCTACCGATCCCAGAATGAACGCGGCGACAGCCCCCGGGCGCGAAGGTGCTAGCGCTTTCCGGCGACCTGATTGATCGCGCGAAGAATGTCTTTGCGGGTGATCACCCCCACCAAACGATCGTCTTCCACGACCATGAACCGGCGAAACTCCGGGTGCCCATTGAACAGACCCGCCACGTAGGCCACGTCCATGTCGGGACTGACCGTGTGAAAATGCGTGCTCATGATCTCGTCTACGCGACTGTAGTCCTGCTCCTGGTGGGTCAGAAGGGTCAGGCACTCGCGCTCGGTCAGCAGGCCGATCAGGCGCTCCTCATCGTCGACGACGGGGACCCCAGTGACCCCGTGTTTGATCAAGCTTTCGACCGCGCCAAACACGTCGTCGCTTCCACGTACGGCGTAGGTGCGATCGTCCATCAGCTGTCGTACCCGTGGAATGTTCATGGTGTTTTCCTAGCACTCGGCCCGTGTCTCGTCCTTGCGCCGGATCATTTGGGGGTCAATGTTCGCTTTAACGAATGCTGGTCCCTGGGCCGCAATTCGTGAACGCTCACCGTGGTGAACGAGGCACTCTACGCGTTTGGGGGCTTGGGGGCAGTCGCTTTCGGCCTCGCGGCTGCCGGCGCCCTCTACGACGCCGCACAGTGGCGGAAAGCGCTCTCCTTGGGCATCGCGCTCGCCCTGCCCGCGGTTGCGCTTTCGATCCCGGCGGAGATGCGGGTGGCACGCGGGGTAACCGGGATTTTGAGCGCTCTCGGGGTGTTCAAGTGGCTGCAGCTCGTCCTCGAAAGGGACGAAGGCGAGCTGTCCTACCGCGTGTGGCAGTTTCTCGCGCCCTTCGACGTCCGCGAAGCAAAGCCCGGTCCCGCGCGATTCGACGCCGCAATGGCTGCTCGGGTTGCGTTCGGCTTCACCCTGAGTGCTGGAGCGCTGCTCGCACTCTATCAAACCCCCGAGCTCGCCCCCCGCGCGCTCGCCTCCCTGCTCGCCTATCTTGCAACGGTCCTGTTCGTGGTGAGCGTTGCCGACGCGCTCACCAAGACCGTCCGCTTCCTCCACCAGCTCCTGGGTTTCACCGTGCCACCGATCATGGACGACACCTTCTATCCCGAGAGCGTACAGGCGTTTTGGGGCCGTCGCTGGAACCGCACCGTTTCCCGCTGGCTCTTTCGCATGACCTTTCGCCCCCTCGCCCGTCGCGGTCGGCCGGTCACCGGGCTCGCCGCATCTTTCGGAGTGAGCGCACTGATTCATTTCTACGCCGCTTGGGTTCCCTTGGACGCGAAACAGGCTTTGCTGTGCGCGAGCTTTTTCCTGCTGCAGTTCCCTTTGATCCTGATCGAGCGGCGCTTCATTCCCACGCGCCTCCGGCGGCCCTTTGCCATCATCGCGCTCCTCCTCACAGGCCCGGCCTTCATCCTGCCAGTCGAAGCGGTGCTCCTCGGCTAGCCGAGCGCACGGCCCCGCCCTATGTTCGCATGAGACAATGACCCCGGAGATCAAAGCCAAGCTCGCCGAGCTCCCCGACGCCCCAGGCGTGTATCTGATGAAGAACGCCCGGGGGAAAGTGTTCTACATCGGCAAGGCCAAGAGCCTCCGCGCCCGGGTCCGCTCGTACTTTTCCGGATCCGATACGCGCGCGTTCGTGGCATTTCTCGACCGGCTTCTCGCCGATATCGAGGTGATCCTCACCAGCAACGAGAAGGAAGCGATGCTGGTGGAGAACGACCTGATCAAGGAGCACCAGCCCTACTTCAATGTCGACCTGCGCGACGACAAGCGCTTCCTGTGCCTCCGCCTGGACTTGAAGAAGGATTACGCGCGTCTCGAAGTGACCCGAAAGTTCGCCAAGGACGGGCGTCGCTATTTCGGGCCGTACCACTCTGCGGGATCGATCCGTGAAACCCTTCGGACCATCAACCGGCACTTTCAGCTGCGCACGTGCAGCGACCAAATGATGCGGAGCCGCACCCGGCCCTGCCTCCAGTACCAGATCAAGCGCTGCCCAGCTCCCTGCGTCTACGATCTGAGCAATGGCGAGTACCGAGAGAACGTCGATGCAGTCATTCAGTTTTTGGAGGGCAAGGGAGAAGATCTCGCATCGAGCCTCACCGAACGCATGCACGAAGCGGCTCGAGAGCTGAACTTCGAGCGCGCGGCGCAGCTCCGCGACCAGGTGCGTGCGATCGAGCGCTCCCTCGAGCGGCAACGAATGGTCACGAGCGATTTCGTGAATCGCGACGTCGTGGGGCTCTATCGCGAGGGACCGAATGTTGAGATCCACCTGATGCGGACCCGGGAAGGCAGGCTCATCGACGCGAAACGTTTCTCTATGGAAGAGCTCGAGCAGCCGAGCGGCGAGGTACTCGCCGACTTCGCCGTGCGCTACTACATCGACGAGCCCGAAACCCCGGACGAGATCCTCTTTCCAGAGCACATGGAATGGGCGGATACCCTCGCCGAGCTTCTGAGCGAACGCCGCAACAAGAAAGTCAGTGTCGTCCTCCCAAAGCGCGGCGACAAGAAGCGGCTCGTCAGTCTTGCGTCGCAAAACGCGGAGCAAGCCTTCCGCGACAAGCAGCGCGAGGCGGGTGCGGCGAAGACCGCCGTAGACAAGCTGCAGCAGAGCCTGCATTTGCGGAAGAAGCCGGAGCGGATCGAGTGCTACGACATCTCGCACTTTCAAGGCGGACAGATCGTCGGCAGCGCAGTACGTTTCGAGCGCGGCATGCCACAGAAGGACCTCTATCGCATCTACAAGGTGCGCAGCACGGACGGCCAACAAGACGATTTCAAGTCGATGTACGAAGTCCTGAGCCGTCGGGCCCGACGCGGGCTCGAGGAAGGCGACCTCCCGGACCTGATGGTGATCGACGGGGGTAAGGGTCAGCTCGCCGCCGCCCGTGCCGCGCTGGATGATCACGGCGTGGACGAGGTCGAGTTGATCTCGCTCGCAAAGTCCCGGGCGCGAGATGAGAGACGGGGTAAGACGGGCCCGTCCCTTGCCCAGGACGTCGCGCGCTCCTCCGAGCGCGTCTTTCGCGACGGGCTTCAGGATCCGATCGTCCTGCGCCAGAACTCCGCGGAGTTGTTTCTCTTGGCCCGTGTTCGTGACGAAGCCCATCGCTTCGCGATCACGCATCAGCGAAAGCTGCAGCGAAAGGCGTCGACCCGTACGGTCCTCGACGACATTCCCGGCGTGGGTGAAAAGCGCCGCCAGGCCCTCCTGCGCGCCTTCGGCTCCGTGGCTCAGATCCGCCACGCGTCTCCCGAGGCGCTCGCAGAGGTGGTGGGCCAAAAAACCGCCGAAGCGGTACATTTGGCCCTATCGGAGAAATAGCTCCAATTCCGTGCCTCTGACACCCGAGAGGCAAATGTTGCGGGAGAGTCACTGACCCGGGAGCTGATTCCTGGCATAGGAGCGACAAAGTGCTACAAACGGACGTGCTCCGGTTTGACTCAGCCTCGCGAGATCGCTAACGATCGCGAGGAGTTGCGGGCGACGATGCCGGCGACTGGGGGAGCTGGCCTCGAATGAGAGGAAGGGGGAGCGTGGAACGGAACGCCGGGAAGTGTGATGCGGCTCATAGTCCATCACCGGGCAATCCACTACCACGGGACTGCCCCCAATAGGTTCAACCTTCGACACGTCCACCATGCGTATCATGACGATCGAGAAGGAGCAGCGGTAGCGCTCATGCGCCACTCAGTTTTCATCGCTGCCCTGTGCGCCAGCGTGCTCATGCCCAGTGCGGCGTTCGCGCAAGCGGCGAGCGTTGAGGCGTCCGCCGGCGACAACGGCGTGAAGCTCGGCGAAGGCCGGCTACACCCCTACGCGAACGCCGAGACCCATTACGTCGTCAACCCGGGGCGCGTGAACGGCAACACCGACGGCGATGGCTATCTGACGACCCGGGCGGGCTTGGACTACGAGCTCGGCTCTCCGACGCTGTCACTCAAGTTTACCGGTGAAGGCTCCTACAACCTCTACTTCACCAGCGAAGACCTCAGCGGTTTCAACGCCAAGGTTGAAACCGACATCGAGGGGCTGAAAGGACGTCCCTTCGAGTATCGCCTCAAAGCGGGCTATATCCGCACCCAGATGCCGCCCAACCAGGCGTTCACGGGAACTGTCGATCACAACGATTTCACGGGGGCCGCCGGATTCACCGTTCGTCCCGGAGGCGGAGCGCTATCGCTCTCGGGCGATTTCACGACGTTCTATCAAGACTACGACGAGAACCAGAACAACTTCGCATCCCTCGGGCCAAACCCAAAGAACTTCAACCAGCTCCGAATGAGCCCCCAGCTGCGCGCGGGTTGGAAGTTTCTGCCGAAGACCTCGTTCTTCGTCGACGGGCGCGTCGACATTACCCGCTACCCCGCGGATTCAGGCGACCCTCCCGCCAACCCAGACTCCAACAACCTCGCCATTTACGCGGGATTGAGCGGAGCGTTGACCACACGCCTTTCCGTCGAAGCGAAGTTCGGATACATTGACCCGCAAACCGACGGTGTCAACAGCACCTCTTTCGGTGTCCCGGTCGGTGGTGAAGCCTCGGTAGGCTACTTCATCTCCTCTACCTCGCAATTTCGCGCCGGTATCGGCCGTACCGCGTCACCGCAGCCGGTCTTCGGATTCTCTACGGAGAACAAAGCGTTCGTCAGCTTCGACCAGCAGATCGGGAAGGTTCAGCTGAGCATCGCCGGCAACGTCGGTCGCTACAGCTACGGCGTGCAGCAGGGTCAGGCAGATCCGAACCAAAACCGTGCCGACAACGCGATCAACGCGACCTTTGCGCTGACCTACCCGGTGACCGACTGGCTGACTCTTGGGCTGAGCGAGTCCTTCGAGTACCGCACGTCGAACTCCGATGAGATCGAGTTCGTGGGATCGGCCGCGCCGCCTTTCAACTTCGGCTACACATTCAACGACCTCTGGCTCACCCTGAACTTCCGCTACTAGCTCGTTGTCGAGTCTTCAGATCGCGAGCTCGAGACTCAGCAGAAACGCGCGGCCAGGAACGGCTTCGAGCGCACGTCGAAAGCTGTCACCCTGACGTGGGTCTTCGAGCAGCTCCGTGGCGCTCCCGAGCAAGTTGAACCCATCGGCGATGAAGGCCATCTGCCCAAAGCCGACGTCGAGATCGTAGCGAATCCGACCGTCGATGCTCATGTGGAAGGTGTGCCGGGGCCCGCCGCGCCAAACCGCCATCGTCGGCACCTCGCTCGTTCCACCGGTGCCATCCGCGGCGTCGAGCACGAGGATGCGAGTGAAGGGCTGCCCGTCACGGTAGCGAAGGGACAAGGAGCTGCGAAGATTCTCCAGCGGCTCGATCCCGGTCATCAGCTTGACCCCGAAGCTTCGATCTTGATCGAAGCGCCCACGTTGGTTCACGCGCTGGTTCGGAGTCGCGGAGTTTTCGTCGAGAATGCCCGGGTCATTCCGGTCCGGAAAGCTCCCGAAGGTGGCCGAGCCAATATTCCAGTAGCCCTTTGCCTGGAGATTCAAGAACCACCAGTCTTTCTCGATCGTGGCGAGCTGCAGCTCGGCACCGATGTAGAGGTTTTCACGGTCACGATTGGTGAGGGCGTAGAGCTCCTGCCCGTTGGTTCCCGGAGCACGGTCGAAGACCGGGGTGAAGTCGGCGCCGCCGTCAGTACGCTCCGCTCCACGGCCATCACCACCCGGGTCTTCAACGAGCCGCCGGGTGTAGCTCTCCGCCGTGGGCCCTTCGAGTCGAACCGTCATCGCATTCGTGTGAAACCGGGCGATGCCTGTGAGTGTTGCCTGAAAGGCGCCAAACTGCGGCGACCGCCAACCAAAGCTGAACAGATTGCTGGTGGGCCGTTCGATATCACCGCGCACTCGGTGATGAGGGCCACCGAACCGCTCGAGCAGGGCCCCTTCTTCTCCCGGCTCCGGGATTCCATCGCCGTCGTCGAGCCAGCGATAGCGCTCGCCCGAGGGGCGAGTGGTGCTCAAGAATCGCGCCTGCTCGAAGGTCAAGGGGTCGGGCTCTCGCCGCAGGAGGAAGAACCAGCTGGATCCGTTGTCGGCGGCATACTCCGCCGCGGCCCCGAGACCCGGGGTCAGGAGCGACAGATGCCGCGTACCCGGATTGCCTACCGCCGAGTAGTCGAGCCCAGCGAAGTAGCGAAAGCTCCAGCCCCCATCTGGACGCCATTCACCGTCCGCCTGAATCCTGCCGTTGCGAATCCACTCCTTGGACTCACGCGCAGGACCGAAGACATCGATGGCGACGCCGACGTCTCCACCACGGCGCAAATACGTGGTGCCGCTCACGGCTGCGAGGTCCGGTGTGCTCGTGACGTTGCTCTGATCCAACCGCACGCTCAGTCGCAAGGGCCACTCCTCGTCATCATTGCTGAGTGACGCGTGAAGATCCCAGCGTCTTCGATCGATGCTTCCTCCGTAGCGCGGACGGGCGAGCCAGAGCCATTCCTCGAGCAGATCGCGGACGATGGGATCGTCCCCGCGCCGCTCCAGCGTCTCGTTCTTGCTCCCGAACCCGAGGCCCCCTTCCAAGGTCCAACCCGAAAAGGCCTCACCGCTGACGTTGAGACTCGCGACGATGGAGCGACTCTCTCCGGCGTGCGTGTAGTCAACCGGCAACCGGAATTGGCTGTCTTCGTGGGAGCGTTCGCTCGACTGAAAGGCGACCATCAGGTCCGCGGGGACCGGCAGCGCGTCGAGACGTCCCAGCCCCATCACGGTATTCCGCGCCGAATCGTCATCGAGCTGCTCCCCGGTCGCCGGGTCCACGAAGGTCGGGTAGCGTCGACGGTGGTCGATCCGCTCGGCGATCAGCCGCAGTGCTCCCAAGGAGCCGTCGATCCCCACCTGTGCATCGAGCTCATTGGACCGGTTTAGCTCGCGTACGGTGGGGCTCGCTCCAAAGTTGAAAGAAGGTTCCCGATCCATGAAACCCTCGGGAATGAAGAGAGGCCCACCCACGTTCGCTCCCGTTCCGCCCCGGGCCCACGCCAGACTCTCCTGGGTGGGGTCAAAGCGCAGGTGAAAACCAGGCTCGGTCGACGAGAGCGACTCGTAGCGAATTGCGTCCCAGGCGTAGTACGGCAGTTGGATCAGCGGCTCGCCTGGGCGGGCTGGATCGGTGACGTTCATGCCGTTCCAGTAGTGTCCGGTGAGCGTTCGCGAACGGCCATGGGACGCGGTGTATTGGGGATCGAAAGTCGCGATACCGCCACCGCTGTTCTGCATATTGACGACCTCGATGAACCAGAAGTCAGCGAGGTTCGCGAGTTGCCGGGTCTGAGGGAGCCATTCACGGTCGGCACGGAGCACCGTACTCCCGTCGAGGAGATCGAGAGTAGGGCCTACCAAGGTCGGCCGCTCGTCCCCGGGGGCAGCGGCCAAGAGAAGCGTCAATATCCACATGAATCAGCCAGGTATGTCTTCTCTCAGCTCGTCGTCGCGGGGGGGCTCGAGCCGGTGATAACCCCCGGCCCAATATTCGTCGAGCCAGTGCGTGTAGGTGTCCGAAAAACGCGAGCCGTCGATTCCCCCAGGCAGCGACGCGTACGCGTGGTCGTCCGCGAGGTCCGTGATGAAGCGATAGGCTGGCCCCACCACCACCTCCTGACCGTCGACCTTCGCAAAATTGCCCTGGCACGGTGTTGCCGCCGAGCCCGGTAGCTCGAAGGGTCCCCGGTCGAAGCCCATCCAGAGTGGCAAGCCGCCGATGACCATGTGTGGCATTCGCATCTTGCGGACTTCGCCCCAGCGACGCGCCTCGGAAAAACTCAGGCGGCTGAGCGCATCCTGAAGACGCAGCCGACGAGGCCCGGTCCAGGTCGAGGCCTCGCCGAGCAAGCGATCGAGACCGTTGGCCCACCAGGTGCTGATTTCAGTTTCGCGAAACATGCCCCGCAACCAGGGGCCGCCGAGGTCGTCGGCAAGGACGTCGACGGCCGCATTGCGAATCTGCTCAAAGAAGAAGGCCTCGCGACAGTCCACGCGGTAGTTGCCGTCCCAACCGTCGAGTGCGGAGCGGATCTCACCTCCCGGATCATATTCCACGAGGGTGCTCTTGAGTCTGAGCGCCTGCAACGACACCAGGTCGAGCTGAAGCGCCTTCATCGAGTCGAGATCGTGGTCGTCGCGAGCTGTGAGCTGCCGCCGAATCCGCTCGAAGCGATAAAATGGCTGGGCGAGGGTTGCGAGCCAGGTTCCGTCGTCCGCCTGGCGTGCTTCGTTGGCGCTCACCAAGACACCGTCGTCCGCGTCGCGGCGAATGAGCCCAGCGCCTTCGTAGAACCCCTCCCAGTCAGCGGCATCGGCGCGGGCCGGATAGAGTCCGGACCACCCACCGGAGCGTTTCGGAATGCGACCGCCCTGCCGGTATTTCAGGGTTCCTCCCGCGGCGATCGAGCCGGGCTCCCCACCGCGTTCCGCGAAGACAAAGTGCAGACTGAAAGGGTGGGCCCCGTCCATGATGCGGACGAGCTCGTCGACACGGGTCGCATTCGGCGCCACCATGTAGGCCTCGATCGCCTCCGCGCCTCGGGCTCCGCCGGCCCAACGCGACGCGAGGGTGACGCCGTCGTCGCACTCGAGCACCCCACGGTCCGTTTCGTAGAACGAAACCTTCAGCGGCCGCCGAAAACGCCGGGCGATCTCAACCTCGCGCACGGCTACCGGTTGCGGGGGACCTCCGTTGCGTTTGGCGACGCCCCCTTCCACCTCTTCCACCGTGAAGTCGACGTTGTCGGCAACGGCGAAGGTTCCCGCCCATGCCACGTGACGATTCCGTCCGACACCGATCCCCGGAAGCCCCGGGATCGTCGCTCCCAGCCAATAATTGTCACCGACCCAGGCGCGGTATTCCATGAACAAGGACGGCAGCTGGTTGATCCCGAGGTGGGGGTCGCCGCACAGCATCGGCGTCCCGCGCGCGGTCCGGCTTCCGTCGACCGCCCAGGCATTGCTCCCACCGCCGGCGCTCAGCCCGCCCACTACGGGTCGGCGGTCTGGCGGATGAACGACCGAGCGCAAGAGATCCGGTTCCCAGGCGTGGAGGTGTGGTGCAAACATGCGCTCGAGCAATTCAGGGTCCGCCCCCGCCTGCAAAGCGTCGACGAGTGCTCGCTCCATGCGCTCCTGACATTGAGCGAGCCCCAAGAAGGATCCCAAGAGAGTCCCCGAGATGATCGAAGCACGGTCGGGCCAGGGCAAGTTTGCAGCGATGATGCGAAAGGAGGGCGGCTTGCCACGCTCTTTGAGGCCCAGGTGAGCACCCGCGACATAAGCGTCCACGAGCTCCCGGCCGCGTTCGCTGAGCTGCTCGGCGGCTTTCGCGCCTGCCTCGGGAATCCCCAGCCGATGGCCGAGCACATCGATCCCGATCAGGTCGGGACGCGGCAGGATACTCGCGCCCAAAACGCCGCGTCCGGCGGCGGACAGGATCAGCGTTTGCACCGCCCGGTGTCGCCCGTGGAGGAAACCCATACCGAAATAGGCGCCGGCCATATCGTCGGCCCACACCCCTGGGGTACCGTGGCGGTCGTAGCTGATTCGAGGTCGGCCCATGGCGGCAATCGACTCGGAGTCACCACAATCATGCCCCCTCGGTCAACATGCGATGAATACCTGGCTCAGCCCGTCGAGCGCGACTTCTTCGAGCGCGATGTAGCGGAGGTGGCGCGAGACCTGCTCGGCGTGTGGGTTGTTTCGACCGTGGATGGGACACGGGTGGGCGGCCCGATCGTCGAGAGCGAAGCCTACGGCCCGGACGACCCGGCAAGCCATAGCTTCCGGGGGCCCACGAAGCGCAACGCCATGATGTTTGGGCCGCCGGGCCGCCTCTACGTCTACCGCAGCTACGGTGTGCATTGGTGCATGAACGTCGCGACCGGCCCGCCGGGCCATGGGGCCGCGGTGCTTCTGCGCGCAATCGATCCACGGGTAGGCCGAGCGCGCATGGGGTCGCGCCGAGGACTCGACCCGGATTCGCGGGAGCTCGCGCGGGGCCCCGGGAAGCTGACCCAGGCGCTCGGCGTCGACGAACAGCTTCAGGGACACCTCCTGAGCCAACCTCCGCTGACGTTGCATCATCCCCGTTCCCAATCCGATCGACCCGTACTCGCCACGCCTCGGATCGGAATCAGCAAGGCTACGGGGACGCGCTGGCGTTTTGTGCTCGAGGATCACCCGGCGGTTTCTGGACCGCGGCGTCTTCGCGTTCCTTGACTCCCTCGGGGGGCCCATTTACGATTGTAAAACTGGCAGAAGCCATCGGTTTCTCTCAGCTATTTGGATGTAGGCGACGATGGCGGAGAACATCATCGGGATCGATCTCGGCACCACCAACACGTGTGCCGCTTTCGTCTCGAACAAGATCCCCCGGGTGATCCCGACCGAGTCCGGCTTCAACACGATGCCGTCCGTGGTGACCTATCTTCGCGACGGCAGTGAGTACATCGGTCAAGCCGCCAAAGAGCACATCGTCTCGAATCCGGAAGCCACGGTGCACGAGGTGAAGCGGCTGATTGGCAAGCAGTTCTCGAGCCCACAGATCCAAGAGCTCACCCGCCGCTTCCGCTACGCGATTCTCGCCGACGAAAACGGCGAAGCCATCGTCGAAGTCCGCGGCCGAAAGGTCTCGCCCGTCGACGTGCAGTCGACGGTGCTCCGCCAGATCAAGCGCTACGCGGAGATCCATCTCGGTGATGCCATTCCGAACGCAGTGATCGCGGTTCCGGCATACTTCACCGATCACCAGCGCGCTTTGATCAAGGAAGCGGGCTCTCGTGCCGGTTTGAATGTGCGGCGGATCGTCAATGAACCTACCGCAGCCGCGCTCGCCTACGGTTTCAACCGCGGTTTCGATCAGCGCATTTTGATCTACGATTTCGGCGGCGGCACTTTCGACATCAGCATTCTCGAGCTCGATGGAAACCTCTTTGAGGTGATCGCCACCGGTGGCGATGTCTTTCTCGGTGGGTCCGATTTCGACGACCGAATCGTCGCCTGGATGGTCAACGAGTTTCAGAAGGCGACGAAGATCGACCTCCTCGAGGACTCGCGAGCGATGCAAAAAGTCCGGAGCGCTGCGGAGAAGGCCAAGATCGAGCTCAGCTTGCTCGTGAACACGCAGATCCGAGTCCCCGAGGTGATCGAGCGCAAAGGGAAATGGCTCGACCTCGAGCTCGTCCTCGACCGGGAGACACTCAATGCGATGACATCCGACCTCGTGGACCGAAGTATCTCGGTCATCGACGAGCTCCTGGCGGAGCGCGGCCTCACGAAGGATGCAATCGACGAAATCATCTTGGTGGGGGGTCAGACACGCATGCCGCTGGTCATGGACCGGATCACCGAAGTCTTTGGAAAAGGTCCTCGCAAAGGCGTGCACCCGGACGAATGTGTCGCCATCGGCGCTGCGCTCCTCGGTGATTCATTGGCCAAGGCGGATTCGGTAACGCTGACTGACGCACTGAGTATTCCCATCGGAATCGCGACCGCTGACGGGTCGTTGCGTGTGGTTCTCGACAAGCACAATCCGCTGCCTCAAAACGGCCTATGCGAAGTCCCCACCACCGAAGACGACCAAAGCAACCTCAACATCGACATCTTCCAGGGACAAGCGGGTCCCGTGAGCGACACCGAATACCTCGGTACGGTCCAGTACCACGATCTTCCAAGGGCTCCTGCGGGACAGCAGAAGGTCTCGCTTCAAATGACCATCGATGACGAGGGAATGCTCGAGATTCGGGCGTCCCACGATGGAGGCGAAGGGCGGGTGGTCACACTCTCCACCATCGAGCGTCCAATCCTCGAAGAGCGGATCGACGAGACCCACGTGAGAGAGCCGACCCCTGACGACAGTCAGAGTCCGCGCACCGGCATTCGGGGGTTGGTGAAGAGTCTCTTTCGCTGAGACTCATACGCAGTTCACTTTACTTTAGCATGTTCTGATTGACGATGAGCTTCCCATTGTCACCGTTCTTCAGCGTCTTGACGGTAGTGAAGCTCTTGCCACTCGGGCAGCTGATCACGATTGGGCAGCGCCCTACCGGCACATTCTTCCGAAAAATGGGCAACTCGAAGGTGGTCTTGCTGCCGATCTTCATCTTGCAATTCGGCTCGTACACGATCACGCTGAAGATGCCTTCGTTGCCCGCGCACTTGCCGCCGCCTTTTCCACCGCCGCCCTTGCCCCCTTTGCCGCCCTTGCCGCCACCGCCTTTGCCGGCGTTCGGCGACCGAGGCGCTGATGGTTTCCGTGTGGCCAGCGGCGTCAGAGTGAAGGTCTTTTCGACCGCGAGCTCGCCGTTGAACTCGTGCGTCAGGCGCGCCGGACGATAGCCGTCCTTTGCCACCTCGAGCTCGTAAACCTGATCCGGATCGAGGTCGGTGATGTCGTAGGGGGTGACGCCGATTCTTCGGGCGTTGAGATAGAGAGACGCGTTCGACGGGCTACTCGTCACGCGAATGGAGCCGCGCGCGGCAACTTCGCGGAGCTCTACCTCGATCTCGAGCTCCCGCTCTCCGAGGGGAAACTCTTCTGTCCGGCGAACGTCCTCGTACCCGTCCAACCGAATATCCACGGTCACAGGCTCGCCGGTGTCAAGGTCGCGAAGCTCGTATGGCGTGATTCCGACCTTGTCATCGTCGACAAAGACCGAGGCGCCCTCGGGCACCGATGTGATCCTCGCGATTCCGTCGGTCCGCGGAACGATCGTGTCGAACTCCACCTCAACCATCGTGTCTTCGCCGTCGACTATCGTGACCGGAAGCACTTTGGATTCGAACCCGGCTGCGCGTGCCTCGAGACGGTAGGTGCCCTCTTCGAGAGCCTCGGTGTAGTAGGGCGAGGTCATAGAGACCACTTCGCCATCGAGGACGATCTCGACGTTCTTGCTCACGGGAGAGGTCGTGACCATCAGAGTCCCGGAGCCTCCGGAGCCTCCGAACAAGGTGTAAGCCAAGCCACCCAAGAGCCCGACGAAAGCGACGGCCAAGATCGCGAGTACGGCGACGGGGAGACTCGTCTGCGGCACCGTCGTGCCCGTGGCTCGTCGCACTGCGGAGCCGGTGTTTTGTTGCACGCCGGTCGAACGCATGCCCGTCGAACGCGCGCCCGTCGGCCGCGCGCCCGGCTTCGCGGGGACGACGAGCGAACCGGTCTGCATCTGTTCGATTCGGGAGAGCTGCCCTTCGGAGACGCTCTCCCCGATTTGCGTGGGGGCGTTTTCGAGGTCCGCAAAATCCGACTCGAAGATCATCGTGCTCTCGCCCTTCTTGCCTTCTTCGCGCGCGGGAGCGGGCGGCGTCTCTGAGACCTGAGGCGCGGAGGGAGGCGGCAAGCGCATGTACTCTTCCATGCGCTGCATTTCCGCGTCGATGTCCGATTGATAGTCCTCGGCAAGAAGCGCGCTCAGACGCTTCGCGTTGTAGATCGTATTGCTGTCGATCAGGAACTGCTGGAGGTCGTCGAGCAGGTCGCTCGCCCACTGATAGCGCTCGTCGCGCTCGCGGGCGAGTGTTCGCAGCACCACTTGCTCGAACTCGGGCGGAAGATCCGGGTTGTGCTCGGTCGGTGGGACAACCTCCGCTTTCCGAACACGTTCGAGGGTGGAGAAGTCGCTCTCGCCGATGAAGAGGCGCTTCCCGGTCACCATTTCGTAGAGAAGAATCCCGACAGCAAAGATATCCGAGCGGTGATCGATCTCGAGACCGCGTACTTGCTCGGGAGACATGTAGCCGAACTTGCCCTTCAGAACCCCGGCCTGGGTCTTCGACGCTCGGTCTTCGGCTTTGGCGATTCCAAAGTCGGTGATCTTCACCGCCCCTTCGTAGCTCACGAGGATGTTTTGTGGACTGACATCCCGATGAATGACGTTGAGTTGCCGGCCCGCGGGATCTTTCTTGCGGTGGGCGTAGTCCAACCCTTCGCAGATTCGGCTGGTGATGTACGCCGCTGCGGGGACCGGGAGGACCTTCCCCTTCTTGCGGTAGCGATCGAGGAGCTGTCGGAGGTCTTTGCCCGAAACGTACTCCATCGCGATGTAGTACTGGTTTTCGAACTTACCCAGCTCGTAGATCTGCACGATGTTGGCGTGGCTGAGCTGAACCGCGATGCGTGCCTCGTCGACGAACATGTTGATGAACTCGTCGTCGTCGGCCATGTTCGGGAGGATCCGCTTGATGGCGATGATGCGCTCAAAGCCCTCGATCCCGAAGGTCTTTGCCTTGAACACCTCCGCCATGCCGCCCACGTTGATGCGGTCCAGGAGGAGGTATTTTCCGAATGTGATCGGGGCGGCCATCAGGTTCGTATCGTGGCGATTTTAGAGCCTCTCGTCTCCCATTTGCGCCTTAGGTGTATCCGAAGTCAAAAGGCGGCGCACCCTTTGCACCCACACGAGCATACCGCGAGCCGCCGACGGCCCACAGCAGGTTGATTGGGTGGGCTCATCCCCATGTGCTACGCTCCTGCATGAGCGTTCGCCCCCGCTGGAGCAGTCATGGAGCTCAACGACATTCTGTCTATCGCGCTGCGAACCAGCACGTCGGACATCCACCTCAAGGCCGGTCTACCCCCGATGTTTCGGGTCCACGGCGCGCTCTACCCGATGAAAGACGCACAGCGACTGCCGCCGGAGGAAATCTCTCGGATGGCGTTCTCCATCATGAACAACTTTCAGAAGGAGCGCTTTCGGGAGGCCAACGAGATCGATCTGGCCTACGGAGTCCCCGGCCTCGGCCGCTTTCGCGTCAACGTATTTCAACAACGGGGCACCATCGGGGCGGTGTTCCGGGTCATTCCGCTGAAAATCCAGGCTATTCCAGAGCTGGGATTGCCCCCCGCGATCGAGCAGATCGCCAACGAGCAGCGCGGACTCATCCTCGTTACGGGCACGACGGGCTCGGGAAAATCGACCACCCTGGCGGCGATGCTCGATCACATCAACAGCACCCGCACCGCGCACATCCTCACGATCGAGGACCCGATCGAATTTCTCGTGCGCGACAAGCGTTCGGTCGTGAATCAGCGAGAGGTCGGTGTGGACACGATGGGATTTCCCGCCGCCTTGCGCTCGGCGCTGCGGCAGGATCCAGACGTGATCCTCGTGGGCGAGATGCGCGACCTCGAGACCATCGAGATCGCCCTCACCGCCGCGGAAACCGGGCACCTCGTCATGTCGACGCTTCACACGCTCGACGCCACGGAGACCATATCGCGCATCGTTTCGGTGTTTCCTCCGCACCAACAAAAGACGATCCGTCTACAGCTCGGCGCCGTTCTGAAGGCGGTGATCTCCCAACGCCTCGTACCGCGTGCGGACAATAAGGGTCGAGCACCCGCCCTCGAAATCCTGCGAAACACCGCCAGGATCCGGGAGATGATCGAGGATAAGGACCGGACAAAGGAAATCGGAGAAGCGATCGCCAAGGGCCACACCACCTACGGGATGCAGACCTTTGACCAGTCCCTCATGGCGCTGTTTCAAAAGAAGATCATCACCTACGAAGAGGCGCTCCGGCAGGCGACCAACGCCGATGATTTTGCCCTGCGGGTTTCGGGGATCGCATCGACCAGTGACTCGAGCTGGGAGGGCTTCGAGAGCGGAGAACCCTCGCCCGGGCAAATGCGCCGTCCGGCTCCCGCTCCAGCGCCGGCTCCCGCTCGTCCACAGATGGGTGCGCAGCCACCGAAACGGCCGCAAACCGCTCCGAGCAATGCGGGCACCCAGCCTCGTCAGCCGACCCCGGCTGGAGACGACGATTTCACCATCGAGCGCTTTTGATACTGAGTGTCCACCCCGAAGAAAAGCGCGAGAGAGACCGCGCTCGATCTGGTCGCCAAGCGTGCGTTTTCGCGTCGGGAGCTGCGAGAAAAGCTCGTCGCCAGGGGCTTCGGGGAAGAAGACGTCGATGATGCGCTCGCGATGGTGGATGAATACGGTTACATCGACGACGTCGCGCTCGCCGCTGCGGTGCAGCGCGAGGCCGCGCGAACGGGGAGGGGTGAGCGCTGGGTCCACCAGACGCTTCTTCGCCGCCAGATCGCTGCGTCGCCCGATGAGTCCGAAACTCTCGCTCGGGAATCGCTGGCCCGAGCTCGGCGGTTGCTCGAACGAAGATACGGAGATCCGACCCGATTGAATCCTCGAGAAAGAGCCAAGGCCTACGCCTTCCTCGCCCGGCGAGGCTTCACTCCGGACGCGATTCGGACCGTCCTCGACGTCGACGATCTCTTGGAGTAAAGCAAGACTCCGTGCACATCGTCTTGACCATCCTGGGACTCTCCGCCCTCATCGTCATTCATGAGCTCGGCCACTTCTGGGTCGCAAAGGCGTTCGACATGCGAGTGCTGCGCTTCTCGCTGGGTTTTGGACCGCCCGTCTTCAGCCACAAGCGCGGCGAAACGATCTGGCAGGTCGCCGCCTTGCCTCTAGGGGGCTTCGTTCAAGTGGACGGAATGGGCCTTCGCGAGGACGACGTCGTCGACGACGAGCGCAACTATCGCAACAAACCCGCCTGGCAACGGGCTGCGGTCGTGTTCGCGGGACCCTTGATCAACTGGCTGCTCGCCGCGGCACTCGTCGCGGCGCTCGGCATGACCGCAGGTTTGCAGGTGACCGTAGACTCGCCGACCATCGGATTCGTGGCGGAGGACTCGCCGGCCGCGGCGGCGGGGCTCGAAGTGGGGGACGAAGTCACCGCGGTGGACGGACGAGCGGTCTCCACTCGCGAGGCCTTTGCCGAGGAGATCCTGGCGCACCCTGAAACACCGATGGCGTTGACGGTGCAGCGAGGAGACGAGCAGGTCGAGCTCGTGGCGACGCCCGAAGCCGCCGCTCAAGGGGGAGTCCTCGGCATCGGCTGGGCCACACGACGGGTCCACTATGGGCCCCTGGAGGCGGTTTCCGAGGGGCTCGATTACGCGTGGACCGGCGCCGGGCGCCTCGTGAGCCTCCTCTGGGGCATGCTCATCGGGACCCAGTCCGGCGAGCTCGCGGGGCTTCCCGGGATCTTCAATGCGGTATCGGAGCAGGCCAAAGCAGGGCTCGATCGGCTGGTCCAAACGCTGGCCTGGCTTTCGGTCACCCTGTGCGTCCTGAACCTCGCGCCTTTTCCGGCGCTCGACGGCGGCCGCTTGGCGTTTCTCGCGCTCGAGGCGGGCCGTGGGCGCCCTGCTCCGGAACGGATCGAAGCGACGGTCAACGGGATCGGCATGATGCTTCTGCTCGGCCTGATGCTCTTCCTCTTCGTTCGTGACCTCATGACCTAAAGGTCGCGGATCGCGGCGAAGAGAGGTCCCTTCGCGGGTGCAGCGCGCTCGATTTTCTTCGGTTTTTCGCAGCACCGGACACTCTGGGCGCGCAAATTTTGCGGGGCGAGAAGCCCGACTGACATGGATGTCCGCGTCTCTCGACGCCCGGCGGCGCATCGTCAAAACGCGCGAGGGCCCGATCCGGAGTCAGATCAGGCGCTTAGCGGCCAAGCGGGCCACGTGGCACGTCGATTGCTCTAATTCAGGTGGTCTTGGTTCACAGGGTCGCGCCCGTTCCCCTGCGATGTTGTGGATCGAGTCAGTTGAGAGTTTAGACACCGGAATTGTCCGGGGTCGCTCCTTCTCCTTGCGTGCGGGTCGTAGGGTTTCTCCCAGCCCTACGGCCCAACGCGCGCAGGAGCATAGCGATAGAATATTCCCTACACTGCGACAGCACGTCCGCTCGGGTTGCCCTTCGACTCAGCCGCAACCGTGGGTTGAGCGATGCCGATACGCTCGGGCACACTCGTACCGAGGATCGCTGTATGTCTTTTGCCGCTGAGCTCTCCAATGTCCTAGACCTCAACTCCCGCGTCGAGTCTCTCGTGGGTGAAGAAGCCTATGGCGACGCGATCGCTCTCGGCGAGAGGCTGGTACTCGAGGGGGTCGCGACGCCCAAGACGCTGCTTCAGCTCGCAGTTGCGCACACGCTCACCGGAAGCCTTCGCGTAGCCGCCGCTCACTTGCGCCATGCACTGCAGACCGCGGATGGTGAGAAGGACGCGGCGGTGATCGCCGAAGGTTGCCACTGGGCGTCGACGGTATTGATGCCTCAGATCGCCGCGGCTGGCTGAGGATTCACCGGCTCACCACTCAGCGCCACCTTCCGCCCGATCACGCTCTTTTCGTAGTGACCGCCTGCCTCGATCCGGCCGTGCGCCAATACGACCGAGTCGCGCACGAGCGCTCCTCGCCCCACCTGGGACTTCGGCGACAACACGACGTTCGGGCCAACGGTCGATCCGGCGCCCACCCTTGCGCCGGCACCGATCGACACGGGCGCGTGAAGCGTCGCGTCGTCCGCGATCACTGCGTTTGCGCTCACGGTAATGCCAGTCCCGCGCTCTGCCGGCACACCATCGAGACCGACTCGCGGCTGCGCGTAGCGCAGGCTGAAGTGGCCAGCGAGGGCGGCTTCGTTGACGGCTAGGTAGCGCGCGGGCGTTCCCGCATCAGCCCAGAAGCCATCGTGTGCGTAGCCGAAGATCGGCTCGCCGTTGTCGAGCGTCTTGCGATAACCGTAACGGATCACACAGCTCTCTACTTCCGGCGGTAGGTACTCGAGAAAACCCGGCTCGATCACATGCGTGCCGGTGAACATGAGGGCTCGGAGTGGTTTCCCATCGGCTTCGAGGCCCTCTCCCAGAATCCGTCGAACGCGATTTTCGCTGTCGATCTCGATCGCCCCGTACTGAGCCGCCGCGGGATCTTCCCGCAAGACCATCGTCGCGAGTGCCCCGCTCTTGCGGTGGGCCGCCACGGCTCCGGGTAGGTCGAGATCGATCAGCGTGTCGCTGTTCAAAACGACGAATGTCTCATCGAGCAGCGCTTGCATGCGCTTGAGCCCGCCTCCGGTGCCGAGAATCTCATCCTCCTCGCTGTAGAGGATATTTACGCCGTAGCGGCTACCGTCTCCGAGCTCGTCCATCAGAGTCTTGGACAAGTGATGAACGTTGATGATGACGTCCGTAATGTCATTCGCAGCAAGGAGGCGCAGGGAATAGCCGATCAAAGGCAGCTGCCCCACCGGTAGCAAAGGCTTTGGCGTGAGCTCGGTGATCGGCCGCATGCGGGTGCCAAAGCCCGCGGCGAGCACAAAGGCCTTCATGGGTCCGCTCCCCGACCCAGCTCAGCGGGTGGTGGAGTCGCGGCCGACGGTTCGTTCAGCCACGACACCTTCGCTCGCGCGGTAGAGGCCGAACACCCGGCGCGAGACCAACTCGTCGTTCTTGCGGGCAACCACCGCGACCGAGTTTGAGCCCTCCTTGAGCTTCAGCGCTAGATCCAATGGCGCCTTCACCTGGCCGCCATTCGCTCCCACATCGGCAAAGGACTCGTAATAGATCTTCTTGTCATTCAAGAAGACGAAGACGTCTTGCACCTGGTCCATGTCCTTCACCACACCGGTCAAACGCAGCGACGAGGAGGCGGTCACCAAGCCCTCGAGGTCGAGTGCGATCGATGGGGCCGTGACCCCCGGGTTGAGGGCCACATCGTTCGTCTTCCGGCTGCCGGAGAGGACTCGAACCTCGGTGTTGCGCACGAAGCCAAATTCGTCGCCGCCCAGGTCCACCCGACGCCAGCCGTCGACCGAGCCATCGGAGCGCAAGACCGTTCCCGCGCCAACGCGAGCGAGCACCGACGTGTTGTCGTCAGCACCGCTATAGACTTTCACGGTCGCGCCACTCGGCACCTTCACCGCGCGACGGTCACGTTTCAGCTGCCGTGCATCCACCACGGGGATTTCGAGCGTTTCCGTGATCGGCTCACCGAGAACTGAATCCCACACGGAGAGGCGCAGGCTCGCCTTGCGTTGGTCGATCTCCTCGCCGAGGAGGTTGTGGCGGCGCGTCGGACGCTTCACGCTGAAGCTCATGCTCGCGCTGGCTTCCTTGCCCGCGGCAATTTCTCCAAACTTCGCCCGACCGCGGTCCAAAAAGACCAAGCCGTGGCTCAAATTCTTGAGGGTTGCCGATGCGTCGTAGGCCTTGCCGGGCCCACCGTTGACGACCGTGATGTCGAGCTCGACCGATTCGCCAAACTGGAGAACGCCATCGCCGTTGCCGCCCTTGCGGTCGTCGATGACCGCGCGGAACGAGAAGCGCGGCTTCGCCTCCTCTTGGATGCTCACGACCAAATTGGAGGACACGCTTTCGAGCGACTTGTTCATGTCGCGAACGCTGAGCGTCATCAGGTCAGCGCGCGATGCCATGTCTTGGGGCAGCTTCACGTCCACCGTCCAGCTGCGCGCCTGTCCGGGGTCGATCTTTCCGAATACGAGCTCGAGGTTGCGAAGGAGAGGATTCTCACTGTCGGTCACGCCGTAGACGCGATAGAGCGGCTCCGGGCCGGTGTTGGTCACCGTCGCCGTCAGACTCAAAACCTCTCCCGCCTTGATGGTGCCAGAGCGTAGATTGCTCTCGAGGGTAACAGCCGCGGATCCGTCGCGCCCCTTCTTGCCTTCCGACCAATCGATGCCGACGCTCTTGAGCCTGGCGGCCATGCGCCGCTGCTCCTCCACGGCGTTGCGCTTGAGCAAGCCGCGAGACTGCTCGAGCACTTTTCGACGATCGGTGGAGCGGGCGTTCTTCAAAATCTGCTGTGCGAGCTCGATCTCGTAATCGCTCCGGAACTCATCGGTGGCCTCTGGAACCGCCGCGAGGTCCTCGTCGACCTCTTCTTCGAGGTGAACGACTCTTATGGGCTCATCACCCGCGAGCGCTTCGTCCACACCTGCCCCCGGCGACACCACTTCTGGGTTGTCGAGGTGATGATCGAGATCCTTTTCCCGAGGCGATGAGTCGTGCACGAACAGGTGGACGTCCTTTTCCTCCACGGATGCGTGCGCGACCTCGATGTCCGGGGTGATCCCACGCGATTGAATCGAAATGTCGCCCGGGGTGAGATACTGGGCGATCGTGAGCTTCAGCGCTGAGCGGTCCTTGAAATCGTAGAGGACCTGAACGGACCCCTTGCCGAAGGTCTGCTCTCCGATGATCACCCCGCGGTTGTGGTTCTTCACCGCGCCGCTCACGATCTCGGACGCCGACGCACTGCCCCCGTTGACCAGCACGGCGAGCGGATAATCGGACTCGGTTCCCGGTCCGTGCGCGCTCTTGACCTCGCGTTTACGGTTGCCCTCCCCGACGGTGATCACGAGCGGTCCCTTTTCGACAAATCGGTCCGAGATCAGGATCGCCTGGTCGAGCAGTCCACCTGGGTTGTTGCGAAGGTCGAGGATCAACCCCGCGAGCGGGCCGCGATTGCGTGCCCGGAGCCCCTCGAGATGCGCATGGAGATCGTCGAAGGTGTTCGCTTGGAAGCTCTTGATCTTCACGTAGCCGATGGCGTCGGCCAAGAGCTCGCTGGTAACGCTCTGAATCTTGATGATTGCGCGCATGAGGACGAAACGCTTGGATTCCGTCCATTTCTTGCGCTTCACCCACACCGTGACCTTCGAGCCCGGCTTGCCGCGGAGGCGTTCCACCGCTTCTTCCAGGCTCATGTTCACCGTCGACTCGTCGTTGATCTTGATGATCTGGTCCTGCGCATTGAGCCCGGCGCGCGACGCGGGCGTGTCCTCGATCGGCGAGATGATGGTGAGCGCACCATCACGGATCGAGATGACGATGCCCAAGCCCCCGAACTCACCCTTCGTGCTGAGCTTCACCTCGTTGAAGCTCTCGGGCTTCAAGAGTACCGAATGGGGGTCGAGGGTGGAGAGCATGCCATTGATCGCTGCGTATTCGATATCGCGGCGCTGCTCCGGGTCATCGATGTGCACCTGCAGGAAGCGGAAGATATCCCGGAGAGCGAGTGTGACTTCCCAAAGCTGGTCCAGTCCGCCCAAGCGTTCGAGGTCGAAGACGTGATTTGCCGTCCCCACCGCGACGGTGATCTGACGGGGGGCCTGCGTATCATCGACGATCACTTCGGCCACGGTCTTCTCGATGTAGTCGAGGGCCGCCAGGAACATCTCGTACGGCTGGATGCGATCCGGGTCGACGTAGTTCTCTTTGATCAAAATGATGACCCGACTCAGCGTCTGGTGGGCGCTCAGGTCGTAGCCGCCGGAGGCCGAAGCGGTACTGCTGGTCACCCCGGCTGGGGCAAAAGAGGTACCGGCCGACAGGCCAGAATGCAGGCTCTGGGGGAGCTCGTGTGAATCGGTATCGAACCAGGCGTACCCCGCACCGGCGAGTGCGATGACGGCGACTGGAAGAGTCAGTAAGAGACCACGTTTCAAGATTATCTCCGCACGGCCGTTCTCATCGAAGGCATTCCGCCTTCTTCCTGAGGGGCGTGATGATTACAGACACCTCACAGTCGCACGAGCGACACGCGTGCCAATCACTCGGGGGACCGGCTCTGGCGCACGGGCCATTCTCGCAGGGTAGTATGCGCCCTCCAGCCACGCAAGCAAATCAGCCTCGGGCGATTGGCGCAGACCCGCGAGAAATGGCCGTTTGAGGCGCTTTTCTTCCGCGAGAAACTCGACCTCTCCGAGACCCCTCGTTATACGTCTGCGATGCCAACGCGATTCCGAGGAAGCACGATCCCCGTCTTCTTTTACGTTTCCGTGACACTCCTAGGCGCTTGCTCCGGCGGAAGCGTCGCCACTGAACCCACCCGCGGGCGTTCTTCCTACGATACGTCCCCGATCGACGTGGAGACGCTCGCCGAGGATAGGGGAGAACAGATGCGCGTGCTTCACATGTCCGCGGGAGAGGCCGCGGCGCGGCTGGGCTCGATGCACTTCGAGGGACGCTCGTATTTCTCCTTCTCTCGGGGTGGCAAGGAGCTTTCCCAGGTCGATCGATACCTGGCGCACATCGACGCCGCCGGGAACTTCGCTGTCTCCGTCGACAGCGGAGACACGAGCGTCGAAGCCTCACTCGTCGGCGAAACCGTCTATATCCGGCAAAACCAGGGGCACATGCGCCAGAAACCCCGCCGCGATGCCACCGCCCTCGACTCCTGGGCGCAGCTCGCCTGGACCAGTCAGGCGCAGGCGCTCGAACCTTTTTTTGCCCGGCTCGTGCTAGAAAAAGGGCCGGCGGAAATGGTTGAAGGTCGCGCGGCACGCCGCTACGACCTCGGCCTCGCCTCCGAAGCCACCCCTCCAGAAAGAGTCGAGCGGCTGCCCGCCAATCCCCTTCCGATCGCGCCGCCGAGTCGTTGGCGAGAAACCGGCCGCGCAATGGGCCTGCAGGGAAGTCTCTGGGTCGACAGCGATACGGGCGTGATCGTGAAGAGCAAGCTCGAGGGGAAGCTCGAGATCCAAGACCGAGACGTGCGCCCGACCCAACTCAGCATCCGCTACGACGGCGAGATCACCCAGGCCGGCGCCGCGGAGGCGGTCGAAGCGCCCAAAGGCGCGCGGCCCGAGTACAGCCGCACCCCGCGAGAAGTCGACGCCCTCAGCTTCTTTCGACACGAGCTGCCCAAAGACCCCGAGGAATCCGCCCGCGACACTCCCTGAGGCAAAGAAGACCGCCCAGGCATTGTCATTCGGTCCACAGGGGGCATACTCTCCAACCATGACGTAGGTCGGAGGGCGAACGCTCTCCCATCACGGGACAGGTACCAAGGAGTACACCCTGGATTCTAAGGAATTGGCCCTCAAGCTCGGCGACGCGGCCCTCGACCGCAAAGCCATCCACCCGGTTCTCATCGACCTCCGCGGTCGCGCTTCCTATACGGATTTTCTTCTGATCTGCTCGGGAACGAGCGACCGGCACGTGCAGTCCGTCGCGGATTCGGTGCTCCACGCGGCCAAGGATCTGCGGGTGAAGGTGGTTGGCAGCGAAGGGGTGAACGAAGGGCAATGGGCGCTGATCGACGTGGGAAGCGTCGTGGTCCACGTCTTTCACCAGTTCACCCGGGACGTCTACGCTCTCGAGACGCTGTGGCCCGGAGCCGAACGGGTCGTCCTCGAAGACGCGGCCGCGACTGCCTGATGCCCGGTTGAACTATCGCATCATCGCAGTGGGCCGCCGCGCCCGTGACCCGTTGATCGAGGCAGCAGAGAGCTATCTCGAACGTCTGAATCGATACGCTCGCGCCGAGCTCCTGCTCGTCCGGGACGCCGATCGCGCGGCCGAAGGACGAGCCTTGCTCGCAAAGACCCGTGACACGGATTACGTCGTCGCCCTCGACGAGCGCGGTGAGGCATTTACGACCCGCGAGCTCGTCGAACGGCTCCGTGCGCTCGCCCCGCTCCACTCGCGGGTGGCAGTGCTGATCGGTGGTGCGGACGGTCACGCGACCGAGGTGCACGCGCGCGCGAATGCGAGCTGGTCCCTTTCACCCCTGACCCTGCCGCACCGTCTCGCCTGGGTGGTTGCGATCGAGCAGCTCTATCGCGCCCACACGGTGATGAAAGGCGAGAAGTATCACCGCGAGTGAATTGCTGGCGGAATCGCAGCCAAAGCCGTACGCTCGAAGATCATGGCCGATGAGTATCGTCCAAAGCGCGAGCATCCGCGCATGTCGGTGCGCCTCGACGTTCGCGTGACGCAGGTAGGCACCGAGGCCGCGGGAGAGCTGATATTCGAGACACGCGACTTGTCCGAAGGCGGCGCGTTTCTGCGCTCGGACCTGCTCCTCGAAACCGGCGACGAGTGCGATCTGTCCTTCGAGCTTCCCGACCAACCGGAGCGCACGCTGAAGATTCGGGCCCGTGTTGCTTGGACCTCTCGACAACAGCTCCGACACGGTCCGGGCATGGGCGTCGAGTTCATTCAGATCCTCGACGAGGATGAGCAACGGCTCGCGACTTTCCTGTCGCAAAACTAGCTTGCGTGCCGCCGCGAAGTCAGCCGCACGCGGGTGCGCAGATGCCATATACCGCTTGGCCGAATTGGCGGGGGCAGCAGATGTCGCCGCCATCGCAGAGAGCGTTGATAACGTCGCAGTACTGGCGGCAGACGGGGCTGTCCTCGGTCAAGTCACAGGTGAACCCTTCCTGGCACGGATTGATCACCGGGTTGCAGGGCTGTCCTTCGAGGTTTGCTCCCGCATCCAAACACACCAGTTGCGCCCCAAAGTTCGGGTTGTCGCGTCCGATCGCCTGGCAGTAGACCGGAGGATTGCCCGCCTCAACGACACAGGTGTCGCTGTAGAGCGGATTGAAGTCGATTTCACAGGTCGAGAGACAGGCTCCAGCGCCGACTTTGATGGGGACGCAGGTCTGCACCAACGTACCATCGGTGCAGTCGTCGTTGTCGTTGCACTCGCTGCGAATGCAGTAACCCTGCTGCACGCCGCCGCTCGGATTGTTGAACGGCGCGCAGTACTCGTCACCGAAGCAACCGTCTCCCGCTTCCGAGTAAAACGCCTGTCCGCAAGGCTCGACGCACGCCACGCCTCGGCAGTCCAGCCCAGGCTGACACTGACGGTCTTCGGTACACTGACCGTGGCGCCCGACGAGACCATCGGCTTGGCACACCTGCCCCAGACAGGAAAATCCCTCCGCGCAGCGGGGAATCGTGTCAGCGCATGGGAGCTGATCCGGGTCCCAGTCGAGCAGCAAGCTGCACCCGGGAATCAGCGCGATGAAAATGAAACAGGCGCGTCGCATGGTCAGAAAGTCCAGGTTCCCATCAGCATTCCCCCGCCGTCGCCGGTGGGGACGATCCCAAAGCTCCGTCGGTCTTCCGCCTCGAGCACCTCTTCCACGGTCGTGCTCGGATAATAGAATAGGTAGACTCCAACGGCGGTGAGAGCGGTGGCTCCAGCGGTGATGAACAGAATGTCAGCGATCAATGCGTTGGTCTTGCCCGAGCTCTCCAGCTCGTTCGAGCGCGGGTCGACCTGTGGGGTCGTCTGAAACTCGTCGTTGTCCGATTGGGCGAGAAACCCAAAGACGCCACCGAGCCCGGCGAGGCCCGCCGCGGAGACCCCGCCCCAGATCAAAACGTTCGAGCGAAAGTCGTCGCAGTTCATTCCCATGCACAAGGGCGTCGGCGGCGCGACGCCTTCGCCGTCCCAACGCATCCCGCCCGGACCCGAGCCCTCGAGACTGCCCGCCTGCGGAGGTCCGAACTCCTGCTCCAAAAACTCGTCGATACGTCGGCCATAGCTGTCGCCGTCCGCGTCGTAGACGAATTTCGTTTCGCGTACGCGTGACTGCAGCTTCCCGCTCAGGTTGAACTGCGCGGCGAGCACCCGCACCTGCTCACCATCGATCCGCACCTCGTCGATGAACAGGTCGTCGACGTTGAGCAAGGTCGCGAGCTGACCGAGGAGGGTTTCCACCTGTCTCGGGTCTCGACCCGCGTTGAGCGCGGTGAAGATTTCGTCGCAGAGTCGGTCGTAGTCATCGAACGCCTTCGTCATGGTGAGCACCGCACGGTCCGTGACCTCCACCGTACCCTTCACGTCGATCACCGTTCCGAAGGGGCGATGACCGTCCTTCACCGCGCGGAGGTAGTGACGTCCCTCCGCCACTTGAAGAATCGTCTCCGGGGAAACCCCCATGAACTTGCCGTCGAGGTAGATCTCCGCCCCTGTCGGTTGGGTCTCGACGATGATCGATCCCCGTCGTCCCCCGAGGACCTTGGCCTTCGTGTCCCCGAACACCTGACGCATGCTGGGATTGAACACGCGCGCGTCCGGCTCGACCTCGGGATAGAGAATCAGCGCTTGCGCCAAGCGCTCGCGGCCGCGCGGTACTTCGCCCCGGAGAATGTGGGTCGCGCCGAGGAGCATCAGCGTTTTGGCGACTTTGCGGAAATCAGTGACATATGCGGCGTTGCGATCGTACTCGCGAACCGCTGCGTTCAGGCTCTCAACTGCCTGGTCGAGCTCGAGGATGTCGTAGGCCGTGCGGCCACGTTCGGCGAGCTTGGCGGCCTTTTCCAAGGCAGCCTCGGCCGCTTCCACCGTTGCGTCACCGAGCGCGGTAGACAAGCTCTGGAGCTGGTAGCGCTCGTCGGTGGCGAGTTTTTTTCGGACGTAGTGCGCCACGAAACCGGCGGCGCGATCGGAGCCGGCACCGGACACACGAGTAATGGTGACAAGACGGGTGCCGTCCTGCGCGTCATTCTGAGCACGAGCGGTCGCGGGGAAGAGGAGCGCGGCCAACAAAGCGGTAGACAGGGTGCGTCTCATGTTTGCTCAATTGGTATTCTAGCGCATCAGCGCCCTTGACTCGCGGAACGTAGCAGAGGGTCGTAAGGCCAGCAAGGAAGGGGCTGGCGAGACGGATTGCCCCGATGCCGGTCGCAGCCTATGGTGCGACATTCATGCTGCGTCTGATCGCATTGGCCCTCGCGGTCCTGTTTGCCTACTCGCTGGCGCGACGATTTCTCTCGGCGCTCGAAGGTCCGGCACCAGAGGAGCCAAAGAAACAGCAAAAGCCCCGAGTAGATGCGGGAGAACGCGACCCCTACGAGGTGCTGGAAGTCGATCGCAACGCGAGCACCGAAGAGATCCGGCGCGCCTACCAAGACGCGATCCGGAAGTACCACCCTGACTATCTCGAAAACATGGCGCCCGAGCTGCGCAAGCTGGCGGAGCAGCGCACGAAAGAGATCAATCGGGCCTATGAGGCGCTGAGGGCCCGCTCCTGAGCCGCCTCGCCGAGCACATCGAGACGCCCGTGGACTTTCCCTTGCCCGTGCGTGGGGCTGCGGGCGGTGTTTACAAACAATACCCGGAAGACTTCGAAGTCGAGGAAACGTCGCTCTTCGACCCGGACGGACGCCCCGGGCACCTCTTCCTCTGGGTCGAAAAGCGAGAGCTCTCCACTCCGGCGCTCGTCCAGCACCTGGCCGAGGTGCTCGCGGTCTCCGCCGACGCCATTGGCTACGCCGGAATGAAAGACTCGTTCGCTCTATCCAGACAGTGGATGTCTGTACCGATGGTGGCGAAGGACCGGCTCGACCGCGTCGAGCGAGCTCGGATTCTGCGCGTCGAATCGAACAGCGGAAGGCTCCGAACCGGTGAGCTAGCGGGCAATCGATTTCGTTTGGTCCTCAGAGGCTCAGACAGAAGCGCGGTGGAGCGCTGGCTCGAGGAAAGCGACGCCCGACTGCCCAACTACTTCGGTCGGCAGCGTTTTGGCGACTCGGTGGACACGCACCGCGCGGGATTCTCTTTCTTGCGTGGCGAGACACGACCGCGACGCGGAAGAATGATGCGCCTGGCTCTGAGTGCGGCCCAGTCTGCGTTGTTCAACGCCTACCTCGCCGCCCGAGTCGACCGCGGAGCTTGGGACCAATGGATCGACGGCGACGTCGTGCTTCGACCCGACGGGCGCGACTTCCACGGTACGGCGGACGCAGCACGAGACGCAGTGCGCAAGCGCGCGGCTGTCGTCGCGGGGCCCATTTTCGGTCCTCACATGAAGCCTGCGACCGGCGAGGCCGCTCGTCTCGAAGCGGCCGTACTCGAAGCGGCGTGTCTCGATGACACTCATTTCGATCGATTCCGCAAGCTGACGGCCGGCAGTCGCCGCTCCACGGTGCTCTCCCTCGGCGAAATCGAGCTCGACGAGCACGACGGCGCGCCGCGTCTGTGCTTCAGCCTGCCACCCGGGGCCTACGCTACGGTTGTCCTCGAAGCGCTCGGAGTGCTCGCCGCAGCTTGATCTCGAGTCGAAGGGTGGGGTTTACGCTTTGTCGTGCTGGACGACGACCCCTTCAAAGACGGCGACGCCGCGGTCCTCTATGACCGACGGGCGAAGAAACACCTGGTGATCCTCGAAGCTGGCAAACGCGTGCAGGTTGCGGGCGGAGCCTTCGACTGCGACGACCTGATCGGCCGCTCGCCGGGAGCCCGCATTCGGACGCATCGGGGAGGGGGGGTCGCCGCCTACCGCGCGACGCTCGAGGACTACGTCCTCCTGATGCCCCGAGCAGCGACCGTGATGCCTCCGAAGGACATCGCATACGTGCTGCAATGGGCGGATATCTTTCCCGGCGCCCGTGTGGTGGAAGCGGGCATAGGTAGCGGCGGTCTCACGATCGGTCTTCTCGAGGCGGTGGGTCCGACGGGCCGGGTCGTCTCTTTTGACCTCCGCGAGGACCACGCGAACCGAGCCCTCAAGAACATCGCCGGGTGGCGAGGCAACGTGAGCGAGCGGCTGGATTTTCGCTTGGGTGACGTGAGTGCAGGAATGCTCGAGCTCGATCCGGTCGATCGCGTGGTGCTCGATCATCCGGAGCCGTGGACCGCCCTGCCCGGCGTGGAAGCGTGCCTTCGACATGGCGGCATCTGGGTCAGCTATCTCCCGAATTTGCGGCAGGTGGACCAGCTCGTCATCGCCCTGCTCGACTCAAAGGAGTTCGCTCCTCCGGAAGTCGTCGAAATTCTGCAACGCAAGTGGGTCGTCGACCGCCAGCGACTTCGGCCCGAGCTGACGATGGTGGGACACTCCGGGTTTCTGATCCGTACGAGACGCCGCGGCGAGTTCCACGCGGACAGCGGCAACCTCGACCGCGGTGCGGAGCGGAGCTCAGAGTCGGAGTCGGAGCCGGAGCCGGAGCCGGAAGACGCTTGAGGGACTCAGAAGCCCTCGAAGGAGCGGATCGCGAAGGGTGTCCTCGGGAGCGCCGCGCTGATTTCTCGCCCGGTGCTGATCAGGTTCACGCTCAAGGTTGCGAGCTTTCGGTGCTCCGCGGTGCACGCTTTCGGCACGATCCGCTTTGCGAGCGTCAACAGCCGGTCGAGCGACTCGGATCCGCGGGAGAGTAGGTCCGGGCTCGCGGGGGAGCCGTGGAGCAGGGAGTAGCGCACCATCCGATGCACGCGCTCGATCACCGGGCGGATCTCGGCGACATCGCGCTGATTCAGATCGTCTCCCCGGAGACGGACGTGGCGGAAGAGTGAATCGACGGTGCGCTCGATGTCGATCATCTGCATCGCGCGCAGGCTCGCCGCGTCGAGTGCCGGGTCCCCGACCTCGTCGATCGTGTGCGTTTCTTCGAGCGCTTGGGTCGCCCCGAACATCAGGTCCGAGAGCCCTCGGGCGAGCGAATTCGTGCTCTGCATCGCCGCGCGCACCCCGCGCAAGCTGCTGGCGTTCATCAAGGTCGCCGCCTCGTGCAGGCTTTGCAGCGCCTGCAGGGCGCATCCGATGTAGGTCGGGTCGTCGCCTCGTTCGCGCAGGACGGTGAGAACGGTATCGCGAACATTCGAGATGCGGTCGAAGAGATACTCGACATCGCGCGCCGCCGCGTCCGGTGCTGCGGGCCCATCGCCGGCCTTGATTCGAGCCATGAGCGCGAGCTCGTGCGCCTGCTCGTTGAGCTCGTTGAGCTCCTTGATGGTGGCACGATCGACGGTCTTCATCACATCCTCGGACATTCGTGCCGGGTCGCCAAAACGCTCCCGTCACCTCTCCAATATCGGGACCCAACGCAGGCGGTTGCTCGATTCGGGAGCCATCTCCGATCGGGAATCACCTGTTAGACGGTCGTTCCGCCCGTCTGAGAGCGGGAATTGTCGGTTTGTAAGCC